>NZ_CP042467.1:707500-1332500 GCF_007993755.1 Microvenator marinus
GTCCAAACATCCCGTTTTCGGCCGTGTCACATCCGGTATGGACGTCGTTCAGAAGATCGAGTCCACACGCACGGATCGCTCGGATAGGCCGATCGAGCCGGTGAAGATGCTGAAGGTTACGATCGTCGAGGGCTGAGGAGCGACGAGGGCCGGAATTTTTACCCTACGATCAAGGTTGAAGTGCCTTATGGGGTCTACTAGCCTGTGAAGCCACAACTTATATGCCGGAGACGGCTTTCTGAGATTTGAACATGTTTAATCGCTTATTATTGCTCCTCGTCTTCCTTCTCATCCCTCAATTTGCTGCCGCCCAATCAGCGGACCTTACACAGTACGTTCCTGGGACGTCCAAGGTGTTGATCGGGGCAAATTTCTCAGAGCTCAGAACTAGTCCAGTCTACTCAGAAGTCTTCGCATTCGCGCGGGCTCAGCCTCGTCTTGCGGAGATCATGAACTTCATGCAGGCCGAGCTCAATGTGTCCCCGGAGAAGGATATCCAAGGCCTCGTGCTCGCGTTTCCGGAAGCTATGACTACGCCGCAGGTCAACTCCACGCTTTCTCTAGCCATGCGAGCACCACTTGATTCCGAAAAGGTCATTGAGTCCGCGCGCAAACGTTTTCCGGACATGAAGGTCACAGGCGAGAAAGAAGCGGCGGTTTACGATGTTGGGGCATTCAAGTTCGCACTTCCTGCCAAGGATGTGTTTGTCCTCGGGGTCGGCTCAGAGCCATTCGTCGAGGCGACCTTTGCCACCATCAAAGGGCCAAAACTCAGTGCGTCAAAGAACTCGGACGTCGTTGCGTCAATGAGCTCCATCGATACAAAGAAAGGGCTATGGATGGTTGGCATCACTCGCGAGCTCCCTCAGCAGGGTCCAAAGATGAACCGTGCTGGCCTAACCATTGACTTGAAAAGCGGCCTGATCTTCAAGATGGTTGCGGACATGGCCAATAAGAAGGATGCCGAACAGGCCGTCAAAGACTTTGAGGGGCTCAAAGTACAGGCATCAAATCCAATGGTTGCAATGACAGGCGCAGCACCGCTCGTGTCGAATTTGAAGGCCAGCTCTAAGAAGACATCGGTCACGGTGAATTCATCGATGAACTCCAAGGAATTCGCGCTGATGGTGACCCAGATGAAGAATATCATCGCACAAGGGTCTCAACCGATGGCCCCAGCGCCCTCCCCTTCAAAGCCAGCGCCTTCCAACGACGGCGTCGAAGCTGACTTCAACTAGTCCCGATCTTTTCAGGGGTCCATGTGAACACCTTACGCGTACTTGCCCTCTCGCTCTGCGGTCTTGCCGTCCTTGCCGCTCCCGCTTCGGCGGAGCTTCCTCCGACGCCAAGTGATGGCATCCAGAGCCCCCACTCGTCGATCAGCGCCCAAGATGACGCGCTTGCGTTGGAGTCGAACCCCGCGGGACTTGCGTTTATGGATCGCGTCGAACTTGGGTACGGCTACGAGCTTCCAACGGATGATTATTCTGAGGTCGCCAATCGCTCCCATGCCCTGCTCTTTGCCTGGGGAAACCGGACCATTGGACTTGGCCTGGGTTGGCAGAGTCTTGAGCAGCCCAGCGGCGGAGCTCTCTTAGACCGCTACGACAAGTACACCCTCGGATTTGCCGTAAGTCCTACGAACTCCCTCGCGATCGGTCTCAATTCCAATCTCTTTGGAAGTCGCACGTCTCAGGCATTGGACGAAGCCGTTGCGTGGGACGTGGGTGTTCAGTGGCGCCTGGGCGAGCACTTCGCCCTCGGCTGGGTCGGCCGAGACCTAAACCAGCCGTTTGTGATTGGAGACGAAGGTTTGCGAGCGCGATCGTCGCTTGGGCTTCATTTCAGGCTTTGGGAGGGACGCCTTCAACTCGACCTCGAGTCAACCATGGTACGTGGACTTACGACCTACGAACACCGCGCGAAGGCCTTGCTCGAGCCGCTCTCTGGGTTGAGACTTTTCGGCACGCTTGAGGCCTCACACGATACTGGAGAAGCCCAGGAGTTTGACCTCAATACTGTGTGGACGGGATTGGAGTTGAGTCTTGGAGCACTTGGGGTTGCAGTGGCCCCGGTTTTCTCCCTTCAAGACGAGGCTTTCACGTCGACCCGTGCATATCACTGGATCTCACCGGACAAACAACGCTCTCTCTTTGAAATGCCTTCCAGGTGGATCACGCTCTCATTCAATCGAAACTTTTCTGAAGCGTCATCTGGCGGGTTCTTCATGCCAACGGCCCCTCCTTTCCTCGGTCTCCTTCGCGATCTAGACCGCGTTAGTCGTGATGCGGAAGTCGATGGTGTGGTCCTTCTCGGAGGCAACAGCGTTCTCGGGTACGCGCAGTCATGGGAACTCAGACAGGCCATCCACCGCCTCAAACAGGCAGGTAAGAAGGTGGTGGTCTACTTAGCTCAGGCACAACTCAGGGACTATTACGTGGCCAGCGCAGCGGACCAAATCTGGCTTTATCCCACCGAATCGTTTGACCCGTCCGATTTACAGTTGAGACTGGTGAGCTATCGAAGCGTGCTCGAAAAGCTCAAGATAGAGGCTGAGTTCATTCGAATCGGCGCCTACAAATCGGCCCCTGAAGGGTTTGTCTACGACTCTCCATCCGAAGAAGCGAAAGCACAGACCACCCAAGTTCTCGAGGTGATTCATGAAGATGTCACGTCGTCGATTCAACGAGAACGCCGTTTGACTAATGCTACCTGGGAAGAGCTTTTGAACAAGCGCCCTATTTTTCCCACGGAAGCCAAAGAAGCGGGACTTGTGGATGCAGTGCTCTACCCTGACGAGCTGGAAAGCCAGCTGCGCGCAGCCTTCGGTGAAATACGGATCGAACCCGGCTACCGGACTTCCAAGACCCGCGACGAGGCGTGGCGAATCTCCCAGAAAATTGCCGTGATCACGGTCGAAGGAAACATCATCGATGGGCGCACCACTCAAGGGCCGTTTTCACCGGAACTCGTCTCGGGAGGTGAGACATTCGCTCAGATTTGTGAATCACTTGCGAATGACGACTCCTACAAGGCAGTTGTAGTTCGCATCGACAGCCCTGGTGGTAGCGCGATTGCAAGCGACCAAATGTTTAGAGCGCTTAGAAAACTAGCTACGAAGAAGCCTGTCGTTGCGTCCATGGGAAACACCGCGGCTAGTGGCGGGTATTATGCAGCAGCCGGAGCTGACGAAATCTTCGCCTCTCCGCTGACCATCACGGGCTCCATCGGTATATTTACCGGAAAGTTCAGTGCAGATGCATTGCTCGAGTGGCTCGGTGTCTCATCGACCCCGATCACGATGGGTGAAGTGACCTCATCACTATGGGAGCCATGGACCGAACGCGAACGTGAGCGCGTCGAAGCAGGCATCATGTACCGATATCAGCTCTTCCTGAACCAGATCGCGACCACCCGCATGCAGTCTGCTGCTCAGATTGACAAGGCTGCTCGTGGGCGCGTTTGGAGTGGTAAACACGCGCTCGACGAGAGGCTTGTTGATCGAAGTGGCGGCTTGCTCGACGCGTTGAAGCGAGCCGAAGAGCTCGCGGGGTATGCCCCCAATGAGCTCGCTGTGGAACAAATCGAGATGAGCGAGGAATCCGGGTTTGCCTTTGGGGTGACGGAGCTCCTCAACATTCAGCAACCTGAAGTCACTGGAGCATCGATCTTGAGAAAGCTCGTCGGCAAAGACGGTCTTTCCCACGTGCTGCCTCTATTTTATGAGTCGGAGTCCGCTCTGATGCTCCCCGAGTTTGTATTGCATCTCGACTGAGCGTTTAGCGCTTGAGCCCTAGCGGCGCGTCGAAGTTCGCCCAGAACTCCTTAGCGGGCTCATCAGCGGACACGTATTGCGGCACGAACCCAACCTCTCGCATTTCGAAAGGTGAAAGCGCAGCCTTAAAAGCGTTTGCTCGCTTCGGGGTCGTAGTGACCAAAATTGGCGTCTCAAAATCAAAATGCGTCAGCACTTTCAGGGCGTGAAAGAGTTGCACATGAGACACATTTGCGGGCGGGTCACAGATGATCAGGTCAAATGAATGAGACGTATAGACGGGGCGCCCGAGGTCAAAGGATCGAAACCCAGGGATGCTTGAAAGGCGCTTGTCCACATCCAGAATCGCAGGCTTCTTGCCGCGTTTGACGAGCTCTCGCCCCACATCGGCCATGAAAATCAGGCATGGACTCTCAAACATCTCAGCGAAGTCCACCAGGTGTTCGGTCGTCTCCGCGTCGAACGATTTGTTCTCGAGATTTTGTGGTTCCATTGTTCTGGTCATGGTTGACTCCTGTCGTGACCGCTAGGTTTCATCGTCTCTGAGGTGCGAGTTCCATGCCACCAAACTCAAACTTGGCGCAAGGCGGAAATCAGCGCCTGTTTATTAGACGATCGTGGATTTAAAAAGATTGAATTTTTTCTTCGCGAGCGGTCGCAGAGTTTCAAAGGGCGACATCGATGTCACGCTCCAATTCGTGAATGGCCGTGTCGATGTAGGTCTTAACCTGCTCCTCATCCAACGCCCCCACAATCTCTACGCTGGCCTCGACATTCTCGAAGAGTCTCGAGGCAGACCAAGTGCGAGGATATCTCGGCGCGAGTAGCACAACGACCCTTTCCGAGCGAAGCTTAGGTATGTCAAACGGCAGAGCCTCGTTCCAAATCCAGTGAGTCGTATCTTCGGGGTCAAACTCGCCGGCAAGCGCTCTCCACGACGAAAACTGCCACGGTCCTACAACTACATGTCCGGACTCAGTTGGCCCATCTCCCTTCACCACGCTGACGGCTTGATCCGAGGGAGCCTCTGCTTCGGCCGGCAAAAAATCGAGTTCAGACGCCAGCAACGTGTGGAACTGAAAGACGTCTGCACAGCCACTCACACGAACTCGGGCTCCCTTCAGCATCACGGGGTCAATGACGATGATCTCTTCGTCGAGCAGTCTGAGATAGGCCCGGACAAAGTGTACACTGACTTCATATTTTGCGAGGAAGTCGATGTTTTCCGAGAGATCGGCCGGCAAGGTCCCCCGAAAATCGTAGGCGAGCAGCGTGCTTAAGAACCCACGGGTTAGGAGATCTAGGAGTTGCCAGGCATGAAAACCTTCAGGATTGGCCTCGGCCACTTCGAGTTCCATTTCAGCCGTCAGGTATTCGAGCTCGTCATGCGCACACTCGCAATCCGGCGACGCTGCGACTCCCCGTGCGCGGACGGCTTCCATGTACTTGAGCGCGGGCAAGATCGCCTTCGCGTATGCGTCCACAAAGGGGTCTAGGCGCAATAGCTTCGCCCCATTTTCCAGAAGTGCGCCAGTCGTTAGAAAGGCGATCGCCTGACCGACGCCCGTCAGATTTCGAATCTCTGCCGTTAGTCGACTGACTGATTCTTCGAAACTCTCCGACTCCGAGACGACCACACCGCCCATGTCGAGGGCTGAGTCGTAATCGACGTCCTCTCGCCCCACCAGCTCCAAAAATGCCTGTATTGATCCCATGATTTCCTAGAGCGGTCCTACCATCCACTTTGCCCGGGCCTTGGTGACGATATCTCCGTGCTTGTCTTTGGTGACCACCTCGATTTCGACCTCTTGCCGCTCGTTGGTGGACGGAACTTCACACCGGCATTCTGCGACCAAGGTGCCTCGTGCCTTCTTGAGATATTCGATCGAAAGTCCGGTCAAGATGGCGCGTGTGCGCGGAGGCAACGAGTAAGTAAAGGCCAAGCCGGATGCGACCTCCGCCACGTTCATCAGCGCGATGGCATGGATGGAATTTAAGTGGTTGCGGACCTTTTTTCGGTCCTTGAGAGCGACTTTCGCCCAACCCTTGTCGAGCTCCAACACTTCAGCACCGATAGTTCCGGTGTACGGCGCCATTCGACCGACAAATTTTGAAAATGCTTTTTTGCCGCCTGGCACTTTGCTCAGCGTTCGCCAGGACTGTCTTAATACTTCAAGTTGGTCTTTCATTTCTTTCTCGAGAAACCGGTTAGCGGGGTTTTAGCAGTAGTGCGATGCTCACGCCAATCAAAGTCAGACCACAACCGAGGAACACCATGGTTCCCGGCCGCTCTTCTAGGAGCACCCACGCCAAAATACTAGATGCAACGGGTTCGATAAGCGTTGCCAGTCCAACGATGGTGGGAGTCGTGTAGCGCAGAACCCACGTGATGACTGAATGTCCGATGATTTGAGGAACCAGGGCCGCCATGAGTATGAAAAACGCAGCGGTCGGACTTGGCGGAACAATCGACTGCCCTAAAAAAATAGCGGTCGAGAGGAGCCAAATGGATGCCAGACCAGCAGTTGCCGAGCCAAACGCGAGAACATCGATAGCGCCGAGTCTTCTTACCGTTAACATGTATCCTGCCATCGCCACGGCGCCGAGGAGTGCCAATGCGTTTCCGAGGAGCGTGCTTCCTTCGAAGTCGGCCCCTGAAACGATGAAAACACCGAGCGAGGAGACTGCAATGGCCAACCAAATTCCTCCGGTGGGAGCGTCTTGCCTCCGAACGACTCCCCAAAGGGCGAGCATTAGCGGCGTTGCGGTAACCAGTGAGACTGAGGCAGCAACGGTTGTGAGATCCAATGACCAAACCCATGCCCCAAAATGCACGGCGTAGAAGATGCTCGCGACCACAGCAGCCTTCATCACACTCAGCGACAACGTGCGTCGTTTTAGAGCCCGCAGGAGCCACGGCGAGAGGAGCACGCTAGCTATTGCCAGCCTGAGTCCCGACGCGACGAGTGGATGGGTTGGAGAAGCAAGTTTGAAAAAGATTGCGGCAAACGCAATGGCCAACATGCCGATGAAAAGCGTAAAAGGAACTCTTAGGTCTGAGAGGCTTTTGGTTGGCATTTAGGCAAAAAAAAGCGCCGCGTGGCGACTTGAGGGTCTATGACCGTCCGACTGAGCGGTACCACGCGGCGTCGATAGTGTCTGGGATTTCCTCAGTGAATGCGGTTCGACCGCAAAGCACCGTCGCTATTTCTTTGCCTCATGGGCAGCCCTCAAGCGCATTGGGCGGTGATTTTACGGGCGAACTCCACTGTGGGACACCATCTTTCCAGTCGGACAACTACAATCACTTTTCACTGGATCACCTCCTTTTGCGGCAGTCAGGTTGCGCGGTTCCCAACCGCATGAACTCGACAACGTGCCGTGCATCTCGAGTCCAGTCGCTGGCCTCAGCCATTCTCGCGACTCTGATATGATGACGAGTTCGCAACATTGGTTCAACAAAAAAGTGCCCCGAATCCAGAATCTTTTTCTAAGTCTAAAGTTCTAGTTGGAAGACGGCCCTGCGAACATTAGACTTCGAGTAATGATGTACACAAAAACCCTCCTAATTTTCGGCGTACTGGCGCTCATGGCCGCGGGCTGCAAGACCACGGTGAGCTCCTCAAAGTCATCAAAGAACATCGAACTTCTTTCCCAGTCCGACCTTGGCGGTGAGAAAGCCCGACATTGCAATAAGGTCGGCTCGTTTGAAGTCGCGAAGCACGAAAGCGAAGTCACGGAGACGAAGCAAAGTGTGCTCGAGATCAAAGCACGCAATCAAGCCGCCCGGATGGACGCGACCCATGTTTTGGTTTGGCCCGCTGCGACCTACACCTGCAACAAGGCTCTCGAAGAGGTCGAAGGTGAGGCCGACCAGTGCGAGCGCTCCAGCGTAGATGCGTACACATGTGTGATTGGCCGGCGAGCGTTCTAGTCTACTGAATAAGTTGAATGCGGTGGACGAGAAGGCACGTATCATCGTCAGGCTGAACGTTTGCCGACAAGATCGCGTACTCTCCTCCTACGAGGAACATGGGAATCTCATCGACAAGCCGAGAAGCATCTTGCTTGGCCTCGAAGAGCATCATGGCCCCGTCTAGCACGTTCAAAGTGAAAGATTCTGGCTCGTAGGAGTCCAAGGGGATACTTCTGAGCGCCTCGACCACAGTCTCCGAGCTCTTAGCCCAAAGCCAGCGTACAATCAGCCCACCTGTATGCCTGCCACGGCTGCCAAGAAGTTCGGGCAATGGCCACCATGCCGTATGGAAACCGTCTTCAAGAACGAGTCCCTGCCCTCTTCCGACCGAAATCGGGAAAATCGGCTCATGTCCTTCGCTCGCCCGGCGGTAGCCAGGATCGGACGCCCCTTTCCAATGTCTAGACAACGCCCGTGGCAACATGAGAATTGGGCTTGATGGGCTATAGACCCACTTGATTTCGGACGAGTTTTGGAGGTTCATCGAGGGCCTCGGATTGAAGGAACCGAACACGCGATAGGGTTCATCTAGGCAACCTTCCGAGTTGGCGATTTCATTCCCCGTCGGCGTTGGTATTGACCAAATTTGCGTTCAAGATGCTATAAGGCATGGAAAATGTGAACGACCTGAAGAGGAGTTTTCGATGGGACGAGGGATTGTGGTGGATTACGGCGGAGAGGTCAGCAGCTTTGGGTTGACCAAAGTTGAGCGTGAAAAGCTCTACGGGCGCCGGAAAAAAGTCGTTGTTGATGAAAACGGACAAGATTGCTCTCAGGCGATTCTGACTCGTGATGGCACAGCGCTGCTTCCCGCAGGCTGCACCGCATCGCTCTATTTGAACGACGCTTTTGAGGTCTGTGAGCGGGGTGATCTTCAGGCCGTTGGCCTCGATGGAGCGCCGCTTCCCGAGGTCGAGAGCACTCTCGGTGTCCCCACACAGCTCGACGGCCCCATCGAGGCTTCGAGACTCCTCGATCATATTGCAAAGAGTGTCTACGAGCTGGACCCAGAAGAATTGGGGCAGACGCTTCGAGAGCTCCTCGAAAAAGGCGATATCTTTGAGACTCGATTCAATTATCGCAAAGGCTACGACGATTCCCCAGCGTTCATCCTGCAAAACGAAGAAGGTATTTTTGCGATCGTGGGTGAGCCCACCGAGTTTGAGTACTTGCGAAACGAGAACGCCACAGCAAACGAAGCCGAAGATGAGGACGAGGATCCGTTTGACGACGATTTGGACTTCAGCTTTTAAAGGAAACTAAATGGCAACCAGGCAGATACGAATCTCCGACGAGAAAAAGCGGGATGCTCACGTCAATATTGAGGCCCCTAGACGCAAAGAGCGCGTTAGTTTTGTGAACTCGAATGGCCAGGCCGTGAAGTCCGACCGTCTGATCAAGATGACCGACGAGCAAACTTATGAAGCTTTGCTCAACAAGTTTGAAGACGATACGCGGCTCGCCGAAGCATTGATGGATTCCGACCCAGAGATTCCTTTTGATAAGGCTGGACGCAGGGTTGGATGGAGTGACCGCGTTTGGATCCGCCAAGATGGTAGTGTGCTCTTTTGCGCCCGGAACCTACTGGTGAAGTACAATCCAGATGGTGAGGAGATCGAGCGCGGCGATTTCATTGATGTCGAAGCCACCGTGAGTGCCGACGGAAACCCAATTCCGTGGAGTGGACGCCTTTTTGCGCCCGAGGACGTGGTTCGCAAGTACGTAATCGGTCGTGTGGTTCGCCTCCGCCACGTCAACGGATTGACCTACGACTTCCTCTATCAAATGGCCAAAGAGCTCAGCGACCAAAACAAACTTTTGTTGGTGCGAGCCATGGCCGATTCTGATGATGGAAAGAAGAAACCTGCACCACTGATCTTTCAGACCAATGGAAGCCCTTACAACGGATTCCTTGAGGGTCGCGTAGATGGAGATTCCTATCTGCTTCGCCTTCACCTGTCTAATCTTGAGCTCAAGCGAGTCACGACATGAGTAATTTTACGAGCACATGGACCTCATACGGAGGCGGCCGCAAATCACCAATCGGCGGTCTGGAAGATACCGAACTGCACGACAAGCTAAAAAACTACAAGAAGTTGGTGGCTAAGCGTTATCGCGTGGTGTTTCCGGACAATATCACGAAGTTTCTCCCTGAAGGGAAACTCTGGATCTCAACTAAGATCGACGGTGAGCTTTGGTTTCTTGTCAAACGCGGCGATGAAGTTGCGCTCTGCGCTTATAATGGTCGGGTTTTGCAAGGAGTGCCGGTTGTCGATGAAGCGTCAAAAGCACTTGAAGGCTCGGGCGACATCATCATTCCCGGCGAGCTTTGCGCCGTCCCTCCTGATGGAAGTTCTCGGCCGAGGGTCGGGCACGTCGCCCTCTGTCTCGGAGATGACTCTCTGGCAAAGAACCTTGCGTTCAGGGCATTTGACGTGCTGGAGGCGGACTCCGAGGACTGGCTTTATCGCGCCTACGAGGACCGCTACAAGCGCCTTGAGGAGCTTTTCTCTTCCGGCAAACGTTGTGCACTGGTCACGACGATTGAAGGCGAGAAAGATGTCGCGTCGGAGTATTTCAATGAATGGGTGAAGTCTGGAAAACACGAAGGTGTTATCGCTCGAACTGAACAAGGCATCACCTACAAGATTAAGCCGTTCATCACGATCGATGCGGTGGTCCTGGCATTTGGTGAGCGGGAAGAGAATGGTCGGCCAGAGGTCAGAGAGATCACCGTAGGCGTGATGAGGGACGACGGGTCATGGCATATTTTGGGTTCGGTCGGAACGGGCTTTTCTGAGGCCGATCGACTCGATTGGCACGAACGGTTGAGCGCGATTGAAGTGCCGAGTTCGTTCAGGATGGCCAATCGAGAAGGAACTCTTTGCCGATTTGTTAAGCCTGAAATCGTGGTCGAGGTGAAGGTATCCGATATTGTGGATACGGACTCCCGAGATATGCCGGTTCGCCGAATGGCGCTTGAATACGACGCTGCGGACGGCTGGAGCGCGCTTGGTAGCCTGCCTATCGTTTCGCTGATTCACCCTACAATCGTGCGTGAACGTACGGACAAGGCCATTGACTCTCAAAGCATTGGACTCGACCAGATCTTTCAACATGTGCCGTTTGAAGGACGTGAGCTCAAAGCAGAGTCCAGTGACCTTAGCAAATCGGCGATTCTTAAGCGTGGCGTGTACAAAAAGGACTCCAAAGGCAACGTTGCGGTCCGAAAGTATGTGGCTTTTGCCACCAACAAGGCCGAAGAAGACCCGAACTACCCTCCGTTTGTTGTATTCTTTACGGACTTTTCACCGGGCCGCAAAGACCCGCTCAAGACCGATATGCGTGTGACTCCGCATCGTGACATGGTGGATGCCTATATTACCGAATGGATTGCCGATAACGTCAAAAAAGGCTGGGAAGAAGTTGTATGAACAAGCCCGTAGAGAGCGAGGACGCTGGACCTCGCGAAATTGAAGAACGCCGGTTTCTACATGGCCCTCGGCATCGGCGTTTTGAGCTGGCCTTCGTGTTTCGGGTGGCAATGGAGTTCATTCGTGGCTTTCGAAAGCTCCATTTCGCCGGCCCTTGTGTCACGGTCTTCGGCTCGGCTCGTCTAAACGACGGACCTTGGTATGAACTCGCAAGGCAAGCCGGCCAAGAGCTTGGCAAACGCGGGTTTACGGTGCTCACGGGTGGCGGGCCGGGCATGATGGAAGCCGCCAACCGAGGGGCGCGCGAAGTGGGCGCAAGAAGTGTCGGCGTAACCATTGAGCTTCCGTTCGAGGCCGGCGCCAATCAATATTGCGATTGGTTTATTCAGTTCAGATATTTCTTTGTCCGCAAGGTGATGCTTGTCAAATACTCGTACGGCTTCCTGATTACCCCGGGAGGGGTCGGCACGCTTGACGAGTTTTTTGAAACTTTGACCTTGATGCAAACGGATAAAATCTACGACTTCCCGGTTGTCTTGCTTGGGAAGGAGTACTTTGAACCCCTGGTCTCTTTTATGAAAGACGTACTGGTGGAGCGAGGCTTGATCAGCGCGAGCGACCTCGATCTCTTTCTTGTGACGGATGACCCAGAGGAAGCCGCGGACTATATCGCGACTCGCTCCATCGACGCACACGGCCTGAAGTACAAGGCCTCACCTTCTCGAATGCTTGGCGAAAACTAGACCTCGAGGTCCTGTGCCACGCCCTCGGGCGGAAGGTTTTGTTCGGGTCTTGATTTCCCGCGCTGGGTGGGCCCAGCCACTTGATAGGGCTCTCCACTCAATCTTGAAATCATATTCTTCGTCTTGGACGAGAGGTAGCAGCTGGTGAAACTCACGGCCATCGAAGGGTCGAAATATGGATTTTTGAGTTTTCCAATCTTAACGAGGAGAAGGACCTGTTCCGCCACGCTCACTGGACAACCGTAGATGCGAATGATGTCGTCTTTACGGGCTGAGAACATCTTCGATTCCATCTTGAGCATCTTTGCGTAGATATCTTCATGTTCCGCGTCGTACACGCTCTTGTTCGACCTATCCACGTAGGTCGACTCGATGGTGACATCCTTGCCTTGAATCGTTCCCTGGAACTGCGCGCAATCTCCAATGAAGACCACTTTCTCTCCGGGTTTTGCGTCGATTTCGCCTTTGAAGTTTCCGAAGACTAGATGGGTCTTCGGCATCTTTTCGTCCACAGAATCGATGACTCGCAGAATCTCAATCGCCTCTTCCATGGCCCCTGGACACCCGCCCCAACAATAATCCTCGGCATCGCCGTCCGGGGGTGGGCCTGAATGCGCGGAAATCGAAGTCCCTTCGAAGTAGTCTTCGACCCGGACGAGTCCGACGCGAAAATTCGAGGCACGCTCTCGCGCTTCGTCGAGAGTCACATCGCCGCTGATATCGATTTCGGCAAGGTCGACGGGCCCAAACCCGCGCTCATGTACCAATCGAATATGGTCCACACTCAAGGGGTCAAGATTGATGATCTGGCAACACACGGCGTCAAAAGCGACCTGGTTGTCCCCCATGATAATCAAGTTCATTTCATAGGGAATCGGGGTCAACATGCGACCTTCGCCCGCAATAATAGCGTCGATGGCGATGAATTGAGGCTGAATGATGTACTGGAGGTCGGCAACCTTCTCATTAAGTTTGTGGTCGTGGTCGATGAGCCTGTGTCGGTCGTCTTGAATGCCGATATACGCCTTCAAACTGAAGGTGACCGTTGTCCACGGATGGGCTTTAAACTTTGGGCAATTTACGAAGAAATCAGCTTTTGCAACGGGCTCTGGTGTGAAAATGGAGTCCCTGAGTCTCCCGTCGTGATAGAGCGGGACCTCAACCTGAGTGCATTCTTCGAAATGATAGAGCGGCGTCTTCGTCTTTTTAGAAAGCTGGTTGTATCCGCCGTGTTTAAACGCAAACCTCGTGGGCATCGTAATGCCACATCGCTCGCCGATAGCAATCTCGTCCACATTCTCCGCCCGATCTTTGAGCGCTAGCACGACGCCTTCAGCAAATTCAGGTCTCGTGAAGGCGTGAGGAAAGTGTTCCCCAGAGGCCACAACGTTCGGTTTCACGAGCGTTCGCCCTTCTGGTCGCAGGTCCAATTCTTCTAGACCCTCCCGAATGATTTGACGGATTTTTTCGGGATCGTAGGAGTCACAATGACGGATAATGACGCGTGGGCGTTTCATGTTGGACCTCAGAAGAGCTTGAGAGGTTCTTCTTCTTTGGGTTTAGATGGTTTCTTCTCGGTTTTCTTCTTTGCAGAATTGCCAAAGATATTGAGCTGTTCGACTTCTTCTTCTTTCTCTTCTTTCTCTTCTTTCTTGCTCGAGTCATCCCAAAGCGTAAGTGACTTGTCTTCAGACTTCGGTTTTCTCGCAGGCCTAGTGGTTCTCCTAGGCGCAGGCTTTGGGCGTTTGAGTCCTGCTGGACTCTCCTCGCTGGCTGCAACCAAAGGTGCTGGCATCCCCTTTTCGAACTCGAAAAGCACGTCAATGACCGAGCTATCGCCCTTCTTCCATTGCACTTCCTTGCTAAGCTTCTTGTCACCGAGCGTTGCCTCAACCAGATACTTCTTGTCTGGAATCAGGCCGGTGAAGTTGAATGGAGTCTTTCCGACCTCGCGATTATCAACCTTAACTTGAGCTTCCGAAGGATAGGAAGCGATCTTCAGAACCCCCTCTTCTTCTTCGAGCATCACCTCGATGGGTTCAGCCATCGATTTGACGTGCACGTCCTGAAGATGCGTCTTGAAGCCGTGCCTGACAATCTCAAGCCGGTACGACTTCCCGGTTTTTACGTCAATCGAGACCGGGGTTGAGCCCTTCTCTTCACCGTCGACCAAGACCGTCGCGTTAGCAGGAATAGAGTTCACGGCGAGCGCAACGATCGCCTCTACTGGTTCAGCGGCAGCTGGTTCGGGTGCATTGACCACTTCCGGAGTTTCCGACTCACCGCCCATGGTGGAAATTCCTATGACCACCGCCAGCAACGCCACGATCAAGATGACTGCCGCACCGATGAACTTTGGGCTCGATATCGCTTGAGCGATATTTGTAGCGGAGGCCGTTGCGCTCGCGACGACTGGCCTTTCAGCACTTTGGAAAGGTCGTCTATCCGGTGGAGGTTGAGGAAGCTTTTGAAAGTCCGGTACGAGTCTCGGGTCTGGCTCGAATTGGGCATCGAACCCGCCGGCCAGCCCCTGACGTGGCTGCATACCGTTTGGTGCGGGTTGATTTCCCCGATGACTCGGAAGGTCACCCCTCGTGGACTCGAATCCGTCATTGGAACCAGGCAGGCCGCCACGAAGCATATCGTCGGACGGTCGCGCAAAAATCATACTGCCGTCGCTCGCGAGGAATTGCTGTCGGTCCATTTTCGGAGCGATCTCAGGCGGACGACGTCCCGCGACGTTGTTGACGAAATGCGCCATCTGTTCGCGGTGATTGACGGGTGGGTACGTGTAGTGCGCGTACTCTTCGATTGCGGCACCGAAGATCTGCGCTGAGGGAAACCTCAGATTAGGATCCCTTTGAAGCGCGGTCATCACGATCTGTTCGAGACGCGGGTCGATATCTCGCCGGAAGACCGACACGGGCGGAATATTGGCTGCTCGAACCGCTCGGAGAAGCTCGGCGTCGGCTACATCGTCATAGGGTGACCGAGCCGCCAACATCTCGTAGAGCACCATACCTGCAGAATACACGTCAGTCCGCGCATCAACGTGATGTCCATGGGCCTGTTCTGGCGCCATGTAGTAGAACTTTCCTTTGATCACCCCAGCCTGCGTGGTTTGGGCCCGCATTCGCGCCTTTGCGATGCCGAAATCAACGATTCGAACGATGCCGTCAAACCCAACCATGATGTTCTGGGGAGACACGTCTCTGTGAACGATACCGAGTGGCCGCCCGTCGGGGCCGCTCAGTGTATGAGCGTGGTGCAAGCCCTTACAGGTCTCTCCAATCATGTGAAGCGCCGCAGGAACAGGAAGGAACTCGCGCCTCTTCTTCATCGCGTCGAGGATATCGTGAACATCCATGCCTTCAATGAACGCCATTACGATATAGTATTGGCCGTTGATGTTCCCGAGATCAAAAACCTGTCCGATATTCGGATGGTCCAACATGACCGAAATCCGCGCTTCATCAACGAGCATGCGGACGAGCTCGGCGTCTTCACTCAAGTGTTTATGAAGTCTTTTGATGACGACCATACGGTCAATGCCATCGACGCCGGTGACCGCAGCCTGAAAGATTTCGGCCATCCCCCCAGTCGCGATTCGCTGAATCAGCCGGTACTTGCCAAAGTATTGGCCCGCTTCTATCATAACGCTGCTCTTGGTTTTGACCTATTCATGAAGATAATTTCGTCTTAGTAAGATCATATTCCTTCTCAGAACGACATTCTTCGGTTGTTATGGGTAAGAGTCAATCTTACACGCCTATTTTTCGGCAGAACCCCTTCGCGCGCTACTTTTTCAGATGAGGATCGAGCCATATGCCCCTCTACGGTAAGTCTCAACCGACAAAAATCGCTTATGTGGATGGACGCCCAAAAACGCTCCATCTGCGCAAGGCTCGCCTGCTCATTCATCCTGGCCTGCCTAAACAACGCGAATTGGTCTTCGACCAGAACGTCATCTCGATTGGAACGGTAGCAGATAACGATGTGGTTATCGAGGATGAGACGGTTAGCCGGCATCATTGCCGCATCGTTCAAGAGGATGATGATTACGTCCTGGTCGACCCTGGAAGCACCAACGGGACGTTCATCAACGGAGTCAGGATTCGGGAAGCCTTTCTAGCTCCGGGTCTCATCCTTACTGTGGGAAGCACTCAGATACAGTTCAGTCCGATGGACGAGCACGTCGAAGTCGTTCCCTCGGAATCCGAAAAATTTGGAAGTATTGTGGGCCGCTCCGTCGCGATGCGAGAGATTTTTGGCATTTTGGAGAAAATCGCGCCGACGACAGCCACAGTGGTCATCGAGGGTGAAACGGGAACGGGCAAAGAAGTCTTCGCCAAGACCATCCACCAAATGAGCAAGCGAAGCGAAGCCCCTTTCATCGTGTTTGATTGTGGTGCGGTGCCAGAATCTTTGATTGAGAGTGAACTCTTCGGTCACGAGAAAGGCTCGTTCACCGGTGCAATCATGACGCGAAAGGGCCTATTCGAGATGGCTCATGGTGGCACGATCTTCCTCGACGAGCTCGGGGAACTCTCGTTGGATTTGCAGCCGAAGCTCCTGCGAGTTCTTGAGCAGCGTGAAGTCAGACGTGTAGGTTCCAACAAGTCTACGCCGGTCAATGTGCGAGTCATCGCGGCGACCAACCGGAATTTGGAGGAAGAGGTCCGTGCAGGCCGTTTTCGCGAGGACCTCTTCTATCGTTTGAGTGTGGTCCGCTTGACGCTCCCTTCCTTGCGTGAACGTGTTGAAGACATTCCGCTCTTGGTAAAACACTTCCTTGGCCAATTGGAGATCAACAAGGGGGCTGCTGGAGAACTCCGGGTTAGACAGGCTTCACCAGCCGCATTGGCAGCTCTGACGCGCTACACGTGGCCTGGAAACGTCCGAGAGCTCGTCAACGTGGTTGAAAGAGCCTGTTCGTTCGCCGAAGCCGATACGATGCAGCCCGACGACTTACCCGACTATATCACGGGTTCCGGCGAGCCGCTTAGGAGCTCCCAAGAGATGGCAATGATCGACGCTCCAGGACGCGACCAACTCGTCGAGTTACCGTTCAAAGATGCAAAAGAGGAGTGGATTTCCAGTTTCGAGCGCGACTACATTTTGGAGCTTCTGAAGCGTCATCACGGAAATATCAGCCAGGCGTCTAGAGAAGCCGACATTGACCGCAAGTACTTCCGTAAGCTGATGGTTAAGCACGGGATCGACACCGACCAAATCTAGCGCTCAAGCCTACGGCTTGTATTGAAATGGCAAATCCTTAGCGATTTCCAGCGTTTCTCCGCCCACTACTTGAATCTCAAGAGTCTCCTCCTGGTATCCTCGTTTCAAACGAATGGTGTACTTGCCCTCGAGTAGAGGCAACGACCGGTCCTTGGTGATCGGCGTTATGAGCCCAGTATCCACACCTTCAACCCACACAGACCACCAATCCTTTCCGGTATCGAGTACGAGTGCGCCGTAATCTCGCTTCTTTTTGACCTCGCGGGGCTTGTTGAAGTCCGCGACCAAGGTCTCTTCTGCTAGAAGCGGAAGTCCCACAAAATTCTCCCACCGCGACACACCCTCTCCTCCTCCTCGATTGGTCACCTCGAGAGTGTGTAAGTCCAAGGGGTTCAACTTGTCGATCTTGACCGGAACCACCCCCAGCCGTTTGGAATCGAGGCGAACAACACTGTTTTGCTCGCCCTCAATGTTGAGGTCAAAGCCGACAGGCTCAAGCCTTGGCTCCACACTGATCTCAGCGCCCTCCTCCACTTCCAGGAAAGCCCTGAACGGTTTCCAATCGGGTGCCGTGACTTCAAACAAGACCACACCCACGGGCATCTTAAAAGCGGGCTCAACGTCGTTGGTGTCCCTTTCTTCACCATTCACCCAGACTTTTAGCCCGGTAAGTGTTGGGATCTTGGTTTGAATGGTGCCTTCTTTGAGCGCAGGCTTTAGTTCGATCGCGAGCGGTATCACGGTATCGGGCTTAACTTCGACTTCAACTTTTGCCGTTTCAAATCCCGGTGCGCTGGCTTCTACGACGTGTACACCTTCGCCAAGGTAGTCGATTCTGAGCGGGAGTTCACCCGTTTGTTTGACCGAGTTGAGAAGGATCTCCACGTTTTCGCTTGGCGTCACGCTAAGGATTACCGAACCCGCATCAACGGAAGGAGTCTCATCTTTGTCTACTAGTTGAAAAAGTAGTGCAGCAGTGGCGACACAAAAGGTGAAGAAGAGTACGAGTGCCGCAGCCCCGAGGAAATATACCCGTTTGTCTTTCTTGGGCTCCTCGGGCACAAACGTTCGTTTGGTGCCCTCAGCGGAAAAATCTGACGATATTCGCTGGTGAGCGCCTGTGACCGAGGCCGGCAGTGGCGGCGGCCCCTTTTTCAACTCGCGAACGTTGTCCTCGATTTCGATGAGATCGAGCTGTGAGATATCAAATCCGCCGGCCTGAACAACGGTGTGCTCAGCACCGAAAGCCACGTCGTCTTGGGCGGGACTTGGCGGCTCGCCCGCCCAAATCTCGGTTTTAGGACCGTCGTCCTCATCAGGCATATCAAAATGCCCTGACGCGGGCAGTGAAAGGCGCCGAACGTCTTCAGCAGTGTTGATCAATCCGTACTCTTCGCGCTTTTCCAGTTCTTCCTCAAGATCTTCGGCAAAGACCTCTCTCATCCAGTTGGAGAGACGGTCCGCGTTGCCACCGAGATGAGCGGCCCAAACCTGTAAGTCTTGGGCGAGATGGCCCGCGCTCTGGTAGCGTTGTTCGCGGTCGGACTGAAGGGCTCCGAGAACAATTTGATCTATTTCTGGCGGAATTTCTGGATTGAGTTCGCTCGGTGCAGGTACCTCGCACGCCTTGACAAGCCGCATGGTTTCGAACTCGTTTTCACCATTGAAGAGCCGCTTATTGGTGAGCATTTCCCAGAGCACGGTCCCGATCGCGAAGACGTCTGACCGGTGGTCTAGAGGCAAACCCTGAACTTGTTCGGGGCTCATGTAACCCATTTTTCCTTTCAGAACACCAACCTGGGTCCGCGAGCTCTGGACCGCTGCCTTGGCGATTCCGAAGTCGATGACTTTTACATCGCCCAAGTAGTCCACGAGAACGTTTTGCGGCGAGATATCTCTGTGGATGATGTTGAGAGGTTGGCCGTTTTCACCCGTTTTTCGGTGCGCAAAATCTAGCCCTTCCGCGATTCTCTGCGCGATATATAGGGAGTTCGCGATTCCGATCGTCTCTTTTCGTTTCCTGACGCGCTTTTGAAGTGTCAATACGTCCTTGCCAGCGATGAACTCCATCAGGATGTAGTAAGACGTCTGAAACTGGCCGAGTTCGTAAATCCGCACGATGTTTGGGTGCTGAAGCTGCACCGTAAGGCGGGCTTCATCCACAAACATTGTGATGAACTCATCATCTTCGGCGAGGTGGGGCAGGATTCTCTTCAACGCAAGATAACCCTTGAACTCGGGTGTGTTCAAAGGTTTAGCCCGAAAGACCTCAGCCATGCCGCCGACACTAATTCTTTCGAGCAGGCAATATTTTCCGAATAAGAGAGGCTTCATTAGGCCCTGAAACGCGCTTGGAGTCGAAACTATAGGCCGTTGAACGACGGTGCGTCAACGTATTCAATCGGCTTGTCAACGCTCGCTGAATGAAGGATGACGCTTGGATTGAATCGAACGCGATTGAGTTCGCATCATAAACGGACCTGAGCGGGAGCTGAGATGAGCAATATTTCCAGCCGAAAACTAGACCATATCGAACTTTGCGCCAAAGAAGACGTTGAGTACCAATTCAAGACAACACTGCTTGAAGAGGTTGAGTTGTTGCATGACTCGTTGCCCGAGCTTGCCGTGTCTGAAGTGGATTTGAGCGTGGACTTCATTGGCAAGAAACTGGCTGCTCCCCTTCTGATTACGGGCATGACCGGTGGTGCCGATGAGGCAACCCGAATCAACCGTGAGTTGGCTCAGGTGGCACAGGAATTGGGGATCGCGTTTGGGGTCGGAAGTCAGCGTGCTATCTTGAAAGACCGGAGCCTAGCGGCGACTTATCAGGTCCGAGATGTGGCTCCAGACATCGCGCTTTTGGGAAATATCGGTGGTGTGCAGGCCGCTGCAATGACCACTAGTGAAGCCGAAGATCTAGTCGGCATCATAGCGGCCGATGCGCTCTGCATACATTTGAACCCGGGACAGGAGCTCACTCAACCGGAAGGTGATCGTGACTTTCGCGGCGTTTTGGACGCAATTGCACGGCTGAACGAAGAGCTCAGTGTTCCCATTATCGTCAAGGAAACTGGGTCTGGTCTCTCGAAGCGAGCGCTAGAAAAGCTGAAGGGCACGGGTGTGAACTGGGTGGATACCTCCGGCGCCGGAGGCACCACGTGGATTGGCGTGGAGGTCTTGAGAACACCGCCTGAACAGCGAAACGTCGGCCAGATGTTCTGGGACTGGGGAGTACCAACGGCCGCCTCCATCATCTGGGCAAGAGAGTTGGGGTTCAACACCATCGCTTCAGGAGGAGTCCGAAACGGCCTCGACGCCGCAAAGGCCATAGCGCTGGGCGCGGGCGTTGCAGGCATGGCTCTACCCTGGCTAAAGGCTGCCTACGATGGAGGAGCTCCAGCCGCCCTCTCCTTCGGCCAAGACACACTGCTGGCATTGAGGACAGCGTGTGTGCTGACAGGGAGCCCCAATATTTCGGCGTTGCAGCAGGCACCAAAGATTCTCGGGCCTAAGTTGAGCCATTGGGCCCGCGCTTAGGAACAGAACTCCATATAGGCCTCGGCATCCATAAGGCCGTCGAGCTCTGAAGTGTTGTCGAGTTTGATCTTCACAAACCAACCGTCTTCATAGGGGCTTTCATTGATAGTTTCGGGTGCGTCGTCGAGGCTCACGTTGACTTCAACGACCTCGCCCGTAACCGGGGTGTAGATGTCTGAAACAGCCTTGACGCTCTCCACCACGCCGATCTCGGCGCCCGCGGCAAAGTGAGCACCTACCTTGGGTGTCTCCGCATAGACGACATCACCAAGTGCATCTTGCGCAAAATGCGTGATACCCACGGTCACAACGCCGTCGGCCTCGATGCGGACCCATTCGTGTTCTTTGGTATATTTCAGGTTTTCGGGTGGTCTCATACGACTCTCACTTGCTTCGTTTGTAAAATGGTTTTCGTGTTACGAGGGCGCGCGAACGACGCCCCCGAATATCAATATAAAGTTCCGAAAGATCGGCGCACGCTACGTCTACATATCCCAGACCGATGCTTTGTTCCAAGGTCGGAGAGAACGTCCCTGACGTAATCTCGCCCATCGGGTCGCCACCTTCGGCGTGTTCATACACCAGATAACCGGGGCGGATAACGCCTCGTTCTTGGAGCACAAAGCCACGAAGCCTGCGACGTGGCCCCTCTTCCTGAAGTCGGAGCAGCGCGGGCTTCCCGATAAAAGCGGTGTCACGCTCGAGTTTTGTGACCCAGGCGAGTCCAGCTTCGATTGGGTTCGTGGACTCGGAGATATCTTGTCCGTAAAGAAGCATGCGGGCTTCCAGTCTCAACGTGTCGCGGCATCCGAGTCCGCACGGACTTGCGCCTTTTTCAATCAGCGCGTCCCAAATCTGGCCGGCATGGTCGCGAGGAATGTAGATTTCGAAACCGTCTTCCCCGGTGTATCCGGTGCGAGAAATCATCACCGACACCGAACCAATCTTGGCGTTTCGAATGTGGAAAAAACCCAACTCACCGAGCTCAAAGTCCACTAGTCCGGCAAGAAGGCTCTCGCTCTTCGGCCCTTGAAGGGCAAGCTGTGCGAACTCGTCTGAGCGGTCAATGACTTCAACATCCGAGGACTGCATTTGCTTCATATGCGCAAAATCAGCTTCTCTTCGCGACGCGTTTACGCAGACCATAACTTCGTCATCGGCGAGTCGGTAGACGACCAAATCGTCAATGATTCCTCCGGATTCATTGCACATTGCGGTGTACATTGCCTGCGAGTTCTGGAGTTTTTTGGGGTCATTGGTCATGAGCCTATCTACGGCGTCGATTGCGCCGGGCCCTTTAAAGAAGACCTCGCCCATATGACTCACGTCAAAGAGCCCCACCCCGTTTCGGACCGCGTGATGCTCTTCTTTAATTCCAGCGAATTGCACGGGCATCGAGTACCCGGCAAACTCGACCATTCGGCCACCCGCAGCCACCATTCGGTCGTGCAGAGGTACTTTCTTGAGTTCGCTCATTCAAAATCTCCAGCCTCGATTAAGGCACCGTATTCAATCTTGAGTTTGTGGGCCTTCAACGTAGCCCTAAGTGTGTTCTCGAGGAGTGTTGCCACAGTCATCGGGCCCACGCCACCCGGAACGGGAGTAATCGCCTGAACGCGTTCGAGGGCAGCATCAAACTCGACATCGCCCACCAGACGCCCGTCGACCCGAGAAATCCCTACATCGAAGACGACAGCGCCGGGTCGAATCCAATCGCCCTTAACGAGTTCGGGAACGCCCGTCGCAACAATCAAAATCTCCGCCTGCCCCACGTGTTCGGCGAGGTCACGGGTATGACGATGGCAGACGGTCACGGTTGCATCGTCCCTAACCAGCATCTGCGCCATAGGCCGCCCGACGACCATACTTCGGCCTACGACCACAGCGCGCGCGCCTCGAACCTCAATGCCTCGAGCCTTCATAAGCGTCATCACGCCGCGCGGTGTGCACGGCTCAAGCACGCTGGCCCAAGACATCAGGCGACCGAGATTCTTGTAGTGGAATCCGTCCACATCCTTGAACGAGGAAATCTGCTCTACGGCAATGATATCATTGAGATGGTCGGGCAGCGGGAGCTGCAGGAGGATTCCATTGACGCTTGGATCCGCAGAGAGGTCGCGCAGTACCTGATGTAAGGTGTCCTGAGAGATATCGTGAGGAAGGATTCGACGCTCACTCTCTATCCCAACCACCTCGCACCCACGCACCTTGTGCCTGACATAGATCTGGGAGGCGGGATCGTCGCCGACCAATACCACTACAAGCTTCGGAATCACCCCGCGCTCCTCGCGCAGGATATCAACTCCGAGCTTGACCTCGTCGCGCAGAGCCGCTGCAACAGCGCGGCCATCGAGAATTCGAGGGTCGCTACCAGAATTTGCAGCGAGCTTTAGAGGTTCCAAATTTGCGAGAAATGTCATTCGACCCTCGGCCCAAGCGAGTAACGCGCGTACTATATGGACCATGACCCAAAGAGTCCACCGCCTAAGTCGGGAACACGTGAATTGAATGCAGACTCAGTCTGAAATGTTGGGAATTGGCCTGATTGCAGCGGTGATAGTCGTCCTGGTGGTCAGCAGAGTGCGTGGGAGGGACCCGTGGCGGGCCTTGGTGATCTTCAGTCTAAGCCTTGCCCTTGGCGCCTTTGGGGCGCGTGCGTGGGCTGTGGCGTTCTCAGGTGCCCAATGGACCGGCTGGGGTGGATTTTCGTCGTCCGGGGCGATTCTTCTAGGTGGAGTGCCCGCCCTCTGGTTGATCCTGACTAAGAGCGATGACGGGCCTGCGATTTCGTCGGGGGCCTTTGGGCTTCTAGTGTTCTTGAGGTTTGGGTGCCATTTGGAAGGTTGTGATCCCGGCATTTTGCGGGGCGAAGCACGATTGCCATTCGCTCTATTGGACGCCTCGAACGCACTATTGGCCGCCATCATTTCGTTCATCAACCCGCTTTGGGGGGCTGCGAGCTATATGGGAGGGCGATTTCTAGCCGAGTTCGCTCGAGACCCCACAACGACTGCGCATCTTGGCGCGTTGAACCGACCTCAATGGGTTATGGTGGGTGGACTTCTGACTCTATTCTTGTTGAAGTATCTCTATGGCGTTGTTTCCCGAAAAACCGATTGAGTACGAGCCCGTGAACCCAAGGATCTACCTTGGGACCGCGGGTTGGTCCTATGATGATTGGGACGGGGTCTTCTATCCGGAAGGACTACCACCTGGCCAACGCTTGCAGCACTATGCGAAGCGCTTTCGTAGCGTGGAGATCGACTCGACTTTCTACGGAACCCCTGCGCGAAAGACAGTGCAACACTGGTACGAAAAGTCCCCGGACGGATTTGTCTTTTCTGCAAAATTCCCTCGCTCCATCACTCACGATGCCCGCCTGGTCAATTGTGCTGACGAAACCTATCGATTCATCGAAAATATGACCGAGCTTGGAGAGAAGCTCGGCCCGCTTCTGCTGCAGTTTCCGCCGAGTTTTAGTGCTTCGGCATTTGGTGACCTCGAGCGCTATCTACACGGGCTTCCAGACGGGTTGATGTACGTCATCGAGGTTCGACATCCGAGCTGGTTGACCGATGAGTTTGCAGACCTCCTCAAAACTTGGGGGGTTGGGCTTTGCCTGGCTTGTGATGGTCCACTTTCGAGATTCTGGCGAGTCACGTCTCGGGTGGTCTATATCCGGTTTCTTGGTGACCACGATGCGTTCGACACATTTGAATCCGTCCGCCGAGATCGCTCGGAAGACCTCGACTGGTGGGTTCCCAGAATTCACCATATCACCGACCATGGCGGGGTCGTCTTTGCCTACGTCAACAATCACTATGCAGGTTACTCTCCCGACGTGGTCGGTCTTCTGGAAGAAAAGCTCAGGAGTCGCCTCGCTAATCCGGAAAATGGCGAATGATCCTTGCAAATTGCCCCGAACTGACGTCATCCTCTTGGGGAAAATGACTCGTTGAACTTGGGAATAACATGACCGAATTCAGTGTAAAGATATGGGGATGCCGTGGAAGCTTCCCTGTTTCTGGCATCACCAATACAAAATATGGCGGGGCGACGAGCTGCGTTGAAGTCAAAGTTGGTAAGAGAAGTGTGATTTTGGACGCTGGAACGGGAATCACCGCTGCCGGCCATGCCTTAAACCTCGTCAAAAACCCGCGCGTTTACCTTTTCGTCACGCATGCTCACTTCGACCACACGCTCGGCCTTCCTTATTTCAACCCGATGTATCGCCCCGACGCGACGGTCTATATCTGGGGGCCTCGAAACAGTCGTTTTCCGTCGTTTGAGGCCACAGTGGACGCCCTGGTTGGGCCTCCATTCCACCCGGTTCCTCTCTTTGAAATGCTTTCTAAAAAGGTCTTTGCCGACATAGGGGAAGCCGATGTCGTGTATTTCTTGAAGGACAGCCCTACTCCGGTCATGCTCCGGCCCTACCATCCCGATGATTTCGACAAAATTCCCGACGAATCTGAAGTCGATTTTCGAGTTGAAGTCATGCGTGGATACAACCATCCAAAGTCGGGCGTGAACCATTATAAGGTCGTTGCAGGCGATAAATCCTTCGTCTACGCCACCGATACCGAAGGCTACGTCAGCGGTGATCGTCGCCTGCTCAAGTTTGCGCAAGACGCCGATCTCTTGATTCACGACGCGATGTACACCGAAGAGCGCTACGTCTCGATGCCGGTCCCGACCCAGGGCTACGGACACTCGACGGTAGAAATCGCGGCTGAATTGGCGCGCAAAGCCAACGTGAAGACCCTGGGTCTTTTTCACCATGACCCGACCTCCGAGGACTCATACCTTGACGAGGTTGGCGAGTTTGCCCGTGGCCTATTCGAAAATTCTGTGGTAGCTCGCGACGGCCTAGAATTTAAGCTCTGAACATGGCCAATCTGGATTTTCGATTCGACGACTACACTGAGAAATTCTCAAGCAAGATGCTTGCAGAATTGAGGTCTTATGCGTTGGAACACCCCTTCGAGGGGCCCGTCTCCATCGAAATAGGAGCGAATCGTGGAAAGTTCCTTACCGAACTCGCCGAGCGCCACCCTGAGAAAACCTATCTCGGCATTGAGATTCGCCGAAGTTTTGCGGGAATCTCCCATCGCCGCCTCAAAAGGCACGGCTGCTCAAACGCTGATTGCATTCACGCAGATGCCAACTTGGCCATTCCAATCCTTTTCGACGACGGGCAGATCGACGAGTTTTTCCTCCTCTATCCTGACCCCTGGTGGAAATCGCGTCATCATAAGCGGCGAATCATTCAGGAGTCTTTCCTGGATTTGATGGAAAGAAAGATGCCCAAAGGTGGCAAGGTCTGGATTCGGACGGATGTGGGCCCGCTCGCTGATGAAATGCGAGACACACTTATCTTGCACGACGCATTTGAACCCATCGACGTTTCGGACTACCCACAGGAGCCCTTGCCCTGGACGAATCGGGAACAACATTGCTTCGAGGCCGGCATCCCGGCCCATCTGGTCTATTTTGAACGGGTCTAAGCATTCGTTGACTCCGTGGAGATGCCCGTGAACGCCCCAAATCCATCTTATATCCAAGTGCGCCAAGACATGATGGACCTGGTCAGCCGACCTTGGACACGACTTCTGGACGTGGGCTGCGCTCAGGGGGCCACTGCAAGCGCACTCAGAGACGCTCAGGGTCAAGGCACGGTCTGCGGCATTGAACTTGATGAATCCCTTGCAACGCTCGCGAAAGAACGCCTTGATGAAGTCTTGGTTATGGATGCTGTCGAGGCCCTTGAGACCTTGGTTTCTCGGGGTGAAAAATTCGACCTCGTCCTTTGTGGCGATGTGCTGGAGCATCTGACCGACCCGTGGAAGGCACTTTCACTCATCCGTGAGTTGTGCACACCCGAAGCAGAGGTCGTCATCAGCCTGCCGAATGTTGCCCACTACTCCACAATGATTGCCCTTCTGCGGCAGCGTTGGCCCTACGAAGATCGCGGCGTTCATGACCGCACGCACCTTCGGTGGTTTGCCCCAAAGAACCTCAACGAGCTCTACGAGGGAGCCGGTTTTAAGGAAGAAAAGCGCAAACTCACGAGGCGAATCATCGAGCGCCCTCACCCGCTGAATAAGAAGTTTGAGCCTATCGTCTCGGTGATACCGATCCTTCGCTCATTGACCATTTTCCAATGCCAGAGTCGACTGAGGCCAAGATGATTACGGTCATCGGGCCGAACATGGGCACCAATGCGCTTGGACGAGCACTCGTCTTGGCAGAGTTGGCCAAACGCCTAGGGCACGAGGTTCAGATCATCGGTTCATTGCGAAAAAACCAATCAGTCTGGGGCCCGGCACGAGATAGTCCGATTCCAATCAGAACCTTCCCTCTCTATCGGCAACACCACTACTTAAGCGCCGCCAAGAGAGTGCACGAGCTGTGCGCCTCTAGCGATGCGGTGATTATTAGCAAATCCACGCCCACGAGTCTTGGGCTCGCGTTGATGGCCGGCGTAGATCCTCGCCGCTCAATCCTCGACATCGACGATTGGGAAATGGGGTTTCGACTCGCGCGTTACAAAGGCGGTTTTGGCTCAAGAGCACTCACGGTCTTGGAAAGAGGCGTGTCCACTCTTCTACCCTGGACGATCGAGACCGACGTCGGAGTTTGGCTCTCCGAAGAGATGGCGCCTCTCTACCCCTGGCGAACTGTGTCAAACGAATGGCTGGCATCGAGATTTGGCGGACACGTGGTCAGGCACGCCCGTGACGAGACCGTCTTGGACCCGCTTCAAGTTGATTCGAGCGAGATACGGCGCGAGATTTCCGCTACCAACGATAGGGTTTGGGTTGGATTCATCGGAACGCCTAGAACGCATAAGGGCGTCAACGTGCTCATCGATGCGCTAGCTCGACTAAAGGGCAAGGACGCACCCGGCCTGATGCTTTTTGGATTTGATGAGACGTTGTCGGAGAGCGTGCATCTCGCTGATTTGGCACTGCAACGCCTCGGTGCCGACCGTCTGCGCGTGAAGGGCTTCTTCCCACTCACCGAATTGCCAGCACATGTTTCGGCGCCGGATATCATTTGTGTTCCGAGCGTCAGTTCGGCCGCAACCCAGGGGCAGATACCTGCAAAGTTGTTCGATGCCATGGCGATGGGAAAACCCGTTGTTGTGAGCGACGTCAATGATATGTCCAAAATCGTTGGCGAGGCCGGATTGGTAGTACCTCCCGAGGATTCGGCGGCATTGAGTGCCGCACTGAATCGCCTTGCCCAGTCCCCAGAGCTTCGTCAGAAGCTCGGCACACTTGCACGGCAAAGATTCCTCGAGAACGATAGTTTCGCTGCCTGCGCGAAAGAGCTTTCGGCTGTGCTCACTCCTCTACTAGAATCAAATGCATGAGTGAAAGCTTCCAAGGAACGGTCATACGAGGGGCATTAGCGCACCTCTTAACGTCCACTCCGGCAAAGCTCCTAGGGTTCGCGCTCACAATCTTGGCCGCACAGACGCTCTCTCCGGGGCTCTACGGCGAGTTCAATCTGGCCGTAACGATCTATGGAATCTCAGACCTCCTGACGAACCCAAGCGTTTTCACGTATTTCGTTCGCACACCGGAAGCCCCTGAGAAGTCGCTCAACAGCGCCTTTACTTTCTCGCTCGTACGCGGCGTGATTCTCATGGGCATCTTCTGGCTTCTTGCGACCCCGCTAGCTGCAGCGTTTGACGGTGGACCGGGCGTGGTGGTGCTGCTCCAGCTGCTCTCCACAACCTTCTTCATCGCTTCGGTACGTAACCCATGGGTCGTAAGCGTCTATCACGGTCTTGAGTACCGAAAGATGGCGCTCATCGAGTCCGTGGGGGCACTCGTCGGCAACATCGCCGGAATCGTTCTCCTTCTCATCTACGAAAACCCAGCCGCACTCGCTACCGGCGTGATCGTCAACCAAATTGTGGGCTGCATTCTGACCTGGGTCTACGCGGACCGCGCCCCGAAGTTCGCCTTTGACGTCAAGGAGCTCGTTACCGTTTGGAATTTTTCCAGATTCCTGCTCATCAACAACATTATCATCTTCCTTCTCTTGCAGCTGGACGACGTCTTCATCGCCAAGTTGGCCGGATTGGAGCTTCTCGGCATCTACGCTTTAGCCTTCAAGGTCGCGAACGACTCCGTTCTCTTTTTGATAGCAACCCTCAGGCAAGTACTCCTTCCGGCGTTCGTGCGACTCGTTTCTGACCGCGAAAAGCTCGCGCGGGCCACGTTGCGTGCCGTGGGGACGCTCTCGGCGCTAAGTTGGATCCTCGCCTCCGCAACTTTCGCAATCGCCCACGAACTCATGCTCATCATTTCGCCTGATCCCGAGTGGCGGGGCTCAGAACTGGTCTTAATGGCGCTCATGCCCTTTGTATTGGTGCGTGCCGTGAACGGCGTCTATGGGTCGGTGCTTGTTGCAGTGGGTGAACCCCAGGTCCTGAGTCGGGTAGCTGGATTTCAGCTCGCCTGCATGATCCCCCTGATGTGGCTTGGGTATGAAGTCGGACTCGGCATACGAGGCAGCGAAATGGATGGAGTTCTGGGCGTCACTCTCGCCATTGCGATTCTGAACTTGTTGACGAATAACGTCTTGATGGTTCATTGCCATCGGGAACACGATATTCCTGGCTGGAAAGGATTTGGCCTAATGTGGCTCTTAGCCCCCGTTTGTGTCCCCGCCGCGGGCCTCGCCACTTGGCTCAAAGACCCTACTTGGAACCCTTGGTTCGGAGCCACAGTCGGAGCCTTAATCGTTCTCTTGATAGCACTCCCGGCGTGGGAACTACTAGTGCGCGGTCTCAAACTGGGCGAGCTCGTGGATAGCCCTTCTAAATTGATTCAACGTGCGATATCCCGCTAGGTGAGTGGAGGAATTTATGCGCGTTCTCTTTATCGCAGACCAATTTGCAGACGTGTCTCGAACCCCAGAGGATAAGTATCCTGGAGGAGCAGAGCTCACAGACGAAGCGGCACTCGAGGTCTGTCCTTGGCCTATCGACTGTGTGACGTGTGAAGACGTGGACCTGACTACACTTGGCGACTATGACCTCCACATCTTGGGAAACACTCAAAGCGCGACTCCTGCCCTATTCGAAGCACTGAGTGCGGTAGGCCGTCACATCCTATTCGAACACGATGTACGTATTTGTAATTGGAGGGGGAATTTTCCAGTGTTGGTTGAGCCAAGCCATAGAATCTTTCAGCGATGTATTTGCCCGCATCGCCATCTTCGAAAACTCTATGACACCTCTCTGGGCGCGATATTTCTTACCCACCGACAATTGGCTGTGTTTGAGCAAAACCCGTTCTTTCGCTCGAGAGCCAATCGAGTCATCGGGTGCTCGCTTTTCTCCAACGACCTCTTCGAGCGTCTCGAAAAACCTGCTCAAGAGCGAAGCGGGACACTCTTCTTCGACTCAAGGTCCAAAATCAAAGGGGGCAAAAATGCAAGGGAATTCGCCGTTTCCCGAGGGTGGAGTCCCAAGGCAATCCGAGACCTTCGCCCACCAGAAGTCTTGGACCTCTTTGAGCGTTCTGAACGTTTCGTCTACACGCCGTTGGGACTCGAGCCAGCCGGCCGAATGGTCGTAGAAGCACGTCTGCTCGGCTGCGAAGTGGTCGTCAATGACCACGTTGGCGTCAGCGGGGAGTCTTGGTGGAACCTTCCCCAGGAACTCGCGGTTGAGTTCCTGAAGGATGCCCCAAATCGTTTTTGGAGGTTGGTTGAGGAGCTTGCAGAAGGCGTTGAAGGCCCAAGGCCGCCTACGATTGCCTCTGAGCAAAGGAAACGCACCGTGACCCTTCGAAGCCCCGCTTAGGCTCCGTAGGTCTCGTCGTAATCTTCCATGGAAGCAAGCACGAGCGCGTGTGCGTGTTCACGGCCAAAAATGGACGTGATCTTCACCTTACCGATACCTCGCTCGGAAGGAATCTGTTTGTAGGTGAGGAAGTAGTGTTGCAACCGCTCCGTCAAGATATCTGGGAGCTCTGAGATATCGTTGACGTGCCCCCACATGTGGTCATTCTGAAGGATAGCCACGATCTTATCGTCGGCCTCACCACCGTCCACCATTTGAAGGCCACCAATCACACGGGCGTTGAGCAAAATCTCAGCTCGGTCGATTGGACGCTCGCTGATCACGCAGATATCCAAAGGATCGCCGTCGCCCTGGGTAGCATCTTGAGACATGGCGTTAACCCGCTCTCCGCAGAAAGTCCGCGGGATGAAGCCGTAGAGCGCCGGAGGCTGTGATGACGAGCGCTGAGGGCGATCGACCCTTAGATAACCGGTCGTCTTGTCGACCTCGTACTTCACCGAATCGAAGGGAGTAATCTCGATATAAGCGTGCACAATCTCAGGTGCTTTTGGACCGACATCGACTCCATGCCATGGATGTGGACGCCAACGATAAAACGGTTCTGGGAACTTCATGGGTACTCCGTCAAAGACGCCGCTACCCTAGCGATTGCCGACGCTCCGTCAACCATCCTTATCGAGCAAAAACACCTCAGCCCCAAAAATGCCGCATTGCTTCTGGTTTCTCCAAAAGTTCCAGTGCACGTAGACCTTGCCGTTGGGTGAGACCACGTCGGCAGGTGGCGCACGGTGGGGGCCGGCTGCAAACGAGATAGTGATAGCCGCCGCGTCATACGCAGAGTTTCCTGAGGTCTCAACAATATTTACTTTTTCGACCTCCCCTGAATTCGCATCGATCACGTATTCGAGCTTGGTATGGAGGTCGGGGTCCTGAAGTGGCGAAGACATCGGCTCGCGCGTGTCCAAATACATCAGATAGCCATCTGCCCACTGCCGATGAATCTGCGCATGGATGCGGGCCAGATAAGTGGCCGCTGGATTCGCATGGGCGTTGACCGCCGTATGGTTTCCGATCTTGATCTCTGGGATGAAATTTTCGAAGGATGCCTTGATTGCCACCTGCGAGGCTTCAAAATTCGACAAGAGTTTCGGCCCTCGTTTGGCGCTTCGCTCCTTTTTTTCCGCTGCGCCATCTCGACCTACGATGCGCTCCATCCTGGCCAGATCCGGCTGAAAGAGGGACCTTCGAATCTCGACTTCTGGAATAGCTTTTTGTGCTTCCTGCGCCTCCTGTTCAACCTCGGCTGTCTCCGACGCATCACCTCCCTCGCCGCTTTCTGGAATCGACTCTTCCTTGACGGGCAGATCGCTATTTGTCGGGACATCCAACGAAGTCTCTAGAGCGCGTGTCTCCTCTTCGACTCGGTTCGCAGATTCCGACATATATCGAGATTCCTCCTCCGGCACTTCACTATTTGTTTCTTGAACGACTGTTTGTTTGGTTAAGAGCACCGCAGGTTCTTCGGGAACGACAACCTTCTCAGGCTCGGGCTCGGGTTCTGGAAGCGCCTCCGGCTCAGGTTCGGGCTCCTCATCAGCCTTCTTAGGCGGCAAGACCTTCATCGAGACTTCGAACTTCTGATCCTCGACCGGCGGGTCGTCGAAGAATCCCACAAACGCAAGAAACGCAAAAATCCCGACATGCAGCGCCATAGAGAGAAGCGTCGCAATCGTTATTCGGGATCTGGGAGTCTTGGGCGTTGTCATTTATCGGTCGGGGCGCTACATAGTCTGAGCGATTGCGCAAAACTTTAGAAGCTAACATGACACGTCATTTCTTCCCACTGCTACTCATAATTCTCTCCGTATGGAGCACCGGATGTGCTCCACAAATCGGAGACGAATGCGAAACGAACGTAGAGTGCCCATCTGGTGCGATTTGCGACAACACCGTCTACGAAGGTTATTGCACGCTTCCAGACTGTGAACGCGATTCATGCCCGGATGATTCGGTGTGCGTCCGTTTTGACGCCGAACAGACGTTTTGCATGAAGTATTGCGAAGCGAGCTCGGATTGCCGCGACGGTTACGCATGCCGCTCGGACATCGGCGAGAAATCATTCTGCTACGTTCCTGAGAGCAGCCCGAATTAGCATCCCTTTCTTGGCTGTGGCAAACTAACGCCATGCGCTCATTTATTCTCACTTTCAGTCTGTTTTTCATCGCACTTCTCGGTGCCTGCCAACCTGAGATCACGTGCCGTGAGGCGGGGTGCGCCTTTGGCCTTGTGTGCGATGAGGCAAGCGGTGAGTGTGCCACGCGAGTTCAAGACTGTAGAGTCGACGATATCTGCCGAAACTCGGAGGTTTGTGACGAATCGAGCGGAGTGTGCCGATCACAAACTCTGGTCTGTTCGGACGGCAACCCCTGCCCTACCAACCTCATCTGCAATGCACGTTCGGGATTTTGCGAACCCGCGTTTCGATGCTCCATTTCTGGTTGCCCTGCAGCCGAGGTATGCGACTCATCTACGGAAAGGTGCTTGCCCAAACCCTGTGCTGCCGACGTCGAATGCCCGTCCGGTTTCGTCTGTGACGAAACCTGTCGCCTCGGGTGTCGGCCCGGCACGGATGCGTGCGGAATCGGTGAGTCTTGCCTAGTTGAGACGGGAAAAACGTATGGAAGTTGCGAGCCACGATGTACCGTGGACCAAGACTGCCCTTTCGGACAATTCTGTGACTTAGCCGCAGAAAACGTCGCATGTGTGCCTGAAGGCCCCTGCCAGGGTGACGACGAATGCAGAAGCGACGAAATCTGCAGGGCAAACCGCTGCGTGCAACCACCTTGTTCGTCCGATGAAGAGTGTCTCGAGACTCAGGTGTGTGAAATCTCCACGGGAACTTGTCTCCCAGACCAGTGCGAGGACGATGTCTATTCGTCAGCCGACCCTCCCAACCATGCCCGAGAGAACGCTGCGCGCCTACCACCTGCCGCCGAGTGTATCGCCTCACCAACGCCCCGATGTACATATCAAAACCTAACGATGTGTTCAGGACGCTCCGATTGGTTTGTCTTGCGGGTCGGCTCATCGGAGGGACTTAGAATCCGCGTCGACCAAGTCGATGACTCAACGGATATCGATATGTACATCTGGGACGAGAACGGCCGACTCATGGCGCAAAACACACTACTCACGCTTTCTTCAACGGTTCGAATCGATTCCCCAAGAGCTCAAGACATCTATGTGGAGATTCGGCCTACCGACTTTCAGCCTAGCCGCTATTCACTCACCATTCTTCGAGAATTCTGCCAGAACGACCTCTTCGAAGAGAACGACACACTCAGCACGGCCACAACGCTCAATACGCAACCAGGCGTGAACGCCGAGGTTCGCGGCACGAGCTGTGGACTCGATGAAGATTGGTTTCGATTCTTAGATCTGCCCGAAGGCGCACGGCTCAGAATTGAGCGCAGTGATTCTGAAACCTCATTGCTGATGAACCTCTATGGCCCTGACGGTCCACTCAATGCGATTTTGCGCGAACAAACCGTAGACTATTTGAGAATTCCAGCCCCTGGCACGTACTACCTACAGGTCTTAAGTGGGTTGGGGCTCTCGAGCGATTACCGCTTCAACTACTCGGTCGAAGCCGAATGGAGCTGCCCTGGAGCCGGAGAGTTCTCCACGTTTGAGACCGCAAGGCTTGAGGCACCAGGAACACATTTCGAAGGATTCTGCCCGCAGGGACAAGGCTGGGAGGTCGATTGGTGGGCATTGCAAACCTCCTCAGGAAACCTTCAAGTCGCTGTCTCACCTGGCGAAGATGCGCCTGAACTTCAGGTCGTGCTTCTTCAAAGCCAAGACGGCGCAACGCCGACTCCAGTAAGAAGTGCAGCTTTTACCGGCAATAGTTGGGAGCTTACGGCGCCCACCACCCCTGGCGTGGACTATTTACTCCGGGTCTCCTCGTCATCGGCGTTAGGAGGACTCAAGACCCCTCCTTCCTATGAGGTACGTTACGAGTCCGGACCTTGATCGAGCCCCTTTCTTTTCAGATAAGCGGGAATTTCCTTCCAAATCCCGAACCAAATGGCAAGCTCCCGCTCGTCTAAGCCGGCACGCGAAAACACATTTCGCACACTTCGCATCACCTGAGGCGCGTTCTCGGACTTGAAGAATTCCACCGAATTCAGGGCTTGTTCGGCAAACCCAAGCATCCGCTCGAGCTGGCCCCTCTCTACCCTTTCAATCGATTCGATCGTTCTGAGCGTAGGTTCCGTGTCGCCCACTTCAGCCGCACGGAAACACTCCCAGATACAGAGTAAAACTGCCTGAGCCAGATTGAGTGAAGAGTAGCTTGGATTCGTTGGAATGGTCATGAGCACGTCACAACGGTCGAGTGCCTCGTTTGGTAGCCCGCTGTCTTCGCGCCCAAAGACCAGTGCCACCTTCTCTTGCGCCCCCACGAAAGTGCCTGCAACGTCCCAGGGCTTCGCCAAACTCATATGTGCGCGTCGGGGCCGAGCGCTCGTTCCAAACACGATCTTGGTATCGCTTACGGCTTCCTCAAGAGACGTGCACACCTTCATTTTGGAAATGGCGTGTTGTGTTCTGGGCGCCGAAATCAGAATGCGTTCCGGGTCGGCGCTGGCTGGATTCACCAGCCGCAGCTCGCCCACCTCAAAGTTCTCTACAACCCTCAGGACACTACCGATGTTGATATCGTCTTGCGGCTCGTAAAGCACCACCACCAGGTTTTCTAATCGGCGGCTCACTCGTTTCGACGTCGACTTCTAAGGAAGGTCGGCATCTCGATCTGCTCTTCTTCGCTTTGCGTCAGTCCCGAACCTCCACGTATGAACGTGGCGCGGCGACCTGCACCTGTTTCCGATTCGGCAGCCACACGAGGTGGGCGTGGAGCCTCCTCCTCTTCAACCTCCTCCACTGCTGGCATACCAGATACGGTGTTTCTGAGGTTTTCTGTAGCCTGTGGCGTGCGCACAGCAATCGGCTTAGCCCGGTCGCGATTGACCTCGACGCTCGTCTCTTTCGTGATTGAGGGGAAGCCGGTTGCGATCACGGTAATCTTGATCTCGTCTCGCATCTCTTCGTCGATCACGTTTCCGAAGATAATTTGAGCATCTTCGTCCGACGCTTCTTCAATGAACGACGCAGCTTCATTGATCTCTTTGAGAGTCATATCGTAGCCGCCGGTAATATTGATCAGAATACCGGTGGCGCCATCGATCGATACATCTTCGAGAAGTGGCGAGGACACAGCCATCTCAGCAGCTACAAGGGCGCGAGATGCCCCGGTAGCACGTCCGGTTCCCATGAGCGCGAGCCCCTTTCCAGCCATAATCGTTCGAACGTCGGCAAAGTCGACATTGACCAAACCGCGAATGGTAATAAGGTCGGAAATCCCTTGCACAGCCTGCAAAAGGACCTCGTCGGCTCGCTTAAATGCTTCGAGAATGGTGGTGTCTTCCCCGGCAATCGCAAGCAATCGCTGATTCGGAATCGTGATGAGGGTATCGACTGCAGAAGACAAATTCTGAATGCCTTCATCAGCCTGACGGCGACGACGCCGGCCTTCAAATTGAAACGGCTTAGTGACCACACCAACCGTCAACGCTCCCATTTCACGTGCGATGCTCGCGATGATTGGGGCTGCACCTGTTCCGGTTCCGCCACCCATTCCCGCCGTCACAAAAACCATATCCGCGCCTTCGAGCGCCTTTGCGATCAGGTTCTTATCCTCGAGAGCAGCGTTGCGGCCAACTTCTGGAGTCGCTCCCGCACCGAGTCCTTTGGTCAGACTTGTACCGAGCTGGATCTTCACACTTGCAAGGTTGGTATCCAAAGCCTGCAAATCGGTATTTGCGGCGATGAATTCCACATCGTTGATCCCCTCGGCAATCATGGTGTTCACTGCGTTTCCGCCGCCTCCACCAACGCCAATGACCTTGATTTTTGCGGAATCTTTAAACTCGGTATCATCAAATTGAAGCATATGTGTTCACCTAAAAAGTGCGGCGCTCTCCATCCATTGCCACTCACGAGAACCCCTTGGCTCGCGGGCTTGGGGAGCGTTATCTTGAACGGTCGCGACCATATCACCGCGCCCTCACACCTTCAAGGAGCGGGCGACCAAGGACTAGAAAATCTCGGCAAACCACCTTTTCATACGCGACATCACCTTGTCCAACCCGCGCTCTTCGTCGCGACGCATGAAAGGCTGGTCCTGATTGCGCATTCCGTAAAGTACAAGTCCAACTCCGGTAGCGAATTTGGGATTCCGAACCACATCCACGAGTCCGCCCACACCTTTGGGAAGACCGCGGCGGACCGGAAGCCCAAGGACCTCCTCAGCGAGCTCAGGCATATGCTCAAGAATCGTCGTGCCACCTGTGATGACGACACCGCTTGCAATCAGCTCCTCGTAGCCCGAATTGCGAATCTCACGCGCGACGAAGGCGAAAATCTCTTCACATCGTGGCTCGATGATTTCCGAGAGGATATGACGGCTTAGAACACGCGGAGGACGACCACCTACCGAAGGAACCTCAATGGTTTCGGTCTCGTCCACCCGGCTCGTCATGGCGCACCCGTAGCGCTGCTTAATTCGTTCTGCTTCAGCCATAGGGGTCCGAAGTCCCACAGCAATATCGTTGGTGATATGATTGCCGCCTACGGCGAGGACCGCAGTATGAACGAGCGCACCACCGCAGAAAATCGCGATGTCCGTCGTTCCTCCACCGATATCCACGACAGCGACTCCGAGTTCCTTTTCGTCCTCACTCAGCACCGCGTTGGCACTCGCGAGCTGCTCAAGCACGATATCCGCCACATCCAGACCACAGGCATTGGCGCATTTGACGATGTTCTGAGCACTGGTGACCGACCCAGTCACGATGTGCACCTTGGCCTCAAGTCGAACACCACTCATACCAACCGGGTCTTTGATGCCGTCCTGGTCGTCGATGATGTAGTCCTGAGGCACCACGTGAATCACTTCGCGGTCCATGGGGATCGCCACGGCTCGGGCAGCGTCCACGACTCGTGCGAGGTCGCTCGGACGCACTTCCTTTTCCTTGACTGCCACGATGCCATGGGAGTTGAAGCCCTTGATATGCCCGCCCGCGATTCCCGCGAACACTGAGTTCACCTCGCAGCCAGCCATAAGCTCGGCTTCTTCAACAGCCTTTTTGATGGAGTTGATGGTGGCGTCGATGTTGATGACCACACCCTTTCGCAGGCCAGTCGACGGATGTGAGCCGATACCGATGATATCCACACCTTCGTCCGTCACCTCGCCGATGATGCACGCGATTTTGGTCGTCCCAATATCCAATCCAACAAGTATTTCTTCTTTACGTGCCATAACTCCTTCCGTGGTCTGTCCGCCGTAGCGAAATGTTCATTGACGATTTGGCTGGCTCGCATCCTTGCTCGCCCAACCGGTCCGTCCAACAATCACTCTTCCTAGTTCACTTTCGTGGTCCAATAATATGTATTCAGCTGTTTCGCCTTCGTCTTGTAGGCGAGAAAGCACAACTCTCAATCGTTTCATTCGCTCGGGCATCTTTCCTGTCCCAAGTCTAATCTCACATCCTCCGTCCATGGCCACCAGGGACACGCCGAGGATTGGGTCTACATGCACTTCACTCAACGCCACAAACTCTTCGAGCCCCTCGGCTCGAAAGGCCTGTAGCGCCACTTTTGCTTCCTGAAAAAGCTCTCGACCGCTCTCTTTTTCAAGATCGGACGAAGTAAGCCCCGTCAAAATCGGCAATGCCAGGAGCTCATCAACATTGTCTTGAGGATCGATGGTCTTGAAGACTTTGCCGTTATCGCCCACCAACTGATATCCCGAATCCACGAGAACCATCTCCGGCGACCACTCGTCGATTCGCACCCGTAGAGTATCCGGCAGCTCTCGTTCGACGAGCGCATCCTTTACCCACGGCATCGCTTCCACGCTTTCTTCGACCTTGAGAATCTCAACATCAAAAATGTTCATGTTCGCGGATACACCGCTCGCTTCCAAAACATCCTCTTCGCTCAGGCGTTCAACGCCCGAGACCTCAATGGTTTTGAGCAAGAAGGTGGGCCCGGAAATGACGTGGAAATATCCCACGTATATCGCATAGGGAATGGCAAGCCCCACCGCGGCGAGCGCAACGCGTGGACCCCAAACACGCAGACCGTGGGTGCCCACTTCCCGAATCGCTTTGACTCGGTCTTCAGGCTTTACCCTCCTGCGATTTTGGCGTTTACGTGCCATCTTCCCTGATCTCCAATTCGCCATCCTTGGCGAGTTTCAGCAATGTGCTGAAGCGAGCAAAAACTCTGTAAAATCCTTAAATGTAAGCCCAAGCCGTGCAGCCATCTTTGGTATCAGGCTTGTCGCTGTCATCCCCGGAATCGTATTCAACTCAAGTACGATGAGCGTGTCCGGCTCGCCCATCATATCCACCCGCGCGACTCCCTGACAACCCACTTTTCGATAGGCCGTACGCCCGATTGCTTCAAGTTGAGCACTCAGCTCAGAATCTTCAACCGGAACATATTGGGTCGTATTCGTGGCGTACTTCGCCTCGTAATCGTAAAAACCTTTCTCTGGTCGAATCTCGATGGCTCCGAGGAATTGGTCGTCAAAAAATCCCACTGAATACTCAGGACCTTTTACGAACGCCTCGATGAGGACACCCGCAGTTGGCGCATCGCTAAGCATCCCCGAGACCGCCGAGATTGCCTCCAAGTACGCAGCCTCATCGCGGCATACCCAAACTCCTACCGAACTTCCGGCGTCGTTGAGTTTTACCACACAGGGAACGGGTACTTCTTCCAAATACGAAGACGCGTCTGACGCTCTAAAATCTCTTGAAGGCACATAGATTCCGTCAGCGACAGGAACCCGAGCGTCACGCAAGAGCGCTTTGGTGCGCGCCTTATCCATGGCCAGCGCCGAAGCCATCACGCCACTTCCCGTAAACGGCACCCCGATAACGCTGAGCAATCCTTGAACCGCACCATTCTCGCCATTGCCACCGTGCAGCCCCAAGATCACGGCAGCAGGCTTATCATTTAGAAGCTTCGAAAGGTCATTCGGAAGGTCGTAGCCGGTCGCGTCGTACCCGAGCTCTTCAAGCGCGTCCAAGAAGGCCTTCCCAGTCTTCAGACTTACATCGCGCTCGCTCGAATCTCCGCCGTAAACCACGCCAACTGGCTCTCCCCTAAATCGTTCGCGGTTGATGTGGCCTAGCATTTCGAAACCTCTTTTTCGAGCTCTTCGAGGCGAGCCCAACCGTCAAAACCTGCGAAACGCACTTCGGGCCGAAGCTCGATACCAAACTCTTCGCGAACTCTAACGCGAGCGAGCGCCATCAATCGCAGAAAATCCTCCGACGTGGCCCCTGACTCGTTGATGAAGAAATTTGCGTGGAGCTCCGAAATCCTTGCTCCACCAATCTTCGTACCCTTGAGGCCAAGTGAGTCGATAAGCCGGCCCGCCGCATCCCCTGGAGGATTAGCAAATGTGCTTCCCGCACTGGCGAGCCCGTAAGGCTGGGTTTCGTTCCTACGATCTTTGTCGGCCTTGACGTTCGCGCTCGCTGCCGCCACATCTCCCCTTGTCAAACGAATGGCCCCAGAACACACGACTCTCCCAGCAGGAATCTCAGCGTGCCGATACCGCATGTCTAGATTTTCGGGGGTCAATGTCGCCATCCTTGGCTCCTCAAGACTCAAAACTCTAACTTCTTCTAAAATCTCCGAAAGTTCTTTCTCACGCGTTCCGGCATTCATGACGATTGCGCCGCCAAACGTGCCCGGAATCAAGGTTAGGAATTCCATCCCAACCCACCCTTCCTTGAGCAGTCCACGCACGAGATGCGCGTTAACCACTCCTGCACCCACGTGGGCAACACCGTCGTCCACGTGCCATCGGGCGAACTCTCCCGTGAGCCTCAGAACCAACCCATCGAATCCCTCGTCGGGGAAAAGCGTGTTGCTGCCGAGGCCGTTAATCAACCAATCGAGCTCAAAATCTCGTGCCATCCTTAGCACGTTGCTGAGCTCATCCTCGGTCTCTACGCTAATCCACGCCAGGGCGGGACCACCGATTCGAAGACTCGAGTGTTTGGAGAGTGGCTCATTGAACTTCACTCGTCCCCCGAACAGCCGTAGTAGTTCTTTTTGCTGCTCGTCGAGTACGTCGTTCATGCCGTTTATTTGTCAGTAAAGCACTTTCGTTGTGCTTAGAGAGAATAGCGAAACTGCGCACAATCGCAACCTTCGGCGACAGCAAGTCATGCCCACCCCAATCCTGATCATTTACAAACCCTTAGGTGAGCGGACCTTAAGCATCACCCGAAGAAAATCCCGACACTTAAAGTTGAATCTTGGAATATTTTCTTGATCAACTTATCCAAGCAAGAACTTCACGTGCTACTTCAAGCCCTGCGTCTGGTCGTCCGCATTTCTTAGCACCCGCCGCAAGATTCACCAAAGACTCGGGATTTTGCATCACCCCGGTGAGCAGACGAGCCACTCTCGCGTCAGCAATCTCTCCGTCACGCACCACCATGCCTCCACCCGCTTCAACGATCTCCGTTGCGTTCGCGAGCTGATGCCCGTCGGCTGTTTCAAGTGGAACGTAGAGAGCCGGAATCCCAAGCGCTGTTACCTCCGCAATGGTGCTCATGCCTGCTCGGCAAATCAGCAAATCAGCGTTTGAATAGGCCTGAGCCATATCATCCACAAACTCGATGAGTTCGTGCCTAAAATCTACCGTCTCGTAGGCAGCCCGCGCCGAATCTAAGCGCCCCTTTCCTACCTGGTGCTTGACCACCACGCGCTGACGCAGTTCATCCGGAAGCTGCATAAGCGCTTTAGGAAGCCCGACATTGATGCTTCGCGCTCCTCCACTGCCCCCGATCACAAGAATCCTAAAATCCCCGGCATCTGGCTTTCGATATTTGAAGCCTTCTGATCGCTCCAAAATGGTCTTTCGGATCGGATTACCAAGCACGCTACATTCGGCTTTGGGAAAGTAGCTGCGTGTGGAGTCAAACGATAGAAACGCGCGGTCCACGAGTTTCCCTAGCCACTGATTAGTCAGGCCAGGCACCGCATTCTGCTCCATAAGCGCAGTCTTGACGCCCTTAACCGAAGTCATGGCGGTAAACGGACCCGCTGCGTAGCCCCCGACCGCGATCACCACATCAGGCTTTAGTTCGTTCAAGAATGAAAGGGCCTGCAAGCCCGACATGGGAAGACTCAATGCGCCCTTGACGGCGCCACTCACACCACCGTTTTTCAACGGCTTGACGTCCAAAAGCCTCAAGTCGTAACCCAAGCTCGGAATGACCCGAGCCTCAATTCCTCGTTTAGCCCCAACAAACGCAAACTCGAGGCTGGGGTCGAGCTCGGAAAGGCTCTCCACAAGGGCAACGCCTGGGAAGAGATGCCCGCCTGTTCCCCCGCCAGCTATCACAACGCGTTTACTCATGCTTGACCCCGCTCTTTAAGAAGTCGTTGTCGCTTTCGTTCCCACCGCTCTTCTTCTTTGCGTCGCTCCCTTTCCTCACGCTCTTCCTCCCATTTATCGGGAGCACAACGAGAGATATTCAAGAGCACTCCAACCGCAAAAAGGGTCATAATCATGGAGCTTCCGCCGAAACTAATAAACGGAAGCGTCAGCCCCTTCGTGGGCAAGAGCCCCGTCACCACACAAAGGTTTGCAGCACCTTGGAGCCCAAAGAGGATTGTGATGCCAAACGCGAGGAACTTCCCAAACGGGTCCACGGCATTAAAAGCAATTCTCAATCCTCGCCAGATAAAGGCGATAAAAAGTCCGACCAAGAATACGATTCCCAACAGACCTAGTTCCTCAGCCACAATCGTGCCGATGAAGTCGTTCCAAAGTTCGGGGACATACCCGAGTTTCCCTGCCCCTGAGCCAAGCCCACGGCCGCTCACGCCGCCAGAACCGATCGCAATCAGAGACTCACTGATCTGGTAGCCGATATCGCTTCGGTACTGAAAGGGGTCCAAAAACGCCATGATGCGCTTCATGCGATATTCACTCGATGAAATGGCGAAATAAGCTCCCACAACTCCTATAGCGGCAAAGCCCACCAAATACGCAAGCCGCGCACCACTAGAGAAAAGCATCACACCCATCATCACGATCAAGATGACGGACGAGCCGAAATCAGGCTGCATCATCAAGAGAGCAACAGCGGCCCCGACAACAGCCATATGGGGAATAAAGCCAACGGAGAACTTCCCCATCGACTCGCCCTTCTTACTCACCGAGTAAGCCAGGTACATCACGATCGCCAACTTCGCGTACTCAGCCGGTTGAAAGCTCATTCCAAACACGCTGAACCAACGCCGTGCGCCGTTTTGCACCGTGCCGATTCCCGGAATTGTCACGGCAATCAACATCCCAAACATGAGAAGCAGAATTGGATAGATCGCGCGCTGGTACCACCTGTAGTCCACTCGTAGAGCGAGGAACATCAGGCCAAACCCTAGGACGATTTTCGTGAGCTGGCTCTTTACCAAATAGAGGTGGTCCCCAAGCTTTTGCGCGGCCATCACGGCACTCGCCGAGTAAAGCATCACCACGCCGAAACCCACCAAAACCAAGACCAAAACCAATAAACTCAGGTCCCAAGGCTGCTCCCTCATGCGAGCAATCTTCAGCCTTGTCTGAGTTGTAATCTGGGCGAGTACATCCATGCGTGGCCCTCCTTGGCCTGCAGGTCAATCTAGCGAAGCTTCAACGAAGCCAACGCCAACAAACAGAGCATAAACGAGACGATCCAAAATCTCACGATAATCTTTGGCTCGGCCCACCCTTTCATTTCGAAGTGGTGGTGGATTGGCGCCATCTTGAAGACACGTTTACCTGTGAGCTTGAAGCTTGTCGTCTGGGTGATGACCGAAACCGCCTCGAGCAAAAAGATTCCGAAGATGATGGCCGAGAGCAATTCATGCTTCGTCACCACTGCCAAAGTTCCGAGAGCACCTCCTAGCGACAAACTCCCTACGTCTCCCATAAAAATCTGAGCCGGAAAGGTGTTGTACCAAAGGAACCCGACACCTGCGCCAATGACTGCAGCACAGAAAATCGAGAGCTCCTGCACCCCTGGAACCCTCGGAATCATGAGATACTGTGCCACATCGAAGTAGAACGTGACTTTTTCGCCCTCCAAAATGCCGTCGTACTGAAGAATGGTTGCGGACCCGTAAGCCAGAAGCAGGAAGGTCGCAGCGGCCATGACCACAGGCCCTATTGCAAGCCCATCCAAGCCATCCGTAAGGTTGACCGAATTACCAGTCCCAACGACCAGAATCATCGCAAACGGGAAATAGACCCAGAGTGGAATCTCCATGCTGAAGCGCTCGGTGCTCACAAAGGGCAAGTACATCGAGGTTGTGGACGAGAATCCCTCAAGAAACCCGTGAGAAAACACTGACTCCCAATTGAGCGAAACGAGCATCAGTCCAACGAGCCCGAACTCTAAGAGAAGCCGAATCTTTCCGGAGAGGCCTTTCTTATTTCTGAATTTGACCTTCATGAAGTCATCGACGAAACCGATCACTCCAAACCCAACCGTCACCGTAAGAATTGCCCAAACGTAGATATTACTTAGGTCCGACCAGAGAACCGTGGAGAAGACCACGGTGAAAAGAATCAACACTCCGCCCATGGTGGGCGTGCCGGCTTTGGAAAAATGGGATTCCGGGCCGTCGTTTCGAATCACTTCGCCAATCTGTTGTTTCTGCAAACGACGGATAAAAGCGGGATAGAAGAAAAGCGTCACAAAGAGTCCGGTGGCGGCGGCCGCGAGCACACGGAAACTGACATACCTAAAGACGTTGAAGGCGCCAAACTCGTCTTTAAGATAGAAAAATAACTCAAAAAGCATCAGCTTCTCCCTGTTTCATCAACTCCACAACCTTTTCAAGCCTCGCCCCTCTGCTCGCCTTTAAAAACATACACCAAGTTTTGGTTCCATCGGCTAAGCCCGATAGAATTTGAACTGCACTTTCGGGGTCGGCACACGCTCTGACTTCGGCGTCTGTTTGCGCATCGTTCGCGGCCTCGGCCATATCATTTGCATGGCGCCCCACAAAGAGAAGCATGCTCACGCCTCCTCGCGAAGCCATGCCACGGGCCACCTGACGATGAAGTTTCACAGCATCGGACCCAAGCTCATTCATATCCCCAATCACGGCAACCGATGGCTCGGTCGCTCGCTCAAGAAACGCTTCGTAGGAAGCCTCCATACTCGTCGGATTGGCGTTGTAGGCATCGTTCAAGACCCTCCAATGACCAAAGGACTCCCAACGAAGCCTTTCCCCCGGAAGCTCAAGGTTACTCAAGGCGTTGCCAAGTCTCCACCATTCAACACCAAGCGCCGATACCGCGGCCAGCGAAATAGCCAGATTTGCGGCGTTATGCCTGCCCGGTAGTGGCATCTCAAAAGCGGTCAAATGCCCCAGTCCTTCGATTTCGACGCGTTGACCAGACTGAGTCGTCTGGATCTTAGCGACCCGAAAGTCCGAACTCTGGGCGAGCCCTGCGTTGAGGACGCGACCGTGGAAAGCGGCCAGAAGCAAACGGTCGCGCTCATCGTAAGGCACCACGGCGAAATTCGAACGGTCGGAAAACTCAAAGATCTCAGACTTGACCTTTCGAACCCCGTCGAGATCGCCAAGGGCCTCAAGGTGAGCGGCTCCGATAGAAGTAATGACACGGACATCGGCGGGTGCAATCTCCGTCAACTCCGAGATATCGCCAAATTTGTTGGCACCCATCTCCAATACCCAAACCGAATCCGCTATGACCTTCGGAGCATTGAGAATGGTCAGCGGAAGTCCGATGTGATTGTTGAAATTTCCCGGTGTGATATGCGGCGTCAATCCAGCTTCGGAGAGCAGTCGACCGATCATCTCCTTGACGGTCGTCTTCCCATTCGAACCCGTGATGGCGATCGAACGAAGACCATTTGAACGTGCGCGCCCAAAAACGGCGTGCGCCAGTTTCTGGAGCGCGACCAGGGTGTCTTCAACCACGATAGTCGGCATCTCAGTGTCAACTTCCCGCGAGACAACGCATGCCGCAGCACCGGCCTCTTTGGCTTTCCCAATGAAGTCATGGCCGTCAAAATTATCCCCCTGCAAGGCCACAAAGAGCACGCCGGGCGAAATCTTTCGGGTGTCCGTGGACACTCCATCAAGAGCCGAAAACTCGCCCTTCGCCACACCTTCTATGACCTGTGCAATCTCGGAAAAGCTCCAATTTGAGATCTCTTTCATTTCCCCTCCAGAAATTCTCGAACGACTTCGTGATCACTAAAATGAACGCGGTCCCTTCCAATCTCCTGGTAGGTCTCGTGGCCCTTTCCGGCGATGAGAACAATATCGCCATTTGCTCGCTCAACAAGGGCTTGAGCAATTGCCTCACGACGTTTCGCAATCAAGAGTTTCTGAGTCCTCTCATCCGTAAAACCCTGTGCGATCTCAGCCATGATTTCTTCTGGACTTTCAGTTCGTGGATTGTCCGAAGTCACGATCACAAGGTCCGAACACTCCTCGGCAACACGACCCATAAGCGGGCGTTTTTCGCGGTCTCTGTCGCCACCACAACCGAATACAACGATGAGTCGATTCTCGGTAACCGAGCGCAAAGCTCGCAACGCCCTCTCAAGCGCATCCGGAGTGTGGGCGTAGTCCACATAAACTCCGGGTACGACTTCTTCCAACCGGCCACATGGAGGTCGAATCTGAGTCCAAGAGTGCGCGATGGACTCAGCGGGAACGCCGCAAGCCCATACAGCCAGCGAAGCGCCAAGCGCGTTCTCCACGTTAAATTCTCCAGGTACCCGAAACTCTACGTGCAAGCCTTCAAACGCCGGGTGCCCTTTGAGCTGATAGTGAAAGTCCGATCCCACAGCCCTGAGTCCACGCTCGGTGCCAAACTCAAGAATCTCGACGCCATCGGGCACTCTATCGAGCAAGCGCATACCAGCAGCGTCGCGCGAGTTTATGACCGCGGCTGGCACTTTTCCGTTCCGCTTGGAGTCCGGAAGGTACCTTTCAAAAAGTAGAGCTTTGGCGTCCTCGTAGGCTTCAAACGTGCCGTGAAAGTCGAGATGGTCCTGGGTCAAGTTCGTGAAGACCCCAACATCAAATGCGCAACCATTGAGCCTGTGGGTCGCAAGTCCATGGGACGAAACCTCCATGACCACATGCGTCACCCCATCGGCCAACATTCTAGCCAGAATGGCCTGAATCTCCGAGCTTTCAGGAGTTGTATTGATGCTCGGAATGACCTCGTTCTTCCAACGGATGTTGATCGTTCCAAAGACGCCAACTACGTGCCCTGCAGAAGCCAAGAGCGTTTCCACCATAGCGGCGCTGGTCGTCTTTCCATTAGTCCCCGTAATGCCTATCAATTTGAGGTTTTGGCTCGGATGACCGTAAATCTTGGCGGCAATCAATCCCAGCCGCTCCCGAGTATCGCCGACCTTAAGCACACTTACATGCTCAGGAGCGTCAACGTCCTGCGAGACTAGAAGCGCCGACGCACCGCGATCCACCGCCATCGAAACAAACCGATGACCATCCGAGTTTTGGCCGACCAGGGCCACAAAGAGATCCCCAGGCTGAACGCGCCGAGAATCAAACTCCACCCGGAAGACCTCTCCCTGCCCTTCCTGGACAAGTTCGACTCCCTCCACCTTTGCGATTTCGGTGGCTTTCATGGCCTATTCCAGATTTCCGCTAGATGGCTCTTCCGCCATCAATGATTGCCGACTCGCTGGAGATAACACCAGGGAGAGCTCAAAATCTTCCTCGATAGGACTTCCCGCCTCAGGGGTCTGCGCTACGACCTTCCCCCAGCCTTCAACCCCCGGCAAAATCCCCATTTTACGGGATTTATCCAGCGCCTCGCGAAGCGTTAACCCACGAAAGTCGGGGAATCCGTCGCCTTGTGGAAGGACAATTGGAGGCAGACTCTCAGTCTCGAGCTCGATCAAAGGCTCCGTCTCTTCAAGCTCTTCGTCATCGAAAGTAAAGAGCTTGTCTTCAGGAGGCGGACGAACTCCACGGATTGTCAGTGCTTCTGACATAATCTTCTTGAATGCTGGCCCAGCAACCACGCCGCCGTAATGCATCTTCTGAGGTTCATCAACCATGACGAGAACCACGAACTCGGGATCTTCGGCAGGCGCAAAGCCCACAAAACTTGCAATCCACATGTTGGGGTCGTACCGACGCGTCTCGGGATTGACCTTTTGAGCCGTGCCCGTCTTTCCACCGACGTGAAAGTGTTCGAGCTGCGCACGTTTTCCAGTCCCGAACTTCGTCACTCGGGTCATGGTCCACGCCACCTGCTTGGCAACGTCCTTACTCACGACTTGTCTTAAGAGTGTGGGCTCGAAGCCTTTGACCACCGTGCCGTCCTTGTCCACGACTTCCTTGATGAGCTGTGGCTTCATCAGGTTTCCACCGTTGGCAATCGCCGCGATCCCCATGGCCATTTGAAGTGGGGTCGAAGTCAAACCCTGGCCGAATGCGATATTCGCAAACGAGACCTCCGCCCATCGGTCAGGCGGCCAAACAAGGCCTGGCTGCTCACCCCTCATCCCGAGGCCCGTGTGACGCCCAAACCCGAAAGCCTTGATATACTCGTAGAACTTTTCGCGCCCGAGGGTCTGCGCAATCTTATACGAACAAATATTGCTCGACTCCTGCACGATCTCACCCACGCTCAAAATCCCTTCGGGATGAGAGTCTCGAATCGTATAACGGCCAATTCGAATGCGACCATTCTCACAATCGAAGGTGGAATTGAGCCGGATGGACTTTTCCTGCAGAGCGGCCGCCACAACCAAGGGCTTGAACGTTGAACCAGGCTCAAAGGTGTCGGTCACATTCCGAAGCCGCCAATCGGCCGCCTTGGCCTCCCTAAATCGATTCGGATCAAAGCTCGGCCAATTGGCCATGGCCAAGACTTCGCCGGTCTTAGGATCCACGACCACGGCATAGGCGGCCTTTGCCTGATACGCTTCCGCCTGCTCTCTGATCGCTTCTTCGGCCACGCGTTGGAGCCGTTCATCAATTGTCAAAACGACCGACTTACCCTCGAACTCCCTAAACTCAGGAGTCGATACGGTCAGCATCGTCTTTCCGCGCGCGTCTTTATACCCCTTCAAAAAGTAGTCGCCTCCGGCGAGCAAGGTATCGAACTTCTGTTCAATTCCCTCGAGGCCATTAGAGTCGATACCGACAAATCCCAACAACTGCCCTGCCCGCTCCTTGAGCGGATAGAAACGCTTGGACTCTGGCGTAAATCCAACACCGCTGAGCTCCGCCTCGGCGATCTTTGCCGCGGCTTCAGGAGTAGCCTGCCGTTTCACCCAAACAAAGGACGACTTCGAATCGACACGTTTCCGAACAGTCTCCGGACTCAATTCAAGAGCCTCGCTCAGCACCCGAATCACCGATTCTTTGTCTTTGATTTCGCGTGGACGAACAAACACGCTTGGCGCTTCAACACTGACCGCGAGCTCGACGCGATTACGGTCCAAAATCGAGCCACGCCTCGCCTTGAGCTTGATCTCACGCATATGTTGGCCAACCGCCTTTTCGGCGAGCTCGGCCCCCTGAACAACTTGAAGGTGGTAAACACGAACGATGACTGCACAGAGCATGAGTGTAATGAAGGCGGCAATCGCGCCCATCCTCATGCGGATCCAAAACTCTCTGCGCTCATCCTTGTCGCTCATCTAAGACCTCATCGTGGGTCGAGAGCCGCATGCACCATAGGTTTGGAAGGATTTGATTCGAGTTGAATCGGCCGGATCTGGTCGGGGCTGACGGGTTCCAATCCAAATCGGGTCCGTGCAACTTCAGCCATGCGCTCCGTTCTTCCTTGAACAGCGACTTCAATACTTAGTTTTCGGTTCTCTTCCACAAGTTCGCGATGCTCGTTGGTGACTCGTGAAATCTCGTATCCCAAATGAGTAATCTGATACTCATTCCACACGTGGAAAATCAGAATCGAGGACGCCAAACTTACAGCGAATATTGCTGCCCCTAGTCTGCCAGCATCCATGCACATGTCGAGCACTTTTTCCTTCATTTTTCACCTTCTAAGCGCAATTTCTCTTAAAGAACCTCAACCGCACGCAATTTTGCACTTCGAGAGCGCGGATTTGCGGCCACTTCATCGGGCCCAGCTTCCACTGGACGTCGCGTCAATATCTTCACTTTCTCAGGCTTGGACTTCTCCATACCCAACTTTCGCAGCACCGGATCGACCTCTTCATTCTCACCGGCAAGCTCTTTAAAGCCCTGCTTGACGATTCGGTCTTCAAGCGAGTGAAAGCTGATGAGAACAGCTCTACCGCCGGGCTTGACGAGCTCTGGAATCGAGGCCACGGCACGCTCCAGGCCGCGCAACTCATCGTTCAGGGCGATACGAAGCGCCTGAAAGACAAGCGTCGCCGGATGAATCTGCGTCTTTCTTCTCGCCCCTGAACCACCGAGAACTCTCTGACACATCTGTGCAAGGTCCTGGGTGGTCTTGAGCTTGCCAGCGGCAAAATCCATCTTGATCGCCGCAGCAAGTCGCCTAGACGCCTTGATTTCACCGTAATGAAAGAGCGCGTTCGCCAATTCTTCCTCTTCCACAACGCCAAGCCATTCATCGAGACGCGGGGCGTCCGGCCCCATGCGCATGTCGAGAGGACCTTCTTCACGAAACGAGAATCCGCGTGCTGCCTCGTCAAGCTGATGCGAGCTCACACCTGCATCGAGCAGCATGCCGTCAAACTTGCCCTCAACGAGGTCAGGAGCGTCTCGATAGTTGCCTAGAACCAGCTCGAACCTGCCCTGATACCCGGAGAGCCGTTGACGCGCTTGTTCATGCGCCTCGGGGTCGCGGTCAATACTGACGACTTGGCCGGTCGGAGCGCTCAAATCGAGTATGGCCTGTGTATGGCCTCCCCCTCCCAAAGTCGCATCCAAATACCGGCCGCCTGGCTTCACAGCGAGGTATTCTAGAACCTCGGCTACGAGCACAGGGGTATGGTATTCACTGCTATAAGTGAGATTCGACACGATTAAACTCCGACCCGTCCATGGGTCCTTTAGGGCTCATCTTGAGCCAGAAACCTAGAGTCCAAGGTTTGCCATCGCCTCGGCCAATCCTTTGGGATCCTGCATCGCATCGTCGAGCGCGGATTCCCAACGGGACTTCGACCAAAGCTCCATCGTGTCCAGTTGACCCACCCAATTGAGCTCTCGCTCAAAACCAGCGAATTCACGCATTGGCTGGGGAATCAACACACGACCATGACTGTCCAGAGAACACTCGACGGCACCCGCAATGTAGACTCGCTTGAGCTGTTGTACGCGCGGGTCAAATTGCGGGAGCTGTCGAACTTTCTCTTCAAAGTTCATCCACTGCTCGAGTGGATAAAGAACCAAACACTTCTGAAAAGTACGCGTCAGTATGACTCGATCAGCGTTTTCCGGGCTTGAGGCCAACTCCGTTAGAACCTCACGAAACCTCGCCGGGAGGCTTACGCGCCCCTTTGAATCCATCGTGTGTTCGTACTGGCCTCGGAACATGAGGGCCTAACCTTTCAAAATGCTGATCTTAGCGTCCTTGCTTTGCCATCTGACACATGGAGGCCATCCTAGCCTCCACATCCGTCTCCGGATCCACTTCATGGGAATTTATCCCACTGAGCGCCACAATAAGGGTGAGAACTGAGGTCGTCAAGAAAGATCCGGGACATCTTAGGATATAGACTCCACCTATCTGAAGCCTGATTTTTGGGGATTAGCTAGAGACATAGACAGTGCGGGGCCCTGCGATGATCCGCGTCCCAAATTGATGCAGAAACAAGTCCCCCAGACACCGCAACCCACCCCCTATTTTCACAAGATAAGGGCGATCTCTGCCGATCTCCCTCAAAAACTAGAGAGCTGGTGGATCAAAGTGGGATACGATTCCCCAGGAGTGATCAAGAAGCAAAAAAAGCCACCCGAATGGGTGGCTTTAGAGCAGTCTTTCGACTGGATTATTCAGCGCTAGTCGAGAACTTGACGTACCTTGGAAGCACGCGAACCTTCTTACGTGGTGCGTACTCCACTTCTACGGTCTCGCTTTGTGCAACCATTTGCTTGGACACAAAGCACATGATCTTTTGTTCGCTTTTAGTTTCTGGTGCTTTCTCTGTTGTTTCTTCGCTCATTGTCTACTCCTAAAGTCTATTTGACGGCCCCTTGCTATCAGCAGAGGGAAGTCTAGTCAATCTGCCTAATTTGCCGGTGCTGGGACCGGATCGTGTGCGTTGTAGAAGCTTGCGCTATCTCGTGCGGCTATGGAGCCCTGAATCGAGCCCACGCCGCCCACCAAGAGCACCTTGCCGCTTGAAAGCACCAGGGCCGTTCCCTGATACCGATGCTCGTCGAGTACGCCCGCCGCCCTCGCCTGGTATGGAAGTGCTTGTGTCAGATCCGTGAACTCCAGGCGCTCAACGGAGTCAACGTTTTGCCCGGCGTTTTTGCCACCAAGCACCACAATGTCTCGGCTCACAGGTAGCTCCACAGCCATCAGACGGCCCCTCGCGTCAGAGAGTGTCCAATCATTCCCACCCTGGAAGGCGCCACGCCCAATTCCACCAATCTCAAACCCGCCGGTCGCTGCTCCTTCGAAATCAGTGTATCCGCCAATCACCATAGCGAGGCTAGCGTTAGGAGACGTGGAAATCCGGATAGCGGAGTGCCCAAAGCGAGCCTCACGCATATCTGCCTCAGGGCTAGATTCGGTGCCCGCAATCACTTCTGTGCTGGCCATTGCGCCTTCGGCGTTACGTCCGCCCAAGACCCAAATGCTCGTTCCGTCTCCCATGGTCAGCGCTGTCGCTTCTGCACGGGCTTCGTCCAAATTGAACGGGCCGAGGATATCTCCCGTTGAAACCTCAAGGATTTCGAAGGTCGGTAAGACATCATCTTCGCCCAGTACGCCGAGACCGCCGATGAAGAGGACTGCGTTGTCCGAGGGTCTGTAGGCGGCGGCGTGCCAGCCTCGCGCGACCTTCAAACGCGAAGGTTGCCCGTCTGAGCCGCGAATGGCGCTGATGCGGCTCCCTTCGGGCTGGTTCATATCCACAAGGTAAAGACCGTCGGTGGCCATGACCCCGTCCTCTTGCTTCGTGAAACCACCTGCAACGACGAACTTATCGTCGCCGATCGCAGTCATGGTCCCGTGAACAAAGGGTTGGTCGAATCGGTCGTTCCCGGCCGAATCAAAGCCAGCTTCGGTAAAGTAGCCCGTCGCGGGATCAAAAATCTGCAAATCAACCGTCATGGTTCGGTACTTGGGAAGCGTCAACGTGGCAGCACCCGGCGTCGGGTCTCCACCACCAGCGACGATTACACGACCGTCCGAAAGCTGCGCCATGGCATGCCCGGCGCGCCCAAGCCATGTTTTGCACGTTTGTGGTGTCCCCGAGCACGTCGCACTCGGTCCACATTGGTCATCGCTCGTGCAAGACGACTCGGGCATGGCACGATAGTCAAACCTGGACTGCGTGAACCGCCGCTCTTGTGTGCTCGAGTCCAACACGACCGAACCTACCGGTGAGACACTATCGGCCCCGAGAACCTGAATGCGGAAGGTTTTGTCGCCCTCCTCTGGGGTATAGTCAAACCGAGGCGTGGAACCCGACGCGATCACTTCACCTGCGCCATTGAGCACTTCAAGATCAAGCCTCAGGTTCTGGCCGAAGCTCAGTTCGGGCACTTTGCCCGTCTGTGACGAAGCCACGAATGAGCCTCGCTTAAGCGTGCGTCGGTCGAGAGGCTGAACCAGCGAAACATTGACGGTCTCTTGCCCCTCAAAACCTGGCAGACCCGAGACAAAGCCCGTACCACCTTGAAAATCCGGACCGTAGCCGAACACATCAATTCGAAGTGATGGCCCGCCCTCGTCTCCACCGCAGCCGAGCGAAGCAGCCAAAAGTCCCACAATCATCCAATGCATTGTTCGCATCATCAACCTCACCACGAAATAACGGCATCAAAGCCGTTTGCACCAGACGGATTGTCGTCATCCACTAATAAATAGACTCCGCCAGCAATCAATGCACCTACCACCAGTACCGCACCACCAGCGGCGACGTAGCTCCAAGTTCCAAACTCTTCGGATGGTGGTTGTTCGACCACGGGTGGTGGAACAAGCGTCTTCTGCTCTTTCTTAGTCTCAGCCGTCTTGACCGGCGTGGTGGTCTTTGTTCGCGCTACTGCAGACTGCCCAACTTCCACCTCGGTAACCACGGAGCCTTCAGGGAACGTGGCCATGGCGTCTACCAGGGTCTTGGTCAGCGTGCTCACGCCCGTCCTAAGGTTCGAGAGTTCCAGATTGAACGAGACGACCTCAAGCTGGGCCACTTGGTTCTTAGCAGCGCTATAAACAAAAGGAGCCGCCTTGTAGGAAGTTCCCTCTCGGTACATCAACACCCAACCCACGTAGGCGGATCCGGTCTGATTGGCCAACTCGGTGAGATAAGGCAAAAGGCTTCCGCCCCACTTGCCAGTCTTGGTTTGATTCAAGAGGTCTACGTAATAGGAGGGAAGCTCGGTGGCACCCTCCACATTGGCAGTAGACTGGGCGAGCTCAGCTTCGAACTTCTGGCTCTTGCCGCGGCCCCGCACGCGAATCTTCTCCGTATAAACGTTGCCGCTCGCCCCTCGCACCACCATATAGTGTGTGCCGAATCCAACATCCTCGACGGTGAGCGGCGTCGCGCCCTTCTCTATACCGTCAATGAATACTTTGGCCCCTTCCTCGCTCGCGGTGATTTCAAGCTTGCCGAATTTGGCGCGCTTGACCTTCTCTTGCTCGTCTTTAAGGACTTCTAGAAGTGTTTTATCGTACTTCTCTGGGTCGAGCTCAGCGTCAGGACGCAAATGCGCGAAATCCTTCATGCGTTTGCGCGCATCCACGTCGAATTCCGCGTTGAAATTCGCAAGCGCAAGATTCGCAAGGGCATCCGCCAGAATATCGTAATTGTTCACGTCATCGAGGTTCTGTTCCATCAGGTCGACGGAACGCGTGAACGCTTCCACCGCCCTTGCGTCCTCACCAGCGGTCAAGAGACCGATTCCGGACGTGTAGAGCTCTTCAGCCTGAGCGATTGCCGCGCTCGAGTGACCCGCCCCCGAAAGATCCTTGAGGACGTCCTCATACGAAGGCATCAATTCGACACGCTTGTCTTGCTTGATCCCGTTTCGGGTCTGCTCCCCAATTCTCTCGGGAACAATTGACGAAAGTGAGTCATTGACACTTTGTGTCGGAAGAACGAAAACCTTTGGCGCCGGCCCACTTTGGGCAAAGCTCGGCCCCGCGCAAAGCGCGACCGACATTAAGACCATGAACGCGGTGAATGACCGCAATCTTAGAAGACGATTCATGCGAATATCCTGTATCTAGACACGCCTACCAATTGTGAGCGTGTACAGGTCAGACGTTGGGCGCGAGGGTCTACCACCTCTCGAGCGCACGCGTCAACCCTAACGCCTCGGCCTACAAGCGTAATGATTCTATGAAGTTTAGCATCGCAACAAAAATCTTTCTTGCCTTCACAGCGACCATCGTCGTCTTTGGCACGGTGCTCGTTTTTGGAGTGTGGCGAACGCAGAAGACGCTCGAGCGTGTTCAGGCAGTAAATCAGACCATTGTCCCCCTCTCCCTTAGCCTCTCAGACATTCAAACCGACTTGCGGAGCTTCAGCCTCATCCTCAACGAGCGCGACCCACTCGTGCTTCGTAGAACCATTCAGGTCACTCGGCTCGCACCATCAGTGCCCGATCGGTTCGAACGCCGCATCCGACAAAGTGTAGAGCTCAGCGCAAGCCCTTTGCTCGCACCGGCTGTGGATATCGAATTTTCCAACCGCGTGCAGGATTTGGAGAGTGCAATTAAGACCTTCTCTCAAGACTCCAAATCCCTGACCCAACTCGTGCTCGACGACCGACGCGAAGATGATGACCGAATCGTTGAAGCTCAGACCAAACTTCGGGACCACGTCCGACGAATCGACTCCGAATTGACCGCTTTGCGTGCCGAGCTTAGGAGAGCCACGGACAAGAACATCAAAGAGGCGAACCAGTTCGAACGCTCGAGCCTCTACATCCTGGCAGTTTCTACGGGAGTCGCCCTTTTCGTGGCGCTCGTCCTCTTGTTTGCCGTATCCATGACCATGCGACGCCTGACCCATCTCACTGCAGCGGCAAAACGAATCGGGGCCGGGGACTATTCGCCGCTTCAGGCGGCCAACAAAGCCCCATCAGACGAAATCGGAACACTCTTTAGGGAATTCGACCAAATGGCACGCTCGATCGCCGAACGAGACCAGCAACTGCGCGAACAACACGCACGCTTCGTCAAGACCGAGCGACTCGCCACGATCGGCCGCATGACCTCCCTGATTACGCACGAATTGAGAAACCCGCTCAGTAGCATCAACCTGAACGCTGAAATGGTCTACGACTCGATGAGCCACGAGAGCTCCGACCCCGAAGTCATGGAGCACCTAAACACCATCATTCACGAAGTCGACCGCCTCAAGGACATCACCGAGCAATACCTCGTCTACGCACGGTTGCCCGCCCCCAAGTTCGAAGCCTTTTCGCTTCGCGAGCTGGTCGAGAATCTAGTCGATTTCCATACCTGGGAATGGCAAGACCTTGGCGCCGAAGTTCAAGTGGAGGGTGAAGATCCACAGATCTTTGCCGACCCAGGACAAATTCGGCAGGCACTGCTGAACATCATCAAAAACGCGGTTGAAGCCGGAGACTCAGATCAAACCATTTTGGTTCGTATCGAAGATGGCGACGATCATGTCACCCTCTCAATCGAAGACCACTCAGGCGGGCTTCCTGATGTAGACCTCGAAAAGATCTTCGAGCCCTTCTACACAACCAAACAATCGGGAACAGGCCTCGGTCTCGCCATGACGCAACAGATCATCGACGAACATGGCGGAAAACTAAGAGTCGAAGCGACAGAGAATGGCACCCGCTTTATCATCGAGCTAAAGAAGGAGAATTCATGAAGGTCATGACCTGGAATATCCGCCTCGGAATTCAAGAGGGCCTCGATGCCATCATCGAAGAGATCAGGACCCACAATCCGGATATTTTGGCCCTTCAAGAGGTAGGAAGACATTGGAAGATGGGCCCTCCCGGTGACACGACGACCAGTATCGCCAGCGCGCTCGGGTATTTTGGGTCCTTCGCGCCGTGCATTGTAGAAGACCAGCACGAATACGGTCATGCCTTGCTTTCACGTTGGCCCATCGAGAAGGCTGAGGTTATTCAGCTTCCTCAGGACGTTGATGAGCCCCGTGCGCTTCTTTACAGTGAAGTTGCACACCCAGAGTTGAAGCTGAAAATCCTTAGCACCCACCTCTCCTATATTGATGATCGAGCCCTTCAGGCACCCGTACTGCTTAACTCGGTGCGAGATAGAAAGCCACACCTCGTTTTAGGCGACCTGAATGCCGATGACGAGCCTTGGTTGTTGGAGATGGACGACTTGCTAAATCGTGCGGAACAGCCGCTTGCCACCTACCCTACCCCCGAGCCAAGACTAAATCTGGACTACCTTTTTTCGGCAGGTATGTGGAAAGAGGCCCAGCGACTCGACACCGGCGAGTCGTCAGACCATTACGCGGTGCTCGGGGTCTTGGAGTTGCCTACTTTTTCTTGAGCTTTTTGACTTCGTCCTCAAGCTTATCTTTCTCAAGAATCATGGCAGCCAGGGTTGCTTCGGCATCTTCGAGTTTCTTTTTCAAGTCGCCTGCTTCAGCTGCGCCTTCAGCAGCATTTTTCGCTTCTTCCAACTCCTTTCGAACGGCTTCCAGAGCTTCTTCCTGCGCTGCTGCGCTGGCCTCGAGCTGCTCCTTAAGAGTTTGGATTTCGGCTTGTGCGGCCTCTAACGCTTCACGATCGGACTGAGCACTCTCGACGCCACTGCGAAGTGACTCAAGCTCTTCCTTGAGGCTGTTCCGCTCGGTTTCAAGCGCCTCACGCTCCTCGGAGAATTTCCCGAGTTCACGCGTCAGATCGCTATTATCCGCCTCGAGCTCCTTTAGCTGCGTCTGGGTCGACTTGAGCTCCTCTTGGAGCTGGCTTACGGCTTCGGCCTTAGGCGCGGACCCGAGAAGCTCCTCAAGCGACTTCACCTGGTCTTGAAGACGATTGTTTTCCGTCACAAGCTTACGCAAATCTGAGCTGAGTTCCTCAAAGATCTGCTTCTTACGCTTCGCCTCTTTATCAAAGGTCTTTGCGCGTTTTCGCAGGTCCTCGAGTTCGTCGACCATCTTGCGTCTTTCGGTCTGCAGATAGTCTGTCTCTCGAGCAAACGCGACACGTTCTTCCTTGAGTTCATCTCGCTCACGCTTGAGGGTCTCAAACTCGCTACCGATCGTGCTGTAACGCGCATTTAGAGCGTCCATGGTTGCACGAACATCTTGAACCTCGGTCTCAAGCTCCGCCTTGCGAGCCTCGAGCTCAGCGATGCGATTATTAGCTTCGGCCAGCTGCTCATCGCGTTGCCCGAGATCGCCACGAAGCTTGGAGACTTCCTCGGCGACCGGACGAGCCTCGAGCTCTTCTCGCGTCGAGGCCAACTCAGAACTGAGTTGGTCCAACTGCTCTTCGAGTTCTTGGCCATGCGTAGTCAACGAGTTGAGCTCTTCGTCACGCTCTCCCAACGCTTGCTGCAGGTCTGCTGACAATTCGCTCAGCTCAGCAATGCGTTGATCTCTAAGTCCCAGCTCCTGATCGAGAAGGTTGATCTCCTCAATTGAGGCTTCGAGACGCTGATTCAACTCCTCGTTGCGTTTCAGGGCCTCGCGATGCTCTGTCTCAAGCTCACCGGCGCTCTCTTGCACTTGCGAAAGCTGCTCGCCGAGTTCTGAAACGTTCGCCAGCTGATGCTGAAGGGACTCGACCTTTTGATTGGAATCCGCCAGCGCCGCCTGAAGCTCAGCGATCTGCTCTTCAAACGAAGAATTGGACTCCTGTGCGCTCAACAATGCTTGATTCGAATTCTCAACGGTCTCCTGAAGTTCTGAAATCAGGCGCTGTGCTTCATCAAACTCCGATTGACTTGGCCCTTCTTCGAGGCTCTTCCTCAAATCATTGAGCTGCTGCATGAGTTTACGCCGCTCGTCCGAGAGACGATCTCTTTCTTTGCGCAATCTCTCGATCTGAAGCTGGCTTGCCGCATTACCGTCGGAAGCCTTCCCGTCGAGCATCGCTGAGAGCTCATCTCGCTCTTTCGTCAACTCTTCGATCTGCCTCAGAAGCTCCTCATTATTTCCGCTATCCGAGACCTCGGACACGACAGAGTCGAACTGAATCGCAGCCTCGGAAATCTCCTCCTCGATGATATTCTCTTGCTCGACTCGATGAAATTCGACCGACTCCTCAACCGTGGCGTCTGGATTAGGCGTTCCAAAGCCCGACAAGCTCAACGCAATTTCATTGGGTGCCGCGTTGTATGTATCTGCATCCGAGCTTTGAGCGCCGAGCTCCTCAGAGTACGAATTCTGGAAGAGCGACGCTCCATCATGGTTTGCCGTTCCCTCGTCCGAATCTTCAACGAGCTCGGGCTCCAGCTCGATCGGCTCGTCGTCGTCCCAGCTCGTAGGCGTGTAGGGCTTTCCGGCGTCCATATCCAAACCGGGCTGGACTCCGCCTCCTCCACCGAGCACGAACCCACCGTCTTCCTCAGCGTCAAATGCACCGTCATAGACTGGAACATCCGCGTCGGATTCCGAATAACTCGGCGGTGGGGGTGGCGCTCCGGCCCCAAGTTGGAAGCCATAGTCATCTTCGTCCTGCGCCGCGAAACCTCCGAGATGGGTTTGCTGCTTCTTCTGGCTCTGAAGCACGCTCTCGATCATTTCCGGAGCAACTTCTGCCGTCGCAGAGTCGGTCTCATCCACAAAATCGAGTGGGAACTCACCGATCCTTACGCGATCGCCGTCCACCAGCACCTGAGAGCGCACGCGATTGCCGTTGACGTAAGAGCCGTTTGAACTATCCAAGTCGTGAAGAATCACTTCGCGGCCCTGCCAGACGATTCGCGCATGACGCCGAGAGATCGAAGGATTATTCACCCGCAGGGTATTCCCCGGATTGCGGCCGATGGTGACTTCGGGTTGCGAATCCCCAATTTGGAGCGCAACTTCGTGATCTGTTTCGGGATCTTTGTATATAAGCTTTGGCACTGCGCTGACCTGTTGGTAGAGACAGAGATTGACGTAGAGGCAGTTGTATCTCTAAATAACGCGCCAGTGCTAGCTTGCCAAGTTTAGAACAAGTTAGATTGTCTGCTTCATACTTGATTTGAGATTATTGTGAACACTTTGGGCCCTCCCGCACATTCCGAACGACCTCGCATCGCCGCATTTGGTGGGGCAAAGGGCGGAGTTGGTCGAAGTACCGTGTGCTCCGAAATTGCGCGTTCTCTGGCTCGCTCAGGATCGCGAGTCCTTTGTATTGATGCCTCTTTGGATTATCCCTCGCTCAATACTCAACTCCACGCCGAAGAATTGAGGCTGGATTTGCAGCGGGTGCCTGCCCTCGGGACCAAAGATGCCCACATCGCGGATCTCATCGTCGAGACAGGGTACCGAAATGTGTGGCTTGCCCAGATAAGCCCTGCCCAAAAACATCCTTTCGTTCGAGGTATCGAAACCGCGGATGAGATCATGGCCCAGGTTCACGAACTCGATTTCGACTGGGTTTTCATCGACCTGCCCCCTGGCTGCGACACATTTCCAGTCTCATTTTTCATCGCAGCAGACGTGCCTATCCTGGTTTCATCACCCGAGCCGGCGGCGATTCGAGCCACGACCCAATTTTTGCGCGCCTCTCTCTACCAGGCCATCGGCTTTCACCCACGCGCTTTTGACCTGCAAGACGACCTCTTGGACACGCTCGATGACCAACGCATTGACCTCAACCGAGAGTCATTCCTGCGTGCCGCACCGTCTGCCGAAAGCCGGAAAGTCGTCGTCGAGACGCTTGAGCGATTTGAGACCTATCTGATCGTGAACATGGTCAGAGAGGGTGCCGAACGCGACCTTGGACACGTGTTGAGCCACGCACTCTTTGTGGCGCTTGGCACCTTTCCTCGCTATCTGGGCTCGGTCGACTTCGAAGATCGCCGGTGGTTCTATAACCGCCGAACGGCCGGCCAAACCTCGTCCACACGCGGCGAGGAGGCTCTTTCCTCGGATATCGAGCACCTTGCCCGTTATATCAACGACTTGAGACCCATCGACCTCAAATACCCTCGTCCAGCCCCGAGATCGCAGGAGGCGCACCCCGCGCTTCGCATCGGTCTTGCCCAAGAGACAGGCCGAAACGAGATTCGACAAGCCTGCCGAAGACTCTGGGAGGGCTATCGTCGCGAAGCCAGTATTTCCCTGGTCTTCAGCGATCCGGAGCGTCGGCTACAGGTCGCCGACCAGCTCGAAAACACCTATCGAAACATACTCACGCTGCAGTCCGAACCCGTTACCAAACAGGAAATAGAGTCGGCTGGCCGCGATGAAGAACTTCGAGAAAAGAAACCTACGCCTGCGGATGAGTCAGGCGGAATCAAGAAGCCGGCCGCGGGTAAGCTGATCTCATCCTTAAGGCGGCAGCGACAAATGACGCTCCAAGAACTTAGTCTTCGCTCCCATATCGGCCTCAAGTACCTCGCTGCGATAGAATCTGGGGACCTCAATGTGCTTCCGAGGCAGGTCTATCTTCGCGGCTATTTGCGCGAGATTTCACGCGTCTTTGGTGTAGAGCCGGACGAGCTAATCGACCAATATTTTCGCTTCTTGGATGAACCCTGATATGTTAGCGTTTCCTTACGGAAACACCTCCATTTCTAGAGATTCTCATGTCACGTATTTCTGACGAAAAGAAAGCCGCCCAACGCGCTCGAGTTATCGCCTCGGATATGACCATCTATCCAGATATCCAAAAGAAGATCGAAAACGGCATCCGCAACGATAATCTTTTCCAAGAACTCGAAGGCATCATGAACGAGGCTAGGACTCACTTCGCGACCTATGTCAGCGACGAGATTCTCAACGATACCAATATCCTTGAGAAAGCCTTTATCGACATCGTTTTCGCTAACTACGGCCACATCGAAAGCCCAATGTGGTGATGTGAAAACCGTCGTATTTGAGTTCGAAATCGAGGACGACGCTGGAAAACGACTTGATGTTTTTCTGGCGGAACAAGACGACCCTCCGATTTCACGCTCGCAAATCAAGAAAGCCATCGACGGGGGAGACATTCGAGTCAACACCACTCGTGTGAAGGCCGGATATACTCTGCGCGAAGGCGACCTTGTAGTCTGGGAATACGCACCGCCAGTCGCCCCAAATCTCGAACCAGAGGATATCGACCTTGAGATTCTTTACGAGGACGCCGATCTTGCAGTGGTGAACAAGCCCCACGGTATGGTCGTGCACCCAGCACCAGGCCATCCTAGCGGTACCTTGGTCAACGCCCTGCTCTACCATTTCAAAGACTTGCCCGGAGTCGGTGGGGTGTTGCGCCCTGGCATCGTACATCGCATCGACAAAGACACCTCCGGCGCGCTGGCCATCTCGAAATCCGACGCAGGGCATCAGCACTTAAGCGCACTCTTTAAAGCCCATACGATAGCGCGCGAGTACCATGCGCTGGTTTTCGGGCCCGGACTCGAAGAACGCGGCACCATCAAGACGCTTTATGGCCGAAAGCCCAATGACCGAATTCGCTACTCCTCGAAAGTCGAGAGTGGAAAGGTCGCGATCACCCACTACGAGGTTGCCGAGAGATTCCACAATGGTGTCTGCCTCGTGGTTTGCCGCCTTGAAACGGGTCGAACCCATCAAATACGCGTGCATCTTTCAGACATCAATGCCCCTCTTCTTGGAGACCAAGTCTACGGCGGAAAAGCAGCGTCGCAGTGTAAGCTGATCTCACGCCAAGCCCTTCATGCGAAAACTCTGGGTTTCCCAACGCTCGATGGTGCCGACATTCTCTCTGAGGCATCATATCCAGCGGACTTTTCGGAAGCGCTTGAAGCCCTTAGAGCAGGCAAGGATTGGCGATGAGTAAGAGCTCAAAACGAGGAGTTTTCAAAGGCGCACTCCACGACGCGCGGAGATTGCGTGAAATCGCGTTCGTGCTCAGCAAACACGGTTTCAAAGAATTAACACGTGGCCTCGGACTCGACTCCTACGTCTCTGACTACGACGAAACTGACTCCGCGAGCGAAGCTCCGCTCGCCATTCGCGTGCGACGTGTTTTCGAGGACCTGGGCCCAACTTACATCAAGATGGGCCAGATTCTGAGCACACGTCTCGACCTCTTGCCTCCCGTCTACATTCAGGAGCTCCAAAAACTTCAGGACCGTGCTCCGAGTGTCCCATTCGAGGAAGTCGCAGCGCATATCGAATCGGAATTCGGCCAACCTCTAGACAAACTCTTCTCCGAGTTCGATGCCGAGGAGATCGCGACGGCGAGCATGGCTCAGGTTCATCGCGCGACGCTCTTTGACGGCCGAGAGGTCGTCGTCAAGGTGCAGCGTCCCGGCATTGCCCCCATCATTCGAAGCGACTTGGCCATTCTCTACTATCTTGCGAGGATCGGCGAGGCAACCATTGATGAAATCGGACTCTTCAATCCGGTCGCTATCGTCAAGGAGTTCGAGCGCGCGATCATTGAAGAACTAAACTTCATGGGTGAGGCTTCAAACAACGAGCGCGCGCGCCTTAACGCCGTAGACATCCCCGAGGTGCTCATACCCGAGGTTATTGCCGAGTTTACAACTCCGACGATCATCACGCAGACCTACGTCGACGGCCACAAACTCTCGACTATTGAAATCGACTCCTACCGCGCACAACGGCTGGCCACGATCGCCATGGAGGCCGCATTTCAACAGATATTTGTGGACGGGTTCTTTCACGGTGACCCACACCCGGGAAATATGCTCGTCACCGAAGATGACCGCGTAGCTTTCCTAGACTGGGGCCTTGTCGGGCGCCTTTCACGCGGTCAACAAGACGAACTTGTAGACCTTATCATCTCCGTCATCACCGACGATATCGACGGCATCACGCGCACCGTGTTGCGCATGGGATACCCTGATAAGCGCGTCAACTTGAGGCGGCTTCGCAGAGATATCTCCAAGGTCCGCGATACACATCTAACGCGGAGTCTGAGCGAAATGGATCTTTCGTCACTGATGGAAGATATCATGGAGATTGCGCACGAGCACCGAATCCATATCAACCCCGAGTATGCGCTCGTCACCAAATGTACAGCCACGGTGGAAGGCATCCTGAGGTCCGTGTACCCATCTTTGGATATCATCGGTACGCTCCGCCCGTTTGCTGAAAGACTATTCAAAGAGCGATACTCGGCAGAGCAACTCATGAAGCGCGGTTTGGTTACACTTACCAGCCTGAATCACCTGCTCAAAGATGTTCCGATGCAGTTTGACCAGGTCCTCATGGACCTCGAGGCCGGTGATATCCGCGTCAACGTGGCACATCCCTCGCTCGACCAACATCTCTCGGCCGTAAACGTGCTCGGCAGCCGCATTTTCCTTGGATTTCTCGCAGCAGGTTTCATCGTCGCAAGCTCTGTGCTGATCTCGACGTTTGATTGGAGACCCTGGGATATCCCACTTCTAGCGATTTTGGGCCTTTTGGGATTCTCGACGGCCATGATTCTGAGCTTCGCTGCGCTCGCCTGGCACTTTACTCAGGGCGGACTCAAGAAAGTTCGCGTGGGCCCCATTTTGAAGTTCTTTCGGCGAAAATAGTCAGTCGAGCACAACTTTGGCCACCGAGAGAATCTGCCGATTGATGTTCCGGTTCATGAAGAGAGATTTTTGTTCTTCATCGTTCAAGTAATCTCGCCGGTGCAAGAGGACCTCGCGCGAGCGAGTAAGCGCTTGGCGTCTCTCGGTTTGAAACTCCTCTTCATCCGGCAGAATCTGGGAGTGCTGAAAGAGAATTTCTTCCATCGCATAGATTTCGCCGTCGTCGATCAGTCCGAGCGCGCGCCGCGAATGCTCGATCGCGTTGTCGCGCTGACCTAAAAGCTTAAATGCCCGCGCCATCAACATTTCGGAAGCAGCAATTCCCCAGGTCATCTCAGCGCCCTCGGAGCGCTCCAAGGCATCCTCTGCCTGCATAAGCGCGATTCTGGCTTGCTCGCTATGCCCAGAACTCAGATTCACCTGCGCCAAGAGCAAGGTCGCGTGAACGCTCAAATAGACATTTGGAATGGAATCCGCGAGCCTGAGCCCTTCGTGCAACGATTGCTCGGCCTTAGACCACTCCTGCGTCTCCACATAACAAGCGCCGAGCGTGATGAGCCCATCGGCAAGCACAGCATGAGAGTTGGTCTTTCTGGCGAGGTAGTTTCCGCGCCGCGTAATCGTGACGGCTTCTTCGGTCGCACCGCGCAAGAGATGGGCATGGCCCATGTTGATCAAAAGCCCGGCCTCCTCGCGCACATGGCCAAGCTGTCTAGCTTCATCGAGCGCGGCCTGATATTTCGCAAGCGCCTGCGAGAAGCGCCCCAGATACGCAAGGCTCACACCCAGACTTGAGAGCAGGCTCCGCCTTTCGCGCCGAAGCCCTTGCTCCTGCGCAACCTCAAGCCCCTTCTCAAATGCCTCAAGTGCGCGTTGGTGATGGCCTGATTGCCGATGTAGCACCCCAAGTTGGTTCCAAGCGCGCACGAGGTTGGTCGCGAGGTGTCCATCTTTTAGCGACTCCAGAGCCTCCTGCACGTGGCTCAGCGCCTCATCTCTACTGCCCTCACTGGACCTAATCTGTGCCAGGACCAAAAGCACACTCGTCTGAAGCTCGAGCAAAATCTCGGGTTCATCGATGTCTGCAAGAGTGCTTTCCACCTTTTCAAGCCAATCTTTGGCGCGCCTCAACTCAGATTGATCGAACTCAAAATTGGCGAGGTCCAATTGGACCTTCGCAAGACCCAGCGCGTCTTGACGCGTCTTGGCCAGCATCTCGAGTTCCCTCAACGCATCACCAAGGCTATCTCGATTCCCGAGCTCCGCCAGCGCCCTGGCCTTAACAGTCAAAGCATCAAAGTAGAGCTTGCTCTGAGGTGGCACACGCTCGAGGACCTTCTCACTCAAGCGAATCGACTCCGCCGCCCCAAACTGGTCGAGCGCAGACGCAGCCGCTTCAAAATAGTACTCGACCGATTTGTCAGTCTCCCCGGCTCCGTCAAAGTGGCGAGCGATGAGCGCGTTTGAATAGAGCGCCCTGCTCTCGCCGGACTCAAGCAGGTGTTTTGCGAGTCGACGGTGCAGCTCCACAGCTTCTTCGGGAACGAGCCCCAAGGCTGCTACATCCTGTGTGAGCGCATTACAGAACCGAAACTCTTGTTCTTCAAAAGACTTAGCATCCTGAGCGTCCAGCATCAGCAAGAGTTCACGGTCGACAAGAGCCTGCACTTCTAAGAGTGAGTCTTCATCGAGTACGAGAGCCGCCTCTGCACCCGTAAACGGTGACCAGAGCAAGGCCAGACGCTGCAATGCCGTCTTTTCGTTGAGTTCAAGACGGTCAATTCTGGCACGAATCAGACCATCCACGTTGCTCGGAATCCAATGCCCACCATCGCCATTTGAGAGATCCGCCTGAGCCTTAAGAAGGCCTCGATCTCTTAGAACCTCAACGACTTCCTTTATGAAGAGTGGGTTTCCACCGGAGCGCCTGAGAATCTCCTCCTCGAGCTTTGGGTCTTCAATTCGGTGGTGCTTTAGAACTTCTCGCACCAGGAGCTCGGACTCGGACTCGCCCAGCTCATTTAGGGCCTCGGTCCAGACAAATTTTGCGGCCAAAAGCTCGTCCCAAGTCGCCTCTCCCTCAATGAACGAGGGGTCGAGCGCCAGCACGAAGACTGCGGGTGCGGCTTGCGTCGAGTTGAAGAAACCCACGCCAAACTCGACCGTCATCGAATCCAGATGATGCGCATCGTCAATTGCGATAACCAGCGGCATTTTCTCCGCAAACCTATTCAAAAGCTTACGAATCGAGAGAAAAATGCGGTTCTTGCGCTCATCTGGGTCCAGGGTCTCAAAACCCGAATCGGCGAACCTGATGCCGAAAAGAGAGCCTACCGAGTGAATGATCACGCCTCGCTCAGCCTCATTCTCATCGGCGAAGAGCGCGTTAATCCGAATCGATAGCGCATCGCGAAGCGCTCTAAGGTCGTCTCTTGGCCCAAGCCTCAACATCTCAGATAGCAATCCCGCCATCGCCCCCAGTGGAACGTCACGCTCATAAGGAGGAACCACCCCTCTCAAGACGCGCACAGCGCGGTCATCGAGGCCCTTTAGAAATTCTTCAAGCAGCGTTGATTTACCAAGGCCAGGCCCACCCTGAAGCACGACCGCCCCTGCGCGTTTGTCGAGCTGTATCTGGCGATATCGCTCGCGAACCTCTTTCAGAATCAGTTCACGACCATAAAAGCCATGATAGGCGCGGCGCACCTCGGTGATCTTGTCTTCTTGAGATTTAGGTTCGATCAGTCGATACGCCTGCACATTGAGCGGCGTAGCGCCTTCTTCCTCCTGATAAGAAAGACTATCGACCTTATCACACCGAAACTCGCGCTTGATCCGTCTGAAAATCTGACCACCGAGGAGAATCTCGCGGGCCATCGCAACCCGGGCGAGTCGGTCCGCGAGCTCGTGAGAAGAGCCGAAGAACGACCAGGTGAACCGCCTCCCGGTCTTGTCGACCTCCTGCTCGAGCACCACATCGCCCATCGCAAGACCGATGCTCAGATTCAGCGGGCTCACAAGGCTTGGGTTCATCCCCGCAACCGCCTCGTGGAGGTCCATGGACACTCGCACCGCACGTTCAGCGTCGTTCTCACTCGATACAGGAATCCCAAAAATCAGCGTAAAACCATCTTCGTTGACTCGATGAACGATGGCTTCCTTTTTATACGCAATCGAATCTACAATCCGCGTATACTCTTGAAGGACCTGCAACCATCGGTCTTGACCGAGCGTTTGACGAAGCGAAAAGAGCCCCTGCACATGCCCGGAGACGATGACACACTCCTTGCGCTCCCGCAGATGGGAGTCCGGAACTCCCTCATCGGCAATCCGTGTCACGGGCGTGTTGCTGGTCTGTACCATGGTGCCGCCAGTCGCCGTACGTTGCGCTCCCGGCACGGTACGTACCAGGCTCCCCGTGGCTACGGCAGTCGACTGATGGTCGCCCTTGCCCTCCAAATAAGGCTCCAAACCCGTCAGGTAGGTCGCGAGGGTCAACGAGTCGTGAATCTCGTCAAGCCCGTAAAGAATCTTCGTCAGGTCAAGCTGCACATCTCGTGCGCTCTGCGGACGCTCATCTGGCTGCTTCGCAAGAATCCGGTAAAGCAAAGCCTCTAAAGCCTCCGGGATCTCTTCGTTTAAACTCCGAATGTCCGGTACCACCGCAGACTTCACAAGACTCAATGTCTCTTCCTGAGTCGTGTGCTTGAAGAGTGGACGGCCACATACAAGCTCGAAAAGAAGCACGCCCAGGCTGAAGATATCGCTGCGATGGTCCACCTTCCATCCCGAGGCCTGCTCAGGGCTCATGTAGCTGAACTTGCCCTTGACGACGTGCGGATTTTCGTCGCTGACGCTCGAAGCCTTCGCGATTCCAAAATCGACGATTTTTACGGTTCCATCGCGTGAAACAAGCACGTTCTGAGGACTGATATCGCGATGCACAATATTGAGCGGTGATCCGAAATGGTCGCTTCGCCGGTGCGCGTAATCCAAGCCCTTGGCAATCTCGGCCACCAGGAAAATGGCATCTCCAAGTGCGATAGGACGCCCTGATTTTCTGCCACCCGAAACAATATGTGCGACGTCAGCCCCGTCCACAAACTCCATGGCCAAGAAGTACGTCTGTTCAACCTTTCCGAAATCGTAGATCTGCACGATATTCGGATGGTTGAGGTCCATGGCGATCTTGGCCTCCGAGATGAACATCTCCACAAATCGACGATTGCTCGTGTACTCCGGCAAGATGCGCTTGATGACAAGAATCTTCTCCAGCCCTTCAGCGCCAAAACTCTTCGCCAGAAAGACCTCAGCCATTCCCCCTACGCCGATTTTCTCTATCAGCTCGTATTTGCCGAACGACTTTTCCAACGGTTCACTTCGCCTGCAGTGGGGTAAACGATAATTGCCGCAGCGCCTCGTAGGTCACGATGGCGCACGCGTTAGAAAGGTTTAGGCTGCGCACCTTATCCGTGGTCGGAATCCTCAGAAGTCTATCCTCGTAGTCCTTCAAGATTTGGTCGGAGAGCCCTTTTGTCTCACAGCCGAAAATCAAGACCGACCCTGGTAAAAACTCTACCTCTGTATACGGATGAGAGGCCTTTTTACTCAAAAAATGAAGCCTGTTTCTGGGGAATCGCTCGGCGAGCGACTCAAACGAAGGATGCACACAGAGCCTAACGTGCGGCCAGTAGTCGAGCCCTGCCCGCTTGAGATACCGATTCTCCAACTCGAAGCCCAGAGGTTCTGTCAGGTGCAACCAGATATTTGTCCCAGCGCAAAGCCGGCCAATATTCCCCGTATTTCCGGGGATTTCGGGTTCCACCAGCACGATGTGTAATCCCTTATCTTCGTCGCTTCCCCAGTGTTCCTCGGGTGGAAGCACCCTGAACCCTTCGTGTTTCGGCATTTCAATCAACCATCAAAAAAGTAGCGCCAACCGCGGCATGGTCTGAGCCACCAAATCCACCGCCGGCATCCAAAAACTGCTCCAGCGTCCCCTCGTCATAAGCGCCTCCGCCATTCTCGGCCAAAATCAGATGGTCGATATGTTGACGCTGCGAATTGAACTGATACGACCAAAAATCGGTCTCCGTCAGCAAATTCAAAGCCGGGTCTGAAACCACGGGACTCAAGGTATCGGAATCAGGTGTGTCATTGAGGTCCCCGCCCCATACCACCAGGGCGTCCGGAAATTCTGCGGCGGTACTCTTCACGATGGTACGTCCAGCCTCCGCCTCTGCGATTCGTCGGCCCGGGTCATCATCGCGTTGTGACCGGAAATGTGATGAGAACAAAACCACTCGCTCTCCATCCACATCGACATGGACTTCCAAAAACTCACGAGCAAATGAAGTTCTACTACCATCCGGACGATAGATTGGATTCTCGCGATGGGTCCTAGTCTCGATGAACTCCCCACGACTCAAGACAACCACATCAAGACTTGCCGAAGTCCCGATTTCTCCCATGACTGCCACTTCAAATGGCACCTCAAGCGCACCCTGAATCGCGTCCATGACGGTTTCATTCTCAATCTCTTGCAGAAGGACCGCGTCGGCATTCATTTCTTCGATCGAAGACACCACTTGGGAGAGCTTGAAGTCGAATTCGGCCTGGCTCTTCTGATCTTCGAATGAATTTGCCCCACAATTATTGGACTGACACACCGTGTCGAAAAAACGCTGCGTGTTGAAGGTCACCACTTTGAACCGGGGACCATCCGGCGTCCCCATATCTTCAACGGGCTCATCAGAATCCGGAAAATCCAAGTCCGGAGTATCAACGGGCGTTGTGCCCTCGGTTCCATCGCCACACGCGGTGGCCAAAAACGAGAGCACCAAAATCCAAGAAATTCTTTGCATGAGACCTTCCTTCTTCGGGGCGAATACTCCATGTTTCTGCCTTTTGATGCAACGGTGCATCGACCACTAATCGCTTTGTGAATGGAATCAAAAACGGGTACACTTGCCTACATGGTTTATACGGGAGGCCAGAAATGAAGAAATTGGCTATATTTACAGCCCTCGCGGCACTCACACTTTGGGGTTGCGACTCGGAAGTCACGACGAATCAGGGCGACAACAACGCTCAACCAAATAACATCGATCCGAACAACACCTCGGCACAAAACAATCCGCAGTGTCTGCAGAACTCCGATTGCGCCAGCGGGCTATGCTCGCCCCAAGGCACCTGCATTGGAAATGGCAACACCACCAACAATGCTGAATGCACCGAAGGAGTCTTCAACGCTGAGTGCGGAAACTGCGACCCGAACTGCGTCAAAAACGGCGTCGGCAGCCCTGACAATCCGTTCAATCTGGATAATAACGGCAATGACGATGAGTCGTCTCAAGGTGTCGTGCTCGACCCTAACGGCGGCATTACTATCGATATTCAGCGCGTAGAAGCCCAGTTCATCTGGATTTCGAACACGGGCGAAGGCACGGTTTCGAAATTTGACACCCGCACGTTCGAAGAAAAGGGTCGCTACTTCACAGGTCCTTCTGGCGCCGGAAACGACCCATCACGCACCTCCGTCAACACCTTCGGAGACGTGTTCGTCGCCAACCGAAGTGGCATGACGGTCAGCAAGATCTCAGCACTCGGAGAAGGATGCCCAGACACCAACGGCGACGGCGTAGTTACGACCTCCTCGGGCTCTGATATCTTGCCATGGGGACAAGATGATTGTGTGCTTTGGAACGTAGCCCTTAACGGCGGCGGAGTTCTTCGTGCCGTGGCGGCTCAAGACGTAAGGGCATCTGACGACACCCTGCAACCCGCCGTTTGGGTCGGTGGTTGGTCAGGACGCGTCTGGAAGCTCTCGAGCGATACCGGTGCAGTTCTCGTCGACACCGCTTCCCCGGTGAGCACCTACGGCTTCGCGCTCGATGGGCGTGGCAACCTCTGGATTTCCGGGTGGACCGATAACGCCATCGGCCGAATCAACACGAACCTATGCCTCACAACAGATTCCTGTGCTGACCCGGTTTGTGACTCAAATGGCGATGGAAGCGGCGACGCCTGCGTCAAAGAGAGAATCGCTATCGGCTACTCGCCGTATGGAATCACGGTGGACTTCAACCAACGCGTTTGGGCCGGTGGGCAGAATATCTTGCGCTACGACCCTCAAGCCGCAGCAGGAAGCCGAATCGTCTCGGCACCTGCCTCGTTCATCCACGGCATCGCTGCGGACGATAAGGGCTTCATCTGGGCCGCTGCGATGACCACCGGTGTGGTCCGTTATAGCGCGGACGACCCTACCCAAAGCGTCGCCGTGCCCGACACGCAATTTAGCTCGAAGGGTATCGCCGTGGACTTGGACGGAAAGGTTTGGTCCATCAATCTCTCAAACTCAAGCGCCACCGTGGTCGTGCCGGGGCCAACGCTCAACGACCATACCGCCACAACACCCATCACTAATCTCGTTTCCCCATATACCTATTCGGACATGACGGGCTCTCAGCTTCGCTTTGCAACGAATGAAAGAGGCTTCTACCGCCGTATCTTCGAAGGATGCGATAACTCCAACAGCGCTGGAATTGAGACAGATTGGCAAGAGCTTCGATGGACGGCACAAACGCCTGGCGCATCGTCCATCACATTCCGCGCTCGCGGCGCAAACTCGACCACGGCTTTGACTACGGCAGAGTGGATCGACCTCGCGACTGTGCCACCTACGACATCACCCTTCGACCTCGCTGCTGCCCTTGCGGCCGCCAACCTCGACGGTGTTCGATACGTAGAGCTCGAAGCGTCGCTAACAGCCGTGCGTGACGCGTCAAACAACGTGTCCGCCCCTGTGCTTCAAACGATGGAAGTTACCTACTCATGCCCGGTAATTCTTAACTGAGGCCCTTGAGACCACTCTCGTGAGCCGCTTCCAAGGCAGACACTGCCACTTCTCCATGCCCGCTCACCCTAAGGACTGGCGCATGGATAACTCGCCCAAGCACCTCAAACTCAATCTGGTGCCGTTGGGCTAGTCCCTTGATATCAGCCAGGGAATCGGGATCAAAGCTCAAGGCAATGCGGCTGGCGCTCTCTCCAAATGCCACATCCGTCAGCTCTCCGTCCGGCAACGCGACCTCTAGTCCCAGTTTAGAACCCAACGCTTTTTCAGCCAGACAAACCAAGAGTCCACCTTCTGAACAATCATGGGCTGAATTCACGTACCCCAGAGAAATCGCCTCGATAATGAACGCCTGCAGCCTCGCCTCGCGCTCCAAATCGATCTTTGGCGGCATGCCCTCAAACGCACCCTTGAGGCGTTGATACTCGCTGCCCCCGAACTCGCCAGGGAGCGTCACGCCTACCAGAGCCACAAGGTCGTCTACTGTCCGAACTCGCGAGCCGCACGTGATGAAGGACTCAGACTCGAACGCCCCAACGCAACCGAGCGTCGGTGTTGGAAAAATATCCTTTCCGGCAGACGCGTTGTAGAGGCTAACGTTCCCACCGACGATGGGGGCATCTAGCGCCAGACACGCCTCGGCCATGCCTCGAATCGCCTCCGCAAACTCCCACATGATTTCCGGGTTTGTGGGATCGCCAAAATTGAGACAATCCGTGGTCCCAAGAGGCTTTGCCCCTGTACACGCCACATTTCGCGTGACTTCGGCCACGGCGAGCTTGGTGCCTTCGTAAGGATTGAGGTAGACGAAACGACTATTGACGTCGACGGCCGCGGCGATGGCACGATTCGTACCAGGAATCCGCAGAACTGCTGCATCGGCACTCCCCGGCCCAAGTACGGTTCCAAGCCCCACCATATGGTCAAACTGCTCGTAAATCACTCGGCGAGAGCAAATATTTGGCGCACCTAAGAGCTGGACCAAGTCGCCAAAGAGGTCCGCTGTAGGCTCCACCTTTGCGGGTTGAGCCTCGCGGATCCGCGCCGGCTCGGATTGTGGTCGATCGTAGACCGGTGCCGATGACGTCAGCACACTCACCGGTAAATCGCACTCCACCTTGCCATGGTGCACGACTTCAAAACGCCCGGTATCGGTGACCTCTCCAATTTTTGCCCATTCGAGTTCCCACTTGGAGAATACGCGACCGACCTCCTCTTCGCGCCCCTGCGCAATCACAACGAGCATCCGCTCCTGGGACTCACTGAGAAGAACCTCGTACGCGTTCATTCCCTCTTCGCGCATCGGAACATCTTCGATGACCAATCTGAGACCGGTTCCTCCGCGGTCCGCCATTTCGACCGACGAGCTCGTCAATCCCGCAGCCCCCATGTCCTGAATCCCGATAATCGCGCCGGTCTCCATCAACTCAAGACACGCCTCGATGAGCAATTTCTCACGGAATGGGTCACCAACCTGGACCGTCGGGCGTTTGTCTTCAGACCCTTCGTCAAATTGCTCGCTAGCCATGGTCGCGCCGTGAATACCGTCGCGGCCCGTTCCAGCCCCTACGTAAAAGACCGGATTTCCAGGCCCCGTCGCACTTCCCTTGAAGATGCGGTCGATCTTCGCGACACCCACGGTAAATACGTTCACCAGGATATTGCCGTTGTAGCAGTCGTCGAAATAGACCTCACCCCCAACGGTCGGAACGCCAACACAATTGCCATAACCCGCGATTCCACCGACAACGCCATGAAAGAGGTGTTTCGTCTTCGGGTGATTGATATTCCCAAAGCGCAGACTGTTCAGATTGCCGATGGGTCGAGCCCCCATCGTAAAGACGTCGCGCAGAATACCACCCACACCTGTCGCCGCACCTTGATACGGCTCAATGAAGCTCGGGTGATTATGGCTCTCCATCTTGAAAATCGCGGCGAGCCCGCCACCGATATCCACAGCACCAGCGTTTTCACCGGGCCCTTGAACCACCTGAGGACCGGTAGTCGGCAACTTCTTGAGGTGAACGCGACTCGACTTGTACGAACAATGCTCGCTCCACATCACACTTAAGACGCCGAGCTCGCACAACGAAGGCTCCCGCCCCAACTCATCCAAAATGCGCTGGTACTCGTCGGCGCTCAAACCGTGTTCTTTGGCTAGTTCCTCCATCATCGAACACCTCCACTTCCCCAGCCGACAAAAGATTCAAAGATTGCGCGACCATCTTCACCTCCCAATATCAACTCGGAGGCGCGCTCAGGATGGGGCATCATACCCACTACATTTCCACTTCGGTTCGAGATTGCTGCGATATTGCCCAAACTGCCATTGGGGTTAAACGCATCGCCAACCTCACCAATCGAGCTCGAATAGCGCATCACGATCTGATCGTTGTCCTCAAGGCTCTTAAGTTCATCTTCGCCCACGGTGTAATTTCCTTCAGCATGCGCAATCGGAAGGTTTAAAATCGTGCCGCGAGGAAGCCCACGAGTTGCCGAAGAACGCGACGTCTCCACGCGAACATCAACGCGCTTGCACACAAACTTCAGGCTCCGATTGTGCAGCATCGCCCCGGGAAGCAAGCCACTCTCAAGCAAGATCTGAAAACCGTTACAGATTCCGACCACCGCACGCCCCGTGCTCGCGAGCCGCCGCACCTCATCCATGATGGGACTCAGCTTTGCCATGGCTCCACAGCGAAGATAATCGCCATAAGAGAACCCGCCCGGTATAACCACGCCATCAAACCCCTCGAGGGAGGTTTCTCGGTGCCAAACACCCACAGCTTGGACGCCCAACACGCTATTGAAGATATGGAGGCAATCTCGGTCACAATTAGAGCCGGGAAACACGATAACCGCGATTCGCATGACTACTCCTCGATCTCGACGACGTAATCTTCGATCACTGGATTTACCAATAACTCACGGCACATCTTCTCAACCTGCGCCAGGATCTCCTCAGAGGTCCCGCTTTCAAAATGCAGGTCGATAACCTTGCCGACCTTCACCGACTTGACCTGATGACCTAGACGCTCAAGACCGCCTTCAACCACCTTTCCTGCGGGATCAAAGACGCCTTTACGGTTGTGAATCAATACTCTCGCTCTAGGCATGCTCTCCTCCAATTGTAATTCCAAGCCGGTCAACCACCTCGCGATAGCCAACCATGGGGTCTCCAAGGTCGCGCCGGAAGACGTCTTTATCCAGCCGTCTGCCACTTTCGGTCTCCCAAATTCTACAGGTGTCTGGACTGACCTCATCACCTAAGAGCAGTTCTCCAGACTCGTCGAAACCGAACTCAAGCTTAAAGTCCACCAGCGTCAAGCCCGCCTCGTTGAACCAAGGCCCAAGAACCGAGTTGACCTGAAGCGCTCTTGTTTTCAGCTCGGCTAGTGTTTCCTCGGAACAGATTCCGAGCACAAAGACATGTGAATCGCACACCAAGGGGTCTCCGAGATCGTCTCGCTTAAAGTAGGTCTCTACGATCGGAAACTTCAGCGTGACGCCCTCTTCGAGCCCTAGTCTCTTTGAAAGACTGCCCGCGACCACATTACGAACCACCACCTCAAGAGGTACAATCTTTAACCGCTTGATTCGCATATCTCGCGCGTTCTCAAGACCCATGAAATGAGTCGATATCCCCGCACTCTCTAACTTCAAGAAGGCAGCCGCGCTCATTGCGGCGTTGATCTCTCCCTTTCCTTCGAGTTCGGCTTTTTTCTGACCATTAAACGCTGTGGCAGAATCCTTGAATCGCTGAATAGCCACGTCGGGCTCAGCAGTAGGAATGATCTGTTTGGCTTTGCCCTCATATTCGATCATGAGCGAACCTCAATGTGAGAAAACTCGTTGAAAAATCTCTTCGACGCGTCGCAGGACGTGCTCCAAATCGAAACACTGGTTTAGCTCTTCTTGGGTGATTCCATCTTTAAACTCTTCAGCCTCGAGTGCGAGCTCCTCAAATCTTTGGTCATTTTCGAAAGCGCGCATCGCCACTGCCTGAACCTTGGCGTAGGCCGCCTGCCGAGAATCACCGTTCTGAATCAACTTGAGTAAAATGCCCTGGCTGAAGATCAAACCACCACTGAGCTCGAGATTGCGCTTCATTCGGTCGGGATAAATCACGAGGTCACGAACCACTCTCGTAAACCGATGGAGCGCAAAATCAAGGGTGACGGTGGCATCCGGTGCGATGACTCGCTCTACCGATGAGTGGGAGATATCCCTCTCGTGCCACAAGGCCACGTTTTCAAGAGCCGGCGTCACGTAGCCTCGCACTATCCGCGCAAGCCCCGTCACGTTCTCGCTCAAGATCGGGTTTCGCTTATGAGGCATCGCGCTCGACCCCTTCTGCCCCACATGAAACTTCTCTTCTGCTTCGCCCACTTCCGTGCGTTGCCAGTGCCGAATCTGCACCGAAAATTTCTCCAGGCTCGACGCGATCAAACCAAGGACACAAAAGAACTCGGCATGCCGATCTCTTGAAACCACCTGACTTGCGGCGAGTTCCGGATTGAGCCTGAGGACTTCGCATACGTGACTCTCGACTTCGATTGGGATCTGCGTGAAATTGCCGACTGGCCCCGAGATCTTTGCAGTATTGACGCTCTCGCGAGCAGCCTTAAGACGGATACGATGCCGACGCACCTCGTCGTACCACATGGCGAAGACAAGTCCGGCCGTCATCGCTTCCGCATGAATTCCATGCGACCGACCCACCATAGGCGTATGTTTGTGCTCCATAGCCCGGGCTTTGAGCGCCGCCATGAGGCCCTGGAGCCCTTCGTCCAAGAGATCCGATGCTTGGACTAGCTGGAGGGCAAAAGCTGAATCCAGAACGTCTGACGACGTCATTCCGTAGTGAATCCACCTGCCGTACTCCTCACCCACGCTCTCTTCGAGACTCTGCACAAACGCAGCCACGTCGTGGCGCGTAACTGCCTCAATCTCCGCAACTCTTGCGGGGTTTAAGACCGCATTCGCCTGGATGTGCGCTGCAGCCTCTTGGGGAACCACGCCCACTTTGGCCCAGCCCTCAACGGCCGCCAACTCAACCTCGAACCAACGTCTAAGCTTGGATTCCTCGCTCCAAATCTCAGCCATTTCGTTTCGACTATACCTTGGAATCATGCTCGCCTCCGGCTTGGCTTCCCCCTGCTCTTACAATTTATTCAGGGTCAGCGCAGCAACGAAACCCGATATCCCCAGCAGAGGACCCTGGCGCTTTGGCCGAGGAGTACTTGCAGCTGGCAACATCCTCGTCGCTCTCAAAGCTACCACCGGCAATTCGCTGCTCTTCAAGCCACTCGTGAACGTTACCGCTCATGTCGTAGGCACCTGAGCGAGAACGGCACTTTTTGGATGAACCCACCGCCTTTAGTGATCGTTCAAAGCCATCTTCGTCCGCTGTATTGCATGCCTCAGCGTCAAAGCTATTTCCGTATGGGTAGTTGCCGCCACAAGCTGAACGCCACTCACTAGACGCGCAAAGCCGCTTTCCCGAAGACGTACAGATTTTCTTGGCTTCGAACCAATTCACACGGGTTTTAGGTTTACCGGACCCTGGATATTCGTAGGTATCGATACACACATTGCCGGCCTTTCTTTTGACCAGCCTCATGCCTGACGGACACCCTGTTCCGTCCGACTTGGCCACGGGCTCAGCCTTTGCCACAGGCTCTACCTTGGCGGCAGGCTCTGTTTTAGCCGGCTCGACCTTCGCAGGCTCCTCAACTTTGGGCTCTTCTTTGGGTTCGGCTTTTTCTGCAACTTCCGGAGTCACTTCTGCGGGATTGGTCTCGGCTGGGTTGGTTTCAGTCGACTCAGTGTTTTGAGGCTCAACCGCCTCTGCCTGAGTGTTCACGGCCATTGCCACTGTATCAGACGCCTTTTCCGCAGCCTCAGCTATCTTTGGCGTCTCAGCCGCTTCAGGCGCCTCAACTTTGCCCTCTACCTTAGGCTCCACCTTGGCGATCTTCTCTTTTGAACCGAGCTGAACGGGCTCTTCCTTCTTCTGCCCGACATTGGCGGCGATCACACCTATCACGACCACCAACAAGACGATCCCGATCAGGAGTTTACCCATCCCGCTATCTTCTTGTTGGCCTGGAGGGGCACCAATCGCCGTTTGCGTGTGAGCGCGCTCCGAGCGCTCCTTCGGCGCTTCGGGTGGCTTCTCACGCGTTCGCGAGACCTCGGTCGTAGGCAAAACGTCCATAATTTCGGCGTCTCGACTGTATTCGACCGTAGAAAGCGACTCTTCGTCTACCGAAAGTTCCTCGCGCTTTGAGGCTTTCTCCGAGTTGGCCGGAGCCTTTGGAGCTGGAGGCGGCCCAGGAGGTGCCGGTGGCGGAGTTGAAGCCGCTGGAGCCCCCGGAGCAGGCGGTGGTGCAGGAGGTGCTGGTGGCGGTGCAAGCGGCGTGTGCACGCCCGAATCAAAGTCCTGAGAGCCAAGAGAACCAGTCTCCATCAAAGTGACGAGGTCCCGAGACATAGCGCTCAAGTCCGAATACCGCTCAAGAGGATCAAATGCAGTCGCGCGGCGGCAGATCGTGTCCAGGCCAGAAAGTTCGGAAGGTGCTGTGCCCGGCGTGTAGTCTGACCCGAAGACCATTTCACCCAGAATTATGCCCAAACTATAGACGTCCGCCTGAGCACCTGCCTCGACTTCTTCCGAATGCAGCTCTGGAGCGACGTAAGGACTCTGGGAGTCTTGATTCGCAATCCGAGCCACATCCAGCGAATTGAGAAGATAGAAGTCTGTGATCTTCAGCATATCTGGCATGAAGATCAGATTTTCGGGCTTCAAATTGCCATGCACAGACCCGCCAATGGCGGCCGCAATCTGACCCAGAATTGGCTCGACTTCGTCAACGCTGAAGCTCTCTCCTTTTGAGCGCCGCAAGCCCAACACCTTCCTAAGGCTCAAGCCCTCAAGGTATTGCATCGCGACCCAACCATGGTCCTTATGCATCCCACAATCGTGTATTCTCACCAGATTTGGATGGGTGCGGTTTCGCGCCGCGCGCGCGCCAGACAGAAATTTCTCGTGATGGAGCGGATTCAGCGTGAGTTCCTTCTTGAAGATCTTCAACGCAACATCGGCATCGATCTCTTCATCTCGAGCGCGATACACCTCACCAAAGGGTCCCTTACCTATCAACTCACCTAACGAATATCTCTCAGCTATCTTCTCGCCAGGAGGAAAGAGCTGGTCGTCCAGGCGTATGGCCTTGAGTTCTTGCGAGATTCGCAAGCCCTTCGATGACGCGATATCGAATCGTTTGACCGATTTGACTAAGTCAGCACCACAATTAGAACAGGTCGTGTCGGATGCCTCTACCGGGCTGCCGCATTGATGACAAAGCACTTGCGCTACTCCACTTATGGGCGAGCTACGCCCAATTTACCACTAAGCGCCACTGCCTTAGCAGATTGAACCCGCACCCGCAACCTGTGTGGACTTTGACTACCCGCGATGCGGGCGAGAAGAAAACTACTTGCGGCGCAATACGATGACGGTCTTGGCGAGCGCCTTTTGACCATAACCTCGGGAAAACACCATCAAGTACTTACGGTCAGGAGCAAATCGTTCCTTGGAGAGACGTTGATGCCCCGCCAAGATGTTGTGCTTGGCATTCTCGGGATAGAACGTGAACGTATCCACCAGCTGCTCTGTGCCCTTCACCGTCACATCGTAGAACGTAATCGAAGCCTGAAGCGTGCCCACTGGCTTCTTCAAAAAGGTCATGTACTCGAATTCCCAGTCTTTTTCGCCCGTGGCAAAAAGCTCATGAGTGTTGACCTTCTTCATGTGCTTAATCATCTCCTTGTCCGAGTCAAAACGACTGGGGAATCGCTTCTCACTGACGATGATTTTACCGCCCAATTTCTTTTCAGGGGACGCCATCGCGAGTTGAGGGAAGCTCAACATCATCAGGGTAATCCCAAGTAAAATGGTCATGAACGGGGAGAACGGCTTCGCGGTCGTGACGCTTCTCACTATCAACTCCGGGTCTGTTGGAACATTGTCTGGACGCAGTATAAAAGATTAATTGCGTCATAAACAATGATGAATTTCAAATGGTCGAAGAACTAAAAGGTCAAACGAAAGCACGTCCCTAATATTCAAGTTTTTTGGGAGAAATCTTTCAGTCGATCATTTTTGGAGGAAGCACACCGCCTGGGGCTTCGTCTGGCACTTCTTCAGACTCTTTCTCCGGCACCGGTTGATTTGCGACCTCGGGCTCCTTCGCGACCTCGGGCTCTTTCACAACCTCGGGCTCTTTCACAACCTCAGGCTCTTTCACAACCGCAGGCTCTTTCACAACCGCAGGCTCCTTCACGACCTCGGGCTTCTTCACAACCGCTGGTTTTTCGGGAGCGTTTGAGCCTTGAGGATCGTCAACTGGCTTTGTGGTAGGCACCTTAATCTGCCGCTCCTCACATCGGACCAATGGTCCCTCGATCATCGCTTTAAATCCCTGCGCGCCTTGATCCAGCGACTCAAGCATTTGCCGTGCGTGGCCACACTCCTCATTCCGAATATGCCCCAAGAAGTCAGTCTTAAACCGATCGTATTCGGCCAGTCGTTCAGCAGCCTCGGTCGCCCTAGCCCTCAAGTCAGAGAATTCCTGGGGAATGGATGTCGTCGAAGGCATCATACCTCGCGCACCTTCAACATCACCCTTCACCAAGAGCGCCTCAACATTCTCGAGCTTGGTCTCTATCTCCGTTCGAGAAACTTCAGTTTCGGGCGCAAGCGCATTCCAAGGAGACCACCAGATTAGCCCGCCAATCACCACCAAAGTGGCGATGATCAACATATTTCTCAGGTGCTTCGACTCACGATCCTCGGTGGCGGCCTCATACGGCCTCGAAATCTCCACGGAGTCCAAGACTCCCGGCGTCAAAGGGTCTTCCCATCCCGCCATCGTCTCGGCGTGCGGATCTGTCTCCTCGGCGTCATTGAAATCGCCGAGCATCACCGTATTTGCACGCACGGACTTAAAGATCTCTTGACTGGAATCCACACTAATCTTTGCCGTGGAACCCCCAGATGGAGACTGCAGCTCTTCGAGTGCCTCATAGAGGTCATCTGCGCTCTGGTAACGCTGACCGCGCTCTTTGTTCAAACACTTGAGGATCACCGCTTCTACCTTCGGTGAAAGGGATGAATTCAAGCCTGTTGGGCGAGGAGGTGTCTCATTGAGCTGCTTGTTCAAAACGATGAGCTTATTCTTGCCTCGAAACGGCAACTTCCCGGTCGACATGAAGAAAAGGATGATTCCCAAAGCGTAGATATCGCTTCGTGGATCCGCCACTTCACCGCGCGCTTGCTCGGGAGACATGAACTCCGGCGTACCAAAAACTGACCCAGTTTCCGTGGTCGGACCGTCCTCTTCATCCACGATCTTGGCGATCCCAAAATCCAGAACCTTCACCGCGAAACGTCCCCGCGCCGTCGGCGTCAGCATCACGTTATCCGGCTTTAGATCGCGATGAATCACGCCCTGAATGTGGGCCGCAGAGAGAACCTCGCAAATCTGCATGCCAACCTGAAGAATCTGAGCAGAGGTAAACTCGCCTAGCTCTTTCATCGTCTCCGCAAGGTTCTTGCCCTCAACGAACTCTGTGATGATGTAGAGCGTTCCATCCTCGTGCTGCCCATACTCAAGCAGTGTCACGGCGTTTGGATGATTCACCCGGCAATACGAGCGCGCTTCGTTCAAAAACCGGCCAACGATTCCCTCGTCATCGGCGAGCTTTCGGCTAAGAAACTTGATGGCAACCTTCTGACCGAGCGAATCGTTGATTCCAAGATAGACCTCGCCCATCCCGCCCTGCCCTATCTTACGCTCGATCCGATACTTCCCGCCGATCGTAACGCCGAGCAAACGGTCGTCCTCTTGAACCACCGACACCTCACTCAAAGCGGATGGCTGGTAGCTATCGGGCACCGACGTGTCCAACCCGCCCAACTTTGGCTCTCGTTCGTCCAACTCATCCAAGGGAAACCTCGATGCTCAATACAGGAACATTGTGCTCTAACTTCTCGAATCACTTCAATGGATCATTATCCAGAAAATCGCTACGCTTCACGCTTTAACATAGGGGTGCTTGGCGTGAAAAAGCGATTATTCGTGACTGATATTAACTTACCCGGTCACGTCCAAACTATATTCCTTCTGATGGGGTGGCGTCGAAAAATTAGTCGCGACCAGCAACCTTATCTCGAACTTCAACTCGCCGACCGAACCGGTCAGATCAAAGCGAGAGTCTGGCGAGACACTGAGCTCATCCAGGAGCGCCTCACGTCCAATTTTGTTGCCATTCGAGGGGAAGCCGAACCTTTTAAGGATTCCCTCGTCATCACGATTCATGACCTCGAAGCGATCGATCCTCAGTCTATCGAGCAAGCCGACTTCTTTGAGGCGTCTAGATGGAAGGCAGAATCACTACTCGCACAAATCGAAGACCTGATCGCAAACGAGATCAAGAGTGAGTGGATACGCTCCGTCTTGAGTTTTATCCTCGAAGATCAAGACTTGAGGGCGAAACTCTTGGCCGCGCCAGCCGCGAAGAAGAATCACCATGCCTATCGCGCGGGTCTACTAGAGCACGCGCTTTCCATGTCACGACTCGCCCTGAGAATTTGTGAACATTATGCCGCCTACTATCCCGGACTGCTCAATTCCGATTTAGTGGTGGCCGGGTGCCTACTGCATGATTTGGCCAAAGTCGAAGAACTGAGCTTTGCCGGCCCAACCGAGTACTCCACGAGAGGGAAGCTCGTCGGACACATTGCGATGGGGACCATGTGGTTGGAAACCGCGGCAAAAGAGATGTCACCTGCACCTCCGGCCGATCTCATTACAGAACTTCAGCACCTCGTTCTCTCGCATCACGGACGCCTCGAATATGGCTCCCCAATCCTTCCCCAAACCGCGGAAGCCTACCTCTTGCACCAAATCGACATGATCGACAGTCGCCTGAATCGACTCTTCGACGTGATGCCCAAAGAGCCTCATGCAGACGAAATTTGGAGCGATTGGGACCGTTCACTTGGTGGCTCGTTCCACTTCAGAGGCGAAAACTCCCGGAGTTGGGATTTACCGCACGCGGAACTCGACCTTGAAGGGCCGGGCAAATCGCGAGATAACGAACCTGGTCAAACGATGGACCTCTTCGGAGAAAAGAAATGAGCATATTGGACCGTTTAAACCTCCTTATCCGATCTGAACTCAATGAGATTTCGAGCCGAGATCGCTTCAGGTCTACGATGTCTGACGTCGAAAGCTCGCTGCGCGACGCTCGTCGCCAACAAATCGAGTTGAGAAAGGGAGAGCGACAACTCATCGAGGAGATCAAGAGTTCACGGCAAAAAGTCGACCTCTGGGAGCAGCGAGCGGTGCTCGCGCTAAAGGCCGGTGAAGAGGACCTCGCCCGCGAAGCCTTGGTCCAGAAGAACAAGACCCTCTCGGCAATCGAAAAACTCCGCGACCAACTCGACGATCAGCGGGCGTACCTCAAAGACATCACCCGAGCACTCGAGGCCTTGGAACTCAAACTACAGGGCACCCGCATGCAGTCTGACCGTCGAAGCACACCGAGCACTTCCGAGCAACCGCTCAACGACGAGTCAGCCTGGGACCGCGAGCTCAAGCGAAGGCTCGCCGCAAAGGGCGGTGACGTCCCTGAGATGGATTCTAGCGACGCGTCTTCGGTTTCCCCTGGAAACGAGCGCACGTTCAACGAGTTCGACCGTATGGCTGATAAGATCCGAGGGTTCGAGGCGAGTATCGAGGCGTTTCAGGAACTCTCGGTGGATGACATTGTGGATCCACGTCGCAAAGAACTTGAAAACGTCTTCAACCGGATGGAACGGCAAAAGAAGACGAACGACGACTTGGAAGACCTGAAAAAGAAGTTCGGAGGCTGATTCTTCCGAGGCTTATTGAGCGATGCGAACAGACTCGGCGAATCCGTCAGCTCCTCTTCCATCCGCACTCGCGGCGGATCCACCAACACCGGCTTCACCCTGAGTCACCATGGTATTGATGGGTTGAACACTCAGCGCGCGGTTTGAGAAAAGCCCGATCGATGGTCCACCAGCGCCACCGCCGCCCTCGCCTCCACGGCCACCAGTCCCACCTCGACCTCCTGCGCCGCCGTTTCCGCTGTTTTCCTCTTTGTTGCCGCCACTTCCTCCGTCGCCACCTGTTCCGCCTTGACCTCCCCCACCACCGGAACCTCCGGCACCTCCAGCACCGCCGTAGATCTGACAATTTCGGATCGTGATATCGCTTTCCAAGAGCATCACCGCCACAGAAGCACCTCCATGACCTCCGCCCTCTCCACCGGCACCACCACAGCCGCCGCTACCACCACCGCCTCCGGCACCGCCCCAGGAATCACAACCGATTGCTTCCGAGCCACCACCACCTCCGCCGCCGCCACCACCGCCTTTACCAGGGGCACCGGCTTCGCCAGGTTGACCACTTTCACCTAGCCATTGCCAACCGTTGAACTGTCCTCCCGAACCTCCCCCCGCTCCCGGCGCACCACTGCTCCCCGATGGGCCATCTTGCCCCTTAAACCCTGCCGTGCTCTGACCACCCCCATTTCCACCTTCGCCGCCACTATCGGGCGCTCGCTGACCACTCTGGCCGCTCGATGAGCCCTTTCCAGACCTTCCTCCAGCGCCGCCTCGGCCAACATCGGAACCACACGCTGGCTCAGCGCCCGGACCTACACTCGGAGCATCGCTTGCATCTTGATTCTTGCAGAAACCGAGGGTACCCGAATCCGGAGGCGCATTTTCCCCGTTGCTGCCACGATTCCCAGTGGTTCCGGTTGCCCCCGTATCTCCAGATGCTCCATCACCTCCACGGCCACCCGTGACCCGCAAATTCTGAAGAATCAGGCCCGTACTTCCTTCCACCAAGATGCCCACTGCCGTCTGACCTGGCTCCCCGGTCCCTCCTTCCACCGTCAAGTCCATCACAAGAGTTCGGGACGAAATATTCGTAGCTCGAATCGACGGATTGCCACCGCGAATGGTGGTCTTCGCACGTCCATCTCGGCGCCAGCCAAAGCCATAGCCGCCCGCCAGATTCACGCCGTCGACCAGTTCAAAACCGCCATCGTAGAGACTCTCTTCCACGAGCACCCACGTCTTTCCGGTAGCAGCGGCTTCTTCGATGGCGGCTCCAACACTGGCTTTCGGCAAAGACTTTGTGCCCGGATTCGCATCATCACCGTAAGTGGCTACAAAAACACTTTGCGATTCGTCACCGTCGATACCATCACAATTCGCGTCAAAAAACGAAGGGTCTGGCTCATCCAACTGGTCTGGAGAGCACTCCCCCATTTCCTCTTGAGGGCCCATATCTTCCCCCGGAAAGACCACGTTATTGGTGATTCCGGTGTTCCCGTCGTCTGGACCGGTAGTTTGGGTGCCCGAATCTGATTCCGAGTTATTCGATTGAAGCAGCGGCGGATCATCGCCTCCGCAGGCGCTTATGCCAAATACCGCCAAGAGTGTGAGGACTCGCCACATCGCCGAGCAATCGTTCATTAGTCATCCGATTCAATCAGTTCTCTTTAGAGTCGCAAAAGCCCGCGCGCGGGTCAATCATTTGACGACGGAGATTTTGGAGCGCCCAAAGCCTTGAGGCTCAACACGAATCTGAACCGGAATCATTTCCTTAAGCGACTCTACGTGACTGATGAGCGCAATCTGGCGTGCACTCTGCGCCTCGAGGCGCTTCAGAGTCGAGACCGCAACACGCAAGGACTCCTGATCGAGTGTCCCAAAGCCCTCGTCCAAAAGAAGGATTTCCACAGGGAAGTCGATGCTCCGAAACTCGGAAAGCCCAAGCGCAAGCGATAGACTCACTAGGAATGACTCGCCGCCCGAGAGCGTGGTCAACGGGCGAATCCTAGAGGCCTGGTACTTGTCGAGCACGTCGAACTGAAGTGTCGGGAGGCCGTCACGCTCAGCCACGACCAGCTCAAAACGAGGGTGGAGGTAGCGCAGATGGCGATTCGCCCGCTCGACGAGTCCACGCAAGTTCAACGTCTGAGCAAACTCGCGGAACTTCGCACCCTCATTGGTTCCGATGAGATTCGCGATTCGCACCCAAAGCTGGTCACGCTTACGAGTTTCCTCAAGAACATCGTGCATCTGAGACAGCTTTTCGCGCATTCGATCGTCACTCTCAGCGCGCTCTTTCAGGCGCCCAAGTTCAACACCAAGCTCGTCGTAGCGTTGGTTCAACGCCGAAACCCGCTCCTCAAGCAAAGTCCTACCCTCATCACTTGTTTGCACCTCACCCAGGGGCTCTAGTTCAGACCGGATTAGGCGCGCCCGCTCCTCAAGCTGAGTTCCGGTAGATTCGACCTCTCGGATCTGAGCTTCGAGTTGGCTTCGCACCTCTTGGGAAAGTACTCGGCTAAGCACCTCGTCCTCACTCAGCTCTAATCGGCTGAGCTCCTCTCTCAGGGTCGACGAAACCCGGTCCAAATCTTGGCGAGCATTCTCGATTTGCGACGCAAGTGAGACAGCCTCCCCTACCCACTGCGCCTCGACCTGAGCTGATTTTGAAAGCTCTTCGGTCCACTTCCTGACCTCCCTCTTTGCCGCCGAAATCGCCGACTCATGCCATGCCTGCCGCGCACTACCCGCGAGAGGAATTCCGTCTTCTATCTCCGAGATTTCCCATTTCTGTGAAAGCTCCTGAAGCGGCTGAACGTACTCGAGCCACCTCGCCTCAACCTCCTCCGCCTTCTTCCGGGCATCTTCCAAGCTGCGTCGCGCATTGACCAAATCTCGCTCGAGAAGCCTAACCTCTTCCTTCAACTCGGGACGTTTCAAGTTCTCAAGCTCCTTCTCGAGATCCGCAACCTGGGCATTAAGCTTTCGGACCCGGCTCAGAAGTTCTCGCTTCTCCTCATTTCGGGCCACCAAGGCCTCTTCTTCGGCCTTCAACACGCTTTGGTCGCGAAGCCTGTACTCTTCCAAGGGTTGGAATCCGGCATCGATCAGTGCCTTGGAAAAGTGGCGCGTGGCATCTTCTAACTCTTGAGTGATGCCCAACAAACGAGACTCGCTGTGTTCTTTTGAGGTTTTTAGTCCCGTGAGACGGTTTCTTAGCAAATCCAAAGAGCGCTTCTTCTTGTCTAGCTCAAACTTCGTCTCCTCTAGTTCGCGCGTCTTAGTCAAGATCTCCGCGTCGCCCTTCTCGTCGATCTCCCTGACTTCTTCCGACTCAAGATAAGGGTGAAGCGGAGAGCCACAAAGCGGACACGGCTCACCCATGGCGAGTTCTCGACGCCATTTGGATAGCGAGAGGATCTCGCGCACATGAGTCACCGCTGCATCCCTTGCCTCCAAGAGCGACCCAAGCAACTCTAGATTCTCCTGAACGGCCGAGATTTCCTTCTCAACATTCGAGATCTCAGCCGAGGTCGAATCCAATTGCCCCCGTCTATCCTCTCGTTCCGATTTAAATCGCTCGATCTGACTGAAGTGTGAGGACGCCGCTCGTATCGAGTTCAGCTTCTTGTCTAGTGCGACCAGTTCATCCTGGATCTTTGATTCGAAATCTTCCGAAGCGCCCTCGATCAGCGTCTTCAGTTTCTCCCGTGAGCGCTCAATTTTCTTGGTCAACGGTTGAATGGCTTCTTCGTTTTCGGCGACGAGACTTTGCCGCTCCTCCAAGAGTCTCGAGGTCTCCTCGACTTTGGCCCTAACCAAGTCTAGACCCTCGCGGCGCTCCCTGAGCACACCGAGAAGCCCTTTTGCCCTGGCCTCTAACGCCAGCGCATCCTCTAGCTGAGCTTGCTCAGCACCAATCTTAGCCTCCGCTGCGCCTAGCCCACCTCGAGCCTGCTTTTCCTGACGTCTAAGCTCCTGCCATGTGCCAAAGATTCTATCCCAGAGCTCTTGATGTCGCTCTACCCTTTCGCCCAGCCCCTGCATAGATGCCGCCGCGCGGTTCCTCGAGACCACCAACTCAGCGGCGTCTCGCACCGTTGAATCATCTTTCAACCGTTTGCGTTCAATGTTCGCGCGCTCGTGCTCGAGCTTCCAAAGGTTCTGATCTTTCTCAACCTGAACAAGGTCACTCTTGAGCTTTTGAGCACGTTTTAGAACCTCAAGTTCTTCCTGAGCCTTCTCGGCGCTCTCCTTGGCCTCCTGCAGCCCTGCTACCAATGACCCAATCTCTTTGTTCAACTCTTCGCGAGCCTCCTGACCTAGGACGGACACGCCTTCGGCACGTCTCTCAAGGTCTCTCAGCTCGTTCTCGGCATCACGACGCCGCTGGGCCGCACGCGCCCCGATCTTTTGATAGATCTCGGTGCTCGTGACCCTTTCAAGAATACTCGCCTTTTCCGAATCACTGGCCTTCAGGAACGCCGCAAAATCGCCCTGTGCGAGCAAGATACTGCGCTTGAAGTCCTCCACACTCAGACCGCGAAGAGCACGGTCGAACTCAGGCTGGTAGAGCTTCACCCGATGGTCAGAGACCAAGAGTTTTTGCGCCCCAGCCTCAATTTTGACTAGCGAACGCTCAGGGCGCTGCGGCTTGCCATCGGGATTGTCTCGAGCTCGGCGCATAGACCACGCCGCCACGTAGCGCTCTCGACGTCCATCGTGGGCAATCATACTGAACTCGAGCTCTACAAAACACTCCGCCTCACCGATGGACATCACGTGGTCGACGTCGTGCTCAGCGTGTCCCGTTCGCCTATCGAGCCGTGGTGTTTGTCCGAAGAGTGCCAGGCAAATCGCGTCCAGAATCGTGGACTTTCCAGCCCCCGTTGGACCCACGATCAGGAATAACGCAGCCCCAGGAATGTCGGCGTCAAAGTCGATGACGTGTTCGCCATACAAGGCATTGAGATTCTTGATACGAAGCTTGTGAAATCGCATGAATTTTCAGCGTCAGTCCGCTGCTCCATCAGTTTGAATTTCACTCAAGAGCTCACGAAAAGCAGCCAACTCCAATGGCCCAGGAGGCTCCTGATACTGAGCCTTCCAGTTCATCACAAAGACTTCCTCTGGCGTGTAGGAATCGAGTCCTCGCGGGTCGAAGGCCTCCTCTTCCTCAACCTGCACCTCAAGCACTTTGCGCCTGAACGATGCAATTCGCGGAGTTGCGTCGGGGAACTCGACACTCAAGATGCGCTGAAAAAAGTCTGGGCCAATCCCTTCGCCATCAAGCTCCATATAGAGATAGGGCGGGAGCTCACACTCCCAAACCAGATTCTCCACCACGTCTCTCAATTCTTCTGCCGTCCCCTCGATCACCCACAAATCGCGCCATCGTGGGACCTCGACCCGCTTAACCGTTCCGTTCTCCCAAAGCATCACGTACCTCGGAGAAAACGCCTCGGTAATCGCGGTCGGAACCGGCGTGCCCGAATACCAAACATGCGGCGCAGGCGCATGACACCTGTGTATATGACCCAGCGCCACATACTCCCACGCCTGCCCAAAAATATCCGCGCTCAGCCCCGAGATCATCATCGCTTGATGCAGAGGTGTTTGGTAATCACCCTCCTCGCTCGGCTTGTCGCCAACACATGTCAAATGCCCGGTTGCGATCATCCGAGCATCGGGCCACCTCTCGCGCGCGCTGTCCGCGCACGACATGTAAATCTCGCGAAAGCGTTGATTGTACTCATCCCGAATCTGCGCGGCATCCTTATCCGTCGTGACAATCCCGAGCTTGGACTCCGAGATATACGGAATCGCGGCCACAACCAAACTCTCTTCTCCCCGCTCCACATGGATCAAACACTCTTCCAAGTTCTCGGGAAGGTTCCCCACCACATGCACATTGAGATTCTTGAGTAGGGCCTGCGGAGCATCGAGACGAGACGGTGAATCATGATTACCGGCAACCACCACCACATCCAGGCCCGGGATTGCTGAACTTCGAGCCAAGAACTCGAAGAACTGCGCCTGTGCCGCGGCCGATGGCTGCGTGTAGTGAAACACATCTCCCGAAATCACCAGCACATCTACTCGCTCTTCGGTCAATTGACCTAGAAGCCAGTCCAGAAAGAGTTGGTGCTCCTCGTGCCGAGGCGCCGTGTCAGCGCTTACTCCAAGATGCCAGTCCGATGTGTGCAGTACTCTCATGCAGGGCCGTATATCGCATCGTGGAGTTTGTGCACAGCCGCGTTGCGCCGGCTCCAAGTCTCTGTTATCGCTCCCCACACAATTTTTTCAATGTCTAAGGAATCTTATGTCTTCCAAGGCACCCTCCCAAAACATCGTAGTTCGAGCGCTTGAGCGTCTCGGCGATTTTGGTAATAAACTTCCCGATCCACTTACGCTCTTCGTGATCTTCACGGGTCTAGTCGTGCTCGCGTCCATGGTATTCCAAGGGCTGAGCGCGGACATGGTCCAGCGAACCGGCGAAGTCAAAACCATGACTGTCGTCAGCCTCTTGAGTGCCGAGGGCATCAAGTGGATGTTCCTCAACGTGGTGGACAATTTCGTGGGGTTTGCACCGCTCGGGCCTGTATTGACCGTGATGATCGGCATCGGGATCGCCGAGAAGACTGGATTTTTCGCGATGGGCCTTCGGCTTCTCGTGAGCTCTGTGCCAGCCTCTTTGATTACGGCAACCCTCGTGTTTGCGAGTGTCATGAGCTCCATGACCGCAGACGCGGGTTATATCGTGCTGACGCCGTTAGGCGCTTTGCTCTTCGCGGGCATGGGAAGGCACCCACTAGCAGGATTGGCTGCCGCTTACGCCGGCGTTTCGGGCGGCTACAGCGCTAACCTTCTGATCACGGGTCTTGACCCGATGCTTGCAAAACTCACCCAACAAGCAGCGCAAACCATCGACCCCTCGTACTCGGTGAATGCCACCTGCAACTACTATTTCATGGTGGTGTCCACGGTGCTAATCACGGTGATCGGAACCGTTATCACCACACGAATTGTCGAGCCCATGCTTGGCGAGTGGGAGCGCCCGAAGTCGCTGGACATGAACACCGATGAACCTGACGACGAACACAAAAGAGCGTTCAAGCTCGCGTCTGGGGTCGCCCTTTTGGTCGCCGGTGCACTCTCCCTGCTCGCGCTCATTCCCTCTTCGCCGCTTCGCCAGCCCGTTGCAGAAGGCATGCCCGCAATCGAAGCTTATGCGCCCTTCTTCGACTCCATCGAGATCCTCATCACAATCCTCTTCATTTTCCCTGCGATTGTGTACGGCTACCTGACTCGCCAGATTCGCAACGACAAAGACGTCGCCGCAATGGCCGGCGAAGCCATGGGAACCATGGGCGCCTATATCGTGCTCGCGTTCGTGGCTGGGCAGTTCGTTGCTTATTTCAACTGGACCAACCTCGGCTCCGTGACCGCTGTCAAAGGCGCTGAATTTTTGCGCGATATTGGCCTCACCGGCCTCCCGCTACTACTCGGCTTTCTGGTGGTCTCCTCCCTTATGAACATGTTGGTGGGCAGCGCTTCAGCCAAATGGGCCTTCATGGCACCGATTTTCATCCCCATGTTGATGCAAGCTGGAATGGCTGGCAATGGCTCAGGTTTTAGCCCCGAGCTCGTTCAGGCCACCTACCGCGTAGGTGACTCAGTGACCAATATCATCACGCCCCTGATGCCCTACCTCCCAATCATCATCGTCTTTGCCCAGAGATACGATCCCAAGGCGGGTATGGGCACCATACTTGCAGCCATGGTCCCCTACTCGATCGCGCTCGGAATCGGTTGGACCATCATGATCTTCATTTGGTACACGCTTGGCCTCCCACTTGGACCTGGCGCACCGATCTTCTACCCGGCGCCTTAAGGCCTTCTGCCCTAAGAAGGAATCGAAACCACCTTTCCAGCAACGGCAAGGCAGTCTTCCCATTCGCCTTCAATCCGGCCCATTCCGTAGAGAATCGCGTTCTTGACCTTTGCGCCGGACGCAACCTCTACACCATCCATGACAACGTAAGGGCCAACAAACGCTTTGGCCTCGGTTTTGACGTTCATGCCGAAAAAGAGAGGACCACTCACTTTGGACTCACCAGAGATATCCTCCTGGCGCAAGATATGGAGCTTATCTCCAATCGCCTCACCGAGAGGCGCCAATCCAAAGACTTCGGGGGCGTCCAAAACCGCTTTAGTGGCGTCGAAGATCAGCCTTGGATTGTCGAGAGCAGCCCAAAAACCGCCTTCGGCCACCGAGAATCCAATGGCCTCATCGGCCTGAACCATCGGCCCATAGAGCTCATCCACCACATCACTCGGCTCAAGCTCCAGACGGCTGATCGCACGATGGCTCAGAATATGAACCCCCGTGAACTCGTACTCCGTCAATCCAGATGCGCCCGGACGCCGATAGTCCCGAATCCCCGCAATGCCCTTACCCTGCCCAACAAATACTCGCCCCGGTTGACCTTCGGTCTTCGCGCGGATGACCAGTGTCACGTCGGCGCCAGATGCATGATGCGCCTCGATATGAGGGGCGAGTTCGATATCGCTCACCGAATCCCCATTCAACACCGCAAGCGTCCCCTCTGGCTCACCGAGCGCCTCCCAAATCCCTCGGATACCTCCGCCGGTTCCCAAGATTTCCCACTCTCGCGAGTAAACCGGCTTAACGCCCAGTACCAGAGCCAGTTTGTCCACCACGGGTGGAACTAGATCCGCCAGATGATGAAGATTCAGACCGACCCTCTCGATGCCCGCACTTCGAAGGTTCTGAAGTGGGTACGCCACGATGGGTGTGTTCAGAAATGGCACTAAGGGCTTGGGCACAACCTCCGTAATGGGTTTGAGACGCGTTCCAAAACCTGCGCAAAGGATCCCGCCAAAGACTTCAGGCATCTTTTCCTCCGAATTCACAAAAAAAGAGCCCCCGAATCTCGGAGGCTCATTCCAGAACAAGAGCCGCTAGGGCTAGAAATCTTCAGTGTCCCAGGTGCCACGACCCGCAGGAACCGACTGCTTCTTCTCTTGCTTCTCTTCAAACTCAAACTTCTGCTCGGCTTGTTGGCCCATGCCCATCTTGGCCTTCAAGGCCATCAGAGCTTCGTCGGCACCATGATCCACTTCGAGGTCCTCAAACTTCGACGCGAGATTATCGCCGGACATGCCCTCTGCAAGCTCAGCAGACGCCTCAGCTTCTGCTTCCATTTGCTCGATCTTCTGCGACATGCGGTCGAAGGTATCGAAGGCCGACGTGTCATTCAGACCAGACATCGTCTCTTGAATGGTCTTCTGAGCTTCGGCGCGCTTCTGACGAGCGATGAGGAGGTTCTTACGACGCTTCGCCTCCTCGATCTTATTGTTGAGTTGACGCAACGAGTCGCGAAGCTTGTCTGAAGCAGCCTTCTGCGCCTCCCAGTGAGCCTGAAACTCGGATGCCAGCTTGTCGTGTTCGGTCTTGCGTTGAAGAGCCTCACGCGCGAGGTCATCTCGGCCAGCGCGAACCGCCATCATCGCCTTCTTCTCCCACTCCCTCGCCATGTGCAATTCGTTATCAAGCTGCTTCTTGAGCCGCTTTTCATCTGCAATTGCGACCGCAACCTGCTTCTTGGCTTCGATCAATTGCTCCTTCATATCGAGGATCAGCTGGTTAAGGATTTTCTCAGGATCCTCTGCCTTGCTGACCAGATCGTTGATATTTGCTTTAAGGAGCGTGCCGATACGATTGAAAAGACCCATCTCGTGTCTCCGCTTTGTCCATTAGTGGACTTAAGTTCTAATTGCTTTTCCGATGTTCAACAAATTGCGTCAGTTACCGCTTGGGTTAAACCCACTCAAATCCGAATAATGTTCCCGAACCGCAAACGCGATGGCGTCTATTGAAGCTTGAAACTCATTATAGTCGAGATTCTCGCTCTGAAGCGAGTCAACGATGACCACCGAATCATCCTCAAGCGCGTACGCGCCTGCCACCATTGCTGACGCATTTAGATGGAGCAGATGTCGGAAAAGTTCTTCACGCTGGTCGCCTTCGGGCACATCCATAAGCTTCACGCGGAACGTAATCACAGGCGGAGTGTGGACCACCACGATATTATCTACTGCGTCACTTTCGTCATGGATGATCCAAAATCCGTCCTTGACGCGCTCAAACGGTAATTGCGTTTCGATCAGATAAGCTTCGATCTGGTCATTCGTCGTCATGCATACTCCCTTTGCCCGGACAATTCGGTCGATTAAGGTTGAAACCCGGGAATCTTAGGGGTCACCTTCTCGCTGTGTCAAGCGAAGCTCAACTGAGATTCTAACGTTGGCAGCACCTGTACTTTGGCGTAAGGTCTTTCGACTAGTCCCGGTCTGAATCTTCTGGAGCTCGAATGGAGCCAAGCAAGCTCTCTCAATTGATGTCGGCTATCAACGATGCCGTCGATCAAGATGACCACGAGGTCGCCCTTCGTATCATTCTCGCCAACTTTTCGCGCTTTGACGATAACGTCCCATTGCGCGAACGCGTTGCCCTCATACTTGCGCAACAAGGCAGAAAGCGAGAGGCAGTCGACATCTATCAGGCTGTTGCCCGGCATTTCGCAAACGCCGGTCATCCCATGCGAGCCATCGCGGCCGCCCGGCAGATGCTCGCCCTGAATCCAGACACGCCAGTCGTGCTCGACCATATCGCGACCCTCTACAATATTCGAAGCCCGTTCATATCGTCGGAAGTCACGAGAGTGCCGCTTCCGGAACCTCGCGAATCACTCGACCTTCAAGGTCGATCATGTGATGTGCCTGACGATGAACTCTTGGACCGAGCTTCCGAACTTGCGAGTACGCGTACTGGACTTCTTTCACAGCCCGGTGGCCTTCCGTCGGTTCCGCTTCTGAGTTTGTTGCCGCAAGAGGCCCTCAGGCGAGTCCTCGACCTTATCGAATATAATGTCTACGACCGGACGCAACGCATCGTTGAGAAAGACAAACGAAGCGTGGACCTCGTTTGGACGGTCTCAGACGAGCTCATCGTGAAGGCCGAGACCGGGATTTTCTATCTCCAACCCAACGATCTTATCGGACTCGCTTGCCAGGGAAGCTCTGGACGGCCTTCTGAAGTGGACGTTTTTGCTCAAACGGGCTCAGAGATTCTGAGACTGACCGAGGCAGCGATTCAAACGCTGAGCGTTCAATTTGGAGATTTCCAGAACCGAATTGCAACGCTTCGCCGGCACGCCATGACAGAACATATCCTGGCGCGCCACCCCATGTTTAATGGGCTCTCCGATGAGACCCGTGCTGGGATCATGGACTCGTTCACCGGACTGCGACTCAAGAAAGGCGATTCGCTCATCATTCAAGGTGTCCCTAGCCCTGGCCTCTTCATCGTGCTCGACGGCAAGGTCGATGTCGTCCGCAAAGACGACGAATGGGAAATCACCATCGCTACACTCAAGAGCGGTGAGATTTTCGGCGAGATCGGACTTGTGGCCGACACACCTGCTGTGGCTGGGTGTGTGGTGTCGGAGTCAGGTCACGTCATCCATCTTCCGCGAGCCGATTTCGAGGCCCTGAGCCTCAAGCACCCCTCCATGGCGCAATACACCTCAAACATTGCTGCCGAACGCTTACACGACAATTCGCACTCGTTGAACGCGTCCGACCTCTCAGAAGTCGACTGAAATCAAAAAAATTTGGTTCCGGGGAATGCAACGTGCCTCAAGATTCGTTACACTTGATGTAAAGAGGCGATTTACGCCGACTCTCGCAAAGAGGACAACATGACGAAAATCCAACGCACACTAGGGCTCAGCCTGGGAATCGGAACACTCCTCCTCGCGTCGCACGCTCACGCGGTGACTCCGGTGGACCGCTTTCAAGAGTGTATCGGCACAAGCCAGACCACCACAGATAACGCCATTCCTCATAACCCAGCCCACGCCACTTTCGGAGTTCAGATCTCCGATACGGAACCTCGTTGGGATGAAGTCATTCTAGATTTCGACGACGATGTCTCGCACGAAGAAGCCGTGGCTTTTGCAAAGTCGTGGGGTCTAGATGCGGACCTTAACAGCCCCACTTCTGACGCCCCGAACATCTACGTGGCTAAAGTCGAGGAAGGCGCGGTTCCGTTTATTCGAGACTGCCTGAGTTCAAACTCAATCCTTGAAGGGGTGGAAGAAAATATCGAGTATCAGACCTTTGGAGCCCCAAACGATCCCCTTTATCAGTTCCAGTGGAACTTTAAGCAGGTGAATGCTGAGAGCGCATGGAAGATGGCGACGGGCAAAGGTGTCGTCGTGGCCGTGATCGATACAGGTGTTGCCGCCGAAGACGATAAGGCCAAGAACATTATTGCGGCAAAAGACCTCGCGGATACAGCTTTCGTCAAAGGCTACGACTTCGTCGACAAAGACGATTTTGCTTGGGACGGACACGGACACGGAACACACGTGGCCGGTACCATCGCCCAAAGCACCAACAACAAGTACGGGGTCGCAGGGCTCGCGTACAACTCCAAGATCATGCCGCTCCGCGTGCTAAACAGTCGTGGATTCGGTCAAGTCGCAGACATCGCTGACTCGATTCGATTCGCAGCAGATAACGGCGCCAAAGTCATCAACATGAGCCTTGGCGGACCACTTCCGAGCCTCGTAATGAAAGCGTCGATCGAACACGCCCACAAGAAGGGTGTGACCATCATCGCTGCCGCTGGAAACGCCGGGAAACGCTCACCTAGCTACCCTGCTGCCTACGATAAGGTCGTAGCCGTCGCGGCCACGCAATTCGACCAGCACACTACCTTCTACTCTCAATGGGGTCCTTATGTGGACGTCGCTGCGCCAGGTGGAAATACTCGCATCGACCAGAACAAAGACGGGCGCCCAGATGGCGTGATGCAAGAGACGCTCAAAGACGGAAACACAGCCGTCCATGACTTTGCCCTCTACATGGGAACGTCGATGGCATCACCACACGTAGCCGCGATCGCGGCGCTGATCATCGAACAAGGCGTGACGCACCCCGACAAAGTCGAAAAAATCCTGAAGCAGAGTGCGGATGAGTCTCAAAAGAAGCGCTACTCCAACCCAAAAGAGTTTGAAGAGCGCTACGGCGCAGGCATCGTGCAAGCTGATGCGGCGGTCAAAGCAGCCGTCACCGAACAAGGTTCGACCCGTTTTGGTGCTGGCCTATTGCTCGCCCTCTTGGCCTTCGCAGGAGTGCGACGAAAGGACATGCTTGGAATCGCCCCGAAAGCGAGCCCACTCTTCTTCACAGGACTTGTCGCAGCTTCAAGTGGACTCTTCTTCTTGCCTTTGATCGCTGGAGACCTCTCATGGACCGCATGGTTCTCAAGACCGCTTGCGGAGCTCGACATGATGCTCCTCGGCGTTGGGTTCCACCAGACCCCGATTTTTGCGAGTGCGTTGCTTCCTCTCGGCGCAGCAGCGTTCCTTAATGGCTCGAAGACACTTCGCGCGCTGAGTGCTGGCTTGGCCATCGGTATGGCGGGATTCCTGCTCGCCGAGTCGTTCATTCTGACTTCCGATGTACTTTGGATTCCTGGCGCGGGCATGCTTGACAGAGTTTGGCTTGCAGCCAACGGCCTCTTCGCCTTTGCAATCGGTTACCTGACGCTCAAGCGCTAAAAAATTGTCCTAGTCCCAGCGCGTGATATTGCTTTTATGTCGGGCAACGGTGCCCCAAGTCGACACGGAGGTCGGACATGAGCGAAGTCAGAAAGCAAGAACGTATCAATTGCGACATCATCTTCAATAAGGTGGAAAGCGGCATGATGACTATCTGCCGAGCAACTAACATCTCACTCGGTGGGATGCGGGTTGAGCGCCTTCTTGAACCCTTTGATGCCAAAGACGAAAAAGTGAGACTCGAGATAGAGCTCCCCGGAGATAGCGAGCCATTGCTCATCGGCGCTAAGAAGACCTACGATGCCCAAGGGCATTTCGGTCTCAAGTTCACCGAGATCTCACACCGCCACTTCGTTCGACTCCGAGATTGGGTCCACGGACAAAACGCACCGATTCACCTTCCAGCCTTTAGATAAGTTTTCCGACTGGCCTCGGAATATGAGGGCGGTACATCCCAATGGGATGTGCCGCTTTTCAGTTTCTTGTCGAAGAGATACACTCGCCCGAATTCTGATAGGGAGACCCAATGACCGATGTCCTTCTGAACACACTTCGAAAATCCCCTTTATTTGAGCAGGTTTCCGAAGACCTTCTGCAAATGCTTTCCGAAAACGCTAAGTTAGTTTCGTTTTCTTCCGGTCAAAGCTTGATCGAAGAGGGAAAACAAGTGGAGAACCTGGTCCTGGTGGTCGAAGGTTCGATCAAGGTGTTTACGAATGCGTTTGGAAAGCATGTCGACCTCAAAGAAATGGGACCTGGCGATTATGTGGGAGAGGTTTCGTTGCTCAGCGGAAAAGCTGCAACAGCAACTGTTCAAGCGGCGAGCGACGTCGAGGCACTCTTGCTACCCAAGAAGGCCATCCAAGACGCGGTGGCGGCTGACGAACACCTCAGAAAAAGAATCGAAGGAACAACGCTTCAGCGTGCCAAAGATACACTCGGAAAAGTTCTACAATAAATGGTTAGGTGGCCAGCTGAGTGGGCTACCTCAGTTGAGCTAGAGAAGAACGTGAAAAAACTGCTTTTATTAGGTCTCGTAGGCATCCTTTCATGTGCAGAGGACGTGGAAGAACCGTACGTGCGTCCCCCCAAAGATTCGGACGAGCCTTGGGTTTTAGTGGACGTGTATCACACCACAAAACAGAACCCCGTCGACTATCGGCTCGACAAAGATGAGTTTGGATATCAGGGAGTCTTTGGATTTTGGAGGGCATTCGAGCACCTCAAAAATAACGAATACAATTGGACGGCCATAAGAACCGAACCGTTTTCGGCCCCACGGCTCGAAGGGTTCGATGTTATCTTCATCAATCTACTCTCCGAGGATCGACCTGATTTCACCGACGAAGAGATCGACGTGATCTTAGAGTTCGTAGAGAACGGTGGTGGCCTCTTTGTTATCGCGGATCATACCAACGTGTACAGGCATGCGGAGAGGATTAACCGCTTCTTGATTCCGATGGGTATAGAAGTCACCTACCACACCGCCACAGATCAGCCGCCTGAGTACGCCGTTGCGGGACTCGGGTGGACACTTACCTGGGACTTTGTGCCGCATCCTGTCACCCAAGATCTGGAGATGATCAGCCTTCAGACCGGTGGCCCCATGATCTCCGAATCTGGCGGGCTCGCTTTTACTTCTGAGGGCTCTTTTGCTGACTATTGGGATCCCAACGCAGGTGGTGGTCTCTTTGGAAACTGGCGTTGGGACGGCATCAACACCGTTCATACGTTGACGTTGGACGAGGAGATTACTGAGTCAGCGCGTTTCGCGTTTAGCATCGAAGGTGTTCCGGTGGAGTACACGTCAGGCGCTGAAGAAACGCCTGCCGAAATCGTGACAGCCATCGCAGAAGCCATCAACGCCTCGAGTGAGCTCGAAGGGGTGGTAACGGCAACGCCTAGCCAAAACACGGGTACCGTAAGAATCAAGGCCGTCGCCGAATGGAAGGCCTTTGAATCTGCATGGACCGAAGGCCCCGCCACGCTCGAAGAGACTCTCCCTCTGGAAGCTTTAGAGAAGAAAGGCCCGCTCGAAGTGGTAGCCGCAGAGGAATACGGCCAGGGTCGCGTCGTGGTTGCGGGCGACCAAAACATGTTCGGAGACGCCTGGCTCCATTTTGGGGACAACTTCGAGTTCTTCATGAATGCGATGGAATGGGCCGCAAAAATGGACGGGGCCGAGACGCCGTTGCGCGACATCAAGCCGATGGGTATCAATATCGGCCTCTATCAAACCAAAACAAACTTCAAAGCGGGTCGTAACTCCAACGAAGGATTCTTCGCGTTCTTCACCAACGCCAACCGAGATCTGGACGTGACTGCGCGTGCCACGACCCGGCTCGAAGCGACCGATGACATCATGTTCGTGATGACGCCCGAAGAGGAGTTCACTCAAGATGAACTCACCGCTCTCAGCCAATACACACGGGACGGGAAAAAGTTGGTGGTGACATTCAGCCCAGATCAAATCAATCAGGTAACGACACAGGTCTTGCAGCACGTGGCTCCTGGTTTTGACCTGAATGGCCGCACGCTTGACGACCCGACATTTGGCGCCAACACGAGCTCAATTTTGACAGGCCCTTTGCCTGCACTCTCAGAGAAGCTGGACGTAGGTGGCCTAGAGATTGCCGACTACGAGGAAGGCGAGGATAGCGCCGCTCGTATCTTCAATATCACTTCCACCTGGGGAGAGTCGCTGGTTCAAGCAGGTGAGACCGACGTGGTTGATGTTGCCAGAACGCTAAAAACACCAGAAGGTGGAGAAATCATCATCTGGATGCAAGATGGTATGTTTAGAGGTCGCTCGATGGGGTCCTATCTAGGAAACCCAAAGGAATGGAACCGACCTCAGATCGAGTTACACTATCGTCTCTTTGATTACCTCAAGCGTACCGAAGAAGAATGAAACACGCCCTACTCTCCCTCTTCATCGTCGCACTTGTGAGCTTCAGTGCCCACGCTGCGACCGTCCTGCATATGGACCTCAAGACACTCTCCAAGGAAGCTGATGCGATCGTGGTGGTGAGTGTCGAGGATGTTCAGACCGAGGTGAAAGACGGTCGAGTCTTTTCGAAGGCCACCTTTCGAACCGAAGACGTTTGGAAAGGCCAGCCGATGGATACATTTTCAATCCGTTATCTCGGCGGGAGGCATGGCAACCTCGTGACTCGGGTTCCGGGTTTGCCGATGTTTGCAGAAGGCTCTCGAGAAATTCTCTTCCTTGAGTCACACCCGAAACACAAGGGATGGGCAGTCCTGGGCCTCGAACAAGGCCGCTTTGTTCTCAAAGAAGACCGCGTCGAGCGTAGTCCTGATGCTCACCTCCATCCGATCTCAGAAGACGGCAAACCTGTAGAGATGTCCGAATTTCCGAGCGACCTCAAGTCGTTCATGGCTGAGGTACTTGGAGCCAATGAATGAAAGTCTGGGTTGTTCTTACGCTACTCCTCTTGTCTTTTGACGTATCGGCCTGGGTTCCAACCACCACTTGTACCGAATTCGGAGCTTTTCGATGTAAGGCTGGAGAGGTCCCAAAACAGGTGAAGTGGAACGCACGCTGTGTGAGCTACTATCTCCATGAGGCTGGAAGCGCCGCCGTACCCACCGAAGACGGGATTCTTTCTGACGAGCTACTCTCAGCGGTAAATCTGGGCTTCGAAGCCTGGCATGAAGTTGAGTGTTCTGACCTCCAGATTCTCTACGGGGGCGAAACCGACGATTCGCGCGCCGCCGCGGACGGAAAAGCCAATATTGTGGTCTGGCGAGACGACGAGTGGCCCGAGGGCTACAGCCGAACGGCATTCGCACTGACGAGCGTGACGTATAACGCTGAAACGGGCCATATCGTAGATGCGGACATTGAGTTGAACGGAGAATTCCATAACTTCACGGTCGGTGACGACAACCCAGAAGTGGACGTGCAAAACACGCTGACCCACGAAGTGGGGCACTTCATCGGCTTGGACCACACGCCCGAGATGACCGCCACCATGTTTGCATCAGCTGCGATCGGAGAGACCAGGAAGCGAACGCTCGAACAAGACGATATCGACGGTTTGTGCGCCATCTATCCGCGGCTTACAGAACGTCGAACTTGCGATGCCCCGCCCCCTCATGTTTTTGAAGAAGACGTTGAAGAAGGTTGTTGCGCTACCGCTCCCGCAAAGCGCACTAGCACCCCGCTCGCCCTACTCTTCGGATTGCTCGGCTTGATTATTTTGAGATCACGCCTTCATCGAGCAGATAGACCGTAAGGGCGAGAAATTCGTCAAATGAGACCCGCTCTGGGCGGATTTTTTCGTCCAATCCAGCCTTCTCTAGAGCTTCACGACCAGTTTCAGGCGGGACCCCAAATCGCTTCAAACCGTTCAACATGGTCTTGCGACGCACTTCAAAGACCGTCTTCACAAGCTTCTTAAACGGCTCGTGTAGCGATTTGTCGGCGATTCTCGACCCCTGCACAGGCTTGAATGTAACTACGGCGCTATGGACCTTTGGCGGCGGCACAAAGGCACCAGGGGGAAGCCCCATCACCTTTCGCGTGTCGGCCCAGAGCTCGACCATGACCGAAAGGGACCCATACGAAGAATCACCTGCTCGGGCGACGAGTCTGTCGGCGACCTCGCGTTGATACATCAACGTAAGGCTAGAAAAGCGCTCACTTTCCAACATGCCGAACGTCAGGTCCACTGCCACATTATAGGGCAAATTTGCCACGGCGATGGTGCCCTCTTGGATCTGGCTCCAATCGAACCTGAGCGCATCGCCCTCGATGAGCTCAAAGCCGTCCACGCTGAGCTCTTCGCGCAAGAATTCCGCAGCATCACGGTCGATCTCGAGTGCCATGACTTCGGCGCCTCGCGCCAACATCGACGTGGTCAACGTCCCGCATCCTGGCCCTACTTCTACAACCTGGGCGCCTTCTTTAACGCCGCCGAGATCACAAATCTTTCCGAGGATTTGGGGGTCCACGAGGAAATGTTGGCCGAATTGCTTCTTTCGCGAGTTCCCATAGGTCCGCGCCAATTGCGACGCATCTGGAAGACTCACGACTCCTCACCCGGGACCAGGAGCACCGGACGTTGGGCGCCCACAAATACACGGTGACTTGTGGACCCGAGAGATGCGCTTGAGTCGAAGGGCCTTCTTCCAAGGACAAGCAGATCCACACGTTCGTTGGCTGCCTTGTCCAAAATCACCTTCCAACGCGGACCGATCTCGATGTGTTGGCGCACGACGACCTTCTTCGATGTCCAATCGCTGATCCGACGCTCTAGCTCGCTCTCTGCACGTTGACGTAATTTGGCGTAGAACGCCTCGAACTCGGCCAATTCCTCGTCGTCAGGACTCACGCCAACAATTGGCTCGATGGCACTCACCACATGCAGTACAGCCGCATATTTCACGGCCAAATCCACGGCCAATTCTTCGGCGGGTGTACTTCGATGCGAATAGTCCGTTGCCAGAAGTATGCTATCTATTCGTGTCTCACTCATGATCGTTCCAAAACAAAAGGTGGATGGAGCATAGATGCGCTTGTGGGGAATTCCAACCTTTTGATAATGCAAATTTCCAGAATCCTAGTTACCCTGCCGAAACGGGAAGGACCAAGATGTACCGATTATTGATTTTGTTTGTCTGCGGACTCGCTGCGTGTTTGCCTGCTGTGGAGGAGACCTGCGAGACGCTTGCAACTCAACATTGTGAGCAATGCACCACGTGCTCTGACGAGTTTTCGTCCAATGCACTTTGCGACGTGGATGCGAACACTTGCCGAGATTCCATCATCACAAGATGCGAAACTCAGGCCGCCACGGTACCTGATCCCAAAAACGAACTACAAACCTGTGCTGATGCGCTTGAGGCGTATCAATGCACAGAGTTTATGAGTGATTACGCATCTGGTGCGCGACCACTTCCACAAGAGTGCGACTACTTTCTCTGATGAGCACGGGAGTTTCAGTGTTTTCAAAGTTTTTTCTAGTTCGCTTCCTTTGCGCGTTGATAGCTTTCTCTTTCGTTTCTCCAAGCGTGGTTGAAGCCCAAGACTCGACGAAGTCCTCCAAGAAGAAAAAGTCTTCGAAGAAAACCAAGAAGGAAGAGCCACCGCCTGAGGAACCTGAAGTTGAAGACGAGGCTGCGGCTAAGGCGGAGGAACTCGAGGCTGCAGTTGCCGAAGAAGCCGAAGAGGTTGTTGAGGAAGAGCCCGCCGCTGAAAGTGTCTTTGCCACAAGCTCGATCGCAGACATCGAAGCAGAGAAGCGCGCCGAAAAAATCGCCGCAGAGCGTATCCCCCGCGAAGCGAACTTCTCGGGAGCCGGACTTGTGCTGGATACGACGGTTCTTGCGCTGGGCGGCGTGCTCACATTCATGGGGCAAGACCTTGTCGGAACCACCGACCCATCGTTTGGCGCACCACAGCGTGGCAGTTGGGACTACGATATTTCCCTTAAGTTTCACGGCGATCTCGCTGAAGGCTCGGGCTTCCTTTTTGGAGTTGGAGACATCGCCGGATACGCTGTAGTCGGCGTTCCGGCCCTCGCTCTGGGCTCAACGTACCTCTGGCTCATGCTAAACGAAGAGCCGATCTTAGCGACTCAATCTCGCAACGTTGACCACGCGTTTTGGGGCTTCTTTCGCACCATGGCTTGGACTTCCTTGTCCGTAGGCATCACCAAGACCTTGTTCGCGCGCCAACGCCCCTACCAAGCATTCGTTCGCACGGCCTACGGAGATAGCGACGTCAACGACTCTTTCGTTTCCACGCTCACCACCTTTGCCTTTGCGTCGGCTTCCTATTCCTCATGGGGCCTCAGAGACTGGATGGTCAACGATCTTGGGTATTCGAATTTTGCGGGGACTCTGATTCCGTTCGGAACTTTCTACGGCCTGGCTACGCTCACAGCTGTAGCGCAAATCTACCAGCAAGAAGCCTACTTCTCCGACGTCCTCGTCGGTGGTCTTATTGGGTCTTTGGTTGGGAATTTGGTGTACGCCACCCACTTCGACCATCTGGGAACTCCCGAAACCAGAATCTCCACCCTTCCCTACTTCTCAGAGGACGGCGCGGGTCTCGCACTCAGCGGTCGTTTCTAGAGAAAAACGCGTAAGCGTTGTCGAAGAGAATTTTTCGAGTCTGAGTTCCAGGCTCGAGTTCCCGTTCAAGTTTTGCCAACGCCAACACATCTACAGGACCTTCGCCAGCATTGGTTGCGACGGTAATTCGTTCGCCCAGCGACGACTTTGAGAGCTCAACGGCACTTTCAAAATCGCCAACGACACGCAGCCCTGCGTAAACACCCGAGGCCAGCACCGCTTCGAGAGATATACGATTCACATCTAAGACCAACACGTTCGCATTATCGATCTTATCGGCAACTATGACGTCCAACATCTTGTAGGTCATGGTGACTCTGAGGTCGTCAGGCGGACTTATCACGACGGGAACGCTGAACTCCCTGGCCAGCCGCAACTGGCTCTTAAAGAGGTCCCACTCGTTCGCATTGTCCCCAAACACTCCAATCGGTCCGAGGCCAGCGATCTCGCCCTGCGAAAGATACGTTTCCAAAAGCCCCAAGACCTCGGCGTAGCCTCGGCCTGGGAAATTGCGCGCAGTGAGCCCGAGCCCGAGAAATGCATGAATATCGGCCGCCGCAAGGCGAGCCCTCTCGTACTTCATGAATTCGTCCCACCTTCCCCGCAACTCGTCCAAGGTTTTCGGGCAGGTGGAGAAGTAGGCGCTCGTGAAAAGATGAGTGACGCCGAAATAACTCAGATTGTGCAGATCCTCCTGAGTCCGGCAAGAGGTGTGCAAATGCGCATCGAAAAGTCCTAGAGCCATTCAAAGCCCTCGGAACCCCCTGGGGGATCTGGGTGAGTCCAGTGCCCGGTCTTTCCTCCAATCTTCTGCACGACATGAACACCGAAAATCACCGCTTCAGGGCAACGCGCCTTGACCATATCGAAAATTGTGGCGAGTCCGATTTGCACGCCGACCAAGGCCTCCATCTCCACGCCTGTGGCCCCACGGCACCGCGTCGTGACTTCCAAGCCCACGACATCTGGCCCAAGACCAAAACGGATTTCTGCGTGGTCGAGCCCAATCGTGTGACATAGAGGGATGAGCTCGTCGGTTCGCTTCGTCGCCATAATCGCTGCAAGCCTCGCCACCTGTAGCGCATCGCCCTTGGGTCCCTTAAGAAGGCCCACAACTTCGCCCGAAAGTTGGATAAAACCACGAGCTACTGCGGACCTAGCGGACATATCTTTTTTCGAAACATCCACCATTTGGGCGTCGCCCTTTTCATCGAGATGAGTGAGTTGTGATTTCATGGCACTTCCCTTCAACCCGAGGTGTCGAGTATGACCACCTCATGAGAGTGAAAACTACCACGAAACTATTTGCATTGTCGCTCGTCCTCCTCACCGCTTGTGAAAGTGTTGACCATATGCGCGAGGCCCAGATGGCCTTTGAACGCGCCGAATACGAGGAGACGATTGAAGTTACTGCGGATGTTATCGAAGATAACGAAAGCCACCGAGAAGCACGCGAGCTCAAGGCCGCGGCCCATCGAAAACTCGCCCTAAGTGCGGTCGAAAGCGAGAACTTTGAGTTAGCACTCGAGCATTTCGTAGAGGCTGCACGAGCCGAACCCTCTCGCACACGTCGCGGCCAGGATGGACTTCGAGCCTCAAGGGAAGCTCAAGACTTGGGTAACCAGGAACTCGCGGTAGAGATGGCTAAACTCGCTGTGGATGCAGACCCTTCGTCGATGGAGATTCGCGTGCATGCGGCCAAAACCCTGGATAACGCCGGAGATGCGACGTCTGCGATTCCCCACTACCTCTGGGCCTGGGAGGTCGATCGCAAAGAGCTAACCATGGGTCTGAGGCTCGGGGCGCTCTACGCGCAGAATGAAGCGTGGTCAGACTCTCGGGCCATCTACACACGCATTCTTGAGATTTCACCCGAGCACGTCCAAGCAGGACTTGGCAAAGCAGAAGCGTGCGAAAAGCTGCGCGAGCTCGAGTGCGCGGAAGCTCAGTATCGCCAGCTCATAGAGGCCTTCCCGGAAAATGCGCTCCTGCTTTTCCGCTACGCTGACTTTTTAGACCGAGAAGGACGCACCGAACGCGCGGCCGAGATAAGGGCAAAAGCACAAGGCGAGCTACCCGCCACCCGTGAACGAAAGCTCCGCCCGCTAAAACCATCGAAACGTTGAGCTAAAACTCTTAGGCGGACTCAGGGCTCATGATCGCATCGGCGATCTCTTTTGCCGACTGGTATCGAGCGTCTGGATTCTTCTCCAACATCTTCAGAATCACCCGCTCCAAATCCTTTGAAAGCGTGGAATTGATTGAACGCGGAGTCGGTGGCCTCGTGTGAACGTGGTGGTACGAGAGGTCGCCTTTGAAGAAAGGAACGGTTCCCGTCGCACATTCAAAAATAGTGCAGCCGAGGCTGTAGAGGTCAGAGCGGAAGTCGATATTCTTCCCGATGATTTGCTCAGGGGACATGTAGAATGGCGTTCCGACCTGTTGTGTATGCTCTTTTTGGTACTCACGCATAAACTTCGCGAGTCCAAAATCCATGATCTTCAGAGCTTTTTCTCGCGTGATCATCACGTTTCCGGATTTGATATCGCGGTGAATCACGCCCTTAGAATGAGCGTATTGAAGCGCGCGACAACAATGCACCAGGATGTAGCGCACCTGATCCTCAGGCAAAGCTCCCTTCTTTTTAATCAACTCTTTGAGCGTCGTACCCTCAACGAACTCCATGGCCATATAGTATTCGCCATCTTGTTCACCAGCATCGAAGATCGTCACGATATTTGGGTGTGAGAGAGCCGCAGCCGCCCTCGCCTCCCGTAGAAAATACTTAACGGCTGTCTCATTATCCCGAAGGTTCTCACCTAGAATTTTGAACGCCACAATCCTGCCAAGGACCGTGTCACGGGCCTTATACACAATACCCATTCCGCCGCGAGCAACCTCTTCGAGAATCTCGTATCTGGGCCCCTCGACGCCATCGGGTGCGGCAAAAATCCCGCTCGAGGTCGTACCCGGAACCGTAGACTTACGCCCTCTACCGAGAAGCCCCTTCACGCGAACAGAGACATCTTCGTAGGTCTTATCCACGGCGAGTATCGCGTTGTAGTGCTCGAGCGCGCCTGTCCGGTCTTGCTCATCTTCAAGCACCCTCCCCATCTTGTAAAACAGGGCCAGCGTCGAAGGATTGCAGTCGCGCATTCCAAGCGCTGCCCGATATCTAGAATAGGCTTTCTCAAAACGCCCCTGTGCCCGCAGGATATCGCCCTGAAGCTCGATTGCACGTGGATAGATTGGGTCTCGAGAATCGATATTCTGAAGGGTTTCAAGCGCCTCGTGGTGTCTGCGGTGTTCGAATTGCAGGCGCCCAGCGCGGAAAAAATCGCCCTGCTGTACCAAAACCCGAATCTCTCCGTCGAGGTCTTGAGCCTGCCGATAAAGTTCGCTCGCCCGTTCGAGACGCCCCAGTGACTCGGCACAGCGCGCCGCATTGCCAAATCTCTCTACGCGCTCATAGAGTTCCATGGCCTTCTCTAGGTCACCGAGTTCTTCGCGAACTTCCGCCGCGTCACCCCACGCTTCACACTCTTCGAGGAGCCCAACCGCGCGCTCAAGATCACCCGCTTGACGAAAACGCTCTGCCGCAGTTCTCAAGTCACCAGACTTCAGCGCAGCCTCAGCTCTCATTTTGGCGGCCTGAACATCCTCACCGGCCTCCTCGAGTATCTGTGCCGCCTTCAAAGGCTCTGAAGCCCTCATGTAGAGCTGAGCCGCGCGAGCAAGCTCTCCACTTTCTCTCAACGCATCGGCCGCTTCGACCAGATATCCCGCTTGTTCAAAGATCTGACTGGCCTTGGAATAATCGCCCAACTCTTGAAAGGCTTTGCCGGCGCGAAGCGCAAATGCGCGGTCCTCCCCGATCTCATCTAGCCCACCCTGACGACTCATCGCGTCTTCAAAATAATGAGCAAAATTCTCGGCCGCGCGGACCTCGTCCCCTGCTTTCTCATAGAGTTCGCCAGCGCGCCGAAAGTTCTTTACCTTTTCATGCGTCTCGGCAGCACGGCGCCAGTCCTCGGCTTTTTCGTATTCAGTAGCAGAAGCTTCATACTCACCTGCCTGAAAGTACTCAGCAGCAGCAGCCATGTGCTGTCCCATGGTTGCATAGACCTGAGCTGCTTGAGAAAACTCCCCTGCTTTCTTAAAACAGTGAACCGCCTGAGTGTGATTTCCAGCCTGTTGAAAGGTTTTTGCTGCTTTGATGAAACTACCGGCCTTCATGAACGTTTCGGCAGCCTCCGTTAACGATCCCGCCTTTAGGTAGAGGTCGCCCGCGGCTTCGTAGTTTCCCGACTCAATATGATTTCTGATCTTCTTTCGGTCGCCGAGGTCCATCGATGTGCTCGCGCCTCCGCCTCGATTCGCATTGAACCAGCGAAACGCGAAGTACGCGGCCACCAGACACAGAGCCACGAGAAAAATCCCGCCCACCACACCAAACACGGATGACCAGTTCGTACCTGACTGATTCCCAGCCGCGATATCGATATGAGACATCCCTTGAACTCGGAGGTCCCAAAATTGTGGCACGTGGAATCTCAAGCAGGTTCCTCGGAACTAGAAGGTACCCTGAAGCCCAACTGAGGCCCCTTCTGGGTTCGGACTAACGAACAACGATGTACCCGCTGGCTCGTCCTGAAGCGCATCGATGATGAGCAGGGTAACACCTGCAGCAGTCAAAACGCCACCCGCGGCATAGAGATAGATCGAAGAGTCGTAGTAGCCGTTGGCGTCATCTTTCAAGCCATTCAACTCGGCCTGAGTGGCGCCCGGTGCGCGCTTGTCATAGGAGTTCACGTCGTCTGTCGCCTGCATGCTGAGGAATGAAAACACCCCGCCAGTTGCCAAAGTCGCGACGCCTAGACCGGTTGTCACCCATCCCCAAACCGCGAAGTTTGTACCCTCGCTTTCGGTCGAAGCTCCCACCGATTCGTTGGGATCCACAACGGCCAGGGAGCGAGCCTCTTTTAATGTCACCGTGATGGCAGGGTTCTCGCCGCGTTTCGCCTCAGCGTTTCGCACTTCGTTCTGAAAGCCTTCCATCTCGAAGAAGAACACCCTCGAGCCAGGCTCAACATCCACTTGTAGCGGTGTAGTTCCCAAAGCCTCGGACTGCATAGAATCGGCGTAAACAGTGGCTCCAGCTGGATCACTCTCCAACATGAACCTCGCCGGCATCTTTGCCCGCAGGTCCTCCAGACGCTCCGCAACTTGCTTTGCCGTCTTATCGTCAGGCACCGCGTCCACGAATCGTTCGAGATAGTCGATAGCATCAAAGATGTTTCCAGTGCGCTCAGCACTCAAACCCATTCTGTAGAGGAGCGAGGGGTCGGGATAAAGCTCAAAGGCTTTTTTGTACTTCTCAAGCGCAGGACCAAACTCTTCAGCGTCGAAATGGGCATTGGCCTCGGCAATCAAGGCGAGTATTTGTTTCGCATCAACTTGCTCTTGCGCCTGTGCATCTGCGGGCAAAGTACCCACTGCCCCCATCAAACACATTCCGAAAACCAATTGAGACGCGCGCCGTTTCAACATGCTTGCCATATCAGCTCCAATCTACACTTCGAATTTTCTCTGGACTCGTTGACCGACATGGTCGGTCAATTTTTGATTTCGCGCAACTACTCACTCAGCCGTTGCAGTCGGAGCATCAATTTGAGTCACGCCACAGCCTGCCCGCGGAAACGCAAAGAATCCCACGATGATAAAGACGACCAAGACGATCTCAATCGGACTCTCACGCGACCATTTCCAACGCAACAGCGGCTTCTTTCCTTCACTAATCATTACTTTTCCTCAGTTCGAAAGCTATTCAAGCTCTTCTAGAATTTGCTCTGCAATACGTAAACCGTCAATGGCAGCGCTGACGATCCCGCCGCCATAACCAGCACCTTCGCCAACCGGATAGAGATTTTGAATCGTGCGCGATACGTAGCGCTCATTTCGAACGACTTGAACCGGGGAGCTCGTGCGCGTTTCAACTCCAATCAAGACCGCATCTTCTGTCATAAAGCCTCGCAGCGTGCGTTCAAAATTCTCAAGCGCAGCCTTCAAGTGTTCTATGACAAATGCGGGATAGAGTCCCGTCAGATCCGTTCCGTGCACGCCTGGCTTATAGGTCGTTTTGCGTATGTCCGCCGTCGGTTTCCCAGCTTTGAAATCCGTCAACTTTTGGGCTGGCGCAATGAATCCTCCGCCTCCTGCCTCGTACGCCCGACGCTCGGCTTCCCGCTGAAAGGCTACGCCGTCCAATAGGCCGTCAAAGTCACCAAGGCCTTCAACGTCCCCAAACGAGCCGAAATCCTCTGGTTTGACCGATACCACCAGCGCCGAATTCGCCCAGAGCCCCTTGCGAGCTGCGTGGCTCATCCCGTTGACACAAATGCCTCCCGGCTGCGTGGGAGATGGCACAACCTGGCCACCCGGGCACATGCAAAACGAGTACACGCCTCGGTGGGCATCGCCTTTTCCAAAATTGGCCGCCAGTCGGTAATCCGCCGTCGGCAGTCCTTCGAGCTTGGCGAATTTTCCGTACTGAATCTCGTTGATCAATGTTTGGGGATGCTCGACTCGAAATCCAACAGCAAATGGCTTTTGAACCATCTCAACGCCGTATCCTGCCAACCATCGGTACATCTCACGCGCCGAGTGCCCAACGGCGAGCACTACGCGATCGCATTCGATGCGCTCACCGTCCCTCAGGATAACCGCCGAAACCTCCCCATTTTTGAGTTCAAAATCGCTTACGAACGCCCCGAACCGAACCTCACAGCCTTCTGCCTCAAGCCTTGCTCGAAACGCCTTACAGAGCGCAACGAGCCTATCAGTGCCGAGGTGGGGCTTGCCTTCCACTAGGATCTGCTGAGGTCCGCCGAGCTCCACGATGGTCTCGAGCACCTCGCGCACTCGCGTGTCATTCACGCGCGTGTAGAGCTTGCCGTCCGACCAAGTCCCGGCTCCGCCTTCGCCAAAACAAATATTCGAGTCTTCGAGCAATTCACCACGATGCATCAAGCCGGAGACGTGGCGCCCCCGAATCTCTACCGGTTCGCCACGGTCCAAAAGAATCGGCTTTAGCCCAGCCTCCGCCATTCGATGGGCACAAAAAAGTCCAGCCGGGCCGGCACCAATGACCACCACACGTTCATCTTTTTTCGGATTAAAGAGGCGTTTGGGCGCGTCTGTGAGTCCCGGCATTTCAACGATATCGCCCTTCAGATTCACTGCCGACTGAGTCACTGCGTCCACATTGCAGGTCCAGCTCGGCCGCCCCCGCGCATCGAGGCTCCTCTTGACGAGAGTTACGTCTAGGAGTTCACCGGCGCTTAGTCCAAGCGCCTTGGCCACCTTTGGTCGAAGTTCGCTCTCTGGCTCTTCGAGACCAAGAACCACCCCGTGTACACGATATCTTTTCATCACCAGAGCCTGGTACTTAACTCAATTCCGCCAGGCGGGAAGTCAAAGTGGTTTGAAGCGCGGCCGCTCTCGCGGGTTCAATCACCTCGTAGATCGCGATCGCGCGTCGGGTGCCCTCGTACCAGAATGGGAACGCCGCGTCAGCCAATCTCTCCTCGATTTGAGAAATTTCGGCCGCATCAGGGCGCTGGCCTCGTTTGGTCTGAACGCTCATCAGAGAAATCTGGGCGAGGTCGCTCCAAGCGTTGTGTTCAACGGCGGCAGCGAGCCACTGTGCCTCACGCATGCGGTCCATGGCCTTGTCGAGCTCACCATTCTCTTGGTGCGTGAGCCCGAGCTCGATCAATGCCTCAGCACAGAGATCGGGTCCTCCCACTCGAGTAGCGACCTCGAAACACTCAGAAAACGCGCGTGTCGCTGCATCAAACTTGCGACGAGCCCTCAGGCTGATTCCGTATCCAAGCAACGCCGCGGCATAAGCAGCATCCACACCCGCGTCTCGCCCAGATTCTACAACTGCACTGATAAACGCGTGGTCGGTGTCTTTCGAAAGCCAGCTCGAAACACGAGAAAGTAGCGCGCTGACATGAACCACACCGGCATGGCATCCGTAGTACTCGAATCTGGTCAACGCCTTATTGAGCTCGCGCTCAGCCTCTCCAACTTTGCCTTCGGCCACCTTCAAACGTGCCCGCCAGAACTGAGTCCAAGGCTGCTGCCCAAAGGTTGGCATCAAATCGTCAATTCGAGCCAGCCAATGATTCGCCTGTGAAATCTGACCGAGGCTCCAACTCAGACGCAAACCAGCCAGAGTGACTTGATACATCAAGATCTCGCGGCTTGAGCGCTCTGCGGCCGTCCATGCAAAATCGAGGTACTCCACAGCACTTCTCGTGTCAGTCAGCCTCTGCGAGACTTCAGCGAGCCGCAGATTGAGCTCCACAAGGGCCGGCCCGCTCGCGACCTCGAGGCTTCGCTGGTAGAGCTTCGCCGCCATCTTCAGATCATCAAGTGCTGCAGTATGACCAGCAATCTCGAGCCACATCTGCGCCTTTTCATGACCACCCAGATCCATTTGCCGCGCGACCTCGGCCGAGCTTCCTTGACCCCGACAAAACTCTTTGTGCACGCGCTCGGCGATTCGCCGATGGAGCGCTCTCTTCCATTCCGGACTCATGGGTCCCGTGAGAACGTCGCGAAGGTCTTCATCGATAAGCTTTAAGCGCCTTCCCTGCGTGTTCAGATCGATCGAGATAAACTGCCGCCAGCGAAGCATCTCGATATTCCGGTCGATCTCTTCCGGGTCCTTCTGCTCCACACTCGCCACAAGTTTGCGAAGCACCGACCACTCGACCGGGCCATCCGAGAGGGCAAGGATCTCGAGGTACTCGCGCCCCACATGCCCGAACGCATTGAGCCTTCGACGAAAACTCTCCGATTTGGTCTTCGGGAGCGGAAACGAGAGAAGATCGGAGACATTGAGAGACCATTGGATCGAAGAGCGCCGCTTCAGAAGCCCAGAGTCGATGAGATGCCGCGTGAGCTCTTCTACATACGAAGGGTTTCCTCGTGAGTAAGTGGTCACGCGCTCCAGCCATTCCTGCGGGATACCTGCGACGCCCAGCCTTGACTCAAAGAAGTAGCGTACATCTTCGCTTGAAAGCCCCTCGCACTCCGTCACTTCGGTATTGGCACAATTGTAGAGAACATCGGCCGGACTCGCGGCGTTGGCCGTCATCACGACCCCGGGAATCGAAGGACGCGAGTCGTTAAACTCTTTCTCAAGGAAGGCGAGCGACTCAGAATCAGCCCAGTGTGCGTCCTCGATCAAAAAGACCACGCGTTCAGGATTCAACAAAACCTGCAAATCGCCAAAGGCTTGATTCATCCACCGAAGATTGGTCTCGCCACGGTTCGCCGAGTCTCCGAGCCAGGTCGAAAGCCTGCGCAAGAGCGAGATATTCGGCCGTAAACGCTCACCCACCGAGAGCCCTCGGCTATCCACCACATCTACGAGGGCACTCAACATGTCCAAAACCAGGGCATGCCGCAGCATACTTGGACGACAACTCAAACTAATCACCTGAAGACCAGCGATTTTCAGAGCCGCGCCGATCTCGCGCAAAAGGCGAGACTTCCCTACCCCTGGGCCACCACGGATGATTCGAAGGCGCCCGGTTCTCTCCGCCAATATCTTATCAACAAGCGTCTCTTGAAGAAGCGGCTCGTCTTCCACAATGCCGCGCTCAAAGTAGCCGCGAAGCACCGGAGGAGCTGCCACATCGAGGTTGTTCGCCAATTGCCCCGCGGCGTTGAGATCGATCGAGTCACTATCAGCCGCCAGAGATTGCAGCGCCTCGCCTGCATCCATGTACTCGAACCCCGGCAATTGACGAAGCAGCACCATCGTAAATCGGCTCAAATTGAGCGGAACTTCGGGATTGAGGCGATGGGGCTCAGGCGGGCGGAAATCCTCTTCGCTCGTCGGCGGATCTTCCTTTGTCCTTGGCCCAAAAGGCAACACACCACACATCGCATAGTAGAGCGTCACACCCAGGCTGTAGAGGTCTGAGCGAAGCTCGCCTTTATCTCCTCGGATGATCTCAGGCGCCATGTACGAGCGTGTGCCACCGCGCAAGGTGTCGCGGGTCGGATCGGCGCTCGACAAGCCGAAATCCACAAGTTTGACCATCGGACGAGCGTTCGCGTCATCGAGCCAGAGCAACATCACGTTTGCCGGCTTGATATCACGATGAATCATCCCCATGCCGTGCAAGTAGCTCAACGCATGCAAGAGCTGGAGTGTAATGTCGATGAGCCCCTCTGGCGGAATAAGAGCTCGGGCATCTTGCAGACTAAAGCCGTCGATGTACTCCTCTGCCAAGAAGACACCCCCATCCGGCATGGCGCCATAATCGTAGACACGCACCAAATTTGGGTGGTCGAGTTTTGAAAGGATCTCAAACTCGCGCTTGATCATCTTGCCCTGAACTGTGGCAAATGCTTCCGCTGAGAGGACTTTAACGGCGACTTCACGCCCACCCGCTTGAATGTCTTCGCACAGGTACACGGCACCACCAGCCCCTTTGCCAAGCGGCTTCAAATACGCGTACCGTCCGGCAAAGATTTTTCTACGATCTCCAGCAACCACTGATTATTTCCTTATTCAAAACTCTCCTCAAGCTACCCCGTTCCACCCCCGGCTGCAATGCTCTGCTCTTGCAAGTTGACCCGGATTGGCCTTACTAGACACGTGGAAATTTTTCGAGGATTCCTATGCACGCACTCATTCTAGCTGGTGGTTCTGGCACACGCTTCTGGCCCTTGAGCCGACCCGAGCGCCCCAAACAACTCGTTCGTCTCTTCGGAGAAGGCTCCATGGCATTTGAGACCGTTCGACGGCTCGACGGCCTGATTGAGAAAGAGGACATCCGAATCGTTTGCGGGAAGTCTTTGGCCCATGACACCGTGGAGTCGGCGGGTTTGCCTCTTGACCAAGCTGTGGTTGAACCGATGGCCAAGAACACCTGTGCGGCAATCATTCTCGGCGTGGTCGCCGTTGAAACTAAGGTGGAATCCGACCCTGTGATTGTAGTGATGCCATCAGACCATTTTGTTGCAAACCAAGGTCGGTTTCAGAAGCTCTTGGCCGAGGCAGCTAAGCTGGCCGAAGCAGGCAATATTGTGACGCTCGGCATCACGCCAACGCGGCCGGAGACCGGATTTGGCTACATCAAGTTCGCTGACTCACATGGCTCCGGCTTCAACGTGGACCGATTCGTTGAGAAGCCTGACCTGGATACCGCGCTTAGCTACCTAAACGATGGCCACTACCTGTGGAACGCAGGCATCTTCATTTTCAAAGCCTCCACAATCCTTGCAGAACTCAACCGCCAAAAGCCTGAGATGGCGCAGGCCTTCGACCGCATACGAGACTCCTTCAACACCGTGAACTTTGAATCCGTGTTGGAGGAAGAGTTTAGCACAATGGAAAGCGTGTCGATCGACTACGCGATTATGGAAAACGCAGCGAATATGGTGGTCATCCCGGCTGATATCGGCTGGTCAGACGTAGGCCATTGGGCGGCAATCCCCGAAGTCATTGAAGCCGGCGAACACGGGAACGTGAGCAATCACGACCCTGTCTTGATCGACACACATGATTCGATTGTTTTCAGCGAAAAGAAGGACCGAACGATCGCGCTCGTGGGCGTGCGCGACTTGGTCGTTGTAGATACCCCAGACGCCCTCCTCGTCATCCCAAAATCAAGGGCCCAAGACGTGAAATTCGTGGTCGAGGAACTGGCGAATCGGCAGACTACTCGAAAGTAATCACGCGCCCGTCATAGCTCTTGACGCGTTGCCCCTGCACCCAGTCTAGGATGGTCGAGAGTTTGGCATCAGCCCCTATCGAACTTTGGTCTCCGACCGGAACTTTGTGCAGCGCAGGGTCCGCGACCGCAACCCGCGGGTAGAATCCGTCTGCTTGCGTCATCTTCCGAATACGCTCAATCCGAGATTCCTCGTCTTCCCATTCCAGGGTCGACGTAATCATGTGTTGCGTGTCGAACCAGACCCACTCTCGGTCCTCGCTTACGACTGCAAGTCCGAGCGGCACAAAGACGAACTCCAAAATATCCGCCATCCATGCTCGATATGCATCCGTGTGCCCTGCCTCGTTCATCAAGCTCGGCCGCTGAAACGGAATATAGAGCGCGGACCCCGTGCCATCGAGCGCAACGCCAAGCGTCACGAAAATCACATACGAGGTCACCATTTGGTAGAGCTCAACCATGGCATCCACCGGATACCAATACCCGCCTTGCTCACGGCTCAATAAGTCCAGAAACCCTTGACGCGCCATGGCGACAATACTCTTCGCGATCAGATACTCTGAATTGAGCAATTCATCAGGCGTATCCAACGGATCCTTGAGAAAACCTGCGCCGGTCAGCTCGGGCTCCACGCCCTCGGCGAGCATCCAAATCGCGGCGCCGTCAAAACCAATGCGCTGTCCATACGCTTGCCGCCAAGACTCATCGAGCCCCATCGCTCGCGCAAAATGCTGCTCGCCGACGTCCACGTACTGGCCCGAACACCAGCGGTCCAAAACCCGGCAATAGAACTGAGAACGGGACATATTCGCCAATTCTTTAGACTCCTTGTTCAGCTTGAGCGGACCGGTCCAATCGCCGAGGGAGGCGAGCCCGACCAAGAGCCAAATTCGTTTGCCCCACCAATTTTCGTCGAATTCACTCACCTGGGTCAGAGACTCGACGAGCCCACCACCATCAATCGACTTTCGTTCAGCCAAGACCAAGAGAGCGGTCCGTATCCAACCTTGCGGGTCCACTGGCGGCTCATGAGAAGGAAGCCGTTGCATCGAATCGTGAATAGCTTCGATCGTATCGCGCATCCACGCGCTCAACCATTCAAGTCCGAGGTCCCACAAGGGCTCCCAGAACTCTTCAGGCACGACGAGCATGCTATGCGGCCCCTCACCTACCTTGAATATCAGACCGCACTTTTGCAGCTCAGACGCCATATCAATTTCGAGTTCCAAATCTCCGCGGCGCATCATCGGAACAACCTGGGAATCCTCCTCAGCTTCAAAACCGAAGACCTCTTGCCAGAAACAAAGGCCTCCGAACTCAAGCGCCATGAGCGGAGCGCTCAAGTATTCAGGATCATGCAATTCCGCCAGAATGCGGTCGAGCGCCCCCTCAGATACCATCGCGTTAGCCACGCCAATAATAGTCTCGAGTTGTGAGCCAGCCTTGACCTCCCAATACCTTGCGAGCTCAGCCAAACGCTCAGGGCTCAGCGTACCCAGAAGAACGATTCCAGAATTAGGCGTGCCAGGGAAAAACGGGGCCAAAATCGCTGCAATGGCTCCGGCCATGGTGCACTCGGCGCCCTTTAACGAAACGAGCCCAAGGGCTTCCAGATTTTTGGCCAGTTTACGAACATGAGCAGGCAATTTTACCACCATGCTATGGTCGTAAATCATGTTGTAGACAAGGTCCCACTCATCGGAATCGTGAATCTCACGTTCTACTACCTCACGAACGAGGTCGAGGCTCGCAACGAAGAACTTGGCAAGCTCCAAAGGGGCAGACTCGGCCGCGCCGTATCGCTTGGCGACATCCACTCGCTTTTGGGCGGAGTAGGACGAAAACTGCTCGACGAGCTGGTCAAAAAAATCAGGTTCTGGACGCTTTTCCACGTTCTTCTTCCGGCTAAGATTCGCCCCGCTAGGTATCACAAAGAATCGTTTTCACCAAAGTTGATCCGGCGTACAATCCACCTCACAACGCTTTGTCGAGGGTCCAAATGGCAGACTTGAATCGATATATCGAAAATCTCGAAAAACACCGCATTTCAAAATCACAACTCACCGATGAGGACTTAAGACAGCTTGCGTTGGAACTCGGCTACACCGAAGAGGACCTCCAAAGCATTGAACATGCGACTCAGGCTCACATCGCAAGGGGGCAGAATTTTCTGCAAAACCAGCTTCACACGGACGCGATCCTTGAGTTCAAGGAGGCACTCTCCCTCAAACCGAATTCGCCCTTGATTTTAGTCGGTCTCGCGCAAGCGTATCTGGGTCAATGGCAGGCGGACAAGCAGTCTCCCGACAAGCATCAAGCTGAGCATTTTGCGAGGCAAGCCCTGGCGATCGACCCCAAACAACAAGAGGCCTATGCCGTAATTCGTGCCCTGGGGTTAAAAGCGGAAGGCCGGAGCTCGGCTCCGATCGTGGCTATCGCCGCAGCCATGGCCATCGTCGTTGCTGGTGCAATCGGAGCCTCAACGTTCATGCTTGTTTCAGACGATTCCAGTGGGGGGCCCGTATCCTCAGGTCCTGACCCTTCACTGGTCACCAATCTCACGCCTGAAACGCAAGAGGACCAACCTACCCCAAACACGGCAAAGCTTCCTGCTGGCCAGCTACCCGTTGAACTGCACATGCCAGACGGCCTTGGGCTTGTTCTTGAGGTTCGTGATTCGACTCAGGACAACTACCCGGCTAGCTCCTTCTACAAATACTCTTATTTGTTGACCAATAAGGGCGACAAGGAAATCAAAGAGATGAAGGGCCGCATTGAGTTGCTTGACGCATCTGGCGACGCCGTCGCTCTTCATCAAGCGTACATCATGGGCACGCACGACTCGAAACTTCGGCCCGGCGATTCGCATGGGTTCTCGAGCACTTTGAAGAGCTCCCCGGACGTCAAGAGCGTACGCCTCTACGTGGACTCAGCACCGACCCAACCAGCGGCTAAGAACTACCCACCAGGCAAGCCCGTTCAGGTATATTGGGACATACCTCAATCCAATAAATCGGCCTTCAGCGCGAAAGAGAGGAACTTGAGGATTGACGATGCGTCCAAAAATCTCGCGTTCTTCAGAGGTGATTGGGAAATACAAAACTCGTCTGGACAGACTTTTGAGCTTGTACGGTTCAACATCGTCCTCAAGGGCCCGGATGGCAAGGAAGTGGATCGTGTCAATCGATATCTCCTCGGAGGAAGCGACCCGTACTTTGCGGACGGCGAGACCAGGCTCCTATCCACAACCAATCAACTCAAGAGCCCCGTTACTTCTTACGAATTGCACGTCGTCGAGGTTCAGTGATTAGTTTGACCCCGGCGCTATCCGAAAAAAACACAGCTAAATGAATGATTTCAAGCTCGGGAGCGTTTATCCTTAGGCGGCCCACCCGTTGTACCTTCATTCGTGAGACTTCTATGCGCCTTTTAGCCTTCAAAACTGCCCTCATTCTGGCTGTTTCTCTTGGCTCAGGTGTGGCACCTGCCGAAGAGCTCTCAAAGCCGGCACCTCAACAATCCCCAGAGTTTAAATTTGCGGGCGAAGAGTTCTACTACTCTGCGAGACTCAACAACGTAGAAGCGATGCGCATCGCGGTCCGCGCTGGGGATATCAAGTACAAGGATAAGGTTGCCTACGTGCCAATCTCCGGTTCCGCGCAATCGACCGGTTTCTTCCATTCCATCTATCCCATCAACGATCAGGCAAACACCTTCCTAAACCCTCAGACCTATCGCCCTTTGCGCTCTGAGAAGTACTTTGATGAGAAGGGAGACGTGCGCACCTACAAGGTCGACTTTGTCCATAGCACCTACCGAGCCCGCGTTGAGCGAGAACGAAACGACACCCAGCGCCGCTTTCAGATGGCCATCCCTGGCACGACTCACGACATGATCTCTTGGTTCTACGAGCTGAGAACCCGAGAGGACTTCGAGCTTGGGCGCCAGATGACCTTCTACATTTACGATGGATGGAAGCTCAGTGCGTTGCGAGCCAAAGTGGTTGCCAAAGAGGATGTTTACACGCCTATGGGCTGGTTCAAAGCCTGGCGAGTGGACTTCGAAAGAGATGTTTTGAACTCGAGGGGACAGCGCGACAAAGAACCCATTCTCAAGGTCCGCACACAACGTCAGTCCACCGCGAGTCTCTGGGTTTCACGCGATGAGAATCGACTGCCAATCAAGGTTGCGGTTTCTACGCCGTTGGGTAACGCTGAGGCTGTTCTCATCAAGATGAAACTCGCCTCAGACTAACTGAAATGAAGCCTCTAGAATTTTCCCTTCCCCGACTCCAAAGCGGCGATACTGTTGCGGTTGTGAGCCCATCGGGGCCGGTCCTCCCGGAAAATATCGAGGTCGGGCTTGCTACCATTAAGTCTTGGGGGCTCAGAGCGGAGCTCATTGGCCCTTTTGAACGCCATGCCGGCTACCTCGCCGGTAGCGACGAACATCGCGCAAGAGCACTCCAAGAGGCCTTGGATGGCGATTTCAAGTGCATCATGGCAACCCGAGGCGGCTACGGCGCCATGAGAATTCTGAGCAAGCTCGACTTCACTCGATTCTCAGAATCTCCAAGTCTGCTTTGCGGCTTTAGCGATATCTCCGCATTACACCTTCATATCGCCGGAAATCTCGGTATCCCAACTCTGCACTCACCCGTGCTAAAGAGTTTCGGAACTCAAGAACAAGACCTCCCTCTCTTTAGAAAGCTTCTCTTTGGTGAAGTGGGGCCAGACGATCTGTGTTGGACACTTCGGCCACTAAACACGCCAGAAAGCTCGATCGAGGGGCCGCTAATCGGCGGCAACCTCACATTGCTGACCTTGATGTTGGATTCCGATTTCTGCCCCGATCTACAAGGAGCCATTCTCTTTGTAGAAGACGTGGGCGAGGCCGACTACCGCGTCGACCGCCTTCTGACTTCTCTTCGGCTCTCCAACAAAGCGAAACGAATTGCGGCGCTGGTGCTCGGCGATTTCACAGAATGTCAGGGGGTCTATGCAGGCCCAGAGGCGATCCAAGGCCTTATAGAAGAGACCGCGGCCGAGTTTGACTGCCCGGTCTTCACTGGCTTGCCCGTAGGTCACGGCCGACGAAACGTCCCCTTACCTCTTGGACTTCGAGCCAGGATAGAAACGCCCCGTGGGGCTCAAGCTTCTTCTTTTTCTTTTGCTGATTCGATCTTCGCGAGAATCTCCGCGTAGGAGTCCTCAACTTCCTCTCTTGGAAGGTTTCCTGCTTCAAGGACAGGATCTGCGAGTTTTCGACACTCCTCGTAGAAGATCCTCGCGCGCTCCAAAATCTGAGGATGATCCCCAACAACGTCCAAGGCTTTGAAAAGAGCGTTCTCGGCATCGGCAAAATGTCCAAGACCTTCGTGGAACGAAACAAGGTTAATCTGGCTAGTGATATAGACGGGAAGCGCTGGCTCCCCGTGAGCCTCGTACGCTCGCTCCGAGTAGTCTTCGGCCACCAAGCCCCAATGCCGTGCACGCTCCATCTGCTTTTGATTGAAGAGAGCCACGCTGATTTGCTGAGCCGACTGTGCCACCTGCACTGAAATCTGCTTCTTCCCGTCCTCGTTGAGGTCAGAGAGCGCCTCCATGCCTTGAGTCATGGCCTCATCAGCCTCTTCGAACTTCTCGGCGCGCGCCGCGATCACAGCTAGATTTTGAAGCGCACCAAATTTCAAATTGATCGTCGAAGGGTTGGGCTCAGTATTCATCGCCTCTTCAGCTAATTCCACCGCACGTCGGTTTGAGACTAACGCGGCATCAAAATCAGACGACTGAGCCAGAATGCTGGCCAGATTGATATGAGTTGCAGCCGCATTGCCGTGAAAAAGAACTCCATCGGCGATCAATGCTTCGCAAATCTCGGAGGCCTTTTGATGAAGCACTCGCGCTTCGTCAGACTTGTTTTGTCGCTGGCGCACAAAGCCAAGCTCGTTCGAAATCTGGGCTCGAACTTTGAGTGCGTCCTGCGAGTCTTCAACCACCATGTCCAAAATAGCCAGAGCCTCGGTTAGAGCAGGCTCGGCTACTTGTAGCTGATTTTGACGCAAGGCCTGACCGCCCTGATTCGCCAGTGCCTTTGCCGCCTCGAGCTCACGATTTGTCCACTTTTGTACTTCCATTTCTATCCTCTTATCTGTGGCTTGAGCCACACTTTCATCTCTACGTTTCCAAATTTTACGATATCGCCGTTTCGAAGCTCTACCGGACGATGAATTCTCTCCGAGTTCACGTACGTCCCATTGGTGCTCGCTGAGTCCTGCAGGCGAATTCGTTCCGGGCGAACGATGAGCAGCGCGTGGAGCCATGAGACAGCAGGCCTGTCGATCATGACATCGTTTTTGTCGCCAGCTCCAACCGTGAGTTCTCCCTCTCTCAGCTCGTGCTGTGTCTCAGGTCTTTCGGGGTCAAAGAGAATCCCAATCAAGTCGGGGTCTTCAAAAACTTCCTCATCCAGCGACCGGTTTTGAAGCGTTTTCGCGAATGAATGGCCACAGATTCCACAGAATTGCGCACTCGACGGGAGAACGATCTCACACTCGGGACACACGCGCAGAGGAGTACCGCAAAACGCACAAAATCGCGCTCCCTTGGGTACCTCTGCGTGGCAGTCCAGACAATTCATACACGTTCACACTCAAGCATGACCGATGTGGCCCCAAGGTCTTCGAGGACAAACACCTCGGACTCAAACGGCTCGCCACCCAACGGGGTGATCACCACCGTATACTCTGCGGCAATATCCACCCCCACCCGCTCATCGTTCAGCCACAATCCACAACCGATATCCCAAGTAAAGACATGCGGAACATCGGTATCTCTTGGAACGGTGGGAACTCGAAGGGTTCCGTCAGAGCCAGAGCCTTCAAAGGCAACGCCACACGAGGCGCCATCACAAATTTCAACCGTGATCTCGGCGTCATCTCCCTCGAAGTCTTTCAACGTATAATTGACCACCACGTTTGCGGCCGACAATTCAATGGGGCCGATGGACGTCACTTCCACGGGCGTATCGGGAACATCGATCGTTTCCGAACAGGAGAGAGCAAGCACGGCTAAAATCAGTAGAAAATACTTCATTTCTCTTTTCCAAGAGCTAGGAGGACCGAGTCGTGTATCGACCCGTTGGTGGCAACGATCCCGGTTTGCCAACCCGTATAACCCGCACCACGTTCGTTCGTCACCTTTCCTCCACCTTCAGCGACCAACAAATACCCAGCAGCGGTGTCCCAGGGACTCAGGTTAAATTCCCAAAATCCGTCTAATCTACCAACAGATACGTATGCTAAATCGAGAGCAGCAGAACCCAGTCTTCGAATATTTCTCGTCTTGCGGGCGAGGTCAGCAAAATGCGGGATATTATCCACATCATCACGACCTCTAGGAGGCGGAAACCCTGTAGCCAACACGGCTTCAGACATTTCCTCTATCGCTGACACACCCACAGCCTTCCCGTTTAGATTCAGTCCCTCACCGATCGCAGCGCTAAAGAGTTCGTCTCGGTTGGGATCGTAAATCACCCCCACCACGCTCTCGCCATCGACCTGAAGAGCGATGGAAACAACGTACATGGGGATGCCGCGCGCAAAATTCAGCGTCCCATCAATCGGGTCGATCAACCAAACACGCGCCCCCTCGCCGTCTTCGCCATATTCTTCGCCATGAAAACGATCTTCGGGGAAAAGCGACTTGAGCGCGGCCACGACATGCCTTTCAACCCAACGATCCACGCGAGTGACCACATCATTAGGCGCCTTGTACTCCACTTCAAAGCCGCGCCGACGCTCTTCGAGGAGCAAATGCCCCGCCTCACGCGCAACGGCCTCGGCACAACGCCTTTCGAGAGCAAAACTTCCCATAATCATCTCTTAGTGTTTGTGTCCGGCATGATCATGGCCCGGGTGATCGTGCCCAGCATGATCGTTGGTCGGCCGAAATTCGGGGCGCTTCTTCTTTCTCTGGGCCACCAGAGCTTCGATCGAAGGCACCTGCGGCACGTCCAGCTTCAGCGCGATAGCCCGAAGGTCGATGTAATCTGCACCGGTTGCTTTGGCTTGGGAGCCAGCAATCTGGGATTGAACCGACTCAGCAGCCTCGGCCAACTCCTGGCTCGAGATCTGAACGCGCGTCCAAAACATCCCACGCTCCTTCTCAGCAAACTCTCTTCGCCCTGGCTCCACATCAGCTGGAAGCTCAAGAATGGCTCGCTCCGCCTTATTGAACCGAGCCTTCGCGCCAACGTAAACGCTCATCGCCTTCTGATAATCTCGCATCACCATCTGAGGATTGACCGACTTGTTTTGAAAACCCGTAAACTCAGCTCCATTGCGGAAGATGTCCGCCCGAAGCGCATACTTTCCCTGGCTCAAAGCTTCGACCATAGCTGTGTCACCCACCCATTCTGGCCGTTGGGTCAGTCGGTTCGAACCAGACAAGACAACCACATGGGGTCGCTCACTTGCCTCAAGCCCCTCAAGCATGACGCGAGTTTCATCGTGGCCCAAATTCGAAAGAAGAATTTTCAGGTTGGTACCAGCCAACGAAGGCCACGCCGCCTTATACGACTCGACGGGGTCCTTGACCTCGAGTCCTCTCTCGGACCAAAAGTCGCTTAGCCTTGATTTCTGCCGTGTAAGCCCGATCACTCCCACTTTTTGGCCGTTACGCTCAAACGTGAATGTCGGCTCGAGCCACGGCTTAGAGTCCTTCATCAGATTCGCGGAGATGAACTTCTTACCGCTCGTCTCCATCAACTCAGTGAAATTCTCGGTCCCAAACACCAGATCAAGCTCACCCGCAAGGAACACGTCAATCGGCATTTGCTTTAACGCCATTGCCGCTGTGAGAGCATCATACTTCGCCTGAGCCTGAGTCGACTCCGCCGCTTTCGCAAGCGTTGGATTCTTATAGAAAAAGTCCCCGGCATCTACAGCAACCAAGGTCGCCTCTCCCCTCTTCGTCTCACCCCACCATTTCACTGCATCGACGTGCGTGGGATCGAGCGATAGTTCCATCATGCGGGCGCGACGGGCGAGGCCTCCCAAGGGGTTGGCCTTGCAGCCACAGTCCTCGGTCTCTCCGTGATTATTGCCACCCACATGAAGCGTAAAAATATGGCCTTCAGCAGCCACCTCTTTCACTTCGTTTGAGGCGGACGACGTGTCTTGAGGCGTCGCGCGGACCGCGGCACCCAAACCCAGCTGGACTCCGCGAAGAACCTTCTCTTGGGCCTCAAGATAGCCGAGCTTCCCTTCACGGGTCATCTCAACTTCGGGCTCAACAGGAGATGCGACCTCCGCTTTATCACAAGCAACGGTCATCAAGAGTGCAAGGAAAACAACCACTTTCAAGGGCATTGGCCCCCCTTCATTTTTGAGAGTCTCTCTCGAGCCTGAGAGACATAGGTACTTTTAGGATAATCACTGACAACTGACTCGTAGAAGAGTTGAGCTTCCTGGCACTTCTTGAGCTGGACGTAGCTCTCTCCGATTCGAAACACGGCATCTCCAGCCTTTGAAGAGCGTGGATAGTTCTTGAACACCTTTTGGTACTCAAAGACCGCGCTAACCCACTCACCTTCTTCGAAATAGGTCTCCCCCATCATGAACACGACGTCAGCCATTCGCGAGTCTCGTGCATGTTTGACGGCGAAGGACTCAAGAGCTTTTCGAGCAGCCCTGAAGTCTCGATTCTTGAACTTATCCTGAGCAAATTTGTAGAGCTCGTCGGCCTTCTCAGGCAATGGCGTTCCACCACCGTCCGCAAAGCGAATATCCACGTCCTCTTTAAACATCCTCAAATCAGACTGGAGTCTCTGAAGGTTAAAGTCAGTCTCCTCCATTTTCCCGACCAAACGCTGAAGCTCCTGGCGAACTTGCTCCAGCTCAAGACCAAAATCCGCATTGTTTCGAGCCAAGAGCTCAGTGGCTTCCTTGGTCATCTGATTGAGAGACGCCACGTCGTTTCGTGCACTTTCAACCATGGCGGAGAGTTCTTTTTGTTTCTCTTCAAGCGTTTCATTCTGACGCGCCTGCTCCGCTTTAAGCGCGGCAATATCGTCTTGCATGGTCGAGCCCGTCCAAATCGGGACACATCCAGAAAGAAAAACGACTGCCATCAACATCACCAGATAACGCATCATGACTTTCACCGATCCATCGTAAGTAAAACACAAAAACCCAACGGGCGACCCGCTGGGTTTTAGACGCCACATCTAGAAGTAGCCACTATCGAATCGACATCTCTGCGCGACGATTCATTCGGTGGCAGCTTTCCGGACCTTCTTCTCCGCATTCGCGGACAAGTCGTTCTTCTCCGTAGCTCAGAGTGTTGACCTTGTCACGAGCCACACCCAGGCTTCGCAAGTATTCAGACGCGTTACGTGCGCGGCGCTCTCCGAGGGCGATGTTGTATTCCGAGGTTCCTCGCTCATCGCAATGCCCCTCGATAGTCACGCTCAGGTTACGGCTCTTGATGCACTCAGCGTTTCGCTGAAGCGTCGAGCGTGCATCGCCATCTACACTCGCGTCATCGTATCCGAAGTACACGGTATCAAGTTGGCATGCCGAGGGGCTAACACAGCGACCGGATTCGCAAACTTGTCCATCGCTACAGTCTGCATCCGCGGTACACTCGGATTTAGCCACACAGCTTCCGCCCTGGCACTCTTGACCGTCTGCACATTCGTCATTCGACTCGCATTCAGCTCCACAACGGTTGCCACGGCATTTTTGGTTACCCGGACAATCCGAGGTTGACGAGCAAAAACCAGGAATCTGTTCACAACTTCCCGCAACACATTCGAGAGAGGCATCACCACAATGGCTATCCTCTTTACATTGTTGGCAAAGGCCATTGAGGCAAAACGTTTTCCCTTCCGCTTTTCCCCGTTCGCTTGAAGCGCAGTCATCGTCATTGTCGCACTTCGGATACTCAGGGCCACAGCCGACCAAAACTGTAGCGAGTGTCACGCTAGCCAAAGACATCAAGATGTTCCGGAAACTCATAAGTTCTCCTTAAATTGTTGGTCTCAAAACAGTGGGGACCATATGCAAGCGTCAAAATCTCGTCAAGCACACTTCCCCCTACATCTCAGAAAACGTTTGCTAAGCCGGGCGCATCCGATTACAACTCCCCGCCCACAGCCCTTCACGGCGCGAGTAAAAATGGCTCTAAGTGTTGATTTAAAACGAGCAAAGACGATTTTGGTCCTGGGTGGGCCTATCGTCATTGCCATGTTCACTCAGACATTCATCAACGTCGTTGACACGATTTTTGTTGGAAAACTGGATCCTAGCTACGCAACGCCCGGCCAAGCCGCGCTTGGGTTTTCCCTGCCTATCCTCTGGAGCCTAGCCGGCTTCCTTGCCGCCATTGGCATCGGTACCCAGGCGATGACGGCACGCCGTATCGGCTCACAAAAACCGGAAGAAGCCGGGGTCGTTCTCACGAACTCTATTGTCGTGGCCATCGTCGGATCGCTCATATTCACGGTACTGGGATGGTTCATTGTCCCTCCCTTTTTTGAATTCCTGACTCGAAACCAGAACGTCCTGAATCTCGGTATTCCTTACGCTCAGATTCGTGTGCTCGGCATTCTCGGGATGGTCCTGACCACGAGCTATAAGGGCTTTTTCGACGGAATCGGCAGCACCCGCGTTCATATGTACGCTGCGCTTGTGATGAACGCAGCAAACATAGGACTCAACTATATTTTCATATTCGGCTGGGGTCCTATCCCGGCCATGTACGTAACGGGCGCGGCAGTCGCGAGCCTTCTCTCGACGTTCATCGGACTCGTGATGATGGTAGTCTGGAGCCTCCGCGGCAAATACCGAAAGCCGCATCGCTACTACAGACCGCGAACTCTTAATCCAAAGCTCATGTGGGAGATCGTAAAACTCAGCGTACCAAGCGGCGCCGCACAACTCTTTGTGATGTCGGGCGTGCTGATGTTCCTCAAGATCATCGGCATGCTCGATGAGACTGCAGTCGAACAGACCCTGAGAGTCAGCGATTTCTACGCAGCACTCCCCGAATGGATGCAGTGGCAGGAAGCAATTCGAACGGCCACGGCAACCACAGGGACGCTCTTCGTCACGGATTGGAATTTCGCCCTGATCTCCGGGCGTCCACCTGTCTACACCACCGCAGCAAAGCTCGTGATCGACCTGCTTAGCATCGGGTTTGTGATGTGCATCGCGTTCGGAACCGCAACCGCAACGCTGGTCTCCAAATCGATGGGAGAGAAGAGGTTTGACCTCGCGGAAGCCTACGGATGGGACTCGGTAAAGATCGGCTCTTACTTCTTTGGCGCGATCGGACTGATCATCATCTTACAGCCTGCCTTCTTCCTGGACCTCCTGACGGACGACCCGCAGGTCATCAACGCCGCAATTCCGGGCCTTAGAATCATGGCAGCGCTTGAGATCTTCATCGCGATGGCCCTCATTCTCACACAGGCACTCTTCGGTGCCGGGAACACACGATTCGTCATGTGGATCGAGCTTATTCTCCACGGCTTGTGCCTGGCCCCACTGACCTATCTTTTCGGCGTAGTTCTCGATTTCGGGTTCCTCGGCGTTTGGCTCTCGGCCACGATCTACGTCATGGCGCTCGCGGTCGCGATGGCTTGGAAATTCTGGGAAGGCTCCTGGAAAGAAATCGAAGTCTAAGACTACTTCGCGCCGCTCTCGATCCAATCCGAAATCAATCGAATCTCCTCGTTGCTGAGCGGCTCTTCATCAGACCATATCGGGGGCTGAACACCGAACCTTCGCACAGGATACTCGGGCAATATCTTATGCATCAAATAGGAATTGGCGGGATCAAACGGTCTCACTAAGTACGTATCAACCTCCGTAGCCCGCGCTCCCACCAAGGTCTCGTACTCCAAGGGATTCAGCTGCCACTCCGGATCGCGATGACATGATCCACAACGCGCCTCAATCAGCGCGTCGACCTCAGCCCAACGAACCGACTCCACCTCACGGGGCTCTTCGCTTGGCCCATCGGCTACAGCCATAAACTCAGGAGAAGGGCTCCTCAGTAGCTCCACGCCTGTGACACTACGAAGACGGTTCTCGTTAAACACGGCTCGGTATCTGAGACCCTCTTCAAGATTGGATAGCGCACGCCACTCGAGCTCGTTCTCTGCAAGGTCCCACCGCACGCGCCCGCTGACTCGAATGCCGTTGGAATTGAGGGTGAGCACATCAAAATCGAGAACACGATTGATATCGATAGGATCGTTGAAGCGCACACGAATCACAGGGCGCAAAGCAATTTCAGCGTCATCGGGCCGCACAGATTCAACCTCGAGCCACCTGTCAAAAAAACCAGGCGCGGCGAGCGGCTCGCCGTTCTCGTCTAGTAATGGTGGGCTATCGACCCCTGTGCAAGACATCAGGAATATTGCCGAGGCGCCTAAGGTTGTGTGAATCCGTGCATCCATGGATGCGCAGAATAGGCCGAGAGTTAGAGTTGGTCGAGTGTCGACGCTTGACTCTCAGCACTCGATCGCATTGAATACCGCAACTTTTTCCCGGCAATCAGCGCCGATTTCACCGAGTTATCTATGTTTTTCAAGCACATCCTACTCTTAACCTTGAGCACATTGCTTTTTGCATCGTCATGTAAGAGCGACAACCCTACGCCAACCGCAACCTCCCCAACCGAGGAGACCGGAGCAACCGCGGAAAAAGCTGCTCAAAAGGATGCGCCAAGTGCCAAAGCTCCAAAGGGCGATATCTACCCTGGCTTTAACTTCGCGGCCTTGGAACCAAGCGAACAGGAGCGGTTTGTTGAGGTCGCAAAGGCAGAACTTTGTCCTTGTCCGAACATGCCAGAATCCCTGCACGAGTGCCTCCAGAAGGCAGACCAGCGCTGTGATCTATCCGAGCAAGCTGCCTCACACGTTGCGATCAAGATCAAAGAGGGTTTGAACCAAACCGACACACTCGCATCGCTCGCGTCGTTCCTTGAGTCCACACGCAAGAAGCACGAGTTCAACCTCCAAAACTCGCCGCTTAAAGGCTCGGCTGATGCTGGTATCATCATCGTCGAATTTGCGGACTTCGAATGCCCTCATTGCCGAGAGTTTTCCAAGACCTTGGACAAGGCGCACAAACTGCATGGAGATAAGATCGGAGTCTATTTCAAGCATTTCCCGCTCAGTGCACATTCAAACGGAAGGCTTGCTGCACAAGCCGCTGTAGCCGCACATAACCAGAAGAAGTTCTGGCCAATGCACGACCTGGTCTTTGAGAATCAACGAAGCCTCTCGCCAGACCGCATCATGAGCTTCGCACAGCAGATTGGCCTGAATATGGAGAAGTTCACCCAAGACTTGAACTCGGCTATGACTGTGGCCGCTGTGCAAGCAGACCGTGCCGAGGGAGAAAAGGCCCAACTCACGGGAACCCCAACCATTTACATTAACGGGGTTAAGTACATGGGAGACCGTTCAGAAGAAGGTTTCCTCAAACATCTTGAAGAATTGCTTAAAGAATAGTGACGGATAAATTTTATGTCTTCGCCAGCTCAAGAACTCTCCAAATCAGAACAACTTTACAGGATCAGGCACTCGGCTTCCCACATCATGGCGACGGCAATTCTGGAGATCTTTCCAGACGCCAAGCTCGCGATTGGCCCGCCGATCAAAGACGGATTCTATTACGATTTTGAACTCCCACGGCCCATCACTCCAGAAGATTTCGAAGAAATCGAAAAGCGCATGGCCGCTGCGATTTCTGCAAATCAGAAGTTCATTCAAGAGGAATGGCCGAAGGAAAGAGCCCGCGAATTCTTCAAAGACCAGCCCTATAAACTAGAGCTGATCGAGGGAATTGAGGGCGATACGGTCTCGACGTACACGAACGGCCCGTTTACCGACCTCTGTGCGGGCCCACACGTGGGCTACACAAAGAAGTGCAAGAACTTCAAATTGCTGAAAGTGGCAGGCGCGTACTGGCGAGGCGACGAGAAGAAGCCCATGCTGCAGCGCATCTACGGGACTGCTTGGTCTTCCAAAGAAGAATTGGAGAACCATCTCCACATGCTCGAAGAAGCTAAGCGACGTGATCATCGTCGACTCGCAAAAGAACTCGAGCTCTTTGGCTTTGAATCGGTCGCCCCTGGGAGTGTCTTCTGGAAGCCGCTTGGTTGGGCGTCCTACAGAACGCTTCAAAGCTACTTCAGGGAACTCGAGGAGAAGAACGGATACGAGGAAATCTTCAATCCACTTCTCTACAAGAAGGAGCTCTTTGAGCAGTCCGGTCACTGGGACCATTATCAGGAAAACATGTTTGTCCTGCATTCGCATGACCAAACGTATTGCCTAAAGCCAATGAACTGCCCGGACACCATGCTCTACTTCAAGAGCAAGAGGCGCTCGTACCGTGAGCTACCCTTGCGCGTAGCGGAGTTTGGGGTTCTGCACCGAAATGAGCTTCAAGGCGCGCTCTCCGGAGCCACCCGCGTACGTCAGATGTGCCAGGATGACGCCCATATCTTCGTGATGGAAGACCAGATTCAAGGTGAGATCACGAACCTGTTAGGAATGATCGACGAGGCCTATGGCCTTTTGGGCTTGGAATACGACCTCGAGCTTTCGACGCGACCAGAGGACCATATGGGCGACCCAGCCCTTTGGGATCTCGCAGAGGATGCTCTCAAGGCGGCTCTCAACGCTTCCGGAAAAGTGTATCGAGTCAACGAAGGAGACGGCGCGTTCTACGGTCCGAAGATCGATATTCAGCTGCGCGATTGTCTCGGCCGATCCTGGCAGTGCGCGACGATCCAGCTAGACTTCCAGCTGCCAAGGCGATTTGAACTAACCTACGCCGCATCGGATAACTCAGAGAGAACTCCGGTCGTAATCCACCGAGCTATTGCGGGAACACTTGAGCGTTTCTTTGCGATCTTGGTTGAACACTTCGCGGGTGCGTTCCCCACATGGCTCGCCCCAGTTCAAGCTATCATCCTCGCCATCACCGACGATCAAAATGATTACGCGTGGAAACTCGCGAATGAATTAAAGAAACACGGTGTAAGGGTTGAGGTCGACGACCGAAATGAGAAGACCGGATATAAGATCCGTGAGGCTGAGACGCGCAAGATCCCCTATATGCTCGTCGTCGGCGGAAAAGAAGCCGAGGCTGGAACCGTAGCCGTGCGCTCTTACACCGATGGACAACGCGGTGTGATGCCGTTTGAGGACCTGAAGGCGGAAATTCTCGAACGAATTGAGACACGTGCGCTCGACGTTAAGATTTTCAAGTCTGAGCTCGCGATCGTTGAAGAGGATGAGGAAGTCGATGAAATGGTCGAGAGAGGCTACTGATTTCATTTTCGCTTCGCTTTTGTGTTGACGAACACTGCGTCGTGAGTATCCTCCCATCCTCCAAACGGACCCACGGGTTCGTTCGGAGGGGTGGCCGAGTGGTTGAAGGCACCGGTCTTGAAAACCGGCAAGGGTTCACGCCCTTCGTGGGTTCGAATCCCACCCCCTCTGCTTTGGAAGTCTTTGACAATTGAATAACCTCGCGAATGGAGAAGTGGCCGAGTGGCTGAAGGCGCTCCCCTGCTAAGGGAGTATACGTGTTAAAGCGTATCGAGGGTTCGAATCCCTCCTTCTCCGTGGCGAATCGGCTTTGCAACTGCGTTTTGACGTGGTAGCTACCCGTCGCCCTGCACTCGTAGCTCAATTGGATAGAGCAACGGTCTACGGAACCGTAGGTTAGAGGTTCGAGCCCTCTCGAGTGCATTTCTTTTCGCAACCAGTATGGAAACTCCCATATCTTCAAATCACGCCTACTTCATGGAGCTTGCTCTAAACGAAGCTCGGCGCGCAGCAGAGATGGGAGAAGTTCCAATCGGGGCTGTCGTTGTACTCAACGACGAAGTCATCGCTACCGGTCATAATCTCAGGGAAACCACTCAAGATCCTACAGCTCACGCCGAACTTCTTGCGATGCAAGAGGCGGCTCGGCACGTAGGTTCCTGGCGACTCATCGATTGTACCACCTACGTGACGCTTGAGCCCTGCCCTATGTGTGCCGGAGTCATGGTCAACGCCAGATTGTCAAATCTGGTCTATGGCGCTCGGGACCCAAAAGCTGGTGCAGTGAGATCACTTTTTACACTCGCAGACGACCCTCGACTCAATCATCGAGTCGAAATCATCGAGGGAATCCTCGATGCCGAGTGTGGTCAGATATTGACCGATTTTTTCCGTGGTATTCGCGAGGGCCACGTAAAGAAGCCCGGAAAGGGTTAAACGGAGGGATGGCCGAGTGGTCGAAGGCGTCTGATTCGAAATCAGATTTATCGTTTACGCGGTAACGTGGGTTCGAATCCCACTCCCTCCTTGTTAGATTCGCCATATTATGCGAACCCTCGGGCGTAATATGGTTTGGAGAGGTGGCCGAGTGGTCGAAGGCGCACGGCTGGAATCCGTGTATACGGTTCACACCGTATCGTGGGTTCGAATCCCACCCTCTCCGTAGTTCGGCGTCGACGCGGTCAGCGCGACTTGTAGTCCGGCACCCCGTCAGGTCCGGGAGGAAGCAGCGGACCGGATAAAGAGTGTGCGCTGGCCGCATCGACGCCGAGCAACCCATTTAAGAACCGCTCAGACATCAGTCTGGGCGGTTTTTTTTGTGATATTTCCCGTGCCCCACGCCCTCGCTTTGTTGTATACCGCTCGCCAACAATCAAAGTGTTTGAGGCTTCGACCATGACTAAATACCCCCTGATTATTGGCGCATTTCTCCTTCCTGTGACCGTGTGGGCTCAGAACATTGAACCCCAAGCGGAAGAAACTCCCCCTGATGTCACGGAAACCGAGGTGGTTGAAGCGACTGAAGGTTCCGTTGAATCGACAGAAACTACGGTTCAGACGGCACCACCACCTCCTGTGGTTGAGGCCGAGCCTGCACCAAGTGCTGTCTCGGCCGTAGAACCAAACGGCGGTGTCCTCGTTAACCCACCATCGCTAAGCAATCACCCCGTGGATGTGGCCCTCAATGTGGAGCAGCGAGAAGAGGGAGTTGAAAACCCTTACCTTTGGAACCTGAGAATTGGCGGGTATTTGAGGACTGGTTTCACCGATATCCAAAACGATCCCAACAACGACCTCTTTGGACGAAACGACGGGTTTGTAGTCGCGTCAGCGCGACTAACCATCGAAGGTGATATCCTCGAGCAGTTGACGTTCCGACTACAGCTTGACGGCGCGATCGATCAGGACTTGGGAGGTACGCGGCCATTAAGCCAGCTCGACACGCGGTTGCGTGACGCGATCATCGCTTGGAAGCCTCTCGACTTCGTTAGAATCAACGCCGGCCAGTTCAAAGCGCCGTTTGAGGTCGAAGAGACTTACTCTCGAGCGGAGCAACTTTTCGTTCAAAACTCGGTCGCAAGTCGTGGAGTTGGGGTGACTGAAGGGTTTGCCGTGGACGGGCTTGCGCGTGATCGCGAAGCAGGTGTCATGCTTGACGCGCCGATCATCCGCTTTGGGTCCGAGGACGGCCTTGGCGTGCGCTACGCGCTCGCTTTGACGAACGGACGTCCCGCATCGCTTCAAGGCAACGACAACGATTCATTCGCTACCTATGGCCGACTCGAGGTCTACTGGGCGGAGATGGTCCGGCTCGGCGGTGCCGTCCAGATCAATGAAGAGCGCCTCCAGGCAGAAGAAGCCGATTTCATTGACCAAGACGTCTTTGGTTTTACGGCTGACCTGACGTTCCAGCACTCAGGCGTAACCCTAATCGGAAATTTCACGCAGACCACATCAGAGATTGCAGCGATCTCGGCGCAACCTTCGGTCACGTCCACCGGATACCAGGTGAGCCTTGCGTATCAGGAGCCATTCTTCGGCTTCCAACCTGCCTTTCGCTACGCATATCTAGACCCGACATCGGATACGTCTGGACAGACTCCCGACCCACTTTTTGAAAATGATGCCAGAACCTTCTACACCATTGGATTGAACTATAATCCGGATTACCCGATTCGGTTGATGCTCAACTACACCATCACGGACGAAGAATCTGCGGTGGCTCTGGAAAACAATCGCTTTGACGCGTTGTTACAGGTGGTCTTTTGAGGCTTCACATGAACAAGTTACTCCTTCTACTTCTGCTGTCCTTCGCCACCTTCGGGTGTAAGGATAATGAGCCTCCGCGCGCCAATGCCCAACGCGTGACGGACCGCAACCAACTCGTTGGCGGCCCCACAGCTCTTGGGGATATTGGGGATTACGTCCTCGAAAACGACAAAATCAAAGTTGTGATCCAAGACCTGACCTACAACCGTGGGTCCGGGCTCTTTGGTGGGTCACTCATCGACGCTGACCTCAAGCGCTACGACTCGGAAGGAAACCCGCTTGGTGGCAATGGCCGAGACACATTTGGCGAACTCTTCCCCGTGTTCTTTCTGGAGATGATCGACCCTCAAGAAATTTCGATCATCAACGATGGAACCGACGGAAAGGCGGCAATTATTGAGGTCAAAGGCAAAGGCGGTGAATTCGTCACAATGCTTCGCTACCTGAACCAACTCATGCTCAACAGCTATGCGGTTGAGCTCCCAGATTTGATCGGGGGAGTCCCAGCAAACTCCGACGGTGAGCCGCAAATTGAGTTTTCGACACGATACATTCTTGAGCCGGGAGCTCGGCATATCCGTATCGACTCGACGATGCGGAACATCTCCCAAGAGTCGCTGGAATTCCCACCGTCTACGATCACCGGATTGCTCAGCGGTTTCGGGCTCGACCTCTCAGGCCTGCGCATCCCGACCGGCCACGTGCTCGGATTCGGGGCGCTTTCGAGCATCTTCGTTCCCGGGGTTGGATACGATCTTCGGTTTGGACTCGACGAAGCCTATCAAACCGCGGTCCCCCTCCCCGGCTTTCCCGGATTGCTGACAAATATCGTGGCTTCAACCACCGACCTCGGCGTCAATTACGGCTTCATCACGGTGGAAGACCCTGAAAACAACTTTGTTTATCAACGTGACCAAGACGGCCTTTACGACGGACGCGCAGCCGCGGACGATTTCCTCTTTCTCTTTTACGCATCAGGGTTCGGCGGGGTCTTCAGCTCACAGGCCCCTCAATGGCTCAAACCCACAGAGTGTAGTGCTTCGAACACAAACGAATGTGAGGACGACTACTTCTGTAGAACTTCTTACGAAGCCTGTTTGGCTCGATGTGAAAGCGAAGATGGGCAATGCAGCGATGCATGCACGACGGCACTTGAAACGTGCAAAGAGCCGGCTACTTCTTACACCTTCACAAATTACTTCGTTATCGGCGATGGAGACGTCGCAAGTATCTACGAAGAGCTTTATAAGGTTCGTGGAGTTCAGACCCAAAAAGTTCGTGGCCGCGTTCGAGATGCAACAACCGGCGTTCCGGTTGGGGCGCTGGCGAGTGTGCTTTTCTACTCTACAGACGATTCGAGCTGTTCCAATCCTCAACTTCTAAACCAAGTTCACACCCGCAGCAGCGGGTTCTTTGAGCTTGAACTGCTCCCCGGCCGCTACTGCTACCGGACCCGGGCGGACGGCCATCCGCTTAGCGACTATCAATTTATCGAAGTCAACGAGGCCACGGGTCTAATCAACGCGAGACTCGCCTCAGCCGGAGAAGTCTTGGTCCATGTCACCGATGAATCTGGCATGCCGATGCCCGCAAAACTTACGCTTGTCGGCGTTCACGAATATAACGCAAGCAGTGACTATAAGACGTTTCTCTTCGACCTCGAGGCTGGTGAACCATGGCTCCCTACTGACCTTGTTCCCGACGACCCGAACGATCCAAACACACGCAAATTTATGCAAGAGATGGCGTACGGTGACGCGAGCGGGAAGATCAGAATCTTGGCTCCACCAGGGAAATACACGGCCTATATCAGCCGCGGTGCTGAATACGACCTGGCCACATTCGAGGTGGACCTGAAGCCTGCGAAGGTGGAAACCAAGGCAGTTACGCTCAAGCGCGTGGTGGACACAACCGGCTATCTGAGCGGCGACTTTCACCTTCACGCCGCCGGCTCTATCGACTCAGGTCTCGACAACAACGTCCGTGTCAGATCAGTGGCTGGAGAGGGAATTGAAATCGCGGTTTCAACCGACCATAACTACGTTACCGACTATCGGCCTTTCATTCAGCGCAACCAACTCGACCCTTGGCTGACTTCGGTTATCGGCTTGGAGCTTACTACTTTCGAAGCAGGACACTTCAACGCCTTCCCAGTAAATCGTGAACTCGATTCGCAGTCGCGTGGTTCGATTAAATGGCAAGATGTTCCCCCTCAGAAGATCTTCGACACCCTACGGGAGATGGCCCCAGAAGGCGGCAATATCATTCAAGTCAACCACCCTCGAACCCCGATTCTGGGCTACTTTGCTCAACATAACGTGGACGCTTTCGACTCGACCGTCGATCTCGCCATCAATCAGGCGACCGGCACGGATAGACTTACGGCCACTCTTACAAGCCCCACGGGCCCGGCATTCATCGAGGAAATCCAACAGCCGAACGGCACCTCTTCGATCTACCGCTCCACATTCTCTTGGGAGTTCGACGCGATCGAAGTCTTCAATGGCAAGCACCTCGAGGAATTGCGCCATTTCCGAATGCCATTTGATAAAACAGCGGCCGCTGGAACTCCGGACGCCCTTCCCCCAAGTGTGTTCGATAGTTTTAGGGCAGTGCTGACCGAAGACTCATTGGCTGAAACTACTGAATCTGGTTACTCCAGAAGCTTCCTCAGAGAGTTTTTCCCTGACGATACCAATACTGAGCTGGACGCGAGGACAGCTGCTGAAGTTGAACCACTTGTGGATGCGTGGACACTTGAGAATATCCCTGAGCAACACACCGTGCTTTGCGATGGCGACGACGTCGTATTCGCGGGCGGTCTTGACGACTACTACAATATTCTCAACCACAACCGCCCAGATGGGACCTATCGATACTACGCAGCAACTGGGAACTCCGATGTTCACGGCGCGAGAAGCGACGAAGCCGGGATTCCAAGGAATTACACGTTTGTGGGACATGACGACCCACAAAAGTTTAATCCACAGCAGCTTGTGGATGGCCTGCGTGCACGCCACAATATCGTGACGAACGGTCCTTTCATCAATCTTTCGATCAATGACAACCCGGTAGGCTCGGAGTTCTCGGCAACAGGTGAGCTGGAGTTTGAGGTCTTGGTTCGGGCAGCTGATTGGGTAGGTGCGGATCGGTTCAGAATTGTGGCCAACGGAGAGGTCCTCAGGGGTGTTCCTGGCCAATCTGACGACTATTGGGGTTGGACTCCGGTGACGTTGAGCAACGGCGAGTTCAAGGCAACCTTTACGGCGAACGTAGCTCAGGACACATGGTTTGTTCTCGAAGTCGAAGGCGACAACAATCTCTTCCCTGTGGTGACGCCTCAGGACATTCCGCCGTTTAACTTCGATGCCGTTATCGGTAGCCTCGCCGGGGCGTTTGGTTTCGGCGGAGGCGTTGAAGGTCTTGAGCCTAACTTTGTGTTCCCAGTGACTCCGTTCGCTTTCACCAATCCAATCTGGGTTGTGACGGATGGCGACGGTGCCTTCACCGCTCCCAATCCTCCAATCTTCCGATGCCAGGACGGTGCCTACGTCCAAGGTCTGACGCTCACCGCAGATAAGATGCAGCGCATCAGACCGGCGCAGGTGCCTATCGAGTTGCATCATCACAACCCGCTTCCTCGGCAGCGCGGAAGCGTCACGCCAGACCTCCGAATGCTCTTTGAGTCATTCGGACACATTCACTGAACATGACCCTACGAATTGCACTCAGCTTGACCCTCATTCTTCTCTCAATGGGGATGGGAACCAGCGCGAGTGCACACGAGCTTCCGATCGAGCGTCAGATGGTTCTCGATTGGAGCGACGAGGCCCTGGGAGCCATGCTCGTCTATCGCGAACCGCCTGGGCCCCGTTCTGACAGGCTGAAGTCGATGTTCGACGCGAATCGAGACAGTCGAATTTCGCCCGCTGAAGCTCGGAAAATGGGCCCCCAACTCTACATGCGAGCCACGCATAAGCTCGCTTTCAAGGTCAATAAGAAGCCAGTGATGCCCGTCTTGGTTGAAACCAAAGTGGTACGTGAGCGCACAGGTGGCTTCTCTGTGGCATTCCTGATTTCTTTCGAGCAGGGATCTGAATTCGAAGTGTCCGTTATCGATGAGCCGGGCGTCATCCCGCTCAACATCGCCCCCCTACCCTCGCAGAATTCGCAGGGTTTCACTGAGCTCCACCCCGGCCAATCCAAGGTTTTTCGCTTGCGGGAAGACGACGAGAAAGTTAGTAAACACTAACTAAGCATTCTCGGAGTCAGACATGGCCACAAATGAACGGATGAGGGAACTTGTTGCTAAGCTTGAGGCGAAGCGGAAAGACGCCCTTTTGATGGGTGGAGAAAAGCGCGTGCAAAGGCAACATGAACGCGGAAAGCTCGATGCAAGGCAACGCATCGACTACCTCTTTGACGAGGGAACCTTCTGCGAGTTCGGCATGCATGCGTTCTTTCACTCGAACGGCCAACCGGTAGACCCCGAAAAGGTCAGAACGCCTGCGGATGGCGTCATTACTGGCTGGGGTAAGATAAACGGACGCATCGCTTGTGTTGCGGCCTATGACTTCACAGTTCTCGGCGGATCGATCGGCGATGTGAGCGAGCGAAAGGTCACTAGGGCCAGGGAATTCGCGGTCAAGAATCGAGTGCCTATCATTTGGCTCATCGATTCGGCAGGCGCCCGTGTTCATGCGGGAGGCGGAATTGATGGCGAGCAGATTAGCAATTTTGCACTTTCGGGCTTTTTGTTCCGTGAACAAGTCCATATGTCGGGGGTGGTCCCCCAGATCGCCGCCATGGTGGGGCCAGGCGCTGCCGGAACCGCTTACATCCCGGGACTTGCGGACTTCGTCCCGATGGTACGCGGAACGTCTTCTATGGCGCTCGGTGGCCCTCCCCTGGTCAAGGCCGCCGTCGGAGAAGATATCGACGAAGAATCGCTTGGCGGTGCCGAAGTTCATAACAAACACTCGGGCGTTGCTGACCAAATCTACGATAACGACGAAGAGTGTCTGGACGCGATCAAGACCTACCTGAGCTATTTCCCGCAACATTGTTCTGAGAAACCGGCGACTCTCGAGTACGTAGAGGACCCGACCAGGGATGACGATGGGGGCAAATACCGCGAAAAACTACTCGATGTTTTGCCGGAAAGTACTCGGCGCGCGTACGACATGAACAAGCTTCTGAAGTACGTGGTGGACGAAGATTCCCTCTTTCAGATGAAGCCACTTTTTGCGCCCAACCTCATCACGGCGTTTGCCCGGATTCATGGGCGTCCGGTGGGCATCGTGGCCAACAACCCAATGCACCTCGGAGGCATCCTCGACGTAGATTCGGCGGATAAGGCGGCAAGGTTCGTCAATCTTTGTGACTCTTTCAACATCCCGCTCGTCTTCTTCCAAGATGTCCCTGGATTTATCATCGGCTCTAAGGTCGAGCGCGAAGGCATCATCAGGCACGGCGCCAAAATGCTCTACGAAGTGGCCAAGGCGAGCGTGCCCAAAATCACCGTTTTGGTTCGGAAGTGTTATGGCGCCGGCTATTACGTGATGTGTGGTAGGGCTTACGAGCCAGACTTGATCGTTGCATGGCCAACCGCCGAAATCAGCGTGATGGGCCCCGAAGGAATGGTATCCATTTTTGCGCGCACCATGCTCGAAGGTAATCCCGACGCAGAGACGATCAAAGCGCAGATGGTGGAAGGAATTCGGCCGTTCATCGACATCTACAAGGTCGCCGGCAAGGGGCTTATAGACGAGGTCATCGACCCACGCGAGACTCGCGACTACATCGCGGCCGGACTTGAGCTCTCTGAGAATAAATCCGTCCTAAGGCCGGACCGTAAAGATGGGGTCCGCCCCGTCTAGACACAGGCTAGTCCCCGTATTTCTCCCGCATCGCCTTCAAAGATTGGTCGATCAAATCCCTCAAGACCTCGCGATTCACATCACTAAGCTTCTTGATATAGAGACAAGACTTACCAGTCTTGTACTTTCCAAGCTGACCCAAGAGATCATCGTACTCGATAAATCCGGGCATGATGTACACCACCAGATTCTGCTTTCTTGGTGCAAAACCTACCTCGAACCAATCGCCCTCTCGTCCGCTATCGTAGACGTAATGGTATGTGCCGAATCCAATCATCGACTCGCCCCACATCTTAGCGGGGGCACCACTAAGTTCTTCCATTTGCTCCAAGAGCCAAAAGCAATCCTGCCGTTTTTCATCGGAGTCCACGGTCTCTAAGAACTCTCTCGGATCCAATTCGGTTGCTTTCGTTTTAAGCTCAGCCATAGTTGATGTCCTTTCGTCTGTCAGTTTCGTGCTTGGAGAGTAACATGAGAATCTCAATCGCAGAGGCCATAGCTGAGGAAGCTAGATACTTTGGTTTCGAAATCGAGCATCTTTCCAACGAGTACATAATTGGGACTCGCAACGAGGTGAAATTCTCATTGATGAAGATGGACGAATCTATGTGGCGACTGGGGATCAGGCGGGCAGACTTGGTTTTGCTCGACGAGTCAGGTCTGACGTATGCCGAAGTGTTGAAACGATTGGAGAACCACTGTGTCTAATCCTCCCACATTGACTACCGCACGACTCATTCTAAAGCCGCTCGTCGTTGAGCACGCCGACGACTACGAGAAGAACTTCGCGGATTATGAGGTGGTGCGATTTCTCTCGGACCAGGTGCCCTGGCCCTATCCCGAAGGAGGTGCCAGGTGGTTCATAGAAAACGTGATCCTTCCCGTTCAGGGCGAGACGCGATGGGCGTGGGGCATCTTTTTGAAATCGGAGCCGGAAGAGTGCGTGGGCGCCGTGGACCTATGGCGAGACGGAGTTCCAGAGCATCGAGGCTTCTGGTTAGCCCATAGACACTGGGGGAACGGCTATATGGCTGAGGCTTGTGACGCGGTCACGGACTACGCCTTTGAGCAGCTTGGTTTTGAGGAACTCATATTCTCGAACGCTCTCGGCAATTCGCGCTCGGCGAGAATCAAAGAAAAGGCAGGCGCCGAGCCGATTGGCACGAGGCCAGCTGGATTTGTCGACCCTCAATTCACAACGTCTCAGTTGTGGCGTTTGACTCGCGTGGCATGGAGCTCAGCAAAGTCGTCTGCTCCTTAAGGTAGGATGCTTTTGCCTTGGCCAATTTCGGAAGGTGCGTACGAACGAGGGAACGAGCCCTTGCCGCCGAGCCCGCACCGTACGTTGGATGCATGGCTTGAACCAGAACCGCATCGATTTCCTCGAGGCTTGCGTTTGGATTCTGTCCAAGGGCTAACCAAGCTCGTTTCGCCACGGCAGGCCCTGAATTGTAGCCGATGTACATCAGATAGATATTTCCCGAAAACTGGTTGTGCAGCGACTCAACATACGCCGCGCCTGCGGCGATGCTCCGATCCGGATTGAAACGAGCGTCAGTGAGTTTGCACGGGAATGAGCCTTTGTGCATCTCGATGCGCTCGCGAATGCCTGACTCGAGGTCTTTTTGAACGTTTCGGGGGATCCGACAATCCTTGGTTTGGCAGCCGCACGTATAAACCTGGCCAACCCCAAAGATGTCCTTGAATGGACCCGATTTGGCAGTGGGCGCACAAAATTGCATGAGGCCCGCACAACCGGTGTGGCTCACGGCAAATTGGCGTCCCGCGCTCTCCACCCACATGAATGCCTTGATCGTCGCGAAGCGATCCGCGTCTCCTTTCGCGTTCTGCATGATGATTGGATCCCAGCGATCCATCATCGGGTTGTCGCCGATGGGAATTGGTGGAACGACTGGCTCGGTCAACTCAGCCACGTCCACAGCTGTGTCTACGTCATCTGAGCTCACGCCTTCGTCCACAACAACGGGCTCAGCGTAAATCTGCCTGTACAAGCCAATCACCGATTCGTGGAGCCCCACCACTGCAGTTCCGTCCACGAGGTTCGCTGCGCGTTCGCCCCACGAGTTGGCGCCCCATCCTGCCACCAAGGTCGGTTGAATCAGGAAAGGAACGAGTAGCACCGTGATAAAGACGCTAAAGCCGACTTCAACAGGTGTCTTGATCTTCGGGACCTTTGCGGCAGCCCATGCGTAGGCGACGTAGGCCTTATCGAAGGCCGCATCTATCCCTCTTAGAACCACTCTAAACGGGCGCGAAATCAACCACCAAAAGAGTGCGTGAACGGGCAAAAAGACGGCAAGCCTAAGGATCCAATCGCGAACTCCGAGCTCATAGGACCATTTCGCCCAAGATTGAGAGAGATGCTCAAACCCAAAGTGCTGAACCAGATACTCAAGCCCGAAATGCAGGCCGACCGAAAGAGCAATGAGCGGCAAGAGATGAAGGAAAAGGTAGCTCGCGAGGATATCGTAGATTCCTTTGACCACCCGGAAAATGAACCGCAATAATTTCACGTAAACCTCTTCGTTGCCCCACTTAACGTATGAGATGCCGAAAAGATTTATTCTTCTTCGATTAATCGGTCCAAAACCGATTGTAAGACGTCCACATTGGCGTAGTGAATTTCGATGCGCCCTTTGCCATTCTTGTCTTTGATTTTGACTTTGGTACCGAGCACCGTCTGAAGACGACCCACGAGGTCTCTAACCAAAGCATCGTCACGAACGGCCGGCTTGGTAGGTTTGATGGCATTGCCTGCCTTGGACTGCCGGACGAGCTCCTCGGCTTCGCGCACCGAATACTCATGCTTAACGATGATCTCGGCTAGCTCTTCGGCCTCTTCTTGCGAGAGCGCAGCGAGTATCTTGGCATGACCGGCAGTGAGTAGGCCCTGAATCAAGTAGTCGCGCACGGACTCGGGGAGACCCAAGAGCCGCAGCGAGTTCGCCACGGCTGACCTAGACTTCCCAACTTTCTCCGCCAACTCCAACTGGGTCAGACCATGGTCTTCCACCAATCGCGCATAGGCACTCGCCTCTTCAACCGGATTGAGGTCCTCGCGCTGAATATTCTCGACGAGCGCCAGAACAAAGGCGTCTTTGTCTGAGAGCTCGCGCACCACCACCGGAACTTGTTTAAGTCCCGCCAACTTGCTAGCTCGAAGCCGTCTCTCGCCTGCAATAAGTTGATATCTCGAACCCTGGGCACGAGCGACCAGCGGCTGTACGAGGCCAGACTCACGAATACTCTGGGCCAACTCACGAAGTGCATCTTCATCGAAGAACCGGCGCGGCTGCCCTGGGTGCGCGTCGATGAGATCGATATCGCAAAGCAGAAAGTCTCGGCGCCGTGGCTCGGTCTCAGTGCGGTCTTGTGCGCTGGAGCCGCCGGGAATCAAGGCACCAATACCCTTTCCCAGGGCCCGTTTTTTGGGTTTTTCATCCATGAATCAAGCGATCTTCTGGTTTCTATCCAAGAATTCGCGCGCAAAAGCGCGATAGCGACGCGCACCACGAGAAGCATCATCGTACGCGATAATCGACTTACCGTGAGATGGCGCTTCGCTCAATCGAACATTTCGGGGAATCACGGTTTCGAAGACGAGGTTTCCAAAATGAGTAGTCACTTCGTCGGCAACCTGCTCACTAAGATTCGTGCGACCGTCGTACATCGTCAGCAGGATCCCTTCGATCTGCAACTCTGGGTTCAGGTGTTGATGCACCAGATTCACAGTGTGAAGGAGTTGTCCCATACCCTCGAGCGCGTAGTACTCGGTTTGCACAGGCAAGAGCACGGTCGAGGCCGCAACCAACGCGTTCACAGTTAGAAGCCCGAGGCTCGGAGGGCAATCCAAGATGATGAAATCCACGTCGAGTTCGGACGCTTGAAGTGCGCGGCGCAGCTGAAACTCACGGTCTGGGTGGTCGACCAACTCGATTTCGGCCCCTGCCAGGTCGGTAGTTGCCGGAAGCAGAAAAAGGCGCTCATGCTGAGTCGCGATCACCGCTTCATGAACCGCGACCTCGTTGTTAAGCACGTGGTACGATGAGCGAGTGACCTCGTCGCGATGTACGCCCAGGCCGCTGCTCGCGTTTCCTTGCGGGTCGATATCCACAAGCAAAACGGTGCATCCCGAATCGGCAAGGCACGCCGCAAGATTCACGGAAGTAGTTGTCTTGCCAACACCACCCTTCTGATTTGCGACCGCGACAACCTTGTTGGCTCTTTGCTTCATTGCACGACCTCTTCAATCCCTGAGTCATCCATGTATCGCGCGGGACTATGTCCCGAAGGCGACAAAAGTTCAACCTTCACGCTCAACAGAAAGCAGTGGTATGAGTTAAGCCTTAGCTATATTGGTGGATTTGGCGCATGCAGGCAATGCCATGAGAAGAGAGATTCTTGAACCCGGCCAGGTAGTCGACGGGCGCTACCAGATCCTTGGGAAACTAGGCGCTGGCGGGTTCGCGACAGTCTTCGACGCCGTCCACCTATCGCTTGGACGATCAGTCGCGGTAAAGGTTCTCGATGTGTCCGGCATTAGTGATGACGCCTACATGGAGCGTTTCTCCCGCGAAGCCCGGATCTGCGCTCAACTCGATCACCCGTCCATCGTGCGGATCCACGACTTCGGGCAACTCGGCGAGGGTCAGCCCTATATCGCCATGGAGAAGCTCACGGGTCACGACCTCGAAGTAGAGCTCAAAGCGACTGGCCCACTGAGTGTTGAGCGGATGTTACGACTCTTCGTCCCCGTGCTTGAAGGTCTCGGACTCGCACACAAGGCGGGGATCGTTCACAAAGACCTAAAACCCTCCAATCTTTTCCTCGTAAACCCCAACACTCCAGAAGAGAGGTTGGTTGTCGTGGATTTTGGTATCGCGAGAGTCCTCGATTCGAAAACTCAACTCACTCAAGCGGGATCCTTCGCGGGCACGCCGGCCTACCTTGCACCCGAATACATCCAGAATCAGGTCGTCTCCCCAGCCCTGGACGTCTATCAAATGGGACTCATCATCGTAGAGACGCTTAGCGGTCGTCCTGTCGTGCGGTCTGAATCGGCGATCGGCTACATCATGAAACACATTCAGGGTGAGCATGATATTCCGGACGGGATCAAGAGCGGCGCATTGGGAACCGTGCTACTAAAGGCGCTGAGCATCGATCCAACAAGCCGATATCCAGACGGTTCCGAGTTTTCTCGTGCACTAGCGGGAGTTCGGATGACCGGCGAGCCGGTGCCAACACTTGCGATGCCTCCCGTACACTCGCCCCCACCATCTTCCCCGTTGATCCAGACAAACTCCGCGGCTAAGGTGCCCGCGCATCGTTCCTCGGGAATGCCTCTTTGGATGTCGATGCTTATCCTCGTCTCGTTCTTTTTCTTTTCGGGATGCGTCATTTGCTCCCTTCTCTCCCTTTAGAAAGCCCCATGGAAGACGTACAAAACCGCAGCGATAACCGCGAGATCCCCATCGACCGCGTCGGTGTGACAAACCTCAGATATCCTATCATCGTGTGGGATAAGGCAAACGAGAGTCAGTCCACCGTGGCTACACTCTCGTTGTCAGTGCACCTGCCACATCACTTCAAGGGGACTCATATGAGTCGATTCCTCGAAGTCCTCAACGAACATCGCGGCGAGTTCACCATTAAAACCTTGCCGACCGTCATTCACGAGCTCAAGACTCGCCTGGATTCAGAAGCCGCGCACATCGAAGCACGGTTTCCGTATTTCATCGAAAAACAAGCGCCAGTCACGAAGAAGACGTCTTTGCTTGATATCGAAGGTTATTTCCATGGCGCTTCAGACGCTAGCGGCGATGACTTTATCCTCGGCGTCAGTGTACCGGTCACGAGCTTATGCCCGTGTAGCAAGGAAATCTCAGACTACGGCGCGCACAACCAACGAAGTACCATCACGATTGAGATTCGCATGACTTCGGCGGCCAGCGAACACTTCGTTTGGATGGAAGACCTGATCGAAATCGCCGAAGCATCAGCCTCAGCGCCGCTCTATGCCTTGCTGAAAAGGCCAGACGAGCGTTTCGTGACCATGCAAGCTTATGACAACCCCGCGTTCGTCGAAGATATCGCGCGCAACGTGGCCAAACGCCTGCAAGACGACGAGCGAATCGGATGGTTTCGTGTAAAATGTGTGAATCAGGAAAGCATCCACAACCACGATGCCTTCTCGGAAATCCTCTGGACCCGACCCACCGAATCCTAAGACCTGAGAAGAGCCCATGCCTACTTTTCACGACCGAAATCAACTCACCACGCTTTTGAAAGGTGTCCGGGTCATTTGCCCTGCGAAGTCCATCGATCGTGTTACGGATGTGCTCATTGGCCCTGAGGGGATCGAGCTGGACTCGCAGGCGAGTGCCGATCGTGTGATTGACGCAAACGGGATGTGGGCCACGCCTGGCCTCACGGATTTACAGGTCCATTTCCGCGAACCCGGGTTCGAGTACAAAGAGACCATCGCGTCAGGCTCCAAAGCTGCGCTCGCCGGCGGGATTACCACCGTGGTGGTCATGCCAAATACCAAACCGGCTTTGGATTCGGCCGAAGAAGTTGAGCGGCAACACTCGCTTTCGAAAGCCTGTGATGGCGTTCGAGTTCTGGTGGCGGCCGGGGCGACCAAAGACATCCAGGGCCATGAACTCAGCGACTACGAGGCTCTGAAGTCCGCAGGCGCTGTGGCCGTGACGGACGACGGCTATCCTTTGGCCAACTCAGACATCATGTTGAAGAGCCTTGAGCATTGCGCGCAACACGACCTCCTCTTCATGCAGCATGCGGAAGACCTCACGCTCAGCAAAGATGGGGTCATGACCGAGGGGCCAACAAGCGACAGGCTCGGCCTCGCGGGGCAACTTGCGGACGCTGAAGGCGCGATGGTTGAAAGAGACGTTGCGCTCGCGCTCAAGACCGGAGCGCGCTACCATGTTTTGCATATGTCTACCCAAAGAAGTCTAAACGCTGTCCGCGAGGCGCGCTCAAAAGGTGCAAAAGTGACGTGCGAAGTCTCGCCGCATCACCTGCTCCTGACCGACGCTGATGTTGACCAAGGCGGCACACCGGACACGCATTTCAAGATGAATCCACCGCTTCGTGCCGAGCACGACCGATTGGCGCTGATCGAGGGATTGCGAGACGGCACGGTGGACGCGGTGGCCACTGACCACGCACCCCACTCGGCCGAAGAGAAAGCGCGGGATTTTGCAAAGGCGCCTTTTGGTATAATCGGTCTTGAGACAGCTTTCGCATCGGTTTTACGGTTCGTACATGACGAAACGATTACGGACCAGCGCGCGGTCGAGCTCATGACATCCGGCCCTGCCCGCGTCCTCAACCGTCTGGAGCTCGCAGAACTTCATGGCGACCTGACGCTCATCGACCCGAACTACGAATGGGTCGTGTCGGAGTCGGATTTTTGCGGCGCACAGAAGAACTCCCCCTTCACGGGCCAGAAGTTCAAAGGGCGAGTCAGGGCGACATTTAAGGACGGCGCATTGAGATATACTCACGACTTGGAGGTTTGAGTGAAGATCATCTCGTGGAATATCAACTCGGTTCGCGTGCGAATTGAGCAGCTTCTTGAGCTTCTAAGGCAAGAGAAGCCAGACATCGTTTGCCTGCAGGAAATCAAGTGTGAGTCCGGAGATTTTCCTCATCTGGACGTGCGATCGCTAGGATACTACGCCGTAGTGCTCGGACAGAAGAGCTACAATGGGGTCGCCATATTGAGCCGAGATCAACCCGCTCTTGTGAGTGATGGACTCGAGACCGATATCGGTGGTTTGCGAGAGGCCCGCGCCATCAGCACGCGGCTTGGATCGTTTGATGTTCTCAATGTCTACGTTCCAAATGGTGATGTGGTCTCGAGCGATAAGTTCGACCATAAACTCAAGTGGCTAGACGCGCTCTTTGAGTCCATCGACTCCAAATGGTTTGATGACGATCCCCTTATCGTATGCGGCGATTTCAATATTGCTCCGGAAGACGAAGACACTCACGACCCCGCTCAATGGAAGAGCTCGGTGCTCTGCGACCCACGCGTTCGAAAGCGACTCAAGACGCTTGAGGATTGGGGACTCGAGGACCTCGGCCGAGATGCACACGAGTTCACCTGGTGGGACTATCGCAATCAGGGATTTGAGAAAGACGAAGGTTTGAGAATTGACCTCATCATGGCCACCTCCGCCCTCAAGTGTACAAAAATCCGTGTGGCTCGGGAGTTCCGTGGCATGGAACAACCATCCGACCATGCGCCCGTTATCGCTGAGTTTGAGGCCCCTTAGGACCGCTCTGGTGGGTTGATTTCCTAAGTTTAATTTCTGTGGTAAGCTTTTAACTTAGTGAGGGAAGTCACGAATTGACCAGGAAGACCTATGCCCTACAACTGGGACGCAATCAACGAAGACCCCCAAACGGAAACCCGTCTCTATCGCCTTATCGGCGAGATGCTCAAAGGCCGAGCGAGCATGGCCGATTTGGAGCGAGTGGCGCAGTTCCTACAAAAGGGGCAAATCGGACCAGACGCGTGGCAGACGGTTGGCGAAGCCCTTCACACCACGACCAAAGGCGCCCCTGAGGGCTACAGGCTCTGGGCGGCGTGGTCCAAACGGCTACCCGACGTCACAAGTGATGACGAGGAACTCGGTTTGATGTGGCGGCGCTTTGGCGGAGAACTGATTTTCGCCGAAGACGATTGCCCGACCGACGAAATCGACTCCACCGCCATCGATGCCTTTGATAATAGCGTGGTGAGCCAAACAGCGGTCATCTCGCTGACCAAAAACACGCTCATGCAATACCTGCCCGAGGGCACTTACAGCATTCGGTTCATCGACGAAGAATTTCACGGTGTGGACGAGTTCAATATCGTCAAATTGCTTCGTCGCGGCATCCTCCTTGGTGCCGAGGTTCTATACCGAGGCCAATGGATTCCAGTCGCGCTGCACCCAGACTTCGAACCACTCACACGTATGGTCCGCGCTGAAGTCCGCCGCGTACTCGCCAGAAGCGCATCTGAAAACACTTCCGAACAAAACCGCGCTTGACACTCGGCCGCTCTACTTCTATCTATTCGCACGCTCGGTGACGAGCAATCGGGGCGTGGCGCAGCCTGGTAGCGCACTTGCATGGGGTGCAAGGGGTCGCAGGTTCAAATCCTGTCGCCCCGATTTCGAAGAACCCGCTAAGATTTACTTAGCGGGTTTTCTTTTGCTCGCTCAAAGACTCTCAAGCACTTGGATCTTCTTCGGATCCAGTCGTTCAACAAAACAATCAATGGGTATGATGATGCCTTCTATCATCTTCACCACGTTTGCAGGCCTGAGATCGAAAACCCCGAATTCGTCATTGTAAAAACTGAGCGAGTTCCTATAGCCAAATGAGTGTTGAAGCTCTCGAAAGCCAAGCTCAAACATGTGTTGGCGGATTTCGGGAACGGTAGCCCTCTCTCCAGCGATCCAATCTTGTTGGATTAGGATCGAAAACTTGGATTGGACACCAGCGACGCCCACAAAATCGGTTTGGAACCCCCAGATTTCTTCAGCGGCAATGAAACGGTCGAGATACTTGAGAGGGTCTTGGCACGGCGAAAGTCCCGGCGAGTCGGTCTAAATCAACGAAGTATCCAAAACCAGGAGGAATTGTAGCCTTGAAACAGACCGTGCGACTGGAGCGGACTAGGTGTTCTCGCCCACCTCGGGCGAATTCAGCGAGTTCACTTGCGCAGATGTTTGGGTTGATGCCTTCAGCCCATTTGAAGAAAGCAATTCGAGTAAGGATATTGTTTTCAGACTCGTCCAACCATTCATCTTCATGATTTGTTGGTTCTGATCTTCGATAGTAGGACTGAAACTCTTCTTTTGCTTCTCTAATGCGCACAGAAACTTCTGTTTATAGTCTTCGTTCATTTTTCGACCTCCGCAGAGTCCGCATCAGAATAACATTGCCGTCATACAAATCAAACGGAAGCCATGTTTCTGGAGCACTTGCATGGGGTGCAAGGGGTCTGCTTTACTCTCTGAAGGGATGTGCTTAACATATGCGGGTGTGTGGAGTGCAAATGAGCGAACCCGTTTGGAAAAAAATCAGGGAGGCCGCCCCGCTAAACGCCGAGGGATTATTGGCGGGACTCGACCTGGACCAAAGTTTTCCTGTGGATGTTGAGGCGGTGGCTCAAGGTATGGGAATCGGTATTGAGCGCACGGCCGATGACGAAGATGGCTGCCTCGTGATTGAAGATGGAAAGGCGACGATCAAGATTTCTGAGCGTGTGGCTCCGGTGCGCCAACGGTTTACGATTGCGCATGAGCTCGGCCACCTTGCGCTTGGGCACGAGTTCGAACGCACTATTCACCGCGACGTGAGCCCGCAGCGCCCTTGGAAAGTGGAACGTGAAGCTAACGCATGGGCTGCACAATTCCTGATGCCTGAAGACCGTGTAAGAGTCGTGGCGAAGGCCCTGAGTTCGTTGGAGGAAATGGCCAGCTACTTCAATGTCTCGACCGATGCGATGATTTACAGGCTCAAGGACCTTGGCATCATTGACTAGGATTTTCGGCCGATATCGAGCTGCTTCTTGGCTTTTTCCACCGTATCAAAAACAACTTCGGGGTCGGTCTTTTGGGTCTCGAGCTTTTTGACATTGAAGGAGATGAGTAGGTCCCTTTCACTAAGTGGGATCACCAGCCGTTCTGCGGTACTGAGCGCCTTCGCGATGACTCCACCTATCGCTCCCACCACAAGTGCTTTCGCAACGAGCCAGATAACCAGATTCTGAGAAGAAAGGTCTGGCGGCTCCACATTCACGAAGAGCGCGAAGAGCACGTAGAAAAGAAGTCCGATAGCGACTGCGGCGCCAACGTAAAGAAGAATACCAACACGTCTACGAATGGTGTCGGCCGCTTTGCGAAAAGCGATTTGCTTCTCAACCTCAGCCTCCTTCATCTTGTAGGGCTGAAGCTGGGTGTTTAGGCTTTCGAGGTACGTATCGATACGCCGTTGCATGTCGTTAAACTCAGGCATCGGCAAATTGGGGGCCTTAGACTCTGGGGCGTTGCCGGACTTATTGTCGGCAGGGAGTCCCTTGTTTTCAAGTTCATTGTTAGCCATTTGAGTCTCTTATGAGTTTCTAGACGCCCGTCTGACGGGGAGCGCCCTCGACGACTAGTCAGGCAAGTACACAAGGTTGATGGTGGCGCGCCATGCACCTAGTCGGCCCGTGTTATCATTCAATGCCCTTAGCGTAATGGTTTGGGGGCCAGGACCAAAGTCGAAAACACGCGTCGTTGAGATATGGTTCGTGGTGTCCTTGGCGAGGAAGCCGAAGAAGTGGCCATCCGTGGTGTTGAAGTCGGTAAAGGTCTGCAGCGAGCTCGCGTTGGCCGTGAGTGCAAGATAGGCCTCAACATCAGTTGTTGAACAATAGGTTTGGGAGGTGGTCGCAAAGGTGTCGCAGAAGAAGTCCACGCTTCCTGTTGCCACGATGCTCCCAGCGGCCGGTAAGTTGATTTGAGCGCTGATTAGTGTATCGGCAGCGATGCCGTCAAAATAGACCGGATTCGAGTGCCCCGCGAAGGCGTAAACCGAAAACGGCTGGTTGGTGTTGCCGCCCGTCCCGTTACAAACGTATCGCGTGGAAGTGACCTCACCCGACTCAAGCACACCGTTTCGGTTTTGGTCCAAACCAGACGTGATTCGCACTCCACCTGCCACACAGTTTGCGCCAGGTGCCTCGGCCTGAGTTGCTACCAGTGCGCTTAGGCCTGACTGCCCATCGGAGCCGTCTTGGCCGTTGGTTCCATCCTGGCCGTTCGTACCATCTTGACCGTCTTCGCCGTCCGCACCGTTGAGGCCGTTGGTCCCGTTGCACACGTACTCGGTGGATTTGACCTCCGAAGCCGAAAGAATACCGTCGCCATCAGAATCGGTTCCGATATCCAGGCGAATGCCACCTTGCCCACAATTTGGACTGGGGGGCTCTTCCTCAGTGTTGACCACGGTCTCTGCGGCAGATTGAGGTTGGCAAAAGAGATTGTCTTTGTTGATTTCGAGTGGTGCCAACGCACCGTCGTTATTGAGATCCTCGCCCACAATCAACCTCTGTCCACCAATCGGACACTCATCGCCGGGTTCAATCTCTTCCACATCCACGATGAAACTTCGGCCGTCTTGACCGTCTGCTCCTGCTGCGCCGTCCTCACCGTCGAGGCCGTCTACGCCAGCACAAGATATAGAAAAAATAGCCAAAACAAGTGGAAGTCGTGTCTTCATGGTACTCCTGAAACGTCTGAATTGAGGCTTTCTACTCTCTCACGCTGGATTTGTCAGTGTCTTTCGGTAAACTTGAGGAATTCTAGAGACTTGGAGCTTCGGGCCTTAAGGTTAGACGGCTTAAAGTTGATGAGGAGTAGATCTTGAAAATTCTGAATTTTTTCAACGTTCATCTCAAGTGGGTACAACCCGCTTGTACTGTTCTCCTCCTCGGTTGCATTGAGCCGCCGCCAAACTCGAGCTTTGATGAGGATTCCCCAGAAATAGTCGCGGACACCGATGAGAACTACGATATGGGGATTCCTGACGCTGCTCCAACACCGAGGGATGAGCCAGACTTCGAGGGCCGCGACGACATGTGGGAGCCGGTAGAACCGGGACCTGACTACCCCTACCCTGACGGCCGAGAACCCGACCTCGGACCAACCAGCACCGAACCTGCCGCAGAAAGCGATATGGATGAAAACGGCCGTTGAGAGCGTTATAGCTCCGTGATAGCTCTCTTGAGCTTCTAACGGAGGACGAAATGGAACTACATGTAGATGGAATGACTTGCGGCGGATGCGTACGGTCTGTGCAACGCGTAATCGCTAAACAAACTGGGATTGAGGCCGAGAAGGTCACCGTAGATTTGGAGAGCAAATCCGCACGATTCGAAGGAAACCCGCCCGATACAGAAAAGTTGGTGGAAGCCCTTAAGGCGGCTGGCTTTGAAGCCAAACCAAAGGGCTAAATTAGAACGTGTAGGTGAAACCGAGTTTTGCCCCAGGCATCACCGGGGTTAGTCGGATGCAGGCTTCTTCACCGGTATTGTGATCCTTAAAAATCACCATCTCGAGTTTGTTCGCGACCGCCTTCTCCACCCCTTTAAACATCATGGGGAGCATGAGTGGAGCCTGTTTAACCGCGGAGCTTACTCGAACCAATGTGTTCTCATTGGTTGGTGACTCCGTCTCTTGAGCCGCCAGTGGACTCGCGAAAAGTGAGAGAGCCAAGAACACTAAAACGTGCAATCTTTGCATCAAAACCTCATCCGTTGAGATTCAATAGTAACAAAACCTACATGTCGCGCAAAGTTGAACTTCGATAAGACCATGAAAAAGATTTTCGTACTCGCCATCTTTCTCCTCGCTGCTGCGTCCGGTTGCGAGACGCCTCAGAAAGCTCCTCCTCAAGAACCAGCGGTCGAAAAGAAGACTGAAACTAAGGAAGAGCCCAAGCCTGAAGCCCCGACCACAACGCGTGATTTTTACAAATCAACCGAGAGTCGAGTTGTCGCGTTTGCTGACGTACACGGTGATCTACAAGCTCTGCGTTCCATTCTGAGGGCCACAAAACTCGTGGACGAAAATGATTCGTGGATTGGAAGAGACGCCATACTTGTGCAGACGGGCGACCTCCTCGATCGCGGACCCGATGAGCGTGCGGTGGTAGACTTGATGCTCAAGCTCGCCAAGGAAGCCGAAGCGGCAGGTGGAGGCATCATTCAGCTCAACGGAAATCACGAAATCATGAACGTGATGGGGGACCTTCGCTACATTCCGTCTAAGGGATTCGAAGATTTTCAGGACATTCCAGGCGAGGTTCCGAATGTCCCAGAGGTCGCCCGTGGTCGCGTTGCAGCGTGGCTTCCGGCCGGCCCATACGCGAAAGCCCTGGCCACACACGGTGTCATCGCTGGCGTCAACAACGCCCTCTTTGTCCACGGCGGCGTCTCGATGCAGGTCGTGCGCTACGGAATTGATCGCCTCAACTCAGAAACTCTGGCCTGGATGCGCGGTGTTGCCCCCGCACCGCCCCAGCTCCTATTGGCGCAGGATGGTCCAATTTGGAGTCGCCGCTACTCGGAACCTGAGCCCTCCAAGTCCGCGTGCGATGAGCTCGGGAATGTGCTCGATACCCTCGGCCTCAAAATCATGGTGGTCGGTCATACCGTGCAAAAGAATGGGGCGACCCAGGCGTGTGGTGGACGTGTGTGGCGCATCGATACCGGCATGAGCGCGCACTACGGCGGAAAACCTCACGCACTCGATTTCTCCACCGACCCGCCAAGCGTGATTGTCGCTGAGTAGTTCACACCAGTTTCACACACGTTCCGCGCACCTTTCATTTGCCCCGACAAAGCCGTTCATAAGCAGCTCCTAGAGTAGGTTCATCAACACGGACCGACACGAAGGAGTCAGACATGAACGCAGCCATCGAAAGATCAACCGAAGAAAGTTTCGCAGCAGGGATTGGATTCTTGGCAGGGATACTCATTGTCGGATGTATTGTCTCCGTGCTGAGCGGTGGAGGGCTCGGGGCCACGACAATGCTCGCGGCGAGCGCCCTGCCCTTGGCCGTTGCCGGCTCACTGGGGCTTCGCACGAAGAACAAGATGAGCACCCTCAAAGCCTTGAGGTACACGGCGCTCGGGCTTCCAACCATGCTTGCCATTTGTGCACTCGTTGGATTTGCTCCCGTGTCCGTCTTCGGTTTCGTCTTAAGCGGTGGTGCCCTGCTCGCCTTCAACATGCTGCTCGCGACCGCGCTCACGAGCCTTGTCTTTGGGCTTTTTCAACTCGGTGAGACCAAACCAATGTTTCAGGGGCTCGAGGCAAAGCTCAAAGTGGCGCCGTCCGTAGAACCCATGAATCGATGGACTATGGTGCCGTCCGTTTCCACGCAAAAAGACCTCGATGAGTTCGACCAGCGCTTGCGCGCAGCACTTCGAAGCCCCGAAGTTGAGCTCGATTTTGCACAAGAAAATGAAGTTTTTTCGCAACACTTCGAAAAAGTGTCCGATAATATTAGTAGGACCTAAAACCAATTCCTCACCCAAAGGGGGGCAAAATGAAACTCGACATCACACAAATCAAAGACACATTTCAAAGCGGCATCGATCTCGAAAACGAGCGAGTCCATATCGCAGCTAAACATGCCGGACTCCACGAGGATACGCTGGCGGCCATGGACCAAAACAGCGATGGAGTCCTCGACCGCGCTGAGCTCCACAGTCTCAAACTCCTCCTGGATACCGCCGATGCAGACGATGAGGGCATCGACCTCGGCTACAATGCCGACGGCAAAGTGGGAGGCGACACCGTGCTCTGGCACGGCCTGGCGGAATCCATTCGCGACCCCCGAGAGCGAATCCTCGCGGTAGCACGAACCGCCCTGCAGGACCCACGGCTTGAGGAGGGCTACAAAGGTCAAGAACGCATGCTTTCCCACAACACGATTCACAAGGGAGAGCGCGTAGGCGACCTGATCGAAACTCGGTTTGAGAATACCTACAAATGTAACCTCTTCGTTGGAGACGCACTCTGGCGCGCGGGATTTGAGGTGCCTTTGACCCGAGGGGACGGTTGGACACATATCAGCTCGGCCGAGGCGTGGCTTAAGAGTCCAATCTTCAAGACGATCTCTGCCGAAGATGTTCAACCGGGAGATATTGTGGTGATCGACGACCTCACGACACGCGGCTCGGGAGGCGCCCATATCGAAATCGTGACTGAAATCAACGGAAAGGATGTGGTTGCTATCGGTTCGCGCTGGACCGAGAACGGCGTCTTCGAAGACGCGGACCGCCTTTATGAATTCCGTGATGCCACGCGCGTGGAATCTGGCGGCTACCAGGTTGGTGACCAAGAATTTCGGTTCTTGCGCCACCGCGACATGGAGACTCCTCAAGCTCAATTGCGAATCTGAAGTCCCAACAGAAAACCTACTTCAACTTCTTGCGGGACAACTTGCCTCTGACGATGGTCTTGGAAATCGAGTCAGGGTCTTGGTCCGCTTGTTTCCTGAATTCATCGAGAGGAACACTCGAAAAGACCGCGGAATCATCGGGGATGGTTGGGATATCGTCGCTAAGAGGCGCGGTAGGGATTTCGTCGGAGCGTGGGCCCGTTGGAAGCTCGTGCCAGTTTACCGAATGCACAGGCTCAGGCGGGTCCAAAAAGAGAGGTGCCTTGTCCTCGCGATTGATGGTCGCTGAATCATCGGCGCTCATCGGTGTCGCAGCCCAACCGAGGTCCACGGCTGGATTTGTTTTGGGGCGAGAAATGGTGGCTGAATCGTCTGAGGTCAAAGGCGCGATGGTGGGGAGATCGATCTGAGCGCCGAGGGTGGCATCCGGATCGAGAGGTCGCACGCCGTCCACCATGGTTTGCTCGAGGTGATTCGCCTTGTGCCGTCGGTCCGTCGTGATAGGTCCTTCAACTGGAGTTGGCTGGGCCTTTACTTCCGCCGCGAGTTTTCGAAGGTCTTTCATCTGGATCTCAAACTCTTGAGACCTATCCGCAAAAGGCTCGAGCACAGGAATTCGGTCCGCCATGGTGTTGACCGTGGCCTGCCGTTTGAGACGGAGCTTGGGCAAAAGGACCGGTCCCGCCACAAAAATCGAGAACGCGAGGCTCGCCGCAACAAAGAGGATAACCCAGATGATGTTTGGACCACTGCCTTCGGCTTCGCGCGTGGCAAGTGTTTCAACAGGCGCATTGCCGCCCAGCGCGACCACCACGCTTGCGTACTTCTGATAGAGGAAGTCTCCGAAAAGCGCGTAGGCGCCAACCACTAGTACGATAACCCCAAGAAGGACGACCAATTTCTCGGTGGTGGCCGCACCACGTCGGTTCAAAATCTCTCTCATGGGCGTCTTGATACTCGTTGAGCCTCGGGAATACAAGCAAACGAATGCCAGATTCTAGATAATGGGCCTCAGCCCATCCCGTCGTCAGACAGGTTGTCCCCCATATCTTCAAATTGTTTGTTGTAAGCGCAGTCTACAAGACCGAACGGGCTCAAACAAACAAAAATCCGGAAAAAAATGTCTGGCGGCAGCTCTCTTTGTGCAAAAACCTGCGTCAAAAGCGCACCAATCGCACGAAATCCCCGCGCATAATCTGCTCAATCGTCACAACGCACCGCGTCAGAACGATTCGTAAAAAAATTTGCGATTCTGGTCTCAGAACTCTCACTGAGGACCATAAAATTCCCGAACCCTGCTAATTAGTCTGATCGTCGTCGCTCGAACCAAACGCAAACCGACTCAAAGTCGATGAGGTCTCTTCGATCGGAAGGTGGCCGGCTCCCACGCAGATATGCTCGACTGCCTGAGGCCAGATGCCTTTCCAAAGTTCAACAGAATGCCGAATCGCGCGGAAAGTCTTCTCCCCTATCAAAAGTTCGATCTCGGGAACTGACTTAAGCGTGGCGAACCTTTGGTAGCCGCCGACCTCCCAAAGGAGCACCAGGTACTGATAGACCACGTCGTGGTTTAATTCGTTGAAGGACGCCGTTAGGTCGCTTCCTTCGCCACGATGTTTCGCGAGCCCCAGGTTCGTGAGAATGCGCCCGATGGGATTTTGAAAAGCCGTGGCGTAAAAGAGCCTGCCAAATCCGGGGACTAAGAGGAGCCGAAAGTACCAGGGAAAATAGGCGAACGGGTCGATGAGCACCAGGCGCCTGAAGCGCTCGGGCCTTAGTTGTGCCGCGCACATTCCAAAGATTGCACCGCTGCAATTTCCCAAAAGTTCGAGCTCTCCCGGAAGTTCATCGATAAGCTCTACCAAGGGTTGAATCACGTGCTTAACCGACCATTCAGCCGGCCGCCGACTCGGACCGTAGCCAGGCATGTCCACGCTGACCAGGGCAAGGCCTGCGGGGAGATACGGGAGCAAGGGTACGAATGTCTTTGTTCCCCCACCCCATCCGTGAATTCCCAAAAAAACGCGTTCAGCCGATTCAATGGGTTCCCCGAAGACCTCGTAGTTCATTCCACCAACCCGTGATTGACGCCGAGGGAGAGTCTCAGACGCTCGACTTGAGCGTTCAAGAGGAAGAGATGGGCTGGGTCTCCGATTTTGGATTCCAAGAGCCCCGTGTGCCTAATAGCTGCGCCCGGGTCATCGAGCGGAATCGTGGCAAGTCTATCGAGTGAAAGGTGGAGGACTTCGATCTGACGCTCAATGGCTTGCGCGCCGAACCGGCCCGATATCTCAAGCGCATAGGGAGCCACACGTTGGCCCTTTCGTTGAATCCATCTGCTGAGCCTTGGCACCGAGAATCCAGCCGGAAGAGCTTGCTGGTGAATGCCCCACCCTGAGACGAACCGAGAAACAACGGCATAGAACGCTCCAACTTCTTCAGCGCGCCCCAAAAGACCCCAAGGATAAATCCCCATCGAGAGCGAAGCGAGCTGCCGTCCGAGCCGAACCAACATCTCTGTGGGGTCGCGGTCTTGTTTCCACCTCGGGTCCAAAATCAACCGAACTCCCTGGTCGTAGACAATATCAACACCGCCTGGAATGGCGCGAGTTGCCCAATACGCGTCCCTGAGCTCGAGTCCGTAGATTTGAGGCCACATGAAGGCAAGGCGAAGGGTCTCGCCCTGGGGCTCCTTGATTCTGTTTGCTCGCTTGATGAACTCTTGGGCTGCGGGGGCTTCAATCGCTTCCTGCAGCCCTTCCCTACTGAGCCTTAGGAGTTCGAGAACAGGCGCCACAAGCTCCTTGTGGATCACACCGGAGCTCAATTCCGGGGGAATCGGCCGTTTTGGCCATTGCCGCTCCCGAAGCTCGGCCTGATAGAACGCTCTTAGCTCGTCGTCCGCCTCACCGAAGAGTTCAGCCAGACTCGCGAGTCTAAATGCCCGATCTTGGAACCCCATTTTCTTAGCAATTCTAGCGTGCGCGGCATGAGACTTGGGCTGGCGCTTCGTGATCGCCTCAATGGCGAGCACTCGGAATATATCCGAAATCTCTTCACCACGCCCTGCCGCCACGAGGCGTGAGCGAATATCGTCCACCGTCTCTAGAGATTCTGGGTGGTGGAAAATCAAGGTCGCACCCACGCTCAAAATCTCGTCCAGAGTCTGATTCGCTTTAGTACTCACGCGGTAGAGCCCGACTCGCGCGGTCTTCTGGACGTTCGAATCGCGGGAAATCTCCAACGCTTTGGTGAGGTAATCCAAGGCCTCGCGGTACTCATGGCGGACCTCACAAACCCGGGCGAGCGCCATCATGGCGTTGACGTCCTTGACCGAGACCTCGAGCGCCTTAGACCACGCCGATTTCGCATCGGCTGGGCGTTTGAGTTCTACTTCGACCAAATAGCCAATCTGCGACCAGATCTGGTGAACCTCTGGCGGCTCTTGACTCATACCCACGGCTGCGCTCCAGCAGGAGACAGCCTTTTCGAAGAGCCCCTCTTGTTCGTAGAGCTCTGCAATCTGTTTGGTTCGTCTCTTTTGGCCCGGCCGCTTTTGCAGACTGCGCGTCAGATAGCCAATCGCACCTCTGCGGTCGCCGAGTTCCTGCAAGGAAATCTCGGCCATGCGATTTAAGAGTTCGCACGATTCCTCATCGCCTTGTGCGTGGTGCACTTGATGTTCAAACACGCTCAACAACTCATGGAATTCTCGGCGCTGCCAGAGGATTTCCGAGAGCTTTTTGAACGCGTCCTTGTGCCGAGGTGTGGTCTTGAGCACGCCACGAAGCGTCTCGACGGCAGCATCCGTGTCTTTGAGATAGGTCTTTTGGACTTCGCTCGCCCGGAGTCGGTTGGCGTCCACAATGGCCTTGACCCTTGAGAGCTCCGCATCTCGTTGATTCCAGCGGACCACGCTCTCCCATTCTTTCAACTCCTCAGCGAAGAGTCGTGCCATTTTCACGGACGGAAGGAAGTCCAAGTATTGGGTCAGAAGCTTTTCTACAATCTGCAAGGCAGCTCGCTTATCGCCGCGCAGATAGTGAGTCGCGACCATCCAGGTCAATTCTGCCGACCGCAAGACCGGGCTCGTTGCGCGGCGGGCACGTGTGGTAGCCAAAATCCCCAATGCCTCCAAGTCCTGATGTTTCCACGCAAAATGCATGGCCCTTAGAAGGCGCCCTTCTGAAAACGGATCTGTTCCAAGCTGCGAGGCCGTGTGAAGGGCCTCTCCAGCCAGCTGTGTCGGTTTGGTGAACCTACGCACAGCCATGGTCAGAATCTTAGTTTCGGGGTCGTCCCAGGTATTTTCAAGGCCACTAAGCGTGCCTTCCTCAACATCGGAGCCCTCCAAACCATTGGCGATCGTTGCGAGACGCAGCCCATAATGGGTGGGAAATTGCGTCTGAAGGAGTTTGCGCGCTCGTAGATTTTGCCTCGAAAACGCAAACAAATGATGCGCAAGGTCGGCGCGCTCTCGGGAAGATGAAGCAAGGCCTAGCCGAAGCTCAATCGCCCCAACCGCCACATCGCCCGTTTTGTCGGTGCGAAGGATTCCAAAGAACGCCAACGCTTGTTCGTTGTCCAATTCAAATGCCGCGCGATACGCCTCCAAGGCTCCAGGTACGTCATTGAGGTGGTGCTCGTAGATGGTGCCGAGCTCCACGAGATACGCGACCTTGACCTGAGCGGACTGGGTCAGCTCCACCAGCCTCGAGAGGTATTGCGATGCGGCTTCATAATTGAACTGGCGGAAAGCGATCGAGAGCAGCGCCTCGTAGGAAGGCACGTGTGCTGGCCGTGTCCGCGTGACATCCAGATACCAGGATTCAGCAATGGCATCCGCCTCGGGCTCACCACGCAAACGGCGGTCCCAGACATAGCCAAGTCGAAACGCGAGACTTGAGCGTTGGTCAGGGTACTTCGCGTTTTGATGTTGGTGCTCTAAAGTTTTGGCGAGCCGTGCCCAATCCCCTCTTCGAATCAACTCACGCGCGGTCGCGATTTGCGCCGGTAGGAAACTCGGCCGCGCCTCAAGACTGGACTCATAGCACTCGAGCGCCTTATCCAGTGCGCCAACCGCTTCAAAATAATGGCCACGCTCATAGAGGCATTCCGCCTCGATAGCCGAGGACGATTGTTGCCTAAACGCCCACAAAGCTTGCGCCCAACGCGCGCTTTTGGGCCATTGTGCAAACGGGTCGAGCGCATGATTGAAGAGTGCCCACGCCATGGAAACGGCATCCATGTGCATTTCCTCGGGCATGAGTTCGTGGGCCAACGCGCGTTGTCCCATGCGCTGAAATTGTCTGGCGATCATGAGGCGGGCCTCGGAGGCCACTCCCTTATGCGCGAAGTCAACCACACGTCGATGCAGGCCTTGCAAGTCCTCCACGCTCAGTCCAAATCGCGTCAAATCGGCGTTAACCAGACGAATCGGACACCACGGGCTTCCCCAGAAAACCTCGTCAACCTCTAGCAAATACGCCATCAAGAGCCTACGCACTTGCTCTGCGGATTCTTCTCGAATGGCTGTCGCCAGATTTAGATAGCGCGTGGATACTTCGAGTCCCGGAGCATGGACGCGCTCGCCTTGTGCCGCCTGAACCTCCACAAGCACCTGAGCTGCCGGCACGCCCTGCGCCGCAAGCCTCGGGAACATTCCCGAATCACCGACGATTTGTGAGAGTTCCAACTGCAGAATTCGCTGACCACGAGCGCTCTTAGCACGATCTCGAAGTTGCTCGATCGCCGCAGTCCGTCTCAACGAGCGTCCAAACACCTCCTGGGCTAACTCCGACCACTCAAAGACAGCGTAGACATCATCTTGAGCGAGCATATCCAAGGCCTTATCCGGCGCGTTGAGCGTAGTCGCCGTATGGAAAAGCGCGCGAATCGTAGACCATTGTTGAAGCGGTCTCGGGTTTCCTGCTCGTTTAAGCCCACGGAGCTGGTTCACAAACTCAGTCGGGTCGCTCTCTCGAATAGCGAGCGCCCCCACGAAAGCGCCGACACGGTGGGTTGGGTCGCCCTCCTCGCTCGCCCCCACCAATTCATAGGCGAGGTCAGGACGCGGTGCCTGAAAATACCAGCCTAGGAACGCCGACATCCAGCGGTAATAAGGCTGTAGAGGCGCAGGCACCTTGGGAATTCGATCCTTGTACCATTTATGCGCCTGAAGTCCGCCTTTGGCCTCTTCGTAGACTTTGGACTCTGCGACCAGGGCCTGCGCCACTTGCGGCGTGAAATTGGAGTTTGCGTAGTCGGTCCACTCGGCGATTTTATCTTCTCGACCAAGCCGTGTGTAAGAGCGCAGATAGGCTCCAACGGCGAAAAACGGCGAGGTTGTTAGCGCGGCATCGAGCGACCAGAGGTCGTCCAAACACGCGATAGTCAGCTCTGGCGAATCCCAACCCCAGGCTCCAACCAACACTGCTTGCTCGAGCAAAAACGCTCTAAAATCGATTGAGCCGGCTTCTGCGGTGCCGAGCGCACGCTCAACCAGGCGCGAGAGGCGTTTGGAATCTCGGGCACGATAGGCGAGTTCAATTTCGTCCAAGAGAATCACAGACGAATTCGAGTTTGCCTCCACATCATCGAGGTGAGCGAGCACCTCGCCAGGCTCGTCGAGGCAAGAGGCCAAGTGCCTCGTGAACTCGCCCACAGCTCTCGCCGATTCATTTTCGAAGCACTCGCCGGCGAAACGGAAACCTTCTGCCCAACGGCGCGACCTCAGAGAGTGATGGAACGCCCGTTCCGAAATCTCGGCTCGAATTCTCTCATCACTGCTGAGGGCAAGCGCGTGTTTGAACACATCGAGGGAGCGCTTGTATTGCCCTCCGAGCGCCAAAAGTTCTGCCGCCACCAGAATGCGGTACGATTCGTGCCGAACCTCGTCCACTTCAGGCAACGCCCAACCTTCAAGCGACTGAGACTCCAGGACACGTTCACCCAACCACGCAAAATCGCGATTTCGCAAGAGCCCTTGCACCGCAAAACGTTTGTGAAAAACGCCGCCTGGACGCTGAAAGAGCTCACGATAGGCCTCGATGGCCAGCCCTTCATCTTTGGTGTGGTACTCGGCGATATAGGCCATCCAAATCAAAACGCGAGCGCGCTCAGGGCCCTTGGTCGCACGCAAACCCAACTCCAGCTCTTCGACCATCCTGAGTATTGACGCGACTTCGCCCTCTTCAATCGCGTTCGCAACCACCCTCCAGATCGCGCCTTCGTCTTTGGGATACGTCTCGATATGACGCTTCCAGAACCCCACGAACTCATCGGAGGGATCCTCGAGGAAGGCTTCCACAGCGAGCCGAGTAATAGGCAACGATTGGTACGCCGGCGAATCCGACGACACACTCTGGACATGGCCGCGTAGGCCTCGCCAATCGGCGAGTCGTGCGAGTGAGCGCTCGACGCAGAAATAGAGATGAACGCTCTCAGGATCGTCGTCTTGCGCGCTACGATAAAGGGTTAAGATTTCCCTCAAATCACCTTGTGAACGCTCCAAGATTTCAGCGCGTCTCCACGCGCTCTTCGCCGTTCGAGACTCCTCACCTTCAGGCACGCCTTGGAGCTGCAACATGTCGGCAAACGCCCCGTGCCGAATGATTTCCTGCCCGAGAGAGATCAGCGCCGGCAGACACGCCGGGTCTTCTTCGAGGCTTTTTTGCAGATAGTCCGCAACAATGGAGACGTCCGCCTCATTCTCGGAACTCAGGGCAGCCAATTTCTCCCAAAGCATTGCGCTAACACGGGCATCGTCCACGAGCGGCACCTGTGAAATCAGGGCTTGCTCGACCATCGCGCGGTCTCCCTTTTCACGGGCCCAGCGCTCGAGCCGCCGCAGCGTCACGAGGTTCGTGGCGTGAAGAGAGACGGCGTCGCGCAGTACTTTGTAGGCGTCGATTCCCTCGAACTCATCATCACCTGCCTTGACTTGCGTTCGTGCGAGTCGGCGGAGGATGGTTGCGAGCCGAAAGAGTCTCGCCGAGGACTCCCGCAGTAGGCGCTTTCGAGACTGAGCTGATTCGTTTTCAATTTTTCGCCCAATCTTGCCATCCTGGGCCACGAGCCGCTTAAGCGCACGGGCTTCCGAGACCCAGTTGCCTTGCTGAAAACTCTCGCGCTGAAGGAATGTCAGCATGCCTCGCGTCGAGATTCCCTCTTCCAGCATGGACTCCACAACCTGGAAAAACTCCGTGTGGCCGCTCAAGAGGTAGGGCACGAGTATGGTTGCGCCGCGGCGCAGCTCCCCGTTTGCATGCTTGCCAAGCCGCCGCCACGCGTGAAGCGCTCGACTCAAATCCTTTACCCAATGCGCTTCTACGGCCTGAACGACCAGCGCTGGCAGGGTCTCGGGCGGAATCATCAGCGCGCGCAATCGCGCCTTTTCTTCCTCGCCCAATCCTGGGTCGAGCAGACGTTCGAGCGCAATCGAGGAGCGCCGAAGGGTTGCGAGATTCCCCTCGCCTTGAGTGTCCAAGCGCTCGAGGCGTTCAAGGAGTTCGAAGAAATGAGAGTTTGGATCGTCCCAAAGCGAGGCGAGCCGCTCCAGGAGTGAGGACCGAAGCACGCCACCCATTTCGTCCGAAAGCCCGCCGAGCGCTCGATTCATCAGCGACGAGCCGTTCAGCGCACGGATGATATTGGCGAACACGTAGACATACGCGGCGCGAAGCCCGATATCGGACTCCGCCATAATCTCGGCCTTGAGCTCGGCCAAATACGCGGCCCACAGTCCCTTGAGAGGCAGTTCTTCTTCGTCGAGTACGAAGTTCAGCTTTCCGCCGTGCACGCCGAGCTCAGCGGTCGTGAGGATATCTCCAGTCTCTACGTTCACGATTCCGATGCCGGTCGTCTCAAAGACGTCTTTATCGGGGTCTGTCTGTTCTCGGAAGATCTCGATTTCAACGGTGTCGCCGGCGGTTAACGCCGCTCTCTGAGGGATTGCCGGCCCGGGAGGGGGTGGTGGAGGCAGTGGCACGGCGGTCGCGTCGACCTCGTCTTCGAGTTCAAAACCCAGGTCCAGCGGGCCTGTCTTGGGTTCTTCGAGGATTTCATCGAGGAGATAGCTCGCGGTTTCTTGAACCACCTGAGCAAATTCCGACCAGTCCGGACCGAGGATTTCGTCTGCATCCGTGGGCTCATCAAGCCCCTCGCCGTAGCTCGACGAGCGCGGCGGATCGGTCACAAATCCCGAAACTGGGTAGTCATCGTCTTGATGCGCCATTGAATCACATCCTCGGGTCAAGTTGGGTGAGCCTTTTTCAAGGCTTGGAGTATCGGTCCCAAAAATTCCGGGTGTCAACTGTTGACGAACCCGTTCGGCTCACTGATCGTCTCAAAACCAAAGGAGATCGAATGGACCGTTCATATATCGCAGGATTAATCCAAGAACTCGACACACCGGATACCGAGGCCCAAAGGCTGGCCATGGACAACCTGGTGCTCGAATCATCTGATGCTGTCGACACGATAGTGGCGAGTTTGGGGTTTTCCACTCCGCGCGTCAAGAGCGCCCTGATTCAGGTTTTGGAAGAAATCGGGGACCAACAAGCACTCCTTCCGTTGATGCGCTACGTCTGGGATTCACGTCAGAAAGTCGAGGAGTCGAGCCCGCGAGCGCTGGCAATGCGAGCTATCGTACAGATATCGAGCCCCTTGGACGCCCCTCGCCTCTTCAACTTCATGATGGATCTTGTTCAGGATGATGACCGATTTGTACGCGGCTGGGTTGCGGAAAGTTTTAGTAAGTTTGGAGACCCAAGGGCGGAGCCGATTCTCAAGGAATTGCTTCGCGACAAGGACGAACATGTGCGGGAACGCGCCGAAATCGCGCTGAACAGTTTGAAAGGTTCGGATCTACGCTCGCTTGACCAAGATTTGAGCGCGGATGAATTGCTCGGTCGCATTCGTCAGGCGCGTGGCGGGCAGCAGGACTACTATATTGGGATCTTGAAGGAGCGTGAGGACGCGCTTGAGCTTAGCGCACGGCTCGTCAGAGAAGGCGGTCGTGGAGTGATTCAAGGGCTCTATGTGCTTCGTGAGATCAACGACCCACGGGCACGACTTGTGGCAGGACGAGTGCTTGAGCGCGAGCCAAACTCCGACCATCGCGCTATCGCACTTGCGATTCTGGCTCAGCATCTCAAGGCGGACGCCGACGCCGCTGAAATCGAACTCATTCGCGCGAATATCTTCGACTCGGATCCCTTCGTTCGGGTGTCATCCCTCGAATGCGCCGCGCTTTCGGGCGAATTGGAGTTGGTTCAACGCGCGGTGGAGTCCCTCTTTGTTCGTGATACTGAGGCTTTGCTCTCAAGTGCACGCGGCCTCTCCAGAGGGCTGACCGCGCAGATGCGCTCGTTGTTTCCCCGACTCGCGGAGGCGTTTGACGTGGTTCATCGGCGCCGACTCGCCGAAGGCGACGAGAGGCTGGTACGGGCTGAGGCCTATGTCGTCCGGGCGATTTCCAGGCTCGTTGTCCCAGGTAGCCTTGGCCTTACCCAAGCTCGAGAGATAGCGCTTCGCGCGCTCTTTGATGCAGCGGAACACAAACCATTGGCTGTGACAGGCCTTGAGTTGCTGGAGAGTTCGACCCCGGAGCCGTTGTCAGCGGATATCCGTTTTAGCGTAGAACACACGCGCTCGTTGGGCCTGCTTTTGGACGTTCCGAGCCGCGAAATTCGAGACCGCGCGTTGAAAATGCTCTGGCACGGTGCGGCTAAGAACACGGACTCGTTGGTACCTGCACTCGAGCGGATCCTCTTTGACCAGGATGCCGACTTGGAATGTGTGATTCATGTCTTGGAGGCTATCGACTCCAAGCGTTCAAGGAGCGTGCTCGAGGAAATCGTCAGGTCGGACTCAACCCTTTCAACGGCCGCCAAAGCCGCGCTGAACAGGCTTCGCGGACAAGACGATTGGATCGATGCTGAGTTTGAAGCCGACGAGTTCTAGCTCAGGACCACCGGAACGCTTCCATAGCTTGGATTTCGTCCCATTGGTGCTCAAATCCCGTGGCCTCTTTGAAACGCGACCCGTCAATGACGATCGGGTATTTGATATGTGCGATGGCGCCGGGCGGAAGTGACGGAAGCCCAAACTTTCCGGTGAGCCTCGTGAAGAGGGATTCTGGGATAGGGAACTGGTTTCGGCCCGTAACTCGAATCATCAAGGAAAGCGGCACGGGCTGTGGACCCGCCACGTTGAAGACCCCGCGCGGCGAATGTTCCAAAGCGGCGCAAACCGCACTGGCTACATCAAATTCGTGCATGAAATGGAAGAGCGGGTCGTAGCCCAGAATGGTGGGGACTTTTTGGCCCCTCAAGAAGCTCGCGAGGGTGCCGTGCCGAGACGGGCCAAGCGTGTAGACACATCGAAGCACGGTCGTGTTCATCTCCGGATAGCGCCAAAGCGCCGAGCCCGCATAGAGGTCTGATGCCACCAGATCGGCAAGTTCGGGAAAAGTCATGACCCCAACAGGCGGTTCATCTTCATTATGGTAGAGCGGCGCATCGGGACCGGCGCCGTAGTAGGTATGACGGCCGACGAAAACAACATGGCCAACTCCATACTCGTGGGCGAAGTCGAAAATCGCGCGTGTTCCCTCGAGATTGACGCGTTGGCGGTCTTCGGTGACGAGCGCGGTCAGGTGTGTCACCGTGGCCATATGAACGATGGCGTCCGGTTTTTGCTTTCGCACCACTTCTTCGGCGGAGCGTTTCCGGATATCCGCATCAAAAATCTTGACGCCTTTGGGGGCGTCCGGCCAAGGGCGGCGGTCGATTCCGACGACCTTATGCCCAGACTTTAGGACCCTTTCCGCCACCATTCGCCCAATTTTTCCGGAGATTCCGGTGATCAGAACTTTCATTGCTGCTCCCACTCGGTCATAGGTGAATCGCGACGATCACGGCGCTCGAGTCCGAGCTCGATGAGGCGACCAATCTCCGTTTTGACCCTGGCCACCATCGCCCCAATCTCCTCATCGTCCTCTTTGCCGGTGCCCTCAAAAACCAAGGGTTCCCCATAGTATATTTCACAAGGAACTGGCCGAGGAAGCGGAAGAAGATAGGGCGTGATCGGCACGTAGGGCGCTCCGATAAGCCGGCCGAGCGTGAGCGAATTGTGCACGGTCGGGATGACTTCACCGCCACCAATAAACGCGAAAGGAATGATTGGGGTCTTGGTTTCAAGAGCCAGCCGGACGAATCCAGTCCCAAAACGCACGAGTGAGTTTCTTTCAGGATAGAGCTTGGCGGTCCCGCGTGCGCCCTCGGGAAAAACCATCAGAAGACGTTCATCTTCTAGCAGCCGAGACGCGTGCTCAGGAAGTCCGGTGAACTGCCCCACTCGATTGGTCCATTGAGAGCTAACGGGCAGGCGATTAAGGAACTTTTCTGCCATGCCCTGTGCCAGCCGAGGGGGCTCTTTCTCCAAGAGCATGGAGGCCAAAACCATGGCTCCGTCCACAGCCACACCGCCGCTATGATTGCCCACCAACATCGCCCTACCCCGCGCCGGAACACGGTCTGCACCGTAGGTTCGCACCCGGAAATAGTGTTTATACAACCAGCCCAAGGTCGAAAAAAACACATCGAGATGGGATTGCGAAATCCCATACGGGTCGATGCCATACTTATTGAATGGAAGCTCAATTCGACGCACTCGTGATTGAACATCCTCGTCGACTAACCATCGCATAGTGACTCCTGAAATAGGCCCTATCTCTACCTGAGTCGCCCGATCTTGACCAGCACCCTCGCTTGCTTTGAGGCTCAATTCCGAGTACGACAGGCTCGCACGAGATCCATAAAGGAGAGACATGAATTTCAAGTATCTAATGATGACTGCGGCTTTGTTTGCACTTGGCTGCTCGAGCTCCAATGAGAAGAAAGACGCCGCTTTGACGGATAGCGCTGCGACCTACACGTCCGCAGTGCCTCATGACACGCCATACACCATGGCGGCGGTTGACCCGATTCCAGTGGGCCTGATTTTGGACAAAGTGGCGGGCATCACGAACACCTATACCGAGCTCCTCAACTCGATTGAGCCCATGGTGAACGACCCTTCATCGAGCGACGACGAAAGGAAGGTTTTCGCGGTGATGCGTGAGCTCGGCGATCTCTTCACTCGCGAAGGCATGGAGCGAAGTGGGCTCTCGATGAATCCGCGCTCCGTGGTCTGGGGCCTGGGAATCCTACCTGCGATGAAGCTCGATATCGCCGATGCGGAGAAGTTCAAGGCCTTCATCACTAGGCTAGAAACCGCTGCCGGCATGACCGCAATCGACGCCAAGCTCGGCCAATACGAGTACAAAGTTCATACCGTCGACGACCTGATGATTCCCTACGCAGTTCAGGGAAACACCTTCGTCTTCGGCGTAACTCTCGAGAAGACAGCGGCACTCTACTTGCCGTACCTGCTCGGAGAAAAGAGGCCTGAGCGCTCACTCAACGACTCCAACTCGCTTGAAATTTTGAAGCAGAAATACGGATTCCTTGGCGTAGGAATTGGATTCCTCGACCTTCAGCGCGTCGTGAGCATTTTGGCGCGCGAGGGCGACGATATTCACGTTCAAATCACCCAAGCTCTGATGACCAACGCACCTCCAGTCGAGACCGTCTGCGTCAATGAATTCAAAGCCATCGCCGCGAACTATCCGCGCATCATCCTCGGATACGAGAAGTTTGATGAAACTGGCATGCGCGTCACCATGGGTCACGAGATGACCAATGGTTTTGGCGGGATGCTGGCTGGAACCAAGACCTCCATCCCCGGCTACGACACTGAGTTCTCCAAGGAGTCTATGTTTAAGGCGGGCTTCGGATTCAACGTGGGTGCGTTGAGTCAGGTGGTAATCGGCAAGGCCGCAGAAGTGGCCAACGCCCCCTACCAATGCCCGGACTTGATGGGCCTTAACGAAGTCGCAGGCCAGATCGCTGCCGCCGGGATGTTCTTGCCACCCGTCGTCTCTCAAATCGAGGGAGGCTCTCTGGTGGTCAAAGACGTCCAGATTCCGGAAGAAAGTGCCGTTCCTCAAGGCCCAGACGGCTCCATGGCGGGTCCGACTACGGATCCTTTGGTCGCCAACGCTGTCGCGATGATCGCCTCCGCTGACGCACCTACGCTCTTCGAGTCCATCAAAATGATGGCGCCCGAACTCGCTCAGTTTATCATCGCGAGTGACGGCGTTCCCGTGCGAATCGACGCGGAATCCGTGACCCAGAACGTCAAGGACGTCTACCTTGCGCTTCGCCCGAATCGCATCGGAGTCAGCGTAGGAGAAGGCAACCAGAACATCATGGCAGATGCTCTCCAATCCACCAGTACTACAGCGACTCCCTGGGCCTCGTTGACGTACGATATCAAGAAATTTGGGGAGCTGGTGGCGGGCTCGGAGCCAGAACTTCAGACTCTGAAGACCATCTTCGACCAGGGCGTTCTCGTTGTGGACCTGAACCCTACCGAAGACGGCATCTTCGTCACGTACGACCAAGCCTTCGCCCCTTAATGCGGGCAACGCTCCCAGTGCTCATCGCCGATGTAGTAGTCTGGGAGCGACTTTCCAATAAAATTCGCGCCCTCAGACAGATCCACATGAAAGTGGTTATCGTGGGCTGAGTTGTAGTTTGGCGTCAGCACGATATTGAAGATCCGATCGGTATGCATTCGCTGCCCAACCTCGTAGAGGATTCGAGCCGTGTCGTTGGAGAACGATTCGGTGTTGTGCTCCCAATCCTCTTCGAGAACCATGCGCGTGCCGTCCTCGGTCTCAAAGCCCCAAATATCAATGGCTTTGGCGTAGCCGTGCTGCGAGATAGACGAGGTGCCCGCGATTTTTCGGCAGTTGTATGTACCGATATGGAGCACGGTGTCGATATCGTATTCCTTGAGCACGTCTCCGAGCTTGTGTAGTGCCACGGCGAGCTCGCACGCCACCGGCATGGTACTTGAGGTTGCCTGACTATAGTAGCGATACTCAATGCCGTTGATTGGACTCGCCACGCGAATCGGATCGTCGATGGTACAGGCCAATCCATCATCATATTCGGTGGTATGAGACCAAGGCGACCAGAGTACTCCTAACCGGTCCAACTCCTGCAAACATGCAGTGGTAGCGTCTGGATTCTCAGAACCTTCGGGAACACAAACGGCTTGTTGCGTGCCGGGTTCGTTATGCCTTTCTTCGATTCGACATTCATAACCGTCGCGGCAGCCCGTCCCCTCAAAAAGCTCGTAGTCGCAGCGCGATACACAGCGCCCTTGCCCGCCATCGGTGATGCAGAAAGTCACGGTGTTGTTGCCATCTTTGTCTGGACACGTGCGCTCACACGCCTGTGTGCATTGACCGTCAGGTTTGGCGGTATCGCAGATCGCACCGTCAAAATCGCACTCGGCATTGGTCATACACGCCCCGCCGATCCAACCCTCGTTGGGCACTGGTCCCGGGTCAATCACCGTCATATCGGGCTCGGAGGCGTCGGGCACGCCCTGATCATCGGGTTCCTCGGCCATATCTGGCGTGTCAACATCGACACCCAAATCCATGTCCGTCACCGGCTCTAGGGGGCCGTCCACAATCACTTCATCGCCACAGCCTACCGCCGACAGCATAAGTGCAGTCACTCCAACCACAAATTTGATTCTCTTCATTTCACACCCCATCTTGATTGACGAGTCTACCTTAGAACTCTAACATCCTCCAAACTCGCGCGAAAGTCGCCTTTTTATTGGGAGAAACTCATGACCATCGGTGAAAACCTATCCGAATTCTACGGAAAACCTGTCGAAGACTTTGAAATGGAAACGGGCATCCAAAATCCAACTGGCATCGTCTACCGACTCCGAAAAGACTGGGATAGCCAACATGAAGTCCCCGAAATGATCGAGAAGTTCGCTGCCGATCCAAACGCATCAAAGGTCAAAGCATTGGTCATCGGCGCGTGGGACCTCGAAGGCGACGACTCGTCATCCACGGTTGAAGCACTTCTGGCGGCAAAGGACACTCTGAAAGGCCTCGAGGCCATCATGTTCGGAGACGTCACGTATGAAGAGAGTGAAATCTCCTGGCTTGAGCAAACGGACCTCGGACCGGTGATCAATGCGTTTCCTAACCTCGTTCATTTCCAGTGCCGAGGTGGTAACTCCCTTGAGCTCAATAATGTGAAGCATCATGGCCTTAAGACCTTGATAGTCGAGACAGGCGGACTCTCACGAAGCGTGATTTCCGACGTGGTCAAAGCGGACCTTCCGGCGTTGGAACACTTGGAACTCTGGCTCGGCACGGACGACTACGGGTTTGACGGCTCCATTCACGACTTGCGCCCATTCCTGGAAGGCGCAAAATGGCCGAATCTTAAGACTCTTGGCCTTAGAAACTCCGTCATCGCCGACAAGATCGCCTTTGCCCTAAGCGTGGCTGAAAAAGCGGATGCATCGAGCGTTCAGGTCGAAGGCAAGACCTTTGTGCTCACCGGTACCCTCCACAACCTGAAGCGCTCCGACGCTGAAAAACAGCTCGCCTCGATGGGCGCAAAGATTGGAAGCGGCGTCTCCAAGACCACGGACTACCTTGTGGCTGGCGAAAAGGCGGGCTCCAAGATGGAGAAGGCGAAGTCGCTCGGCGTACCTGTACTCAGCGAAGCAGATTTGATGAAGATTCTAGGGGCCGAGGTAGACACGGTGTCCGAAGCTGGTGGCAGTATTTTGGACAAGATCAAGGTTCTCGACCTCTCGATGGGCACCTTGACCGATGAAGGCGCCAAGGCACTTTTTGAGAATCCCAAAATCAAGAATCTGGACAAGCTCGATGTCCACTTCCACTACCTCTCCGACGAATGGGTTGAGAAGCTTCGTGGTTTGCCAATCGATGTGGACGTTGCTGACCAACAAGAGGGCGATAGCTACGGCGACGACGAAGTCTATCGATACGTTGCCGTTTCTGAGTGAAATTCGCCCTACTCTGCAACCCCGAAAACCGTCGCGCTGACTACTTTATCCGCGCGCATGAGAGTCTTCTCGGTTGCGCTCCACACGTTATCTCATGGGAAGACTACTTGGCCGGGATGGAAAGCCCGCCAGACCTCCCCTTGCGCATTGAGTCTCCAGGAGAGAACCCGGTAGTGCGCGAGGCCTTGATCAGGCTGGGCGCGGAGCTCCGTGGGGCAATTGACCTCCAGATTAGCAGAGCCCACGGAGTCATCGAACACGAAGCGCTCTTCTTTGACGGGTTCAAGTCCTCGCTAGAGCGGCTTGAAAGCCTAGTGGAGTGCTTTGTGAACACTCCGGCCTCCATCATCGCCATGACGGACAAAATGCGAGCGCACGCGGTTCTAGAGGCCGCTGGGCTGCCACACGTGCCCCTTTTGTCCACCGTTTCTACCTGGGAAGAACTTTCGGCACTACTGCACGAACACGGCCGGGTATTCGTGAAGCCCCAATACGGCTCCTCAGCAAGTGGAGTCATCGCACTTCGCGCACGTTCCAGGCGATTTGAGGCCACGACGTCCATTGAATTGACCGAAAAACACCTCTTCAATTCTCTGAAAGTCAGAACTTACACCGATGAACGGGAGATCGGTGAGATCATCAACAGGCTGGGAGATCCTCATGACGGCGTAGGCAAACTCTTGGTGGAGTTTTGGATACCTAAGGATGTCTTCGCCGGAAGAGGATGGGACCTCAGGGTTCTCGCCATCACCGAACGGCCTCCTGCGCACGTCGTGGTGCGCACTTCGACGAATCCAATGACGAACCTGCACCTCGGAAACCAGAGAGGTGACCTGGCATTCGTCCAGGGTCGCCTTGGCCCTCAAAGATGGGCTCAAACCATGGACTTTGCTCGCCAGGCAGTCAAAGCTTTTGAGGCATCCTATACAGGGCTTGATATCGCTTGGGACGCAGGTCTCAGGCGTCCGCTTATCATTGAGGCGAATGCTTTTGGAGATCTACTCCCTGGAATTCTGAACGATCAGGGCCAAGACACCTACCACGCTACTCTCGAATCATTCACGAAAGTAGGCGCTCAAGCTCATCATGGAGTGACTCGGTGAGTCTTAGCTCTCCAAGTGTTGAGAGCTCATTACGACACGCAACGTCTCGTACCGCATTTTCCGCCAATTCTTTACGGTACGCTACGTCTCGTACCGCAATGTGAACCCAAAACACATCCATACCTAGCTCTAGTGCGGGAATGCAATCGTTCTCTAGCGAGTCACCAAAAAGGACTGACGAAGAAAAATCGGTACCGAGGCGTCCGACTATCAACTCAAAGATCGCCGGGTTTGGCTTCGAGATGCCTACTTCTTGGGAGATCACAACCTCGTCAAAGAGGCCTTCAATTCCAAGTCCTTGAAGCTTTCTCCGCTGATTTTCGGAGCCACCATTGGTTAGAACGCCGAGTCGAAAACTCTTCGTTAACCGCTCCAAGAGGCCGACCAAGCGGGCATCGTACTCGGTGTCTGATACGCGGAAGCGAAAGGCGTCCCAGAAGTCTTCGGGCCCCTCCCAAACCCCTGGCAGGAGTTCGATTGCCCGAGCCGAAAGCGCAAGCCTATCGGAGTTCCCACCCTGATCTAAAGTAACCATTTCCTCGAGCAGATCACCTTTAAACCCAAGATCTACAAAGGCTTTTCTCGCAAGCGCATCACGATCAAAAAGGGTGTTATCGAGGTCAAAAATCAGCGCGTTTTTGAATTGCTCTCGTTGCAAGCGGCAGACTCGGGTATATACGCAACATGCGCGAGATGAACAAAATCGTAGGGGATTCCGATATCCTCTGGATAACCTTAGATACGCTTCGATGGGACGTGGCTCAAGACGCGTTTTGGAAGGGCGAGTTGCCAAACATTTCCAAGTTGATGCCCTCAACAGGATGGGAAGAACGTCATAGTCCCGGCTCGTTTACGTACGCTGCTCATCACGCATTCTTCAGCGGCTTCTTGCCCACGCTGGCCAAGCCCGGACCCCACCCAAGGCTCTTTGCCGCACGATTTCCCGGCAGTGAAACCACGGCACCAAACACGTTCACCTTTGAAGAAGCGACGCTCCCCGAAGCCCTCTCAAAGTCCGGCTACAGGACGCATTGCATTGGTGGCGTAGGTTTCTTCAACAAACAAACGGCGCTCGGAAGCGTGCTGCCAGGGCTTTTTGATGAATCAGAGTGGAAGCCGAGCTGGGGTGTTACGTCCAGAAATTCGGCGCAATTGCAATTCGAACGAGCAGCCGAAGTTCTGGCCGAATCCGACGCCCCACACTTTCTCTTCATCAACGTTTCGGCAATTCATCAGCCGAATTGCCACTACCTGCCGGATTGCCAAACCGATGGCCTTGAGAGCCACAGGGCGGCGTTGCGGTACGTGGACAGCACCTTCCCGATACTTCTGGACGCACTCAAGCGCCGCTCACGCGTGTTCGGGGCCGTTTTTGGCGACCATGGCACTGCATATGGCGAAGATGGCTTCTACGGACACCGTAACGGCCTGAGCTCGGTCATGAACGTGCCTTATTTCGATTTCCTTCTGGAGAACTCATGAGTTCTAGACGCACCACATGGGATTTGGCCAAGCAGGCAGGCCCGTATCAGGCCTACGCCTACTCCTATCCTCACAAGACCGCCTATCGAAATTTCGTGCCGAGGCGGCTGAGCGACGTCTGGGAGAACGAGGACCAGTCCGGGCTTTTCCTCTATGCCCATATCCCGTTTTGCGAGATGCGATGCGGGTTCTGCAATCTCTTCACCCTGGCGAGCGCCAAGGACACGCTTCAAGAGGCCTATTGTGACGCTTTTGAGCGGCAAGCTGCGCTAATTCGAGAAGAACTACCTGACGCTCGCTTTGCACGAATTGCAATCGGAGGCGGAACCCCGTCCATCTTGGAGATTCCTCAACTTGAACGGGTCTTTTCAAGCCTTTCAGCGTTCGTGAACCCGTTGGACGTTCCCGTGGCGATCGAGGTCTCTCCAGCCACCATATCGCGAAAAAAACTCGATTACCTCAAGGCCGCTGGAGTTAACCGAATCAGCGTTGGAATCCAGAGTTTTATCGAGTCCGAAACCAAGTCGCTTCGCCGGCCCCAGTCTGCTGAACTGGCGCATCAAGCCCTCGATCTCATGCGCAACACGGGCTTCGACATCATGAACATCGACCTGATCTACGGAATCGAGAACCAGACCCCTGAAACCTTCAAGCATTCGCTTCACGAAGCCCTCAAATACGCGCCAGAAGAAATCTATCTCTATCCACTTTACGTCCGCCCGCTCACCGGGCTCGGCCGCACGGATGCTGAATGGGACGACTTCCGGCAGACCCTCTACCGCGTTGGGCGCGACCTCTTGCTTGAGCAGGGCTATCACCAACTCTCCATGCGGATGTTTCGCCGTTCTGATGCCATTGCGCCCGAAGGACCGCCCTACGCTTGTCAGGCAGATGGTATGGTGGGCCTCGGAGTTGGAGCCCGCTCCTACACAAGCAGCCTTCACTACTCCACGGAATTCGCAGTGGGACGGCCTTCCGTCAAAGGAATCATACAAGACTTTGTGGAACGACCAGACCACGCGCATATCCACGCGAATTACGGGTTTGAGCTAAATGTAGACGACCAGAAACGCCGCCACATCATCCTTTCGCTCCTCAGCGATGAGACGCTCCTCGACGCCACCTACGCGAGCCGATTTGGTAGCGAACCGGAGTCTGACTTTCCGGAGCTCCAGGAGCTAGTCGACGATGGAATCAGCGAGAGGACTCAAGAGGGAATGCGCCTTACGTCGCTGGGACTGGAGTGGTCCGACGCCATCGGTCCATGGCTCACATCCCATAAGGTGAAATCACTCTCCGAGGAGTTCGAACTACGATGAAGCGTTGGTCTATTCTCTATCGCGGTTCTCTTTCGAGCTGCAATTACGCGTGCGACTACTGCCCCTTCGCAAAGACTTCCAACACGCGCAGCGAGCTCGCGAAAGACCGCGACGAACTCGAGCGTTTTGTGACGTGGGTGGAAGCAAGGCCCGACCAAGAGATTGGCGTCTTCTTTACCCCTTGGGGCGAGGCCTTGATACGAAAATACTATCGCGAGGCGATGGTTCGACTCTCGCACCTTCCAAACGTTTGGAAGGTCGCCATCCAGACAAATTTCTCCACATCCACATCCTGGGTAAAAGAAGCAAACCTTCAAAAGGTTGGGTTTTGGATGACTTGGCATCCGACACAAACCTCCATGGAGCGTTTTGTCGAAAAATGCTTCGAGCTCGATGCGATTGGCGCATCCTATAGTGTCGGCGTAGTTGGATTCAAAGAAGAGCTCGAAAACATCCAGAAGTTGAGATCTCTCCTAAGGCCCAATCGCTATCTTTGGATCAACGCATTTAAGCGCGACCCCAAGTACTACAGGCCTGAGGACATTCGCGCCTTTGAAGAGATCGACCCGTATTTCCGGTTAAACACCGTCTACCACCCATCATTGGGCGGCGCTTGCCAGGCAGGCGAGACATCATTTAGTGTAGATGGGAACGGAGACGCACGGCGATGTCATTTTATTCGAGAGCCCATCGGGAATATCTATGATTCGTCGTTCGCTTCATGCCTGAAGCCCCGCTCGTGTACCAACCAGACCTGCGGCTGCTTCATTGGGTACGTCCATATGGACCGACTCGGGCTTTATGACGAGTTCGGTGACGGAATACTAGAAAGGATCCCAAGAACTTTCTTGCCTGAGCATACAAAAGCACCGATGATGACGCGAACCTCTTCCATAGGAGCAGAATGATGAAGAGCGAAATTACACGAAGAAACTTTCTCGAGAAGACCGCTTACACGGCGGCCGCAACACTCACACTCGGCTACCTTCTTGCGGGTTGTAAGAGCGAAGGTGACGCGGGCGCAACCAAAGGGGCTGGCGACACCAAGAAGCAAGCGGCGTCTGGCGACTTCTCATGCAATGACGTGTCGGGCTTGAATGATGCCGATAAAGCAACACGCGAATCCCTCAAGTACGTGGACAAGACCCCAGACCCAGCCAAACCATGTGACGGATGTGCCCTCTACACCCAACCAACGGGTGGCGCACAATGTGGCGGATGCACCGTGGTTAAAGGGCCTATCCACCCCAAAGGCTACTGCACAGCATGGGCACCTAAACCTGCCTAAGTTCAGTTGTCCAACGCATGAATCTATGGTGAACTTGGTCCTTCAAGCGCCATAGGTTTTTTGCGTGCCTCATTCCGAATACACGATATTTTCGGCACTCTTAGGGCAATCCGACCCTTCCACCCTCCAAGATTGGTTTGAAGCCTCCTTTGGCCTAAGCTCGAACGAACTCGCCCGGAGGGTTCACGCGCTGGAGTGGACGTTCAAGTGCCCCCCCTACGATCAGGAACTTCAGACGTGGGTCAAAGCGGCCGAACTCAAAGGTCTCTTTTCATACCTACCCTTGGATGCAATTGAGCAGATCCTGGCCTCATCTGCTTGCATTGACGCGAAATCAGCCGCAGCCGAACTCTTTTGGCGTGAACACGCGATCAAGCAACTAGAACTGGCAAGTGAGAAGGACCTTCCAAAACACCTCTTAGACAGCGCCGAATCCATGGTTGGCGCCCTGACGCCACTCTTCTCGACTCAGGGTTCCGCTCTCAGAGCGCGCGTCCTCTCGCTCTGGCCAGACCTCGGTGCCCTTTGCCACCACAACCCCGATACCATCACCACAGAGCACGAGATAATTGGACAAACGAAAGAGTCGATGCCGCTTCTCGAACACCTCGTCGACCGTTGCCTCGCGCGAAAGCTCAGGGGTCTTGAGATCGACGACATAGGGGTCTTCCAAAGAGATCACTCGTTGAGTCCAGATGCGTTTCGAGCCGAGGTTGATGGACTCGCCACACTTTTTGAGCACGGCTTGGACAGAGTATGCCGTGCGGCTTTCCTCTTTCTAGACTTTACCAAGGGAGGGTCTGCCGAGATGCGGGCTCACTGGAAGACGATTCGTCCCGACCTTTCGATTCATAACGAAGCATCGGCAGACATCGTAGAGGCCAAGGGCCTGCTCAAGCCCTTTGGCCTACCTGAGTGTTTTGAGCGGCTTGTGCTCGCCTTAATCAGAAGCCATGGTCTTGTGGGCCAGTGTACGCGCGGCGAAGCACCACTTACAGCGTTCGACTCCTGGATAGAGGATTGTCGCTCACTCGCGCCCGAAATCTCAAAAATGCTCGCCCTTGATTCAACAGAACGGGCCTACGACCTCATCCATAAATGCCTACATCTTGTGAACCTCTGCGATACAGCTGGCGTCCGTGAAGGACTCATGACGGACTCCTTGCGCTTTGAGTTTATGGCAGTCGAGAGCCTACTAAATCAGATTGCAAAGGGAACTCAAGCCGCGTTCGACGAACTCTTGAAATGCGAAGCGAGTGTGCCAAGAGAAGACCCGCTCTGGGAGAACGCGCAGCGCCGCTGGCTCTTCGACCGAATCTGCCGGTTGAGAGCAGGGAGAATTCGTGCTGGAGAGCCCGAGGAAGAGGCACTGCGCGTGGTCAAGGGCTTGAGCGTAGAGACACTGGAGGCCATCTGTGAGCGCCTGCGGCAAACTTCACTATGGTACATGGAAGTTGCGACGAGCTCTCTCTCCCCAGAATCCCAGATCAAACTGCTGGCAGGTGCACTCGCTTCAAGACTCCCAAACATCACGTTCATTGGGCTAGTCCGCGACCTCGACCGTGCCTCGGACCCAAGTTCGCCCTACCGAGTTCGTTTGATTGAGACCCTGCTCCGACAGGCCGATATCGACCAATTGATTCAACATGGTTTTGATTCCAAAGAGCACGCTCTCGGAGGCCTCAAGGCGCAGATTGGCTCGAAAGACGCCCTGAACATCAAGTTTGAGGCGAGCGAGGAGGCCCGGGCACTTCTCACGCTTTTGCCGCTTTACGAAAGGAAATCTAACGCCGCATTTCATGCCACCCTGAAGGGACTATGCGACCTCTACGGGCTTCGAAAAGACGAGTTCGACCGAATATCCAACGAGAACACCTATCTATTGCACATGAACTCGGCACGCTCCGACAAGGAGAGAATGCTCGATTATGTTCCAGTTAACCCGGGACTCATCGTAGAAGTTGGGCCAGGTGGAGGCGTGGTCCTCGATCTCTTGGAAGCCAGATTTCCGAGCTCCCGAATTGCGGGGATCGACATCTCAAAATTGGTCGTAGAGTCCTTGCAATCTCGTCGCGAAATCGAAGGACACCGTTGGGAAGTTTTGGAGGGAGATGCATTTCACCTTGAAACGCACTTTAACCAGTCCTCTTGCGATGCATTGATATTTTGCTCACTGCTTCATGAGATCTATTCTTATATTGAATATGACACGGGTAAAAACTCGAAAGAAAAGTTTAGACTTGAGTCAGTTCGCGACCTTTTACGGTCGGCGTTTAGGGTGCTCAAACCTGGTGGACGAATCATCATACGTGACGGAATCATGCCTCCTGATGAGCCACGCTACATTCGCTTCAAAGACCCAGACGGACCCGAATTCTTTCGGCTCTTTCAGGAACAATTTGAAGGCCGAAAAATCTTTGGAGAGTGGATCGATGAGGTCACGGTTCGGACCTTTGCCCCAGACGCGATGGAGTTTCTCTATTGCTACACGTGGGGCCCGGAGAGCTTTCCCTACGAAGTCCGCGAGCAATATGGAGTCTTGCCCTATGAAGAGTATCAAGAGGCGATTGTCGCGTGGTTAGGGGCCGAGTGCAGAAGCGTTGAGGTCACGGACGGCTCGTACCTACAAGAGGGCTACATTCAGGGACTCAAGGATAAAATCGACCTCTTCGACGAGCATATGCACCCCGTGTCGCTACCCGACTCGAACGCCATTTTGGTCTTTGAGAAAAAAGCGTTGCTCTAGTTCAATCGCCGTTTCGCAAGTTCAATATACTGTTTCGCGTTCTTATTGTTCGGCTCACGCTTGAGAACTTCTTCCCAGACGTTGATCGCGTCCTGGAAGCGGCCCAGACGATAGTACGACTGTCCAAGATTGATTTGATAATCCGTGCGACCGGGCTTCAGCGTTAGTGCCTGACGCTGATGCTTGACTGCGTCGTTGTAGAGTGCTCGGTCGAAATAGACCTGACCCAGCCCAGCATGAACCTGATGATTATTCCCATCCGATGCCAAAAGGGTTTTGTAGAGTTCTTGTGCGCGGTTCAGATCCCCCCTTGAGTATGCGGACTTGGCCTCGCTCAGAAGTTTTGAGTTATCCACGGCAGGAGCCGGCTCAGTCTTTTCAGGCTGAGTCGTCTTCTTTTCTGCAGGCTTTGATTCGTTCTTTGGCTCGGGCGCCTTGGTCTCTTCAGGCTCGACTACTGGCGCCTCAACGGCTTCTACTGGCTCCTCTACAGGCGGGTTTTCCGGGTTCTCTTGAGCCTGTAGGTATTCGGAATGATACTTTTCGGCCAGTGCACGAAGCTCTGAATCTTCAGGATCAAACTCGCTCGAGTAACCCACTAGCGCCTGAGCAAGCGCTAGGTTCCCCTCTTTGTACGCCTTCTCACCGTCCGTGCGAGTGAGGTTCACAAACTCTTTTCTCGCGTTTTCATAAGTCTCGGATTCGGGCCCATGACGCTTGAGCTCATTGAGCGCGCTCATCGCCGAATTCGAAATCGGCCGGATGACCCTGCCCTCTTTGATTCCACGGTCAAAACGGTCTTTGATCTCAGCTAGATCCACCGTTTTGACTTCCGTGACCGGTGGCTCCTCGGGCTTTTCAACCACCTCGTCTGACGCGGCAAAGTAGTTGACCCACACCCAGAAACCCACTCCGACCAGAAGCATTGTGATGATTACGGCGGTTACAGCAAATCGATTGCTCTTCTCGGCCTGCTCAGCAATCTCCTCGGCTACTGACTCGTCCCACGCTTGCTCAGTAGAGCGAGAGAACCAGTCATCGGTCACCGTTTCAGGCTGCTTGACCGCAAGAGACCCGATTTCAAATCCCTCGTTCTTTAATGGCTTGACCTGATCCTTTACGGATTCCTTGACTGGCTCGGGCGCGGGTTCGGGCTCAGGTTCTTTGGTAGGCTCGGGCTCAGGTTCTTCTGCAGGCTCGGGCTCAGGTTCGGGCGTCGGTTCAGGCTCCGGCGTGGGCTCCGGTTCTTCCACCAAAGTGGGATCGACCTCAACCTTCGCAACCTCCATCTTTTCAGTCTCAGGCTGCGGCTCAGCCTCCTCGGGCTGAGCGGTCTCTTCTTCAACTTCCTCTGCGTCTGACGGCTCTGCGACTCGTTCTCCCGTCTCATCCACGGGCGTCATCTTGAGCGTCATGCCAGAATCTTGCGGAAGCGGCTTGGACTCCTTAGTCGGCGTCTCTTCAGCATCCTTTTCGTCTTCGGACACACTCTCCTTAGAGACGGATTGCACCTCGGCCGACGACCCCTTTCGAATCCATTGAGCTGCCGGCGCCTCCTCATTCTCGCGTGTGACCTCGTCTGAGGTCTCGGCATCTTGCTTAAATATCTCGGACACGTTGCCCATCATGAGCGTCTTCATCGGGCCACGTTCTTCCTCTTCAGCCCCGCCCTTAGACTGATTGAGCGCCACTGGACTTTGAATCGTCTCTGAGCCACGCCCCATTAGCGCCAACGTGTCCGAGAGCCCCGGAATGGAATCTCGGTCTACCGAACTCATCTCAATCGTGGCGTAGTGGTCGTTCTCTTCCTGTTCCTCATCCCTTTCTATGGCGGGCGCTAGAATTGAAGGCTCTTCCCCCAAAATGCTCGCCAACGCACCAATAATGGCTGCAGGGGCCTGAAAGCGCGCATCCGGCGCCTTTGACAACATCATCTCCACGATTTGGTCGAGGTCCGCCGGAATATCGGAGACGCCACTTGCGGCCGATACCTTCGGGGGTAGATCCGCCAACTGTGCACGCAAGACCTCGGCTGGAGTCCCTCCCACAAACGGCTGTGCGCCAACGATGAGTTCGAAGAGCAACACGCCAAGGGAGTAGACGGCCGAGCGCAGATCTGCACTTCGCGCCTGGTACGCAAGCTCCGGCGCCATATACGCCACATAGCCCACGAACCGCTCAGGAGTGGTAGAGAGCGTTTGCAGGGGATTGTCCACCCATTGGGCGTCCTCGGAATACCATTCGCCGAGCTGAACCTGCCCCTTGGCGAGGTCGGTGACGAAGATTGATCCGGGGTGAAGTCCGTGATGGGTGACGCCCTGTCCGTTCAGCCATTCGATAATCCTGGCCACATTGGAGGCGATTCGGGCGGCTTCTCGCCAGTCTAGTTTCCCACGCGCTTCGAGCAAAGAGCGAAGGCTTGGACCGCGCGGCGCGGTCTCAATCACGAACGCTGGGAAATGATCGAAACGAACCTGAAGTAGCGTAGACAACTGCTTTGGTACCGGCGTGCCAACCTTTGCACGAGCCGTTTCGACCAAGCGCGGCGCATTCTGGCTGGGCGTAAACCGCCGGTTGAAGACAGTCACATAACACGGTCGTTTGCCCTCGAGAATGCGGCCGAGGTAGCGCTCCGCCATGACGTCAGTGAACTGGAGCGTCTCGAGTTTCACAGCGTTTCCGAGCGATGCCCCGACGAGCTCACCCTTCCGAGGCTCCTCTAGCCGCGTCCCGTCCTTTGGACAAAACGTCTCAGCCCCCGTGAAAGTTGAATTACATGTCGGACAAAACTTCACCTTAGAACTCCAAATTCGCCAGATCGGTGCGCACAATAACGGACCACTTGCGCGTTGTTAAGCGCGGAATGACGTGTTAAATCGCTCCGACTCATTTCTGGGCTATTTTTATGACGATAGATGAAAACGACAACCATGATACCGGCCTTGTGACTCGACTCAGTCCAAAACTAAAGAGTAAGGACCGTCGATACTTACGCTCGCTTGCGCATCACCTGAACCCGATCGTGCTTGTGGGCCAGAATGGCGTCACCGAGGCTCTAGTAAAAAACTTTGAATCGGCGCTCTTGGCCCATGAGCTTGTCAAAGTCAAAGTACATGATGCCGACGAGACCCAAAGTGTTGCAGAAGCACTCTTTGAGCAAACCGGGGCACAACTCGTCCAACTCATCGGAAAAACGCTAGTCTTCTACAAGGCTCACCCTAAGAAGCCTGAGATTACGCTACCGGGTGGAAAATCATGATCATCGAAATGCAAGCTGAGCATCCTCAACCGAGAAAAGTTCAACACGTGGTGGATGCCCTGAAAAAGGGCGGCCTCGTGGCCTATCCGACCGACACCGTCTACGGGATTGGGTGCGATATCATGAACAAGGATGCGGTTCAGCGCCTTTACAAATTGGTCAGCGAGATCAAGTCCGCGCCAGACCACAGCCCACTTTCATTTATCTGCAGAGACCTCTCTAATATTTCTGAGTACGCCTTCATCAGCGACTTTGCGTATCGGACGATGCGTCGCTTGCTTCCGGGCCCCTACACCTTTGTGCTCGAAGCGACAAAGCTCGTTCCAAAAGTGATGTTGGAGAAGCGCAAGACGGTTGGGATTCGCGTACCAGATGCGGCGATCCCCCTGGCCATCGTGGACGCCCTCGGAAATCCGATCACCACCACGAGTGCCACGCTCGGAGACGGTGAGCTCATCGCAGATCCTTGGACCATTGAGAACCTCTACGGGCACGCCATCGATATCGTGATCGACGGTGGCTACCTCGCCCCTGCTCCTTCAACGGTGATCGATTTCACCACGGACTATCCGACGGTCATTCGACAGGGAAAAGGTCCGGTCGACGATTTCGAATTCGTCGAGCCCCTCTAACTCAATTCAGTAGAATTCTTCGTAGGGTGGGCCTTTCTGGACTTCGATGAAGAAATCTCCATTAAAGTCTGAGACGAAGTCACCGCTGCGTCGACTCATGAGTTGACCGTCGATGGTGCCGGACACGATGCCTCCGTCGCCGGTCTCTAGGCTGTCTAGATTTAGCGAACCCGCCACGTAGAGGCTTTCCACCACATCTGGACACGTCTGCATCCATTCGACCTCGGCTATCGCACTAGACTCGAAGTCTCCAGGCGCCCCGAGCGTATGAGTAAGCGTCTCCTGGTCAAAGATCTCGATGTAGACGAGGTCTTGGTCCCGGTAGGGACCGCTCTCTCCCTGCATAAAGAGCCCAACGGACCCCTGACGCACCCGTGCCGTAAGAAAGCTTGGCTCGAATGGGAACATCGCCTCCAGACACAATTCGTGTTGTGCGGGGTTCGGCGCATCGAAACGACCAAAAGAGTCGTTGCTGCAGCCGCTGAGGACCCCTGCAAGAAGCAGGAGTGACTGAAGGGTCTTAGGCACCAAGTGCTTGAAGACGGACAGCCATACGTGAAACTTTGCGTGATGCGCGTGCACTTGGAATCACACCTTTTGCAGCAGCACGGTCGAGTGCCGACACTGCAGTTTGGTAAGCCTCTTGAGCTTGTGCTTGATCACCGGCTTCAACCGTCGCATCGAACTTCTTGAGGATGGTTCGAACTTTGGAACGAATTTCTTTGTTACGCTGACGACGAATCTCGTTTGTACGGATACGCTTCATCGCCGATTTAGTGTTTGCCATCTTTCATCCTGCCGTAGACGTTATGTCTGAAATTGTCTAATTCTTCGTGGGCTTTCGCCGCCAAACAAGGCGCAGGTAGTTAGCACTGGGCAAATTGGATGTCAACTGCTGGCTCGAATTAATCGTGAGGAAAATCCCCTCATGGACGAATTTCACTTGAACTTGTAGATGGCGGAACAACTTTGGTGGCACGGGACTTATTCTATATAGTCGCGAAAGGCGTCGATTTCGCGTCAACCCTTGAGAGATACTCATGAGCTCTAAAAAACCTGAGAACAATCAGGAACCTAGTTTTTTCCCGAAACGCGGACTGATCTTCGCGTTCCTGATGTTTATCACCGTCGGACTCCTCCTTATGCTCGATAGCCCGATGGTCACCGGGCACAAGATCGTCACCTACTCGGAGCTGAAAACACATATTCAAGCTGGGGATGTCAAAGATGTCTTGATCCAAGATCAAGTGATCATCGCCACACCGGTAGATAGTTATACGGAAAAGGCCGAAGGAAAGACTGAAGAAGAGAAGGCTGACGCCAAAGAGGGTGAGGCGGACTTCAAAGCCTGGCGCTCTAGCCTTGTAAAAGACGACGAATCGCTCATCCCTTTGCTCGAAGCAAACGGGGTAAAGTACGACGCTCGCTATTCGTCTGGCTGCGCGAGTGAAACCGCATTCTGGTTCCTGCCGCTACTTCTGCTGCTGCTCCTCTGGCCTTGGATCATGAGGCGCATGAGTGGTCCGGATGGCGCAAACCCCGCCGCGAACTTCGGAAAGACCAACGCCAAACTCAATCTCGAAAAAGTCACAGGCGTTACATTCTCAGACGTGGCCGGCTGTGACGAGGCCAAAGAGGAGCTTGGCGAAATCGTGCACTTCTTGGCAGAACCTGACAAATACACCCGACTTGGTGGCAAAGTGCCAAAGGGCGTCTTGTTGGTCGGCCCTCCCGGAACAGGAAAAACCCTGCTCGCCCGCGCAGTTGCTGGCGAAGCCGGGGTTCCGTTCTTCAATCTGAGCGGATCGGACTTTGTAGAAATGTTTGTGGGTGTTGGCGCGGCGCGAGTGAGAGACCTCTTCGCCCAGGCCACTAAACACGCTCCGTGTATCATCTTCGTGGACGAACTCGATGCCATCGGTAAGTCGCGCGGAAACGCCATTCAGAGTAACGAAGAACGCGAACAGACGCTCAACGCCCTGCTCGTTGAAATGGACGGATTCGACTCCAATACGAACGTGATCATCCTCGCAGCCACAAATCGCCCTGAAGTCTTGGACCCTGCCCTACTGCGTGCCGGACGATTCGACCGCCAGGTTGTCGTGGACAGGCCAGACGTCAAAGGACGCCTCGAAATCCTCAAAGTTCACGCCAGAAAGGTGAAAATGGACCCGAGCGTGAGCCTGCAAACATTGGCCGACCAAACCCCCGGCTTCGTAGGAGCTGACCTTGCGAACGTGGTCAATGAAGCCGCGCTCTTGGCCGCCCGCAACGGAAAGGATCACGTCGAGCTGAGCGATTTCAACGAAGCGATCGAGCGCGTGATCGGCGGACTGGAGAAGAAGACTCGCCGCCTGAGCCCGAAAGAGAAGAATATCGTCGCCTATCACGAATCCGGGCACGCCATCGTCACCAAGGCCTTGGAGGCCGGCGAGCGCGTCCACAAGGTCTCGATCGTATCGCGCGGCGCTGCGGCGCTTGGATACACGCTGCAAGTCCCGATTGAGGATCGCTATTTGATGACCAAGCGTGAACTCTACGCCAGGATCTGTGGTCTACTTGGAGGGCGTGCTGCTGAAGATATCATGTTTGATGATATCTCAACGGGCGCCTCAAACGACCTGCAGCGCGTCACGAACATCGCGCGGCGCATCGTCACGGACTACGGCATGAGCGGAAACCTCGGCAACGTGAGCTACTCGGATAGCACCGATACGTATCTGGGCCAGATGGGCGCAAGCAGCCGTCAATACTCCGAAGAGACAGCCGTCGCGATCGACAGAGAAGTCCGCTCGATCATTGACGCGATGTACGAGCGCACGCTCAACATTCTTCGGGAGAATCGCGAGCTTCTCGTGGAAATGTCCGAACACCTCAAGGACGTGGAAGTGCTTGATGGCGAGGAGCTCGAAGCTCTGCTTGGTCGCGTTCGAGTCTACAAGCACCTAGAAGGCACGGATGGGAGCCCCGCGTGACCGTTGATGTGGCTTCAGCGCTGGTCTTTCTGGCGCTGACTTACCTTGGTTGGAGGGCGGGACTCTTGAGCCAGGCTATACGCGTGGGAGCCGTATTTGCGGTGATGTTCGCGGGCCCCTTTGTGGCCGCGCTGATCCGTCACGCGATTTTCGGCGAATCCGAAGTTGCCGCGCCCTTCGTCGAAGGCTTTTGCCTCTTCCTCGCCGGAATCCTTATCTACGCGGCGATCTCGCTCGCGGGTTGGTTGGGAATCAAGACCATGCGGGCTGCTTCAGATACGTTGAGCACCACAGACCGTGTTGGCGGCGCGCTCGTTGGCACTCTGAAAGCGGCTGTGATCATCTACTTGCTGATCTTCGTCGCTCTATTCTTCGAGGCTGGCCTCAAAAAGCACGACCCCGATGATCGCTTGCGTATGAGAGACGGACACACCACGGCATTTGTGAAGGCTCATAACGTCCTGGCCCCGTGGCACCTTCCTGATCTGGTGCGCGTTTTACGCATGATTCGGGTCCATCATTGGGCCAAAGAAAGCTCAAAGCTCGGGATCATACGTGAAAACCCAAGAGCGGCTGACGTATTGCGCAAAAGTACTATCAAGCCGCTCCTCGCCGATAAGACCCTGACCGACGCTGCGATCTCGGACGATTACATCACGCTCCTTGCAGATCCGCGCATCCGCGAACTTATGAAGGATAAGGATTCCCTCGACGAGATTGGCCGCGTGGACTGGGAAGAAATCGAGAAAAAGGTCGCACCTGAGCCTCCTAAACCTGAGAGCAAAAAGTGAAAGAATTCGACGTGATCGTTATAGGTGCTGGCCTCTCTGGCATTGCTGCGGGGCACTATCTGGGCGCCAATTGCCCGCAAAAGAGCTTCTGCATCCTCGAGGGGCGAGACGCTATCGGCGGCACGTGGGACCTCTTTCGCTACCCAGGAATCCGCTCAGACTCCGACATGCACACTCTTGGGTACTCTTTCTACCCGTGGAATGATCCCAAAGCCATCGCCGACGGTCCTTCAATCCGAGAGTACGTCAGGGAGACTGCCGCTCATTATGGGCTCGATTCGAAGATTGAGTTCGGAACTCGCGTCACCAGCCTAAGTTGGGACTCCTCAAAAGCACTCTGGGAAATCACGGCTCAGAAAGACGGCGATGAGGTAAAATTCCTGGCGAACTTCGTCTGGTGCTGCTCCGGCTATTATTCGTACGACCAAGCCTACACGCCCAATTTCGAGGGTGTAGACACCTTTGAAGGCGAGTTCATCCACCCCCAGTTCTGGCCCGAGGAGTTGGACTATTCCAACAAGCGAGTCGTGGTCATCGGCAGCGGCGCCACAGCGGTTACGCTAGTACCTGAGCTCGCGAAAAAGGCCGCGCACGTCGTGATGTTGCAGCGCACACCCACTTACGTGATGTCGCTGCCGAGCGTGGACACGATTTCGGAGAAGTTCCGTGGGCTTCTGGGTGATAACGTAGGCTCCGACCTGACCCGCTGGAAGAATATCAGTGTGGCTGCACTCTTCTTCGGCCTCTCCAAGCGCTATCCTCAGATGGTTCGAAAATATCTTATCGACGCGCTTAAGGAGAAGATCGGCCACAAAGTTGACGTGGAACGCCACTTTTCCCCTCCCTACAACCCCTGGGAACAACGGGTATGTTTCGTGCCGGACGATGACCTCTTCGACGCTCTTGTGAGTGAGAAAGCCGAAGTGGTTACGGACAAAATCGAGCGATTTCTACCTAATGGAATCCTACTCAAGTCGGGGCAGATCTTAGAGGCTGATATCGTGGTCAGCGCCACGGGCCTCAAGGTTGAAATGTTGGGTGGAGCCAAGATATTTGTGGACTCGGAGGAGCTCAAACCTGGCCGCCACATGCTCTACAAAGGCACGATGGTCAGCGACGTTCCAAATCTTGCGATTTCTATCGGATACACCAACGCGTCCTGGACGCTCAAATGTGAACTCATTGGCCGCTGGGTAACTCGCCTTCTCAACGAGATGGACGCCAAAGGAGCCAAGGTTGCCGTAGCACCGCGTGAAGAAGGTGTGTCCCCTACCCCGCTTGTGGATTTCAATTCAGGCTATATCAGGCGCGCCGCGGGAGCCGTCCCGACGCAAGGCGATCGGCGCCCCTGGAAACTCTATCAGAACTACTTTCTAGACGTGGTCTCCCTTGGACATGCGCCCATTGATGATGGCCATCTGGAGTTCGGGGGAAAAGAGTAATGAAATGGCTATTGGTCATGGCTTTGCTCTTGAGCGCCTGTGCGCATTATTCGATCCCCGATCGCCCGGGCTCCCTTGCGGTTTCAACAATCAAAACCCCTCCTCAGTGGCAGATTCCCGAGGGAGAATTGACCCAATCCCTCGTTAAGCACCTTGAGAGACGGGGCTTCGAGGCGTCGTGGGGTGCTGCAATCGAGGGTCAAACGGCGATGGATTGTGTATGCAACCTCGACGTCTCTATGAACCAAATGACGGATGCAAGGGCCGAGATGATATGTGATTATGCCGGCGCAAGACTCACGACCCACGGGAGCGGGTCCGGCCATTCGATTCCGGCGCGTGCAGCGTACATCGCCTGTGAGAAGGCCGGGAAAGAGATGGCTGACGAGATGGCGAAGTTGGATACAAAGACCAGTGCGGAAGCAAAATGAGCCGGAACAAGCGCGCAGATGAGAGACGAGAGCTCTTCAAGTCCCTAAAAGCAGGAAAGCTCGCCCCTGTGTACTATGTGCACGGTCCAGACGCCTTCATGCTCGAGTCAGCCATCGACGCCATCGTTGCGGCGGCGGCGCCAGAGGGTTTGAACGAGTTCAACCACGACAAATTTCGTGGCCGAGACGCCCAAGGCGCTAATGTGCGCGCGGCTGCTGAGCAATTGCCCTTCATGGTTCCTCGCCGAATCGTGATTTTGAGAAATGTGGAAGAGATGCCCAACGCCGAGTTGGAAGCGTTTTCCGAATATTTCCAGGATCCTTCGCCAACAACGGTGCTGATCATCCACGCGCTGACGGCGAACTCAAGCCTCGACGCGAGGCTCTCGGCGGTCAAGAAGCTGCGCAAGGCTGCAGAAGAGTATGAGTTTCAGGCGTTCTACGAGGATGAACTCGGTGAGTTCATCGCAAGACATGCAAACGATAGAAACCTGAAGCTGACTTCGGACGCTAACGCCTATTTGGTGGAGTCCATTGGAACCGAGCTCTTTCTGGTAGTGGACGCCCTTGAACGCGTGGATCTTTACCTTGGAGACTCCGAGACGCGGCGAGAAGTGGACCTCGAATGCGTACGACATGTGGTGGCCCATACCCGCGTCCACTCGGTCTTCGCGCTCACCGAGGCAATTGGCGCACGCAACACCGAACGTGCGTTCCAGATCTTCAACACGATGGCGCAGACCGAATCGCCGATCAAATTGGCGGCACTTATCGCACGGCATTTCCGAATCTTACTGAAGCTCAAAGACACGGCTTTGAGGAGCGCCGATCGCAACACGCTCGCACGGGCTGTGGGTGTGGCCCCATTCTTCCTGAAAGACTATCAACGCGACGCGGAGCGTTTCTCACGCTCAGCATTGGTACAAATCCACACGTGGTTGCTCGAGACCGACTACGCGCTCAAGTCGAGCAAGGTCGCGGACCGAATTTTAATGGAAGCACTTCTGTTCAAGATTTGTTCAAAAGACGCCTTAGTCTGAAGAGCCACGCATGAAGAGTTGGACGGAACATCATCAAACACTGCTCAACGCACTTCGCGCGCAGGATGTGATTCCCGAACTCATGCTCCGCCTTAGCGACGAGAAGATCGAAGCCACCGATTCCGACCGCAGAAAACTCCGTGATCTTCCTTCGGCTCTGAAGGAAAGCCCTGCCTGGCCACTGATTGAACAGAGCATGACCACGCCCAGAGCTTGGCCAAAGATCCTCGACAGAATTCGTGAAAGGGGCCTCATCCCGCGCGCGGACCACCACCTTTTTCTGCTACATTTGCGGCTTAGGTCCGACCTGCTTGAGATGCGTGATTATAGCGGCGCCAACCGTTGTCTAGAGCAGGCTCTGATTTCATGGCAACACTTGACGCACTCAGGGTACCTTCGCGCATTAGCGCTCGATCTTGCAGGACCTTCGACCCCAGTCGAGGAGATCATTTCATCTCTTCTGAACCCCGTCTTGGAGGAAACGAGCCGCTGGTTCTCAGACCTCATCAAGGCGCCCCAGCTCGACTCAACTGCCCTGAAGGCAGCCTATGAGGCCCTTTTGACGCTCTCGAGATTCGGGGCGCCAGGCACCTCGGAGAGCCTTCTCACTCTCTTGAGTATTCCGGGAAGTGAGCTTCGCGAATCGCTCACACACTTCGATGTCAACAACGCGAACGCCGAGACCATGCGTCGACCCTTCGCGCGGATGGTTGAGCTCGGTGAGATCCTCTCTTGGCCTGATGCGCTGGTCATCGATACGGTGGGCGAAGCGGTTGAGTTCGCGTGGTCTCTTCGTCGCATCGAAAGAGACCGCGAGCCGTTTTTTGACGAACTCATCGAGCTCTGTGCTCCCGCAAATGACGTGCTTTTTTCCCGACTCAACGAAGACATACTCGTGGGGCAGAACTCGCGATGCGCAGATTTTCTGGTCTTTCAGGCAGAGCCGCTCCTCGGCTCTCGGCGCGAGATTCTTCTCCGGCAGGGGTTGGAGATTTGCCCAGGCCACAGAAATAGCGCCATGTTGCTGAGCTTTATCGCGATTCGCGAAGCGAATGAATTGCTCGATCAGGTCTCCAAACTCCCGACTTTGACCAAGAGAACCGGCGAGCCAGAGAAGATTCTCAAAAAAGCCGGGATACAACTCAAAGACGCTCAAGATCTGCACCCGTTCTCAGAGCGGCTTCAAGAGGCACAAGCAAGGCTCGAAGTAGAAGCCACACGGTTTGAAGTGGAGCTCGAATGAAAGAGAACCCTTATGACTTTTTGGAAGTGGATCCTCGGCTCGACTCCGCGCAACTCACGAAAGAGCTGCGGCGGCGCATTCAACGTGCATCTCCGGAGGAGAAGGCCAGAATTCAGGAGGCGTGGGAGTCTCTGACGCTTTTGGACGAGGACCGCGTACGCCTCGCGTTGATGGCGCACCCAAGGCCTTCAAACGCGGACCCGTCGAGCATAGACGTCTTGATTTCACGGCTTCCACCGGTCTTGCCTCGGCTTGAGAAGACCCTGCCTCGGCTCAATGCGCTCGACTTCAAACCCTCACTCAAAAAACTCAACATTCTAGAATTGCAGCCCAAATTGGATTTCAAAAAATGACTCAGTACAAACGTGTAGTTGGAATCGACCTCGGCACCACGAACTCGGCGCTCGCACTCTTGTCTACCGATGGCAGCGAAGCCGTCCTCTGGGAAGATCGATTCAAGCGAAAGACCTATCCCTCCGTGGTTGGGATCAACCATAACTCTGAGTTTGTCAGCGGCTGGGACGCTTGGAACCGACGCGCCATCGCGCCCTACCCGGTTTCTTCCATCAAGCGGAAGATGGGGGCAACGCAAACCACCACTCTTGGGGAGCACAAGCTTCTCCCAGAAGAGTTTTCAGCTGAGATCCTCAAAGGTCTGGTCGCTGGCGCGCGGCAACAATTTGAGTCACGGCCCGAGAAGCCCATCACCTTTGATGCTGCGGTGATCACGGTCCCTGCGTACTTTGACGCGCCACAAATCGAAGCCACGAAACGGGCGGGAGAACTCGCCGGTTTGGAGGTCAAGAGCCTAATCCAGGAGCCTACCGCGGCCGCCATGTACTATGCCTGGAAGCACGGCATCTCGGATGCAAACTTCCTTGTCTACGACCTTGGCGGCGGCACCTTTGATGTCTCGGTTATCCGAAGTCTGCACGGCGAGTACCAAGTGTTGGGGATTGACGGCGACAACTTCCTCGGAGGTGATGATTTTGACAAACGGCTCGCGGAGCATTTCCGCAAAACTCTTGTTGAAATGGGCTACTCTCTCGACCTCAACATCTCGGAGTCTTCAGACGACGCCGTTCGCTTCTTCTTACTCACGAAGTTGGCCCAAGAGGTCAAAGAAGCCCTGAGCACCACCGAAGTCCACTACGTAGCGCGCCGAGACCTCTTTGAGGACCACGACGGCAACTCGGTTTCACTTGAACTCGAATACAGTCGCGAAGAGTTCGAAAACCTCGTCGCAGACCTCGTCGACCAGTCCATCGCCTGTGCACATCGGGCGTTAGAGAAGAGCCAGGAGCGCGCTGCGGTGACGCTGGCGGACATCGACTTCGTCTTGCTGGTCGGTGGCTCTACCCACGTTCCACTCGTGAAGGAAAAGGTCAAAGAAGCGTTTTGCTCAGGGCAATCCAAAGCCGGTGTTCCTATGCAAGACGAGCCGGACACCTGCGTGGCGCTTGGAGCTGCCGTCTATGCGGCGACGCTTGGAGGGCTCCAAATCGTTGAGCAAGACGCTACTTTGCACGTCAAATCCAACACGTACACCCATGAGTCCACGATCGATATTTTTGCCGAGATTCTGCTTCAACCCGAGCTAGGACGGGCGGTTAAGACCGCGGCACTTATCAATCAGGCTGGAGATGTTGTCGCTCTGGTAAGAGCCAATGGCGAAGACGACGAAATTGAGGTCGCATTTGAGGAAATTCAGCTCGCCGATGAAGGTGAACACCGATTTAGGCTTGAGTTATGCGACGCAGATGGCGACGAACTCATCGGCTTTGAACTCGAGGTATACCGCGGCGATCCCGACCGCTACAGGCCATCTGGAAGCGCTCTCTCAAACCTGAGCGTGCTCGCGAAAGATATCTATCTAGAAGTTGTGCGTGACCATCGCCCAGAAAGGCAGCTTCTGATGGAGCGCGGAACGAGCCTTCCTTCCGGTGGTGAGTTCCGGTTCTACACGGCAGACCGCTCCGGTGCGCTACTGCTGCGCCTCTATCAAAACCGCTATCCGATTCGCACCATTCATCTTTCGATTCCCCCAGAGACGGAACCTGGTACGCCGGTCGAGCTCAAACTGAACGTGGACGAAACCATGACGATTGTGGCCGAAGGAGAAGTGCTTGGACAGCGCTTCTGGGCTCAGATCGAGGCGCCTCAAGCGCGCGAACTCAAAGATTGGTCGGCGGCCGAGGCCATCTTGGGCGAAGTCGAGATCATTGCCAAGGAACTCTGGGGCAACGAAGCTCGGTATTTCAGAAACGCTACCGACCCCTTGGTAGCAGGCATTCGTGAGGCCGCGCGCACGGACCTCGAAAAACTCCAGGCGCTCCTGCTCAGGCTAGAAGATGTGCTGGATACCTATCGCAACCGTGAGAGTGCGCTCACACCCGCATGGGAGCGATATGAAATGCTCTTGAACGGGGTCAAACGCATCGTGTTTCGCGGTGATGGAAAACGCCAACTCGGCCTGAGCACCGATGAATGGCGGCAGCGCCTCGAAGACGGCGAGAAGGCGGCCAGAGCCGCGTATGATGGGGCGAACCAGGCGGCTTGGACTCAGCATTTCAACCAGATTCAAGCCACGTGGGAGAGCCTAAGTCAGGACGAGTTCAGGTTCGCGTCGCACTCGGATCCCGACTCGCACGTGGAAAACCTGAAAGCCACACTAAGAGATGCAATCGACCGCCTTCGCTCCGACATTCATTCGTTTACGATCTCGGCGAATGAGGAGACGGCGCAGATACAACGAAAGGAACTCGAGTTGATTCGGCTTGAGCTCACAGAAAAAGTCGAAGGCCCCCTCAATCGCCTCGAAAACGCAGACGTTTCGGCGATCAAAGCTAAGCCCGAGCTCGACAGACTCTTTGAGACCTATCATTTCGTCCGCAAAAGACTCGAGCGATTGCCAACTCTCGGACTGGTGACACGTTGACCGACTATCCTCATATCGATACCCATCTCGACGCGTTGGACACATTTGCGTCGGAAGCCTTGGCACGTCACATGCCGGCCATTCAGTGGTGGTTAAAGACCACCCGAATTGGCGTGGGCGCGGCAGATTGGGTGGCCGCATGTGACCGCATCACAAGCCTGAGCACCGCATGGGAAAAGGCCGAAATGGAGCGAGGGTGGGACCACCTTTGTGCAGCATTTCTCTTGATTTGTTTTGAAGGAAAGCTCCAAAAACGAGCGCGTGGTGTTCTAAATTTGCACGCAAAACTCTCAGATTCACCAAAGGCCTTGTATGCGGTTTTGGAACAGTGCGCAGCCGCGCGCGATAACCAAATCGGTGTGTGTCTGGAGATTGCCAAAGTCGTTTCGTCATTGCTCCCGCACTCGGCCCTTCCCTTGGCGACCCATGCCCACCTTTTGGAAAAGAAGTTGAAGTGGCGCGAAGCTGCCGCGCTCTGGAAATCCGCGATGACTCTCACGCCTACGGACGCCTACAAACTAAGGGCTGGGGCCGCCTTGGCCCACGCCGGCGCCCGCGAAGAGGCGAGGAGCTTCTTGAAGGCGCGGCCTGCTTTTCAACTCAATATTGATGAAGCGCTTTGGTGGGCTCCAGCCATGGCATCGAGCCCTTCGAAATTTGACCGAATTCGGGTTTGGGACTTTCTTTCAGACGAGGCACAGCTAGCCGCCAAGGCAAGGCCAGAAGCGCGACTAGAGGTGGATGAAGTTAAGAAGCTAGCCAGAGTTGCGCTCTCTTTTGCGCCTGAAGTCTTGGACGAAGACGAGCTCGAGCGCATTCGCGAATCACTTCAACCCTTTGCCGACCTTGAGATCGAGAATCGGATCCGTGCGCTCGAAGAACATTCGGAGCTCGCGACGCTTAGTGATGCGGACCGGGCTCAAGGGCCCGACAACCTGACGCTAGATGGCCTGAAGGCCCAGTTGGCTACACCAGAAGACCACGAGCTTCGCCCATGGGTGGCTTTTTGGTTGGAAGAGATTTCTAGTGAAAGCCCAGCCTCCGAATCAACCGCCCTTTTCCATAAATGGGTGGACCGTTCACCGGCCCCCTCGTGCGGGTTCTGGAGCCTTGCTCGTTATGCCGGCGCCCATAAGAAGGCAGAGTGGATGTTGATTGCCGCCAGACGTGCACGTGACACCGAGCCGCTCAATGACGACGCACGAGCCGTGATGGATCTGGTCGTAGAGAGCGTCGCTGAACGCGGCGACTACGAAGAGTTACGAAGATGGCTGGAGTTCGCTCAAGCGCATTTCGAGAGCGCTTAGGGCAAGCCGTTCACGCTCGAGAGCTTGGTCGTACTCGCACTTCTCCCAGAGCTCGGCTGCTGCAATGAGTTCGTTCGCGACATCTCCCAAACTCGGATCCCAATTCAAGAGAGCTCTTGCACTTTTCAACGAGGGAATTCGGCAGCCTAAATGCGAGGCAAACCATTCTGCCTCTTCGGCTTCGAGCTCGGACTTGGCCACGTTCGCGATGAACTCAGCACCTGCCTTTCCTACCAGATAATTCTCGCGGGATTCGTGGAAGAACTCCGTCCATTTGTTGCCGTGTTGGACCGCCCATTTCAGCGCACCGTGACGCATCCGTTCGCGCGCAGAGTCCTCGACTTGAACGCGCGCATCGGCGCGCACAACCACCAGGAAGTTCACAAAAACTTCGGAATCGAGTTGTGGGCGGCCGCTCAGGATCACGTCTCTCTCGGCCCCGTCCCAAACCGTGACGACCTTTCGCTCGCCGTCTCGGTAACCCGTGATTATGACCGGGCCATCAGCCCGCCCCCAACCGGTTGAGATCAGCGGGCGACCAAGCGAGAGTTCAAAGCGAATCAAATCCCAATGTTCCGCGTCCGCAATTTCGTTGACGACCATCACGTTGGCGCCGGTGTAGTACGAAACGCTCTCAAACACTCCGTAATTGGAGAAATGTTCCGCGAGCCACGAGTGACGGCGTGGATCCTCGTGTTTGTTGATCTCCGGATTGTAAGCGTAGGTCGTGAACGGAAGCGCTGCCGCACACGCGAGTTCCTCGACATCTGCTCCAACCCCTTGAACTCGAAGAGCCTCGCTTATGGCTTGAACGTAGCCAAACCGTCCTGGAGCGAGCTCCTGTGGGCTTATCTCGACTCGGGCACTTTCGGGAAATTTAACTCTTGTCGCCATAATTCACACCAAATACTGCAGAAAAACCGTGGCCAGGCCAAGGAAAGCAAAGAACCCAAAAACGTCTGTAAACGTGGTGACGATCACACCGCCACCAAGGGCCGGGTCTTGATTCAAAAACTTCAGCAAAATAGGCACGGCGGCGCCTGCCAGCCCCGCGATCGACATGTTGACGATCATCGAGAGGAACAAGACCAGTCCGAGGAAGGGATTTCCCTGCCAGTACCAGGCGATGCCGCCCGCGATGATGCCTACGCCGGCACCCACCACCAGGCCAATCAAGACCTGCTTTCCAATCGTTCGGATTCCGTCGGAATAGCCGAGCTCGCCGAGCGCGATACCGCGAGTGATCACGGTGAGCGTCTGCGTCCCTCCGTTCCCACCCATCCCTGCCACGATGGGCATAAACGCGGCGAGAATCACGACTTGTGAGATGGTGGCCTCAAAAGCGCCCACCACCGTAGACGCAAGGAATGCCGTGGCGAGATTGAGCACCATCCATGGCATACGCCGCTGAATGGATTTGCCGACCGGAGAATAGACGCGGTCCTCGTCGGAGAGGAGTTGCATCTTGTACATATCTTCGGTGGCTTCTTCCGTGAGAACGTCGATCACGTCATCCACAGTAATCACGCCCAAAAGCTTGAATTGGTCGTCCACTACCGGGACCGCCAAGAGATTGTATCGGGCGGTGAGATTAGCCACGCGTTCCTGGTCGTCAGTGGCTTTGACGGCAACAGGATTGACCGCCATCACGTCTTGAAGTCTTGTATCGGGCGGCGCCGTGATCAGGCGCCGAATGGGCACCACCCCAACAAAAGTCCCGGAATCGCTGACCACATAGACATAAAAGATGAACTCGTGTTCTTCGGCGCGTGCTCGAATCTCCTCGATGGCCTGGGCAACCGTCATCGAGTCGGTCAAGGTCATCATCTCATTGGTCATCAACGAACCCGCGGATTCTGCCGGGTACATTCGAATCCGCTCGATTTGCTGACGCGTCGGCTCGTCGAGCAACGCCATGACCTGATCAGCGCGATCGGTATCCAAGAGACTAAGGAAGAAGACGGCATCATCGGCCGCAACACGCTTAATCAGAACCGAGATCTTCTCGATCTCGAGCACATCGAGGATCTCCTCGAGGATACCGTCAGGCAGCTCCAAAAGCGTGTAGGCCGCCTGCCGTTGCGAGTAGAGAATATCGATAAAGGCCCGCTGCTCAACGGGACTTAGGTGTTTGAAAAACTCCGCGAGGTCAGCAGCACGGAACTTAGAGAGGGTCTTGACGACGCGTTCTTTGGCACCGTGCCTCAAGAGTTTGCGAAGAAGTTCGATTTGAGTGGTGTTGACTGCCATGGCTTACCTCGACGCTCTTCTCTTGTGAAACTCATGTTTTTGCAAGGGCGAATCCCGAGAATCACGGCGCTGCTTTACACAAGCCCGCACTCTGTTTATGTTCCCGGCTTCACAAGTGATTTTTTGATTAGACCTTCAACCCTCGTGAATAGGGAGTTTGGAATGGTGATTCGTAAGCGATTTGTAGTTCGCGCTCTCTCGGCGCTTCTTCTTGGTGCCATGGCTCTGCCCGCCTGTGGCGGTGCCCAACGTGATTCTGCTCTGACAACAGACCAGGGCAAATTAACCGCGGCAACTCAAGAGGGAGACTTCGCAACAACCATGCAAGCTGCCGATGCCGCCTGGGCAAAGCGCGCCGAAAAAGCGAGCCTCATGAGCGCCATAGGCGAATGGGAAAAAGCGGCGCAGCTGCCGACTCCCGACCTCGCTCCGGAAGCCCGTGCCGCCGTCATTGCGGACATCAATGAGCGCCTGACTCGCGCTTACTACTTCCTCGGCGATAGCCACCTTAGAGTTGAAGGTGCTTCTGACGAAGAGATCATGGCCGTCTTTGAGAAAGGCGTAACGGCAGCCGAGCGTGCGATTGCCCTGCGCGATCCAGAATTTGCCGCGAAAGTGGCCGCCGATAAGAACGCCTGGCAAGGTGCCGTCAAGTCCGCAAGCCCTACGGCCGCTCCTGCCCTCTACTGGTATGCAACCAACCTCGGCAAATGGGCCCTTCTTGAAGGGATCGCCACCATTCTTTCCAGAAAAGACGACATCAAAGTCACCATGGACTGGATCGTTGCGAACGACCCGGGCTTCTTCTACGGCGCGCCTCATCGCTACTTCGGCACTTACCACACCAAAGTGCCTCTCGGCGGCGGCAACCCTGAAGCCTCCAAAGCATCCTTTGAAAACGCGATCCAGATCGCGCCTAACTACCTCGCCACCAAAGTCTTGATGGCTGAGAACTACGCAGTGCTCGTTGGAGAACGTGAACTCTTCGAGAGCTTGCTGAATGAAGTCGTCAACACCCCGTCAAACGTTGACCCGGAGATCGAGCCGGAAAATGCCTTCGAAAAGATGAAGGCGAAGAAATTGCTCGAAGAAGCTGACGAGTACTTCTATTGATTCACGGTACGGAGACCTGACATGAAAACACCACTTATCCTCTTACTTGCACTGACTCTCATTGGCTTTGCCAGTCCCGTTGCGGCGCAGGAGAAGGAACAAGAGATCTACACGCTAAACCTAGGTACCGTGGCGCCCAAAAACACGCCTTGGGGGCGTCAACTGGCGTCCATGAAGAAGCGAATCGAAAAAGATTCCAACGGACGCATCAAAGTCCGACTTTTCATGGGCACAGCGGGCGGCGAGGTCTCTATCGTGAGACAAACCAAACGCGGCGAACTCCAGGCAGCCGGTGTGTCCACGGGCGCGCTCGCTAGCCTAGTTCCCGAAATGAACGTCTTTGAGCTTCCTTACCTTTTCAAAGACGGTGCTGAGGCCGACAAGATTATCGACAACCATCTCTTCGATCCCGTCTCCTCGATTCTCGATGAGAACGGATTCAAACTCTATCTCTTCTCTGAGAACGGGTTTAGAAACTTCGCGACGAAGGGAAAGTGCATCACCGACCCGAAAGACCTGGCTGACCTCAAGATGCGCGCTCAGGAGTCGTGGGTGCACGAAGAAACCTATCGTGCCCTTGGCGGAAACCCTGTGAGAATCGCCGTGCCTGAGACTCTGAGCGCAATTCAATCGAATAACGTTCAAGGCTTTGATAACACGCCGCTCTTCGCGTTTGCCGCAAGCTGGCATCAGGGAATCGACCATTGGACGCTCAGCGACCACATTTACCAGCCAGCCGTGATCGTCTACTCCAAGGAGTGGTTCGAAAAACTCCCGAAAGACCTTCAGGAAATCTTGCTCGCCGACCGGAAGAAAGAGACTGACATGGGGCGCGACCTCGTCAGAAAACTGCATCCGAAGTTGGTTCAGAACCTCGAAGCGTCGAACATCAAAGTATGTTCGGTCACTCCTGCCCAACGCAAAGCCTTTGCTGACAAGACCAAGTCTGTACACAACTTGTTCAAAAAGCGAGTCGGCAAGAAGGGCGCAAATCTACTAGACATCATCGAAAAGAACCGCTGATCCCAATTTTGGAGTGAGCATGGCGGAAGAACGTAACTCTGCCGAGTTGGCCGACCGAATCCCCGCATTCGGCCGGGTCGACCATCTTGTGTTCAAAGTCGAATCAGTGGTCGTTGTGGCGGCCCTGATAGCGATGAGCATCTTTGTTTTTGTGGACGTTCTCTACCAACTCATGGTGGCGATAGACCAATATCATGGCCAATCGGACCCCAAAGGCTGGCTCATTGCTGGGCTCTTGATCGTCTTTGTGGGTGCGATGGGTTACGCGTCCACGTCCAATGTTCATTTCTCTCAAGGAAAACGCATCGGGATCAGTGTGGGGGCCACGCTCGCTCTAATCGGCTTCAGTGTATCGCTGACCCAATTGGAGAGCTCCACGGTCTACCGAGCTCTAAGCATTGGAGTCGGAGCGGTGCTGGTCTGGCATTTCCAAAAGACCGGGTCCAAGCCTGGTTTGATAGTAAGCCTGGCCGCAACAGCGCTCTTTTTCTGGTTCTCGGGTGGAATCCCACAAGGCTATTCGTGGGCGCAATCTTATAGTTTGCTCCTCCTTTTGTGGGTTGGGTTCTTGGGTGCAAGCATGGCCGCTCGTCAGCGGCGCCACTTGAGGGTCGACCTCGCTCGAAAGCTCCTCTCCCCTCAGAAACTTCCGCTTTTCAACGCTCTCTCCTACAGTGCTGCCGCGATTTTCAGCGGGATCATTTTTTACCTTTCTTACATCTACATTTTCGACGTTCAGTCTACGTATATCCGCCCAATTTGGGAGTTTCCGGACTGGGTTCCTGCGGGTTTGCAAGAGACGCTACAAGTCTGGCCTCCCCCAGAAGACGCCGGACTCTTTGAGCGCATTATGCGCGTCGTGCTTTCTCCTATCGAGTCCGGAGAGCCACCGGATTGGCTCAAGGTCTTGGCGATTCCGGTCGCGTTTGCGCTGATCACCATTCGCTTCGGCATGCACGCATTTGTATTTCTGAGGATGGCCTTGCGAAAAGAGAGCTTCGAAGAAGCCGTGGAGGTGCACTAATGCGTAGATTCATCTCGAGCTTCTTTGCCATATTCCTGGTCTTTTTCTACCTTGGCGCCGCCTCAGCACAGCCTGAGACGCTCGACTCCCTCATGGACGAGGTAGAGAGTGAAATCGCTGAAGAAAACGCTGACGAGCCATCTGGCGAGCCCACAGAGGTCAAGACTCTGGACGAGTTGATGGACGACGTGATGGACCCGGTCGAGGACGAACCTTTGGCCGAAGATCCCACGGAAGATGCCTCAGTAGAAGAAATTGTTGAGGCGCCGCCGGAGGCGCCGTCTCCTTACGACGGGTTCTTCTGGTTCGGGCTCATCGCGCTCATCGTGGGCCTGATTGGGTTGGGAGTACCACTTTATGTGCTCATTGGGTCCATCGCCACGTATCTGCTCTTCTTCGGCGGCGTCTTCAACGAGTTCCGGCTCCTGACGTCTATCATTGAGCAAACTCGCGCACTTGCTGACCAACCGGTCCTCCTCGCGATTCCGTTCTTCGTGATCTCGGGTGCGATTATGACCGAAGGAGATATTGCCAAACGTCTCATCGCCTTTGCGCAGTCCGTTTTTGGTGTACTACCTGGCGGACTCGCAATCTCTGCGGTCTTCGCGAGCGTCTTCTTTGCGGCGATCAGCGGCTCCTCACCTGTCACAGTGATCGCGATCGGGAGTATCATGTTCCCGGCGCTCGTTAAGGCTGGCTACGACCAACGATTCAGCACAGGTCTTGTTACTTCAGCAGGAAGCCTTGGAATTCTGATTCCTCCCAGCATCCCGATGATCATCTACGCCATCGCAGACCCCACCGGGCTCAAAGATCCCGTCGGCTACACGGTCTCATCGGCGGGCGGCGGCGATTCAAGTGTCAAGGACCTCTTCATCGCGGGTCTTGGCCCCGGAATTCTCATCTGCCTCGCGCTCTCTCTCTGGGCCTTTAGAATCGGTCTGATTCAAAAAGTCGAACGCGAGAAGTTCGATATCAAGGAAGTGGGGCGTGCATTCGTATCGGGATTCTGGGCGCTCAATCTCCCAATCATCATTCTGGGCGGCATCTATTCGGGAATCTTCACTGCGACCCAGGCAGCCGCTGTTTCGGTCATCTACGCTGCAGCCGTGGAGTTCTTCATCCACAAGAGCATCAAGCTCAAAGATGTCCCTCGCGTTTTCAGCGAAAGCGCGATCCTGATGGGAAGCCTTCTCATCATCATGGCTCTGGCGCTGGGCTTCAATCTCTACTTGGACCGAGCGAAAATCCCTGAAATGGCCGTGGAGTACATCCTGAGCCTCGACCTGAGCCTGATTACGTTCCTCCTTCTGGTGAACGTGCTTTTGATCATCGTCGGCTTCTTCATGGATATCATCTCGGCCATCTTGATCCTTGTTCCACTTCTGGCTCCGATCGCGTTTGGACTGGGAATTCACCCACTCCACATGGCCATCATCTTCATCGTGAACCTGGAAATCGGCTACCTCACGCCGCCGATCGGCCTAAACCTCTTCGTATCCAGCACGCTCTTTAAGAAGTCTATCGGCGAGGTAGTGCGCTCTACCCTGCCCTTCACCGCGATCATGGTCGTCTGCCTTATCATCGTGACCTACGTACCTACCGTCAGTCTCGGCCTCGTGAGCTTCTCTAAAGGCCAGGGATTCTGGGTGCCTTGGCCAGATACTCAGGTCGAAAAGGTTGAAGATGCGCCCGCCGAGGCTGAGCCACAGGTCGTTGCGCCACCGGCCGAAGCCGACGGCAGCGCAAAAACCTTGGATCAGCTGATGGATGATGTGGAAGAAGAGATCGAGGAACCAGTCGACTCGGCGCCTAAGACTTTAGACGAGTTGATGGACGACGTTGAAGATGAAATAGCTGATGAACCCGATGGCTCAACGCCCTGATGGCGACTTCAAATACTTGAAGTAGTCCATGTCGGTGGACAGCATCATCGTCGTGTTGGCGTCAAACACTTTGGGATAGCTCTCCATTGACCGCAGGAATTGGTAAAACTCCACGTCTTGATTATACGCCTCTGCGTATATCGCCACGGTCTTGGCATCAGCTTCGCCGCGTAGCTCTTCGGCCTGCCTTTCGGCTTCGGACTGAATTCGGTTTAGCTCGTACTCCTTCTCGCCACGAATCCTAGAGGCCTCACCACTACCTTCGGATTTGTAGCGGTTCGCGATTCGCTCGCGTTCAGCGACCATGCGATCAAACACGGCGTTTCGAACTTCTTTGTTGTAGTCGATCCGCTTAAACCGTACGTCTACAACTTCTACGCCGAGCTCGCTTGAGAGCTTTTGAACATCCGCCAAAATCAACTCGGTAATCTTCGACCTACCAATCTTGATTTCATCGAGCTCGTCACGCATATCCGGGTCGTTCTCCACGTCGCTCAGGGTACGGTTTGAAGACCTCACTAACTCAAGGAGATCGTGTTTAGCCACGTAGTCTCGTGTGGCTCCGTCAATGATATCATCCAATCGAATCTGAGCGCCCGCCTGGTTCTTCACGCGTCGGAAGAAGAGCTCAGGGTCTGTAATCCTCCATCGTGCATAGGTATCTACCCAGATGAATCGTTTATCGTTCGTCGGGATTTGGTTCGACTCCCCGTTCCACTCAAGGAAACGTTTGTCCAACTTCACGATATTGGTCACGAAAGGAGTCCTGAAATAGAGACCGGGCTCGCTCTCGCCGCCCACGAGCTTGCCGAACTGAAGCACGATGGCGTGTTCACCTTCCCGAACCACATACGTTGAGGCGTTCCAACCGAGCAGGAAGAGCACCAGCACAATCATTAAGCCGATAATCTTTTTCATTGGCTACCTCCTTTGGGCTGCAAGTTCATCAGAGGCACAATCCCTGGTCCTTCTTGGTCTGTGATGACCCGTTGACCGATGGTCGGGAGTATCTCGGCCATGCTCTCCAAGTAGATGCGCTGCCGAGTAATCTCGGGCGCCTTCTTGTACTCCGCGACCAGCGCCTTGAATCGTGCTGCTTCGCCTTCGGCACGGTTGATACGAGCCACTGCATAACCACGAGCTTGCTGGATGGTCTGTTCGGCCTCACCGGCTGCTCTAGGCACCTCTGCGTTGTACTCGGCACGCGCCTGATTGATGAGTTTTTCCTTCTCCTGTTGGGCCTGGTTCACGAGGTTGAAACTTGGCTTCACCGGGTCTGGAGGCGTGATATCCAACAAAATCACCTGGTCGATGGTCAGCCCGATTTCATAGGATTTGCAGAGCTCCTGCAACCGTTTTTGCGCCTCCACAGCGATGTCTACACGACCCGAGGTCAGAGCTTCGTTGACGGTTCGGTCACCGATGACTTCCCTCATCACGGCTTCGGTCATCATGCGCAACGTGTTTTTGACGTTCCTGACGCGGAAGAGATAGTTGTACGGGTCGCTGATTCTGTACTGGACCGCCCAGTGAACCTCGATCACATTGAGGTCACCAGTGAGCATAAGACTCTCTTCGATATAGGGCTCTGATTCCCACTGGCTCTGTCCGCCGGCGGTACTCACTGTGCGAAACCCAAACTCCTCTTTGTGTTGACGCTCAGTCTCCACAATATGAACCTCGTCCACGAAAGGAATTTTCATATGCAAACCCGGGTTGACCGTCTCGATATAACGCCCGAACCGCGTGATCACTCCCACACTTTCCGCATTCACCTGGTAAAAGAGATCAGCGACAACCATGATGAAAAGCACCACCACGAAGAGGCCAGTCCATATCTTCAGGACCACTCCCTTTTTGCCGGATTTCTCCACTTTTTCTCGGATAGACCCGAGGTCAAAATCTGCCATGCGCGCTCCTATTCAATGGGTTTCGCAACCTTTACCACTTCTCAATCATCTCAATGACTAAGAATCTTTTCTGACCACCTTTATGCCCACAGAAATCTCTGCACATAGCCGAGAAAGTCCACAACTTTCCGACAAGATTCGACGTTGGATGCGCCCGCCTCGACGCCTGACGATGACAACGGCGGGAAAGTTCTTTGTACTACTGACCTTTGCCGTGGGCTTTGGAGCCGTCAACACGGGCAACAATCTCCTCTTTCTCTTGATGGGGATGCTCCTAGCCTTGATTACGGTGAGCGGATTGTTGAGCGAAGCAGTTCTGCGAAAAATCACGGTCACCCGCAAACTTCCAAATCGTATCATCGCCGAAGACGAGATGGCGTGTGACTACGTCGTTCAAAACCACGCAGACTACGCCGCGCTAAGCCTCGAACTCGCCGACCTCGAAGCCACCCCAATCGCCGGCCCGCTGACTCGCATAGGCACTCATAAACTCGGCCTCAAGCGCCATCCATGGTGGAAAATCTGGAAAAAATCGCAAACCGAAGGACGCCCCATCGCCTCGGCCTACGCGGTTCGCGTCGAATCCGGCGCTAATCTGGTCGTCCCAGGAACCATGCGTTTTGACCATCGCGGACACTACCAGCTCGACCGCGTCGCAGCGCTGACACGATTCCCTTTTGGACTCTTTGAAAAGTCTCGTGAGTGGGATGCGCCCATCCAGATTCTCGTGGAACCTGCTCCGCTCAAACACGACGCATGGCAAGGCGCACTCTGGGCTCGAATGGGCGAAGTCGACACTCATAAAGAAGGTCCCGGCGAAGAATTTTTTGGGCTTCGCGAGTTTCGTGAAGGCGAGGACGCGCGCGGTGTCCATTGGAAGAGCTCTGCACGGCGAGGCAAGCTCATGGTGAGGGAGACCGAGAGGCGCCACCATAGACGCGTTGTGATTCATGTCTTGGACCGCGCCCAAAACCTCTCCGAAGACGACTTTGCGCGCTTTGAGCTCGGAATCAGACGCACCGCCGGACTGGTAGGAGCCTTGCGCTCCGCGGGCTTTACCCTGGGCGAAGGTCCAGACGACGCCGACCTCCTGATGCGCAAACTCGCCACGATTTCTCTCGAGGCCGGCATTCCGATTCTCCCTGACTCCAACGACGATTCTACACGGATCATCGTGGGCTTAAACAAAAGCCTGGAACTTATCGCATCAGGGCCTGACGACCTGATTCTACCCTTTGAAGGGGCCAGAGAATGATCCAGCCAAACCTTGAGAGAATCTTTGACTGGGTGCTCTACACCATCGTGCTTCTACCGGTTGCGCTCATCGCGGCTGGCGGAGGCATGATCGGCGGCATTGCCGCGGCGAGCTTCGTGGCGATCGTCGCCAGCTGGTTCACCCACAAGAGAAAGCTCGGCCACCAGATCAAGCAAAAGACTTGGGATATCTTAGTTGCGAGCTATGTGGTCGTGACCGTGATTATCGTCTTCGCCTTTGATTTCGCCATTCTCGACGGCGCCATTCAGCTCCTCCTGGTCCTGACCTGCGTAAGGCTCTTTAGCCGACTGAGCATGCGTGAAGAGTTCCAGATCTTCATCTTGAGCTTCATCTTGCTTGCGGCGGCGACTACCATCATCGAAGACCTCCTCTACGGCGTGGTGTTTGGACTCTACGTACTTGCGGGCACGTTTGGCCTCGCGGTCTTCCACCTCAGAAACGAACTCATGGAGCGCCCGCGCCTCGCCTTCCGTTCGCCACCGAGGCTCGAGCGCCCCTACGCGGTGGTGCTTATCGGGACGTCGGGCATAGTTCTGGCCACGAGCCTCCTGCTCTTCTTCGTCTTCCCCAGGGTTGGTCTCGGTTTTTTTGCTCCGCAGTCCCGAGACGGAATGTCCATGGTTGGGTTTTCCGAATCGGTGGAGCTCGGCGGACACGGCCTTGTGCGAGACAACCCGCAGGTCGTCCTGAGGGTCGAATTCCCAGAAGGAAGACCGAGCTTCTCACAGTATCATTGGCGTATGTTGAGCTTTGATCACTATGACGGACGGTCATGGACTCAAACCCTCCAAGATGAGCGAAAGCACCCGCTGCATTGGCGGCGCCCTCTCGACGATATCTACCCTCAAAAAGGCGAACCAAAACTCCTGCAAATGTACATGGAGCCTTTAGATACGGCGCTCCTTCCCACGCTTTTCCCAACGCACTCCATCAAACTCGGCACGCCAAATATCACAATGCCAATTGGACCGCGGTCGGGAAGGCTAACCATGGATGCGTATTCAGACATCCGCCACTCGGTCCCAAGCAATCTGGGGATTCCGTACATGATCTGGGTCGCGGAGCCAGACGACTCGCCGCGTGAGAAGGTTGAAGCCGCGAATCCGGCATTCCTTCAGCAACCCATCGAGTCTCAGAGATTCGCCGACCTGACACGTCAGGCCGTCTCGAACGCTACTCTGCCTAAGGAAATCGCTCGAAATATCGAGGAGTTTCTGGAGTCGAACTACACCTACACCACCGACCTTCCCGAAGTTGGTGAAAGCCCCGTCGAAGACTTCCTCTTCACCACTCGGCGCGGCCATTGCGAGTATTTCGCAACGACCGCCACCCTGATGCTTCGCCAAGCCGGTGTTCATGCGCGTATCGTGAATGGTTTCTACGGAGGCCAGTGGAATAACGTGGGCGACTACTGGGCGGTTCGGCAAGGTGATGCCCACTCATGGGTGGAGTACTTCGACCCGAGCGTTGGTTGGCTTAAACTAGACCCAACCCCGCCTTCGAGCATGCCGCAGGCAAACGCACTCTTAGACACGCTCCGAAAGACTATGGACGCCTCCAGGCTCGCCTGGACCAAATGGGTCATCGAGTACGACCTCTCAGCCCAGATCGACGTGTTGCGGTCCGCGGCCGATACCTTTGCGCCCAAACCGTCCAACGACCGCGACGCAAAACGTGAGATCAACTGGACCATCATTCTAGGGTCCCTCGGAGTCGTCTTGGTGGGCGCTGGTGGCTTTGCGTTATGGAAGCGGCGCAAAACCCGGCTCGACCCGCTACAATCAGCCTTTATGGCGATTGAGGCAGCAGCGAAGAGGGCTGGTCTAAACCGCAGGATTGACGAAGGCCCGTCGGAGTTTCTGGAGCGCCTCGCGTCCAAGAGTCCGAAGATTAGCGCGCCTCTGCGCAAGTTCAGCGGACTCTATCTTGGTGCCAGATATGGAAATCTGGACGTAGACCTCAATGAGATTCAAATAGTTTCTGAACATATCATCAAATATCTAAAGTCATTGAAAAAGGATTCGCTGTGAATAAGCCTTCTTCGCACGCGCGCTTACAACAAGTGCTGGCCCACGTAGACACGGTCTTTAAGGGAAAACCCGAGCTGGTCACACTCACTCTGGCCTCTTTGCTTTCAAGAGGTCATGTCCTCCTCGAAGACGTGCCAGGTGTGGGCAAGACCACGCTCGCGTTGGCGCTAGCAAAAACACTTGGCCTGGAGTTTCGACGCGTTCAGTTCACGAGCGACCTCTTACCCTCCGATATCTTGGGGGTCTCGGTCTTCTCTCAAGACAAATCAGAGTTTTCTTTTCGGCCTGGTCCCATCTTTTCTAACCTCGTACTCGCTGACGAAATCAATCGAACCACACCACGCACTCAGTCCGCACTCCTCGAGGCCATGAGCGAGCGACGAGTCAGCGTGGACAACGATACCCACGCCCTTCCAGACCCGTTTCTGGTGATTGCCACTCAAAACCCTCTCGAGCTCTACGGGACGTATCCTCTGCCTGAGAGCCAGCTCGACAGATTCCTAATGCGCCTTAGCGTCGGCACACCCTCGCGTGAAGTAGAGATTGGGTTGCTCACCTCAAGGACATCTTCGGCGCCCGTAGACACGCTCAAAGCCCTTCTGAGCCCCGAAGAGTTTCGGGCCTTCCAGGATGAGGTGGATTCCGTTCAATTCAACGAGACGGTCGCTCAGTACGTCCTAGACGTGGTTGAGGCCACGCGTCGAGACCCTCGCGTCAAGATCGGTGTCTCAACTCGAGGTGCGCTCGCGCTCGCACAGGCTTGCCGCGCGTGGGCATTCTTGGACGATCGATCGTTTGTGGTACCCGATGACGCGCGACGTCTGATCGTGCCCTGCCTCGCACACCGTCTGAGCCTCAACGGCGTCGCCAATGCAGAAAAATCCCACTCAGAAAGCGTGATGGAAGATATCGCGTCGAAAGTGAAAATCCCGACGTAGTCCCGAACTAATCGTCAAATTGGTTGAGCAAAAACTCGTCTGCCGACGCTGCGTCGGGACTTGGTGCCCATTCGGTGGGAGCCGTCCCCACCAAGAAGACCTCTTCGATCCCACCTTCACGCACACGCTTTCCACTCACAGGGTCGATTCTCACACGGACAATTCCCATAGACGGCTCCTCAAATTGTTTAGGTTCTCCTTTGAGAGCCGCCTTCATAAAACCCAGCCAAATTGGGGCAGCCACCTTGCCGCCATATTCCTTCGCGCCAAGCGATGTGTTGTCGCTGTAGCCAACCCAAACGCCAGTCACTAGGTCAGGGGTATAACCGATGAACCAGGCGTCTTTCGCCTCGTTAGTGGTCCCCGTCTTACCCGCCACGGGCCGTTTAATCTCCGCCAACGAGCTCGCCGTTCCGGCACGCCTCGTGCCATCTGAACTCGTGTATCCCTCAACGACGCTTCGCAAAAGACTGGTGGTTAAGTAGGCAACTTCAGGGGGAATGGCTTGTTCGGCTTTGGACCGAAAATCCTCCTTGAAGTCACGCCCACGGACTTGGGTGATATAAAGTGGCTCTGCGGTAGCCCCTCCGGATGCGAAGGTCGCGTAAGCGTTGGTAATCTCCACAGGCGTCATCTCGGTTGACCCCATCACCATGGTGAAATTGTCCACGAGGGGAGTATCCATGCCGATCCGTTTTGCAAACTCCTGAGCCTTTTCGATGGTCAGATCTTGAAGCACGCGAACCGAGACCACGTTTCGACTTGCGCCAATCGCTTCTCGAATCCGGATCGGACCGCGCCAATTGCCATCGCTGTTCTTGGGCGACCAGTTCTTCCCGCCGTGAAGTTGAAAGACAGTCGGCGAGTCCAAATAGATACTTGCTGGAGAAATGGTTTTCGCCTCAATGGCTGCCGAGTAGACAATAGGCTTAAACGATGACCCGGTCTGACGCTTCGCCTGCGACACATGGTCATATTGATTGGCGCCAAAATCATAACCCCCAACGTGCGAAACCACGTGTCGAGTCTTCGGATCGATCGCGATAAGCGCGGCCTCCGGGCCTGTTCTAAATGCAAGGGTAGGTTTCTCAGGGTCAACTACTTTGAGTCGAAGAACCGAGTGTGTTGGATAGCGCTCCTCGAGCTTGTCCTCACCAAGAGCGCGCGCACCACTGACTTCAAACTCAACCTTGGCGCTACCGGTATTGAGAACCAGTTTTCCATCCTTATGACCAGTGATGACAGCCTCACGAAGGTCACCGACCTTAGTGCCCTTCTCCCACTTCTTGGCCAAGTTCTTTACGTAAGATTCAACTTCTTTGGCCTTGAGCGTCTTGAGCGGCCTGTAGAGCTTGTGCCGTTCATCGTAGATCTCCAAACCCTTTCGCAAAGCCGCCTCCCCAGCCTTTTGCCTCTCCACCTCGAGGGTCGTGCGCACCCGAAGGCCTCCCCCCATCACCTTTTCTTCGCCGTACTTCTCCACAAGTGACTTTCGCACATGTTCAACAAAATGCGGCGCGAGACCAAGATACGGGTCGATCTTATCCCTATCGGCTAGTTTGATGGGATCGTCTTCGGCTTCGCGATACTCGGCCTCGTTGATGAAGCCTTTATCTCTGAGCTGCTTCAAAACATAGGCTCGGCGCTTCAGCGCGGCCTCTGGATGGCGCCTGGGCGTCAGCCGCTCAGGCGATTGTGTCAGGCCGGCCAAGAGCGCTCCCTCGACCATCGTGACGTCTTTGACGGATTTCCCAAAATACTGGCGCGACGCCTCTTCCACACCGTTGACGCCATGCCCGAGGTAAATGGTGTTCAAGTAGAGGTATAGAATGTCTTCTTTGGTCAGATTCTTTTCGAGCTCGCGCGCAAGAATGATCTCTTTGACCTTCCTAGCCAGACTCTTTTCGGGCGAAAGTACCAGGTTTTTGACCACCTGCTGAGTAATCGTCGAGGTTCCGCGAACACCTTGGTCATACCGCACGGCGTAGTAGAAAGCGCGCACCATGCCCAGGTAGTCGATTCCTTCATGGACCATGAAATCAGCGTCTTCGGCCGCCATGAACGCGTCTTTGACGTGCTGAGGAATCACCTCTTCACCCACCACCGTTCGCTTCGAACCAGGCGTAAAGAACTCACCGATCACGTGTCCCTCAGCCGAAAGAATTCGAGTCATCTGAGGCGGGTCAAAATCCTCGCGTTTCAAAATCTCCGGCAGGTCGCGCCCATAATAGTAAAAAATCCCGGCCAGACCGATGACGCCCGCCAGAGCACCCATGATGGCCAGAATACCAATCCATTTTACGATCGATTTTATCACAATTCACTCACTCGTATCGTCCGTGACACAAGTCACCAGCCTCAAACATCACCCGTTGGCTAGATCATTCCGTACACACTAGATTCTCATAAATCGACCAATAACTTGATCACGCTGAAGATGATGACCACCACGATTAGGCGCTGGATCCAATCTGCGGCCTTATCACTTTTCACCGCAAACCGAGCTGCCATCCACGCTCCCAAACTCTGACCTCCCGCCATCAATGCTCCAAGCCCCCAATCAATCTGGGAATTCAACGCAAAGATGGGTATCGCGCCCGCGGTAAACATGATGGTCAAGAAGAGCTTTAGCCCATTGGCCTTGACGATATCGTAGCCAGCCCCCGCCACCAAAGCCACGAGGAGCAAAATCCCCACCGAAGCCTGAATAAACCCGCCGTAGACACCAATCGCCAAGAACGCCAGTAACAACAAGGGCGTCAGTGGCTTCTCTCTAGTATCCTTGGCCGCGAACTGCCCTGGCTTCGCCAAGATCACCACCAATGAGCCCAGCATCACCGCGGCGATGACGATGCGCATCACCACATCGTTCATCTGGACCGCGACCAGCGCCCCGAGCACAGAGCCCACAAAGGCAATCCCCGCCAGCTTCCATTCGCGCGGCCCAATCTCGAACTTTCCGCCGTGTCTAAATGTGGCCACCGCCACCATGCTCTGCACGATGATGCCAACACGGTTGGTACCATTCGCGACGTCGGCCGGTAGCCCAAGAAAGATGAGCATCGGTAGCGTCAACAACGATCCACTCCCCGCCAATGTATTGATGATGCCGGCGACCACGCCCACTATCGCGGCGCCAACCCATACCCACCAGACTTCCATTTCGAGCTCTTAAAAAAATGAAGAAAAAAAATTTGCCCGCACGATCTGCATCGATCATACTGCGTGTAGGACAAACACGGTATACAACTTAAAGCCACCGCGCACCAACGCCAAGGACGGCAAAGGAAGTGCAAAATGCGATCAATTATCTGTCGCTTCAGGGATGAAGCAGAGCTCTTCGCGCAACTCAACAAACGCAACGACCTGAATTTCCTCGGGGAGTTCCAAATGCCGCTCGGCAACGCCATCGAGATCACGATCATGATTTCGTCGCTTCGCGAGAGATGCCGCCTCAAGATGCACGCGGTCGAGCGTTGCGCCATGGCGATCGACGACGGCCATGTTCGTGGAGCCCGCCTTTGGAATTATACGGTTCGGGTGGCTGACGAAGACCGAGTCTGGCTCGATGCCTTCCTCTCAAAGATCCGCGCCACCCAAACATTTAGCGCACAAGCGGCCTAAATCAGCCGGCGTTGAGTGAGTGGCCGATTCTTGAGCGCAGCTCAAGATATTCCGAGCTAATTGAATAGCTGATTAGCGTTTCCATACGCTGGTCCACGCTCCTGTTCCCGATCTTCTGCGGCTCATTCTGCAGATACTCACGGGCAGCGTCCAAATCATCACAGAAAATCAGACCCACGCGATTTGCCGTGTCCTCCACCGCGTTCAGCCACTTCACAAGGTCAACCTCGTAGCGCGAAGCCTTATCCACCGCGGACTTGAGCTGGTCAAAAGCCGGCCCTTTGATCTTCTTCTTCATGTGCTTGAGCACCTGCTCACTCTCTTTCGTCAGGTCGATCGGGCGCTCCGGATGCACGAGCGAAGCCGCCAACATGAAGAAGGCTTGCAAGTCCGTAGCGGGACGGATCGCTGCCAAATAGAACGGTGCCAAGAAAAGAAAGAGTTGTTTTCCAACGATGAACGCCGTGTACTCTTCCCGACCACTCGCAAGAATATCGTCACCGGCAATCATACCCTCCGGCACGAGCGCCCCATTGACGATCCCCTCTTGCTCAGGCTTGTACCAAAGCTCGGGAAGGTTCTGATAGCCTAGCGTGGAGCCCACGCTCTTGTAGATTCGATTGAACGCGAGTGGCTCGTCCAAGTTCACGCGATTCTTACGCTTTAGTCCCCATTTGGACGTCGCCTCGCCAGTCCACTCCTCAAGCGCCGGCTTCAAAATCCTAAACACCTCCGACACGTTCGCATCGAGCTCTTTGGAGAAGATATGGTTGTTCAACATATCTGAGGTGAACTGGTTCTTAATCGGCCGGAAAAGTGCCGTGTTGAAGCGCGCCACGAACTGAGACGCCTTCTCATCGAGCGGATGCTTCTTATGGGCGAGCACGCGGTAGATATTCCACGCGCGGTCTACGTCTTTTTGCTTCAAGTAGACGCGTCCAAGGCGCTCCAAGACATCCAAACGGTCCCCGCGCTCCTTGTACATCGCCTTGAGGTGCTCAATCGCAGCGGGCGCCAAATCCGGGTTCCTTTCGGCAATTTCTGCGGCCTCGGCGTGCATATCGAAGCCCTGAGCCACCTGTGCTGCAGCTTGCCCGTATGCGAAGACCGCGTCTTGGTCTCGTTTGAGGTGAAGCTTGTAGACCTCCCCCAACTTCTGCCAGAGCACGTACATGAGCTTGGGATCGTTGTTACCGGCTTCCACGTTGGCCGAAATCAACTGTACGTAGGCGGTCTCAAGTCCTTCCCAATCTTTGGCGTCCACCAGGATCGAAGTCACAGCTTTGAACGCATCGAGCCGTGACGGATCGAGCTCCAGCGCCCTTCGGAAGCCGGCGAGCGCCTTATCGGACTCCCAGAGCTCGTCGCGTGCAACTTCGGAAGAACGCACGATCCACTCGGCCTGCTCAGCCGGGGTCTCAGCGATCTGAGAAAGCGTAAAATACGCGCGGCTCACTCGTCTCCAGTCCCCTACTTCGGAGCCCACACGAGCGATCTTCTCAATCACCTTCTTGTTCTGCGGGTTCTCGATCAAGGCCTGTTCGTAAACATCCAACGCTCGGCCAGGGTCATTGAACTCAAGCGCCCAATCGTCACCTAGCGCCATCAACGCATGAGAACGCGCGATTGGGTCATCCAACGTACGAATCAGCTTCTGGCGCACGCGAATCACGTCCAGCGGCTCGCCAATCTGGCCCACGACTCGGAGCAATCCCGAGAGGGAAACCTGATCCATCGGGTCTTGCTCGAGCGCTTTTTCAAACGAGGTTTGAGCCTTCTCGAGCTTGCCGAGCCCCTCGTAAAACGTGCCGAGCTGGCGGTAAATCCCAACAACTTCTTTATCGCTGAGCTGCCGCTTATGGTGCAGGAGCATGGCCTGAACCACTTTGAGCCCCTCTTCGTTCTTCTGATTGTGGAAGAGAAGGTCGGAGTACGGCCGCAACACGTTCAGATTTCGCGGATCCAGCTCAAAAGCACGCTGATACGAAGTCATCGCGTCGTCTTCCTGCTCCAAAGCCCGCTGAAGGTCGCCAAGCTTTCCGTAGAGCCAGAGATTATCCGAGAGATAGCGCGTGGAGTCCGGCCATCGCGAAATTTGCTCAAGGAGCATGACACCGTGCGAGAGTTGCCCGCCCTGAATGAACTCTGTGAGCTTCTCTTTAACTTTCGAGAGGTCTACAAGCTCGGGAGATTGGTCGGGGGTAGAGGCCACTTCCGTCATCGTGTCACCAACTTTGTGGAGTTTTAGCGTTCGTTTGCGTTTAGCACGACTATCTTAGTTTGCCCCGCCACCACGTCAACCGTCTTGGAGGTCATCGTCTCGCCATTTTGCTTGAGATAGAAGCGGTGTCTGCCCTCGGTCAACTCGATCGTCTGCCTCGGGGTGTCTCCATATGACTTTCGCCCGACCATCAAACTTCCCCATGGGATAAGGGTGACCGAGACTTTTCCGGTCTTTACCACTTCCTCTTTGGGCTCCGCTTTCTTTGTCTTTTTGGCGACTTCAGTCTTGGATTCGACCTTTGTGGGCGCAGCGGCCTCTTCTACTTTCGCTGGTTCTGGCTCAACCGGAGGCTCTTTGACTTCAGCACCGACGACTGGCTCCAAGACTTGAGGATCAACTGGCTGGTCTTCGGGCGGTGATGCAATTGCAGATTCAGGCCCCGAACCCTCTGGTGATTCAGTTGGCACGATATCAATGTTTTCAACTACCTCCACGGGCTCCTCAACGTCGCTCGACCCGCTCATACCCTGAAACAGCGCCCAGCCACCCACGCCTACGAGTAGCACCATCAGAAGAGGGGCAAGCAGCAAGGCTTTTGGGAAACCCTTCTTCTGCTCGACCAAGACGGGTTCTTTTGCAGCCGCCTGTTTGGGGATCTGAGCAGTCATCAGCGGCTCCATCTCCGCCGAGCTCACCACTTGAGTAAAGCCTTTACCTTCCTCCACATCGTCGCCACCCGAGAACACGAGCCTTGCCTTCGAAGGTCCAGAACCCTCGCTTCGTTGCGACTCCTCAAAATCAGGCAATGACACAGCTTCAGTCGCATACGAAGGAATGGCCTGAGACTGTGCTGCGTCAGACCGAGCCGCTACGGATACCTTTTCTGGCTCAGCTTCACTTCGCATATCGAGGAGTTCCGTAGATTTATCCACGGCCTCCACACGGTCAGTCCTGACGTTTCGCGGGGAGTTTGTGGCAATCTCTGCCGTATCAAGAGGTGGGATCTCCACGGATGAAATCTCCGCCGAAACACCAGTCAGCCCTCGTCTCAAGGCGTGCGCAAACTCGATAGTGGTCTCAAAACGATTCTCAGGCTGCTTCTCGAGCCCTTTGAGCAACGCCTCTTCAAATGCGGGCGGCAACTCCAGTTCCGGGCGAATCACACTCGGCGGAAGTGGCTGGTCAGTGAGGTGCTTCGTAGCGATATCAATGGGCGAAGTCCCAAGAAACGGCGGACGCCCCGTGAGCAGAACGTAAAGCACGATGGCTAACGAATACTGGTCAGAACGACCGTCGAGCTGAATATCACGCACTTGCTCGGGTGACATATACTGCGGCGTTCCCACAATAGTTCCAGTCATCGTGAGCTGCGTATCTGGCGCCATAGCAGTGGTGGCCTCGAGCGCCTTCGCAATTCCGAAGTCGATCACCTTTACAAAGTGCTCGTCCCGCCCGCGCTTCAAGATCATGATGTTTTGAGGCTTTACATCGCGGTGTACCAGTCCGTGCTGATGCGCGTCATCAAGGCTCGCCGCGGCCTGCTCCACAATATGCAATGCTGTGGTCGTATCAAAACTACCGTGCGTCTTGACGTACTGCGATAAGTCCTCGCCCTCGAGAAATTCCATCGCGATGAAGAGCACGCCAAATTCTTCATCCTCGCCGAAATCATAGATAGTGACGCTGTTGGGGTGAGTCAGTCGCGACGTCGCCCGCGCCTCCATTTTAAAACGTTCGATAACCTTGCGATCGTTCAAGTCCCGAGGCGCAAGAACCTTCACCGCGCAACGCCGCCCTACTGAGGTCTGCTCCGCCTCAAAAACCGCGCCGTACCCACCTTGCCCAAGCAACGTCTTTAGAAAAAAACGCCCAGCAAGATGCTGCCCTTGAAGAGCTTTCAGGTCTATCGATTGCGCATTGACCAAGGTTGAACCCACCATGACCGTTCAAAACAAGTTGTCAGACTAACACTCTTGTACAGACTCGTCTATTGGCGACAACACACATTTAACTCGCACAGGCACTCGCCGCGAGCAGACTTCCCACGACGGCCGCTCGGTGACAGTTATCTCCTCCCACCATGGTGTTTGCGACCAGTCCTGCGTGGAGGTTGCCTTCATACTTCCAAGCCAAGTAAAGGGCGCCGGGCATCGCGTCTTCGATGTAACAAGCCGAACTAAAACGACCACCCACGATTTCTGTGTCCGGCCTCGACGTCCAGGACGCCGCCTTAGTGGAGGAAAGCCATGAATTTGCATGAACCTTCACAGCCTCCCGTAGCGTTTGTCCTTCAGCAATCGCGAAAAGAAGTGTCACGAGTAGATCTGCCGCCTCCAGCACTCCGTTGTTCTTGTGGGTGAGCGATACATGCGCTCTCACCGAGTCACGCACCTCGTCTCGCGAGGCGCCCTCGAGCGCGGCAACCAGTGCTGGCACGCAGGAAAGCCCGCCGATATGTTTATCATCGATTCCACATTTCAGAGGATCCATCCCGCTGGCGTAATTATTAAAGTAGGCGCGGTGATACTCTTCCGCATAAGTATCGTTGTGCCAGCCCGGCTCCAGCATGCAAGAGATGTAGGTTTCCGCCCATAGCTTCACATCGTAGCCGCCATTAGCCTTGACCTGCTTGTAGAGCTCGCGGGCGAGTTGAAAGTTGAGCGTGTTCTCACCGGCCTTCAAGAACTGGTGATAATGCACGCCCTTTTGGCCCCAGTACTTTGCCTGGCCTCGCAGAATGTCCGCTCGCTCGTTGACCGGCTGATAGCTCGAGCGCCACAAAATACTGCCCGAGTGAGGATTTTTCGGCGCCACGTAATCATCTACCGTTCCGTAATCCCGTTTGAGCGCCTCGGTGTCATAGTACCAGTGCACCGGCATAGCCAGGGCATCTCCCATCAAAGCCCCTTCAAACGCGGCGCGAAAAGGGGTCATCTCTTTCACACTATTCGTCCAATCTTCTGGCCTCATCGTTCTCCTCTCGCCAAATGCTAGTCTGCTTCACATGACTTCGATGCTTGGAGACGCCAAGAGATTGCAATGACTTTCGAATCCAATTCGGATCGAAGGTCAAGAGGTGGATCATCAGCATTCCGACACTGAGGTCTGCGAAAGCCACGGTGCAAATGATGCCGATATGCAGACCCACCAGAGACAACCAGAGCCAGGGCCTGGCCCGGGAAACCATCGCGATTGGGAGCGCCAGAAGCTCAATGCCTAGCGTCGACCATGTAAGTAGGCTCAAGAACTGGGGCACTTCGAGGAGCAAATCTCGCAAGGGTGAGAGCCTCGCGAGTGGACTCATCAGCACGTGTTGGATAGCCGTACCGTCAAGCCACGATGGGCTCAAAAGCTTGGTGTAGCCGCTATACGTGTAGCCCGCCGCCATCACCCACCACGCACTTCCGTACATGGATTTTGGCACCGTAGATACCGCATCTTTCCGGGGTAGAAATGCGTGAAAGAGAAGCATCCAGCCCACAAACGCCAGACTCGGGTTTGAGATCAAGGGGTTGCGCCCAAAGAGGCTGGCCCAGATGATCCAGATCAACACGGCCATCCACCTGTCTTTAAGCCCAAATGCAAAGGCCACACTTGCAATCGCCCCTACGCAGACAGTTCCCACGGCCACAACTGGCGAATTGAAGAAGGTCAACACGTTTGGAAAGAGATAGGCGAAAGGACTTAGAAGGGAGTCGGGCAAATTCCCCTGGTTCGAAAAGAGTTCTGCCGCCCATGGGATGAGATGCGCGAAGTGAATCGTCAGATAAGCGCCCAGAATGATTCGAACCCACTTATAAGACTCGGAAGTCCAGCCGTTTGCGATCTTGAGTTTTTCGGGAAATTGAATCGTAATCATGAGCATGGCACCTCGATTGAGTCGGGCAAATCACCCATGCCGATTTCTTCTCTTGGCACGTACCGCACCTTAATCGGCCCTGACGCCCCCTCTGCCAACCCAAGCTCCTTCAGAATGGGTGCCTCCCCACAGAGCGCGTAATCTGCAACTGAGTCGAACATCGGGCGGGCGCGTGGGTCGGTATATAGAACCGGGCCAAAGGCGAGTATTGCCCCGTAGACGTTTCGCCGATTGTACGGCCCCCTCAAACGAGCATAAACCTCAGGGGTCAGCTCTGCGGTATGATACGTGCCAGACTCATCCGACCACTCCAAAAAAAATCGGGTGGAATATGTCTCGAGTCCTTTTGCCACACTGAAGACTTTTGGAGCCGGTGACGCCACGGTCGCGGCGGCCAACCCTTGCACAGGACCAAGCCCACTCAATGCCCCAGCTATTTGGAGCAGACCCAAGCACAAAAGAAGAACTGACCGTTTTGAGGCATTCATTCGGCAGCTCCTTCAGGATAGGCCTGAACGTCTTTACCGAGGAGCATCCCAATCAGTTCGCTCTCTTGATGGGCCTCAAAGCCGCACTCGCTCTCCCATTCGCGCGGGTTGTAGAAGGTACCAAAAAGCATGTCCCACATCGGGAGGTCGCCGTAGTTCAGCTGATGGATGCCGCGCTCGTGGTGAACACAATGACTCTCGGGGCGCTGGATGAAGTAGCCAATCCAGTGCGGAGTCTTGACGTTCCAATGATAGAAGAACTCGGCGAGCGCGCTGAGAAGCATGGCGTAAGCGGCGGCTTCAGGGCCCACGCCGACCACAAAGTACACGACCACACTCGAGAGAATGGAATTCGCAAAAATCTCGAGCGGATGCTTGTAGAACGAGGTTACGATCTCAAGGCGTTGAGGGCTGTGGTGGAGCTGGTGCATCCAGCGCCAGAGCACGGGTGAGGAATGGCGAAAGCGGTGCCACCAGTAGTAGAAAAACGTCAGTACGAAGTAGGCCAAGAGCCCGCCCCAGACGGGTCCGATGGCGTCCAATGACCAGGGCCGGTTGGCGATGAACCAGTTGTCCCAGTAGAGCCCGGCCGCTACTACAGCCGCAACCTGGATGCCGTTGAAGAGGAGCGCCCTGCCCCACCAGCCCGAGACCTCGGGCCACTTTCTCGCGGGACTGCGCAACTCGATAAGGATCATGGCCACCCCGATGGCGACGATAATGGCTAGAAAGATGTTCATAGTTCACTCCGTTTTGATTTCAGAGTGATGTCTATTCGCAAAGCGCGTGCCCACCCCTAGAATGTGACAATATGACTATTTCACAACGACTTAACCATCAAATCTTTCAAGAGCCACCTCAACACCAGCATACACTTTATGCACACAAACTAGACATAATGAGTACACCAGCGGTCATGCAAAGTAGCCACCTATCGGTTCAGCAGCCTTTCGACTTCCTCCTGCGAAAGAGGGGGTTGAACATGCTCGAAGAAAACGGTGAGGTCGTACGGAGTATCTTTCAACAACACTTCAATGTGAATGTGAGGTGTTTCAGCAACGCCGCCATTTGCAAGTGCACGCAATATCACGGCGAGAAGACACTCGATCTGATTGACCCCAAGTAGAAACACTAGCTTGTCATTTTCGAGCGAAACTCTTCCCTTAGACACGCTTCGCTTTCCCTCAAGAACTTTAATAGTGACGGTTTCACTATCCGATAAAAGAACAACCTTGGAAGCAATGTTCCACAGGAGCATCATCAACCGAGTAGCGACCTCTCCTAACTCGTTCGAGCGCAAGTAGAGAATATATTCGCTATTTCCGAGCAACCCCGAATCGCTCAACCGAATAGTTTGACTCACCATATACACACCTTATGTACAAATCCCCTATCGCATTTCCTCGAGCCGTGCCGATTCCTTGAAAATCACCAGATCGAAAACCTCAAATTATCGGTTGAACTCTTTCTCGACTTCTTCCGGCGAAAGTGGAGGTTAGAAATGTTCAAATAGAATGGTCAGGTCGTAGGGGGCGCCGCCTTTTAGGCCTTCTATGTGTATGTGAGATGCACTCGCCACACCGCCATTCGCAATCGCGCGCAGCAGTGTCGCTAGCAGGTACTCAACTTGATTCTTCCCCAGGAAGAACACCAGACTCCCATGTGAGCTCTCTACCTGCGCGTTGGACACATCATCATCGACCTTTAGTACCTTGATAATGACACGACCGCCATCCGAGAACACCACAGTCGAAGTGATTTCCCATAGGAGCATCATCAGTCGAAGAGCTACTTCCTGCATCTCATCGGGTCCAATCCGAAGGACAAACTCTCCGTCGCCCGATAAACCCTGCTCTTTCAACTTTATGATTCTGTTATCCATCTCATAACCTTGGTGCGAAGCATCACACTAACCCGGCTCGTCCTCGCTGGGCTCCCAGCGCAAGTAGACCAATTCCTTAAGGTAAAAGGGCCTTATGTCGTTGGGGCAAGGATGAGAAAGAATCTCGACGGTAATGTGATGAACTCTGAAACCTGCGAGCACTTCTGTGCTAGCGACCTCGCACAACTCTCGTTGCCACTCGGTAGGCTCGCCATCAAAAATGAATCGCATTGTGATCATTTTCTCATCAAAGCCACACGTGACCGCCCTAAGATTGCGTGTCACGGCGCCCAATAGTGCTGTTTGAATTCCCAGCATCAGATTTAGTCTGATATCAAAATCTGCCATTTAAAAAACCCTGATAACGAATCAGCCCTTGTTAACTCTCCGCTGCTCTCCAGGGAAGAACATCTGTGTCAGAAAAGAGCGCTTGATAGACACACACATTTTCCGTCTCGGAGTTCCACAGTCTGAGGGGAACACGCTGCTCCAATTCCTCCTGGCTCAAAATTTCGAACTTATCTTCCAATTGCAGCGAGACAAGCTGCTGCTCCTCTTGTAACTATCCAATGGGTCCAGCGTCTCATCGTTTCCTGAACTCCCTGTCTCAGAATCCTCCGTTCCACTGCTGCGGAAAAAGTTCTCGACCGAAGACTTGACACTCTGAGCCATCGACTTGGCTGAGTTCCAGATCTTGGCACCCGTCTCTTTCAATCCGTCAATATCTTCTGCGAGTTCTTGAGCATCTAGTCCCCAGGGGTCCCAGAAGTTGATCGGGTCCAGCGCCGCAAACGCGTACATGTTGTACGAGTCGATGTACTCCAGTGGGTCATGACTCATGAACTTAGCCAGGGAGACACGGAGAACGACCTTCGTGCTATTGTTGACTCTGATTTTGGGCGGGTTATCACAACCGTTTCAGGAGGCAGATAATGGATCAACGTCACACAAATCTCTATGATCGAGTGCGTCAAGCTGTTCACAAAGAGTGGGACCCAATTGGCGTTTCAGCCCTTACGGACGACATGGGTGAGTACGACGGTTACATCCCTGCACTTTGTAGACTACTGGAACAGAATCCGAGTCTTGAACAAATAGTTGCGTGTTTGTGGGAGGTGGAAACGGGATCAATAGGCTTGAGCGGAGATCTGGTTTCCACGGAAAAATTCGCGAGAACCCTGTACAATCTTGTTGAGCGATAGAGCGCGCATACGGTCTACGAGCACTTGATGTGTTAATCCGAAGTCATTTCTAAGCCTCATCAACTGACATAGACAGGGCCGTCGCGAAAGCTCATCGTCCAAGGTTCGAATGTATCGGAAGAAAACACTTCCAATCGCGAGCCGTCCGACAACTCGAAACAAGGATCCACAGCAATACTAAAACCTTGTTGTATTACCGACAAAATGGAGAGTCCAACTAATCCAAGGAGTTGCACATCAACATTTTCGTCCCAGCACCCAAACTTCACGAGCGAACCTTCGCTTATTCGCCAGGCGCCTACCGTTGAAAAAGACCAACCATCTCCCGCGACCGTGAGTGTCACCTCATCCCAGGACACCTCTCCGATCCTCAAAGGACAGCGTGCACGGACATCGCCAAAGCAGTTCTCACTCATAACATTACCTACCTTGAAAGATATGGCGCGTACTTCTTTCGATCCGTTCCCGAGAGTCCAGAAGTGGCTGGGGTTCGAATCGACGGATTCGCGAGGTTGACTCACGAAAGCAAATGGGACGCATCAAACTTATTCCGCGGAGGACGCATCGAGTTCTTCATCGCCCTTGTAATGAACAAAAAGGGTCCAGCGGCCCACCGCGAAATCGGGGGGGAGAACGGTACGACTGGAATAGCGGCCATTCAGGTCCGTGCTGGCCTGGTCCACGAGCGTGCGTGCACTGGGGTTAACCTGTCCAAGTGGGGCAACGTGTATCTCCACAACTTTGTTGGCCATGAGTCGGTTGTCGGCCGCACTCAGTCTACCCGAGAGAACTAGCTCCTCGCCGCGCCTGATGGAGGTTTGCGTGGCGCTTAGGGTAAGGCGAGTCGCGATGCGTTTGGGAGGCTCTTCGACGGGCTCACCTTCAGCGGTCACGTCGTTGACCTCAGCTGTTTCCGAGAGTTCACTACCCTCTACATTTGCTGAGCCTTCGGTGCCTTCGGCGGTCTCGACTGTTTCAGAATTCTCAGAACTCTCAGAATTCTCGCCCGAACCTTCGCCGGAGCCGCCTCCTTCTGACGGTCCACCTTCGGTATTGGAAGCCATGCGCTCTTGCTCATCCAAAAAGCGCTGAGGTTGAGGCAATGAATCTGGGGGTTGGTGAATGGAGCTCGCCTGATTGGACGCGGAGTTGAGTTCGTCCGCCGCTCCGCCCAAGTCTACGCGCCTCCAGCCAAGGCGAGGCCAGTAAATCTCAACGAATGCGTGGGCCTCGTTGTAGACGTAATGCACAGGGATACCGAGCGCCCTTAAGGCCACCAAAAATGCGAGGCTTCGGTGTCTACACACTCCAACCTGTGTGTCCACGATCGCCTTAAAGAGGTCGTCGGTAGCCACATCCTCAGGAAAGGCGCGGCCTTCAAAATCTCTGAAGTACTCGATGAGTGTTAGAAGAACTTCGCGAGGGCTTTGACGCTTAGAAACGCCAATATCCCTCAAAACGCCCTGAACCACGCCCGAAACTTCAGGGTGTTCAAAGTCCACGAGGCCGTCGAACTCGCCCCAGCTCACGTCCGGAAATTCACCTGCGAAGTAATCCGTGCGCACGGCAACCTGCATATTCAGCCGCAAGAGCCCGCGGTGCTGCGTCATCACAAAATGATTTCCGGCAATATCGCGATGAATCTCAAGCGGCACCGGCGGCTCCGACTCGAGCCTCAAAATGCGTTGATCAGGGGCCACACTGGCTATCGGGAGCCACTGATTCGGGAGCGCATTAATCGCAAACGTACCCCAAAACACTTCTTCATCGTCACGCAACAAGTTGCCCGAGCTGACCTGAACCTTGCGCCCCGACTCGAGTTCCACCGAGTACGCACCACGCACATGCCTGAATCGATTCAAGGCGACCACCCGCTTAAACGGAATGATGCTCGGGTCGAAATTTTCGAAGTAGTTGAGCTCGTCTACGCGGTCAGTTCGCGTATCAAGCGAATGCGATGACCCGAAGGGATTGAGCGGCCCGTTGGGCTCCTCAAGACGCGCATCCGGGCTTGGCCCTTCGGCGCCCCAGACGAGCTCGTCGCGCCCAACCTCGCCCGAAAGCGGAGGTGGCTGGAGCTCGCCCGTACTTTGCGCCACAGCGGGCAACGGAGGAGCCGTTGGCATGTCCGAGCTTGCTTCGCCTGCGCCCTCCCCTCCTGATGATGGGGCAACTTCACCGTCAAAGTACTCGTGCAAAATCCGGTTTTGGTGAACCCGTTGTTGGGCCACGAGCACCGCTGAGACCAAACACACCGCCAACGCTATCAAAACCTTGGTCCACCGCATCACTCTTCCCTTGCCGAAACACTGACCTTTGGCTGGGGCCAACCTTCGAGCACCAGCGGACACGCACATTGAGAACGCCTATAGGATTCGTGCGCCTCTTCGAGCTCAGACCTTCCTTCGGTTTTGTCCATCTTTTGCAAGACCAGTCCTCGGGCTTCACGCACACATGCCTGAGTCAACGCGCTGAGCTCCGATTCTCTTCCCTCATGCGCTGAAATTAACTTCAAGGCGCTCTTGGGCCTGTCGCGAAGCATTTCGTAGCGTACTTCGAGCCGGCGGTACTCCTCGCGATATTTTGGCTCAATAAACGACGAGAGCCCTTTGAGCTCTCCAATGAGATCCGCAAGCTTAGAAAGGCTCGATGCGAAGAGTGATTCGCTGAGGAGCTTCTGGCGAGCGACGTTCGCGGCCATGGCCTGCCCCAGGAAGATCAAGAGCAGAGCCCTATGCCGTTTGGTCGGCGTCCAACTTCCTTCGTATTTTTCGTCTAGGATCTGCAGCTGCGCCACTGCGACTTCAGGCTGCCCCTTTGCGATGAGCAACTTCGTTTGAAGTCGCATATTCTCTACGATCTGTGGGCTCGCCTCAGACCACTCGACAAGGCCCGGCAAGATATCGATGAGCCGCGCAGCCCTCTCCGTGTGACCGCGCAAGAGCGCCACTTCAGCCATGATCCGAGTCGCCAAGGCTTTGGCCACCATATCGCCGCGGTGCAGGTGCAGGAGGTGGCGCGCTTCGTGCTCGGCGTCTTCAAGGTGGGCACTTCGCAAATGTGCATTGGCCCGTGTCTCTAAAAGTAGTCGATGGTCAAATCCTTCGACTTCCTCCACCCCTTCGACGGCACTCTCCGCCAGCTCAAGCTGGGCGAGCGCATTGCTTGGATCGTTTCGTCCCAGGTAAATTCGCGCCGAGTAGATATAGGATTGAGCAACCCAGCCGTCGGCATCGTCCTTCTCAAAGAACTCCCGGGCCACGTCCGCCATTTTTAGCGCCCGTTCAAATCCAGCCCCCTTGTAAATCCGAGCCTCTTGCTGCGCGTTGTGAAGCCGCGCGATTCCGGACACAGTGGCGTTCGACGTGACGCGGGCGAGGTGCGTCAGACGCACTTCTAGGGGGCCGATCAACTCCGGGCAGACCCAATCGCTCCATTCGAGCGCGAAATGCAGGAGATTGGCGTACGCGAGCACGTCGGGGCTCGCGTCTGAATCGGACGAGAACCGAACGCCACGCACCCATTTCAGGCCCGAGGCGCGCGCCTTTTCCCAAAGCGTTGCGCTAAGCCCTCCGTCTCGCACCCGAAGGCCCGCGTCCAAAGCTTCGCGCGCGCGCTCCACCTTACCCGCCTGCATCCACGCTTGGGCTTCCTCAAGCTTGAGGTCCATTCGTTTGGCAGGTTTTGAATCCGATGCCGACGAATGGAAGAGCTCAGCAGCCCTTGTGTGGCGGCCAGCCAGGTGCTCCACGCGGGCTAGCTCGGTCGTAGGTCGAATCATCTCGTAATCTGGAATTTCGGCTTCGTGCTCAAGAATCCAGCGCCAAATCTTAGCGGAGCGATGGAACGCGTACCTGAACTCCGCGTCCTCAGCGGCCTTGAGGGCTTGCTCTAGCGCAGGCGCGCTGCGCATGGCTCGCCGCTCAAACTCAAACTTAATCGCGGGGCTTACGCTCTTTTCTCGCGAGAGAACGTCGGCAATCTTGCCGCTGTACCGGGCTTCATCGCGTTGGGCAAAAGTCTCCTCAACCACGGCACGAATCGGCTCTTGAGCCACGACAAAACCCTGATTCTCGCGACGAATCAGACGCTCTTCAAGGAGGAGTTCGAGCGAGCTCTCAATCGCACTTTCAGTGCCATCTTGCGGGACCACCGACGACGAGAGCGCCATCTCGGCAGCAGCGCATAACAAGTCGTGCTCGAGCGGAATCGGCGAAACGGCCAACATCGAAAGAATCGCGCGTTCACGCTTTCCAAGCTCTTGAACTCGAGTCGCATAGATCTGGCGCAATAACGCTTCGGCTTTGGAGTTCGGCTCACTTTGAGAGATTACGCGGTCGAGCGCCACGTTGAGGTCATCATCTTCAAAGTATAGCTCCCTCAAGAGCAGCGGATTGACGACCGGACTACGCAGTGTCTTGAAGAATGCCTCGGCATCGATCTTAGCCCCAACTTCGCGCGCAAACTGCTTCGCCTCTTCGATGGAATACCCGGGCAGGCGAATCTGAGTTGTGGAAAAGAGGGTTAGATTGAGGTCTGTATGAAGGAGATGTTCTTCGTCCGGAATCAAGCCTTCCTGCCAGGTACCGAGCACAAGACAGCGCATCTCCTCGGTCTCGCTTAGGAGGTCGAGAAGGAGCGCCGAGCTGTCCCATCCAGCCCATTGGAGGTCGTCCAAACACAGTAGCAGCGGGCGTTGTTTGGAGATCTCGGCCAATATTTCGCGCAAACCGCTGATCGCGGCCAGGCGGCCGTGAGCCTCGCCTGGATCGTCGCGGTGGGTGATAGCTGGGAGCATATGGCTAAGCGCTTCTCGGTGCTCTTTGATCGCATCTTGAACTGCCGCCGGAAGCTGGTCTGCCAGGTCAGCCAGAGCCTCCGCAATCGGAGCCCAACCACCAAAAGGACCGAGCTCGCGCCGTGGAAATCGGCCGCGAACCACTACCCATCCACGCCGTCCGAGCCAGTGCGAAAGCGCTCGTACCATGGTCGACTTGCCGCTCCCGACCTCGCCAATCAGCTGCACGAACTGCATTTCTTCCTGGTCTGCGACCTCGAGCGCAATTTCTTTGAGAGACTCCAGAACCTCTTGACGCCCCACAAACGTGGTGGGTTTTGGAACCGCACTCGGTGGCAATAACACTGGCCGAGCTTCGTTTCGCCGGACCACTTCCATGATTCGCGCAATCGACGGCCTGTCCTTCGGATTCGGCTCCAACAAGCCATCCACGAGGCTCGCCCATTCAGCCGGACACTCAGGCACACAATCGGCCAAGGGCGGTGCGCGCAACGCCGCCTGCGTCCACTCCATGCGCTCGTGCGGCGAGAAGCCGGCGATGGCCTCGAAGAGCACACAACCGAGCGCGAAGAGGTCGCCGGACTCCGTGACCTGCCCTTGCGCCGCCTCGGGCGCCAAGAAGGGCAGATTTTCCGGCGAGATCGAGAACGGAACTTTCTTTCCACCCTTCTCGGGACAGTAGACCAGCCCAGCAACCAGGCCGTAATCCGTAATCTTGACCAGGTCGCCATCCTCGGTCCGCGACACGAGGATATTGGACGGGCGCAAACTTCCGTGCGGCTTATGATAACGGTGAAGGTGCTCAAGCGCCTTGAAAACCTGAGGGACCACCCGCTCCATCCTCAAAAAGAGCAAATCGTAATTCTTAGGAGCTTCTTTCTCCTCAAGGAACGATTCGATCACCGCTTCGGCGCTATCTCCCTCACTCAACTCCCCCGAGATCTCGGATGAATCCACGGAAACCGGCGAACTCGGTAGTCCAGACTCGGAATCGGCTTCATCAAAAACCTCGGAGATCGGCACCTCGGCCGAGCGAAGTTGGCGAGTCTCGATGACCGTCATCTCCTCAAGTGAGGGCGCGGAGTTGAGGTACGAGATAAGGTCCTTTCCGTCCACGAATTCTTGTGTGAACGCCAAACCGTGTTGCCCGACCTCCGACTGCAAGGATTCGTTTGTCTGCGAGCGAGGGTCCACCAGATGGAAAAACTGCACCAGGTTTGGGTGTTGAAATCTCGCGAGAGACGCAAATTCCAGGCGGAACTCTTCCAGGTTCTTTGGTTGGGCACGAATGAGGACCTTCAGAACAACATGTTCCTGCCGAACCTCATCGAGAACTTCGTAGACCTCGCCGAGAACCCCTTTCCCGATCCGCCGAACAAAATGAAATCGGGAGTCTTGCTCGCTCATACGATGCTCGCGTCCTCACCGATTGCCCAGGCCCTCGGCACGAAGCTCTCGACTTCCCCGGCACGCGCACCATCCCATAAGAAGCCGAGGCCGAGCACATCTTGGCCGTGGCGAACCATCACGTAGCCCCGTCCTATCTCTTGCGCATGTTGAAGGTCGATCACGTTGGTTTCTCGTCTCAGAAAGGCGTTAGCCTCTTCGGTGTTGAGCTTCACAACCGAGCGCGTGCAATGGGGACCGAGCCACATCGCCGCAGCAGACGTAAGCTTAGGAGACGCCATCTTAATATGCAAGAAGGGCATCCCGATGGACGCTGGTTCAGGTTTCTCGATCAACATGATGTCTGAGTTCGCAATATTGAGTGTCTTCGACCCGAGTTGAAGCAATACGAAGTCGTCGAAAAAATCGACGGGAAGCCCAAAACGCTCTCGAATTGGACCGACCCATTCTTCCTTCTCTACTAACCATTTATGAGTCATTACCATTCCTCAGGTTTGTCGAAGACGGCGACGAAGAACCCGCCCGTATCGTTATGATGTGGCCAAACGCGCATGGCGTGACTTAGGCCGGCCACAAACTCCTGACCTTCGTGCGACGTGAGCCCGGGTGCTGAACGAAACCCGGGCACTTTGCAGTCCACCCAAATCGGCTCGAATGGGAGCTTTCGAACCACCTCGTCCACGAGCCTTTCGTTCTCCTCCACCGCATAAGTGCACGTTGAGTAGATCACGCGACCGCCGGGCTTCGCGAGGCGACACGCCTTCCTCAAGATGGCTTTTTGAGTGCGTCCTAGCCGCTCAAGGCGCTCGGGATCGTCGGGTTCAAGAGCGTCCGGGTTCTTTCGCGAAGTACCTTCACACGTACACGGAACGTCAGCCACCACGGTGTCAAATTGAGTCGCCGAAGGATAGTTGGCCGCATCGTAGTGCGACATCACAACGTTGGTCAGGCCGAGCCTGTCGGTGGTGTTCCGAATGGCTCGCATGCGTTGGTAGCTGCGGTCGTTTGCTACCACGGTGCCTCGCCCTTCGAGTCCGAGCGCAATCTGGGCCGTCTTGTTGCCTGGGGCCGCGCACAAATCCAGGACTTGGGTGCCTTTGACAAATTTAGCGGGGACGAGCGCGGCCTCCTCTTGGATTTGGAAATAGCCGAGGTAAAACTCGAGCAAACGCCCTGGCGCATCCGCCTCGGGCCCTTCAAACACAAAGGCGTTCTCGGCCCATTCGAGCGGCCTTATGCGAATGCCTTGGCGCTCAAATCTCGCAAAGAGTTCTTGGCGAGAAATCTTCAGAGTGTTTACCCAGCCGCAGCGTGGAAGCGGCCGAGACAAGGCGTCCAAAAACGCGTCCCAATCGTCCACGATGCCGCGATATCTATCTAATCCATCAAAGCTCATACTTGACCTGAGACCAAAGACCCGCGCTCTCTAACACATCTATAACGCTTGTCAGCGGCAAACCGATGATGCTTGTAAAGTCGTCCCCTCGCATACGCTCAAAGAGCCGGATTCCGGCCGCCTCAACCTTGTAGGCACCGGCACAATCGAGCGGCTGGTCGACCTCGACATATCGCTCGAGTTCGGCGCGTGAGAAAGACCTCATGGTCATCTCAAAGGGCGCTTCAGCGCTCCAAACCCCACCAGGCCCGACCAACGCGATCGCACTAAGTAACGTATGCGTGCGCCCTTGGAGTTTAAGGAGTTGTTCAACGGCCGCTTCGGCACTTCCCGGCTTTGAGAACGCTTCGTCTTCCAGATAGATGACCTGATCGGCTCCGATGACCCAAGATGTGGGATCTTCGGCAAAGATCGCCTGAGCCTTCTCTAGGGCCAGTCTGCGCGCCATAGCGGCTGGAGCCTCGCCGGCTCGCCGCGACTCGTCGATATGAGCGGCCTTGGACTCAAAATGAATCCTTAGCTGTGAAAAAAGCTCTTTCTTGTAGCGCGATTCTGTCGCAAGAACGATGCGTGGCCTGGTCGATTCCATAGATTTCCACCGGGAAAGATGTAAAATTTGAAAGGAGTCAAATTATGCGAGGCGAGATTGTGAATCAACGCGATGAAATGCTTTTGAAGCTCAATGATGTACACACGTTTCCGGGACCTTATCTTTTCAAAGTGATTGGACCGAATTCAGACGACTTTGTGGCAAAGATTGTCCAGGCCGTGATCAATGCGTCCGGGCCGGACTTGGAGCACGACGTCTCTACGAGGGAGAGTTCCGGCGGCAATCATATGAGTGTGTCTATCACCATCACGGCCGAGAGTGCCGAGCACGTGATGGAAGTCTATGAGATATTCGGGAGCATCGAAGAGATCAAGTACATGCTATAGAAGTTCGACTTCACCGGCCGGCTCGGATGAATCAGAGTCTGGCTCCGGCGGAGGCTCTGAGGCCGGAATTTCTTCTTCAGCCCCCGAATCCAAAAAGTCCCACACAAAGAGGCCTACGGCACCGAGCAAGACGCCTCCGGCTACGCCGTAGAGGATGTTGGCAGTGCTTGCCTGGCTTTCACCAGAAGCCTTGAGGTCGGGGTCTACAAACCCACGGCTCGCCTCCTGAGCGCCCAATCGGTCGAAGGTGTCCTGGGCTTGCATGCCCATAAACATTCCGCCTACGCCGAAGCCGATTGCCCCGACACCGAGCGCGATAGACGCCTGTCTCTTCCAAGAGCTGCCGGCTGCTGCCGAGACGTTGTGTTCTAGCGGCACATTGAGCGCGAGGGTTTGGTCTGGCTTAACCGTCACATCACCCGACCACGACACATCTCGAGCAGTGTTCAGTTGAACCTGGTAGCTTCCGGGGGCTAACTCCAGCGGGGTCGAGAGCGGGAGCTGCCCTCTTGATTCCCCGTTGATGAGGATACTGGCGCTTCGGTCACTCTCGAGCGCCAGATAGCCCATCACAGCTTTTTCGTTGAGGGTGATGTCCTTTTTCTCGACTTTGCCACCGCTGAGCTGAACCGAGAACGGAGTGTCGAGTGAGCCGTCTGCTCGTGCCACGAAGTCGTACTTTCCAGCCTTCAGAACCAGTGAGCACGGCGTTTGACACGACGCCGCAGACTCGCCTGTGAGAAAGACTTGAGCCGTCTTATTGGCCGAAATCTCAAGGGTGCCGTAACTCGCAGCGATTTCCTGTTGGATATCGATGACCAGATTTACGACTTCGTCAGCGTTTCTGGCGTTCGGCAACTCCTTGAGGTAGCGCTGGAAGTACTTCTCAGCCTCGGGAAGCTCTCCAGCGCCCTGGTACGCGAGTCCGACATTGTAGAGCAACTCAGGGCGGTCTGAGTACTCGTACGCCTCCACAAACTTTGCAGCTGCTGTGGCATAATCTTCGTTATCGTAAGCCGATTTGCCCTCACCGAAGGCTTCTTTGGCCTTTTCGAGGTCTTGTTGAGCAAAGGCCAACGTTGGAACCAGAAAAACCAGAAGTAGTGCCGAACACAGGCTCTTTCGCATATTCATAAGCATCTCGAGGAATTCAGAGGAACGGATTCATCAAATCATCGTCCTTTTTCTCGTCTTTCTTTTCTGCGGGTTTGGGGTCCGATTTCTTAGTCTTTTTCGGCGCGTCGTCGAGCAGAGGGATGGAGAACGGGTCTTCCTCTTTCTCCACTTTTTTGGTCTTCTTGGGTGGTTTTGGAGTCGCCAGCTTCTTCGGCTCGAGCTTCTCTTCAACCACTGGGGCAACGGCTTCGAGCTCAATCGTTCGCTCGCTGTCTTCTGCTGGAACGAGTCTGAAGGCGTCCGATTCGTAACCTTCGAGATGCACTTCAACAAAGAGCGCTTCCCCTGAGCGTTCAAGCTCGACTTCAACGGGTGTGGTGCCCTTCTCTTCTCCAGCTACAACCACGTTGGCACCAGGTGGAACCGAATCGATCTTCACTTTGACCAAGTCGAGTTCAGGCTCGGCAGGTACTTCTTCGGGCGGCACGGGTGCCTCTTCGACTTCAGGCTCTTCAACGACCGCTGGCTCGTCAACATTGCGTATCGGCTGGATAATTTCTGGAGTGGGAGCTTCCTCTTCCTTCATGGTCAAGTTGACGGCTACGAGCGCGGCCAGAACCAGAAGCAATACCAAGGACCCGATAAGCGGCACGAGAGGCAGGCTCTTCTTCTCTGCGGCGGCAATCGGGCCTGTTTGGTCCGCGCTGACTTGAGTCTGTTGAGGCGGAGGAGGCGCCGCGTTGAACATACCGCTTGCGTTCGGACCGGGTGGCATTTGCGAAAACGCACCACTCGAAGATGGACCGGGAACACTTCCAAAAGAGCCGGAAGCCGAAGGCGAACCAAATTGTTGGACCGCGCCAAAACCTCCCGACGCCGACGGACTCGGCGTTGGATTTGGGGTCGGAGCCCAGCTTCCAGAAGGGCTTGGACTAGGCACCATCGGCGGAGGCTGTGCTGTCGGAAAGCGGCTAGAAGGTGTTTTGTTTGCGGGGCTCGACGGCGTGTTCGGCATCGGGTTATGCCCGCTCATATTCTCCCGCTTCTGCCGTCTAGCCTGCAGAATATACGAGAACGAATCCTCAACCCAGGTACTCAGTCTCGAGATGGAGTAGCCGGGTGAAATCTGGTGTAGGACTCGGTCGAGGTCCAGCTTGCACGAATAGCCATCCTGATAGCGCTTGTCCGGGTCTCGCTGGAGCATCATCATCACGATTTGATTGAGCTCTTCCGGAATCTGCGGGTTAAACGCCTTCGGCGGCGGGATATCGCGCGAGAGGATGTTGTTGTAGATCTGAAACTCGTTCTCGCCGTCAAACGGAAGCTGGTTCGTGAGCATATTGTAGAGAATAATGCCCACGGCGAACAAATCCGACCTTCCGTCGATCTCCTTTGCCATCGCCTGTTCAGGCGCCATGTAGAGGAGTTTTCCTTTGATGACGCCAGCTTTGGTATGCGTCTCTTTGCCTCGGGCCTTGGCCACCCCGAAGTCGATAATCTTTACGTCACCGCCAAAACTAATCAGCACGTTATGCGGCGAGACATCGCGATGAACGATGTGTTGAGGTCTGCCATGCTCGTCGGACTTGCTGTGCGCCACATGCAAGCCCGCACAGATGCACGACGCGATGTAAACTGCGTGCTGCAACGGTACTGTTTGATTGGCCTTTTTGAGCTCTTTGAGAATCTCGGAAAGGTCCACGCTATGCACGTACTCCATCGCGATATAGTACGTGTCATCGATGCAACCGAGGTCGTAGACCTGCGCGATATTGGCGTGGTTGAGCCCGACGATAATCCGAGCCTCGTCCACGAGCATGGTGATAAATTCGTCGTTCTCCGAGAGATGCGGGAGAATTTTCTTGATGGCAACGGTCTTTTCGAAGCCCCCAACACCAGGCATCGTCGCGCGGTACACTTCAGCCATACCACCACGGGCGATCAGCTCATGAAGCGTGTACGACCCAAATTGTTGGGGAAAACTCGCCATTATCTAATCCAGTCTATATCCCTAAGTGGCATTGGATTCTCGTGAACCAACCACCATGAACTCGTTCGACGGTTATACAACCAGATTTGACTTGTGCCACTCTCAGTTTGCCCGAGCACCAGAACATTCGTGTCCGCGTCCATGCCCACTGCGGATTGCACCTCAACGATTCCCGGGGGCACAAACTCCACTGCTGTGCTCGAAGTCACGCGCCACGCGCTCGTGGCGGTTTCAGTACCTTTGGCGACGATGATAGTTTGGAGCTGGTTTGCCCGCACGCTACGCACGTCCTCAAGCAACGACGTGACCAGGGTGGTGATGGTTGAAATGGTTCGATACGGTAGCAGACATCCCACACACGAATCACCACCGGCGTATACCACGGACCCATTGAGGGGGTTATAATCTGGCTCACTGATGGTTTCAAAACCCGCAAAGATTGGGTTGATCGACACGCTTGGGAGCAGATTGGCGAGCACGAGCGACGGCTCGCCGTCGAGGTTCATCGTTGCAGCAATCGCGTCGAGTGGGTCGCCAGTCGAAGCTGGGTCCACACCGAAGAGCTCGCCTGGCATCGTGGTTGCGCTCACTATCCCACTGTTGAGGTCCACGCGCGACCATTCGTTGGTCTGACCCACCGCGCCATTCAACACGACGAGTGAACTTGCTGTGTGCCACCTCGGCAAAGAAGGACCATCGTCCACGTTGACTTCGGTCACGTCCGGGGTTCCGAGTTCGAGATACTCAACGCCTCGATTGTTCCCCTCGCCTTTGACCCAGACAATTCGCCCTGAATTCGGGAAGGCGAGCGGGTTGGTAGAATTTCCAAGCGTACTGTTCTCTTGGGAATCGGAATAGCCATCGCCATCGTCGTCTGGGTCGAGCGCATTGATGATGCTGTCATTATCGGTATCGAGTGGGAATCTATCTGTTTCATTCGGGATCCCATCACCATCGATATCAGGATCGTCCACATTATCGACGCCATCATTATCGGTATCGAGTGCGCGTGAGATGGTCAAAAGCTCGTCGTTCGGATCGGGAACCACGTCGGCATCGTTCGGAATGCTATCACCATCAATATCCGGGTCACACGCGTCACCAAAACCATCACCGTCGAGGTCGGATTGGTCCGCGTTTTCTACTTCGCGACAATTGTCGATGATATCAGAGACGCCGTCGGCATCGGCATCTAGACCGGCTGCGGCCGGCAAACACGAGAGCGAGATCACACGACCGCTGATGCTATTCGTATCACGGCTCAGAACCACAAAACTCTGGCTCGACTCCATCGAGATGAACTCGGTCGCTCCCGCGGGCCAGGTTTGATTGAGCTCTGGCACAGGGACAATCGTGCCAAACTCGTCGGTTCTAAATGCATTTCCGGTGAGCCTATCAAAGACCCAGAAGTTCCCGTTCTCGCCGGGTACTAGGAATGGATGTGTCAGGTCGTCGGGTAAGAGCCACGAGCGCGAGCTCAAGCCAGAATTCGGCTCGGCAAAGTAGATCCGCATGACCACGCCGGAAACGTGGTAGAAAAATCCGCGCTGGGTCTGAGTTCGTCCAACATGCCAACGCTCACGATCCGCGAAACTGCCGGTAGCTCTGAGTGTAAAGGTCTGGTTAGAACGGTTGTACTCCATGAGTTGCCAGCTGGTTTCTGGCCTCGGCCCCTGCCAACCTACGACCCAAATCTCCCCATTTTCGAGTGTCAAGACGTGCGGCTCATAGACGCTGCGAGAGAAGTACTCAAACGGGGTGGTTTGAGTGGTGGATACGCGATTGAACCGGCCTGCTTGAACATCGTTTGCCAAGGCGGCGCCGGGCGTTGCGAGATAACCAGTTCCGAACGCAAAAGAGCGTGCATCGTACAATCCACGGTGTAGCGCCTGTCCAGGCGTCAGCGTGCCGTCCCTGAGGTCCAAGAAGTCTACGTCTGCGCTCGGCAACCCCTGAGATTGGCCTCCGATCAAAGGGATTTGAGGAGAATTGATCAAATGAGGTAGGGCCACATTCTCGCGGCCCAGATCAATCGGGCCAAAATCGAGCACACCATCAACCGAAGGACCAAAGCAAAGCGGCGCGTCATCACACGCATCGCCCACCCCGTCGGCATCGGCGTCTTCCTGCCTTGGATTGGCATCATCCGGACAATTATCTTCGTAATCGGAAGTTCCGTCTGCGTCGGCATCGGGCAAACAGAGCCTTGTTGGAAGCCCCTCAGCGCTTGCACTCACACATGAGAGCGACTCGTTGGCGCACTCCTGGAGTTCGCAGGACGCCACACAATACGCAGCACCCGGCGTTGCAGAACATTGCGACCCTTCGGGACACGCATCCTCGGCGCAACTCTGAGTGCAAAAGCCGTCGAGACATTCTTTCTCACCGCCACATTCCGAGCTCTCTGTGCAAGCAGCACCAATGGCGAGCGAAGGCTCGGCCATATCGGCGTCCTCGGCCATATCGGGCTCAGGACCAGAATCTCCGCCCATATCCGGTTCGGCCTGATCAGGCTGGTTCATATCACCGGCATCAGGAGTGGTTGTGCCCTCCTCTGTCGGAAAACTCTCGAAGTCTAAAAAGCAGCTGCTTGAACCAAGCGCCAGCATGAGCAAAAGGCCTAGGCCCTTCGGAAATTTTTCATTCATAGTCGAACCAATATTTTCGAGGTCTGCTCTCAAAGCCAAGGCTAGCACGCTCCCGGATTGCGACGCAACTTTGCCGCCTTCGACCGGCTTCTAAAAAAATCCTCAACACTTGTCTAAAACGTCCGAAAATAAGTGTGGATGTATTTTTTCAATCGCAGCACGTGGGATTCTCAAAAATGTTGCCGTTTCTAAAGCCATTCTTCACACCCAAGGCCAAATTGAGAGCCTTGGCTGCCCCTTTTCATAACGCCTCCCTGGTGGGATTTGACCTATTCATTCCGATCGAAAACCTATCAGACGCCGAGCGAGCCCTGGCAATCATCGAGTTTTCGAAACGAAAGAAGCTTCCGATCGAGAGTTGGGAGCTACACATCGGGAGTGCTTTCCTAGGTGGCCTATTCCCCCTCCTATGTTCTTTGGGAGATGCGAACGACGTTACAATTCGGGTTGAACCGTCTCAGCTTAGGAAGTTTGAAGGCCTCGCGAAACGGCATCGCCTCCAATGCACGTTCAGAACATGCGATTCGACTCAGACCGAATCAATGCTTCGATGAGTTGTTTGACCTCGGGGCGCGTCCAGTCGTAGGCGCTTACAAAACGTGCAACGATTCGGCCTTGACGGTCGATGATATAGGTTTCGGGGATTAACTCTGTCCCGTAGCGTGGCGCCGTTCCAACCTCCGGATCCCATAAGAGGGTCATGGCGCTTCGCTCTCCGGGGAGAAATTGGTTCATGAATCCAGTCATGTCTTCGAGCTTTTGGTCATGCGAAATCGCCACCATGACCATGCCTTGATCCGCGTACTGGCGGACCAAGTTCTCCATGCTTGGCATCTCCTCGCGGCACGGCTCACAAAAACTCGCCCAGAAGTTTAAGAAGATGACCTGGCCACGATAATCCGCCAGCCGATGCGTCTTCCCATCAATACCTTGAAGCTCAAAGTTTGGCGCAGGCCTGCCGACCCACTCGCCACCGAGCTTCTCGATAGCCGACATCACAGCAGGGCTTTCGTCGAGGCTCCAAGACTTTGAGGCGAGGTAGCCGCCGGTGCTAACGAGGGCCACGATAAGCAGAATTTGTACGTGAAAGAATTTCATTACCAGCTGTTCCTAAGGTTTCGTAGGACTCTGAAAGCCGTTTCTGCGTCTGAGCTAGACTGCGCGGCCTCATCCGCCCAGATCTCAGCATGCGCACTTTTGAGCGCCTCTTGAACTTGGGCTTCGTGGGTCCTCATGAAGATATTGATCTTTCGTTCTTCGCCCAGAGTTCGGCTCAGAGATAATTCCGCATTCAACGCTTCTTTTGTGGCCTGGTCTTCTGGCAAAATATGAAGGCCAAACTCAAGGTTTCGTTGGAGATAGTGGTGGCCCGGATAATAAACGATATCCGCTGAAAGCGTCGGAAGAAGGCTATCAAATGTTTGAAAGAGGCTCTTGATATCTCCTCCAAACTTTACGTGGCCGCATCCGGCCCCGAAGATGGTGTCTCCGCTGAGCAGGTGCCTGTCTGCCAGAAACGCCACATGCCCCAATGTGTGGCCTGGGGTCTCGATGACTTGGATTTTCTGGCCACCAAGCTCAATCTCATCTCCGTGAGCAACAACCCTGTCTACGGCATGGCTCACGAGCTCGTTGACGCGCTCAAAGTCAGGCCCTGAGACGAGCTCAACGCCATCGAATGCTGCCAGAACCTCGTCGTTTCCACTCACGTGGTCTGGATGCCAATGCGTATTCAAGACCATACGAAGTGTCTTGCCGGAGTTCTTCACGAACGAGATTGCACTCTTGGCGTCCACAGGGTCCACAAGCGCCACGTCGTTCTCTCTGACCAGAGCGTAGAAATAGTTGTCCGAAATCTGACTTTTGATGGTTTCGATGTGCATCTTCAGCGCCTTCGCGGGTAAACGATGATTCGTTGACCCGGTTGTAGGAGGTTGGAACGTCTGAGTGAACGATTCCATTTCTTCAAATCATTGACGGTCACTTTGTACTTTCTGGCAATGGTCCAGAGGCTCTCACCGCGTTTGACGCGATGCCTGAACACCCGTGGTTTCGCGCGACGCGTGAGCTTTTTGTGCTCGGTACTTCCCTCGACCACGGCTTTGACGTCTTCGTCGCTCATCACGCGCGCAAGCTCTGGGCGCGTCTTAACGAAGACCTGAAGAACCATTCCGGGTTGAAGCTTGGCTGCCGGATCGAGGAAATTCCACACGAGAATATCCGACTCACGCACGCCAAGGCCCGCGGAAATCGCGGCCAGGGTATCACCCGCGTTGACCTCGTAATAAAATCGCTCGAGGCCACTCACTTTCATCGCCTTTGGTACGATGAGCGTCGGGGTTCTCGAGCGTTTCCCCCTCCAACTTCCTCGGCCCTCTTTTGGGATCAAAAGCTCAGTACCGTAAGGGACACGCTCTCTTGAGGCCAAGCCGTTGAGGGCTCGTATCACCCTTGGAGCCACGGCAAACTTTTGCGCTACGTCATCCAGCGTTTCGCCAAATAACGTGGTGTAAATCTCGTGCTCTACGTCGCCACGTACCTTGATCTTGTCGTAATTCTCTACAAATTTCGGGGTGCTCCCCTTTGGGATCCGCAAGTTGTATTCAGCACCTGGAGGTGTTTGAGCGGCGAGGAGTTCTGGATTGAGCTCGCGCAAGGTTTTGACATCCGTGCCGCTCGCGTCTGCAAAGATGCTAAGTCGAGTTCCACCTGGCACCTTGACCGTGTCAAACTCCCAAGGCTCGACCATGGTGACATGACTAAGCCCGAAAATATCCGCATTTTTGGTGACGAGTCCTGCGGCGAGCACTTTGGGCACGTAGCGCCGAGTCTCATCGTACATCCCGCCAGAGCGCTGGATATGCCAGTAGTCATTGCTATTGTACTTCTTGACGGTATTCCCAACGAGGCCGGGCCCCCCGTTATAGGCAGCAAGCGCTAGCGGCCAGGAGCCAAAACGCTCGTAGAGCCTAGTCAGATAAGCGATCGCTGCATCCGTGGCCTTCTCGGGGTCTCGCCTCTCATCTACCCATCGGTCGATTCGAAGCCCCATTTCGCTGCCCGTCGTCGGAATGAACTGCCAGACGCCTACCGCTGCAGCCGGTGAGGTTGCGCGTGGCGAAAACCCAGATTCGATCATCGCTACGAATATTAGGTCCTCTGGGAGTCCAGCGGCTCTGAGCTTCGCCAGAATCATCGGTTGATAGCGGCCCATGCGCGAGATCCATCGCGCTAGAATTGGCTTCCCTCGCCCGTCGAAGAAGTCGAGATACGCCTTGATGCTCGGGTCTTGATGCTTAGTCAGGCCGAGCACCGGGGAATGCGAAAAACGCTCTGCGACGCCAGGCACCCCCAAAAGCTCTGCGCCACGCGGAACGCGGCGTGTGGTCAGCTCGGGCACCAAGCCGTGGTCGCTCTGAATTCGGTGAAGCGCTCCGGCAGAAGGCGCGAAGAGCTCGAGCGATGCCGACTCCGTGTAAACCTTGGGTTTCAGGGCCTCGGACTCAAGTTCTTGAAGCGCTCGGATGTCTTCAAAATCTTCGGGAGCGACCTCTTCGATCACTTCTTCGTCGGTTTCTTCCTCGTCTTGCGCAGCGACGCTAAATGTTGCAAAGCTAACGAAGAAAAACCCTAGAATGGCGACTACGCACGATTTCATGCGCTTTCTTTACACTCAGACAACCGAAAGATGCAAACGGCTCGGGAATGAAAGCGTGGGTTGCCTTGGTTTAGAACGCGGCAAGAAGGCAATATACCGAGTTTTTTTCAAAGCATGATTCGAACCCTACTCATACTCATGGTGATGACATTGGCGGCCCCGGTTTGGGCGCAAGTCGTGGACACACCGCGTGCGTTTGCGCGCTACTGTGAGCTTTCGAATCTCGCTGACGCAAATTCGCTCGAACGGCTTGAGGAGAGAAAGGCACAGGTGCTTTCTCCTTTTTTGGTGCGGGTCCAGGCGCCGAATGTGCGAGCCGGTGTGTTTGACCCGGTCAGTGGTTTGATGAGTTTTGAGACAGGCGCCCAGATTCAGCTCTTTGAGGGGCATGGATTGAGCTGGGAGAGTCCCGAAACTGTGCGATTTGAGGTTACGTCTGAACAAGCGGAACTCCTGAACGCCCGATTCGTGCTCGGCCATGCAAAGCTTGAGTTCCAAGTTTTGCCGGTGAGTTATGCCGATTTTGAGCGCTCGTTTTGTGAGACAGGCGTTGAAGAGGCTTTGATCGTAGGACACGTCTTGAGTGTGAGAATCGTGGATGAAATCGGCCAACCGATGGCGAAATGGACTTCGGAACTCGGGCACAGAATCAACGTCCTTCGGGCCCACCGCTTGCCCACTTATCTCGGTGAGCTCGAACCGAGGGTTTCGGTTTCCGGCTTCAAGCTCACGCCGGACCTTCCGGCGCTCATCAAGGACCGAGCTGGCAAGACGGTTGAAGCTGAGCTCCAGACCATGCTCTTCACTTGTTATGTCAAGGGCCTGAAGCGCCACCCTCGGCTCCAAGGTGCGTTATCTGTGAGTTGGAAAACCGGCGACGCGAGGAGTCCGAGAATTTCTGTGGATTCGCTTCATAATTCCACCACAAGTGCCTGCGTGCTAAAGAAAATCTCCCGACTCGCCGAGATTCAGTTCGATGCCGTCCCGAAAAACACACAAATCTCGCTGACGATTTTCATGAAACTTGACCCGAGAAAGAGCCTCTGAAACAAGGTAGTGTCTTGAACTGAACCTCGGTTTGCCCGACACACCGGAATTGGATGTCTTCTCAGCTTAAAAAACCTATCGAGTCCCTCGGGCGCGGACTTATCAGAAATGTAGAGGAAGTTGGGCATATGGCGATTATGCTGGGCCAGACCGCCGTATGGTTGGTGCGCCCACCCTATCGCCCAAGGATCTTCCTTCAGGCACTCGATCAGGTTGGCGTCGGTTCTGTTTTCATCGTCATCTTTACGGGTATCTTCACCGGACTTGTCCTGGCCTACCAGTCGATCATCGCGTTCGCGATGTTCAATGCGCAGACTCTCGTGGGCGGAACGGTGGCCGTCTCCATGGTGCGCGAGCTCGGCCCAGTGCTCACGGGCCTGATGGTTGCTGGCCGCACAGGTAGCGCCATGACTACCGAAATCGGGACGATGAGAGTCTCTGAACAAATCGACGCGATGAGTGTGATGGCCGTCAACCCCATCCAGTATCTTGTGGCGCCTCGTGTTGTGGCTGGGTTGATTACGATTCCACTCCTGACCTTGCTCTTCAATTTCGTGGGGATCGTAGCTTCGTACGTACTTTCGGTGAATATCATGGGCATCGACCCGGGTATTTTCATCCAGAAAATTAAAGATTTCGTGACGCCTTTTGACCTCTTCGCCACAGCCCTCAAAGGGGCTTGCTTCGGGGTAGCCATCACAGTGATCGCCTGTTACAAAGGCTTCTTCGCGTCTGGTGGTGCAAAGGGCGTTGGAGAAGCCACCACGTCGAGTGTGGTGACCAGCAGCATAGCTATTCTGGTAATCGACTACATTCTCACACTATTTCTCTGGTAAGAACCACCACCATGAAACTCGCAGACCTCGCCACCCCATTTAGAGTTGGACTCCTGGTTATCGCCGGGATTGTGGCCACCATGTACATGTTCACTCAGGTGAGCTCGAAGCCTGAGGGCGACGAGGGTGTTGAGGTTTTCGTCATGCTAGACAACGCCTCGGGCCTGGCCGAACAATCATTCATTGCGATGGCTGGAATTCAGGTGGGACGGATTCAGAAGATTTCTCTCGCCGACGGACGTGCCAGAATTGACCTCTCTGTGCGCGGCGATATCCCCATTTATCAGGGCGTTCTCGGGGAAGACGGGGTTTGGAGAAATGGCGCCACTGTTCAAGCAAAACAGGTGAGCTTTATCGGGGATTATTTCCTCGAACTCACGCCTGGCATCGACGGCAAGCGGCTCGAAGACGGCGACGAAATCAAGATCGTGGTCAGCTCCACAAGCGTGGACGAGATTATGGCCAAGATGAACGATATTGCGACCGATATCTCAAAGGTCACCAATTCGCTCGCTGAGGTGTTCGGGTCTGACGAGGGCAAGGAAAGCCTGAAAGAACTCCTCGTCAACCTTCAAGTCATGGTGGAATCACTCAACCAATTTGTGGGTGAGAACACGCCGAAGCTCGACCGTATCCTCTCCAATGTTGATAATATCGCTGCGGATTTCGAGGCCCTCTCGGGGCCTTCAGCCGAGTCTGTAGAGAATATCCTTCGTGATACCGAGGCCATAGTTCAAGAGGTGCGCTTTATCGTGGGCCAGAGTTCCACAGATTTGCAGTCGGGATTGGGCACCCTGAAGGGTACATTGTCCAGGCTTCAAGCCACCCTCGACTCGTTGAATTATTCACTGCAAAACGTGCAAGATATCACTGACAAGATCAATGAAGGCGAAGGAACGTTGGGCGAGCTCGTCAACAATCCAGCAATTGCTCAGCGCACTGAAGAAATCCTGACCGATGCTGGCGATTTGTTGGGCCGCGTCACAAAACTCAAGACCATCATCGAGCTTAGGACAGAGTATCACGCACGAAATTCTCAGTTCAAAAACATCATCGGGCTAAGGCTTAAGCCAAACGAAGATAAATACTATTTGATCGAGCTCGTGGATGATTACCGAGGGTTCACCGAGATTTACACCACCGATGTCAACACGACCAATGCGGACGACCCGGACGCACAGTTCAGGGAGACCCGCGTAGAGACCACCGACCGATTCAAGGTGTCACTGCTTTACGGCCAGGCGTTTGAGATCAACCCATGGCTCGCTATCGGTGGGCGTTTCGGCCTGATTGAGAGCACTGGTGGCGTGGGTGCGGAGCTCTTCCTTCTTCCGGATCGCGCGCTGATGGTTCAAGCTGACGTGTTCTCGTTTAGCTACGATATCAATCCGCGCGTAAGAACAACGGCCACGTTGGACTTCCTCACCCATTTCTACATCGCGGCAGGTGTCGATGACATCTTCAACGACCGCACTGAGTACTTCTTCGGCGGCGGCTTGCGCTTTGACGACGAAGACCTGAAGGCGATCTTGACGACCACAGGCGTGCCGTCTCCCTGAGATTAAAAGCGGGCCAATAGCCAATCAGGTGTGTTGGCCGGGCTCGAGGGTGATGACCTCTGTATCTAGCCCGAGGTTCTTCAACTCGGCCTTGAATGCGGCAGGAGTTCCGGTCAAGAGAGGGAAAGTACCGTAATGAGCAGGGATGGCGGCCTTAACGCCGGTCAACTGGCAAGCCCACGCGGCGGCTTTCGGATCCATTGTGAAGCGGTCTCCGATGGGTAAGATTGCCAGGTCAGGCTCATGAAGCCTTCCGATCCACTCCATATCGGAAAAGAGGCACGTGTCTCCGGCTACATAAACCTTGAGGCCCGAATCAAACTTCACCACGTACCCGGCTGGCTCACCGAGATAGACCACGGTGCCATCCTCTTCCATGAACGATGACGAGTGAATCGCTTGGACCATTGAAACCTCAAGGCCCTGCTCTTCCAGCCGAACCGTTCCGCCTTTATTCATGCCGACCAGGCGCTCCTCTTCGATTCCTTTCGATTGGGCCCAAGCCGTGAGATCGAAGATACCCACGATCGGTCCCGAGCTACGTTCCGCCACGGAAAAAAGATCGCCGATATGGTCGAAATGTCCGTGCGTAATCAGAATTGTGTCTGGCGAGAGGTTGTTGAAGGTGCCCGGACAGCTTGGATTGCCCTCGATCCAAGGGTCTACAAGGGTCTTCTTTCCATCGTGCTCAAATAGGAAAGTTCCGTGTCCGAGCCAGGTAATCTTTACGTCTTTGAAATCCATAGTCTGCTCCTTTGGTTAGTTTTCGTCTTTTTGTAACAATCGTTGGCCTAAACGGGCAAGTCTACTCAGCAAACACCCTACGTGCGACACGATAGGTATTTGCATAGGCCAGAACCGAGTCGGCGATGGGCTTTGCATAACCACCTCCGAGCGCCAGCGAAATCGGCACGTCGTGCCGCTTCGCGTACCCAAGTACCAATTCGTCTCGTCGCTCTAAGCCGCGATGAGTCATCGCGAGTTTACCCAACGAATCCGAGTGGAGTGCGTCTACGCCCGCTTGATAGAGGATGATTTGGGGCTTAAGTCGGTGCACGATTTCGAGCACCTGCTCGACCACCCTGAGATACGTGGAGTCGCCCGTCCCGTCAGGGAGTCCGATATCGAGGCACGACGACGGTTTTTGAAAGGGATAGTTCCGCTCCCCGTGAACGCTGATTATCGAAACTTCGGGGATCGCGCCCAAGATCTCTACATTGCCGTTTCCGTGATGCACATCAAGGTCCAGAATCACAATACGCTCAAGGCCTCGCGCGACTAGGTCCATAGCCACGGTCGCCAGGTCGTTGAAGACACAAAAGCCTTCTCCTTGCGCCCTTGAAGCGTGGTGTGTCCCACCTGCTAGATTCCCCGAGAAACCAGATACCAACGCTTCATCCGCGGCGGATAATGCCCCTGAAACTGTAGCGAGCACGCGCAAGACAAAGGCCTCGGACCAAGGGAAGCCCACCTTCCTCATATGCCTTGAGTCGATCTGCCCAGCGAGAAAGCGCGCCACGTAATCAGGGTCATGCGCAAGATGCAGAACTTCTCTAGAGTCGCGCAGCGGCTCGCTCAGCTCGCCAGGCCCAAGAATCTCGTGGTTCACAAGGTGGTCGCGAAGGAGTCGATACTTTTCCATCGGGAATCGATGCCCTTCCGGAAGCGTCACCGTAAAATGGTCGGAGTAGAAGACTCTCACGCGTGCTCAGACAAAAAACCAAGAACCAGCTCACGAAATTCTTCAGGCGCCTCGATCGGAATGGTGTGGCCCACCCCTTTCACCTCAACGTGTCGACCCTTGGTCAAACGCGCGAGTTCTTGCGCCCCATCGCGGGTCACGAGCAGGTCACCATCTGCCGAAATCACCAGAGTTGGGGCGCTCACCTGGCGCGCGAGCTCGCTCAAATCCGGGTACGATTGCATACCTTCGAGAAGGGCCATGAGTCCGTCACGGCTATTTCGCTGCTCAGACGCCTTGATGATACCGCCCAAGAGGTGCTCATTTTGCTCCAGAAAGCGGTTGCCAAGGATCGTGGGCAGTGCCGCCCAACTCATGGCTTGCACGCCTCCACGCTCCAATATCTCGCGCCAAGACCTGATGATGGTTCTCGAAAGCGCATTGGGTGTGGCTGTGGCCGAACACAGCACAAGTGATTTCACGCGCTCAGGAAAATCCACAGCAAACTGTAGGGCCACCCGGGCCCCGTGGCTAAACCCCACGAGGTGCACTCTTTCGGCACCAATATGGTCCAGAAGTTCAGCCAGGTCTTTGGAGTGGGTTTCCAAGGTTAGTTTGACGTCACTCAGCGGGCTATCGCCCTGCCCTTGCGCATCGTAAGTCAGCACCTGAAACTTTGACTGGAATGCACGTGCTTGCGACTTCCAGTGTAGGGTTGATTGACTCATGCCGTTGAGGAAGACCACCGTATCATTGGGACCTTCGTAGAGTTCGTAATTTAATCCATTCGGGGCTAACATCCGCGCCTCAATCTTTGTTAGTTTTGACTCTGGCCCCAGATTGCTCACTTTGACAAGCGTGCGCTCAAAGGCCATCCTCCTCGTGCCCTTTTGGATGCTATTCGACGTGACGAGATTTTTCATTTTCTTTTTGGTGGTATCCGCATGCTCAGCGGCTCCTGTTGAGCCCGCGCCCAATTTGCGGGAAACCAAGGTTGAAGAAGTCGCGCCGCCAAAGGAGATTGCCCCACCGGTTCAACCGAAGAGCGAACCTCGAGCGTTTCGAGTCGCCGTAGTCTCGGACCTGAACTCGAGTTACGGCTCGTTGGAATACACCCCGGAGGTTCACGAAACGGTGCGATGGCTCTCAGAGGAGTCTCGGCCAGACCTCGTGCTCTCAACGGGCGATATGGTCGCAGGCATGCGACGCGGCCTTAATTACCGAGCCATGTGGGACTCATTCCTTGGGAACGTTGTCCAGCCTTTGGACCCCATTCCCTTCCTGCCGACGCCTGGCAACCACGACGGTGCACCGAATTTTGCCGAAGAACGCGAAGAATATTTAAAGACGTGGACGCCACGCAAACCTGAGCTCAATTGGGTTTCCGATGAAAGCTGGCCTACGCAATACGCGTTTCGGTTCGGTGGCGTACTCTTCATAAGTCTCGATTTTTCAACCGTTCGGTGGCTAGACGAAGAAGAGCGTGTTTGGCTGGAAGACCTTCTCAAAGACTCTGAGAGAAGCGTGATTTTTACCCATGTACCACTTCATCCGATTGCGGCCGGCCGATCCCGCGAAGCCACGCGTGATAGGGCCCTTGAAGAACTCCTTTCTAGACACCCCGTCACTTTGATTCATGGGCATCACCACGCCTATTTTCGCCACCGACACAACGGAATCTCGACGATCTCCATGCCTTGTCTGGGCACCGGTGCACGAAAACTAAAAGGGCAAGCAGATGCGGCGGAAAACGGCGTCGTGATTCTCGAATTCGATGACAAGGAATTCGCGGATACGCTTGTGGCCGCCCCTTCCTTTGAGACGCGTGATTTGAGCACGCTGCCATCAACCTTGGATTGGGAAGATTCGAGTATTGAGCTCTATTTGGGCCCGCTCTTCTGCGAGGCCAGAACGTGTTGATGCGAAGTTTAAGTGTTGTACTCGTGGCGATGGTCATGAGTTGGTGCACGCATGCGTGGGCAATCGACGACCCTGAACTCGAGTATTTTACGATCACCACCCCGCATTTCTACGTGCATTATCACTCCGGAATCGAGGACCTCGCCTGGCGAGTGGCCGTGATTTCGGAGGAGGCGCATCAGATTTTCGCGCCTCTTTTGGAGTGGGAGCCGGCCCGACGCACGCATGTCAACGTATTGGACAAGCTAGACATCGCTAACGGCTCGGCGACGGTTTACGCCAGAAACACGATGAACATCTATGGAATGCCTCCCGAATCTGACAGCGTTCTAGGGTTTTATGATGATTGGCTCCGCGTGCTGGTCTACCACGAATACGTCCACATCCTGCATCTCGACACCATTGGCGGGGCCTCGCCGTACATCAACTTCGTAATCGGCAAACAATCGAACCCAAACCAGACCGCTCCGCGTTGGTTTATCGAGGGGTTCGCCACGTATCACGAATCAAAACGAACGCGCGGCGGGCGCGTCTCGGGGTCTACATGGAAGATGTGGGCACGTACGGCTGCGCTCGAGGGCACACTGCTCGACCTCGGTGGGGTTGCGGGCTCTCCCACCCAATGGCCTGGCGGCAACTCAGCGTATCTCTACGGCTCGCTCTTCTTCGACTATGTATTCGACCGTCACGGCGAGGATTTTGGAAATCAGTTCAATCGCATCTATGGCAGCCGCCTGATTCCGTGGAGCCTCAACCAGACATCAGAAGAGATTTCTGGCGAAACCCTCGAATCGATGTGGAACCAATTCACCGCGGTCACTCAAGCGCGAGCACAGGCCACGCGTCAGCGTGTGCGCGCCGAAGGAGAGTCAGAGATTCGCTCGATTACTCGGCGTGCAGGTTCACACGGATTCGCCCGGCTCAGGCCAGGTCATAGCATTTCGTTCTACCATTTCGACCTCGAGTCGAGCCCCGCGTATTCGCAACTCGCGGAAGGCAAGATCACCGAGCTCTTCGAGATTCCGGGCGGCCCAGGGACGGGCGATTGGACCCCAGACGGAAAGAATTTTGTGTTTTCTCAGTCCAACGTCATCAAAAACACTTACTCTTACCAAGACCTTTTCATGTGGCGTTCTGCCACCCGGACAACGCACCGCCTCACCCATGGTGAGCGTGCCCGCGACCCGGCCGTCAGCCCCGATGGGCGCTGGTTGGTTTACGCTCGGAACAAAAACGGAACCATGGAATTGGTCTTGCGCGAACTGAATCGAGTCTCCCGTGCCGAACGTGTGCTGGTGTCGGACGCGGACTGGCAGCAGATTGCAGGCCCGCGATTCAGTCCGGATTCAAAATCCGTAGTATTTTCGAGGTGGATGCTTGATTCGGGTCAACGTGACCTCTGGATTGTACCCGTGGATGCAGGCGCGCCCCGACAACTCACCGACGACTTTGCGCTAGACCTCGACCCAGTCTACGAGAGCCCGAGCTCAATCCTCTTCTCATCGGACCGGACTGGAATCTTCAATATCTACCGATTGAATCTGGAGAGTTTAGAGGTGGAAAAGCTCACGAATGTGGTCAACGGCGTGATGCAACCTTTGAGAGATGAATCTGGACAACTTTGGGTCACCCATTACACCAGCGAAGGCTACGATCTTGGCGTGATAGACGAAGTCCGCTCTGCTCCAGGTCCATCGGTCTACGACGAACTACCAGTCATCAAGTACCCGGACATCGACACCTCGGGATTTACCACGACAGACTACAACCCTTTGCCCGAATTGTTGCCCTTGGTGTTCATTCCGGAATTCGGCCTAATCACCACAGGGAGCGCGTTTGGCGGGGTCTTGGCGGGCTACGATCCGGTGGGGCATCACACGTGGTCGCTCTCGGGTGCGCTCACCACTGGCCGCGAATTGACGGACCAAGGCTACAATTTTGCGGCCCAATATTCGTACTCGAGGCTCCCGGTGGACTTCGCGGTTCAGGCCAGGCATCGCCTCTACCCGAATCAGCGTGGATTCTTTGCGGCGAGCGACTTTCAGACCTTCCTTGAGGAAGACTATGTATTGCGCGGTCAAATCGGCATTCCGTTCCGCGGGATCTTTGACAATCTGCGGCTCGGCCTTTCGCTCCAGGCGCAATACGTCACGTTTGACGGACTTCCAGACGTTGAGCCGGATCCGGGAGACATCCAACCCTCCATTCCGGAATCCCAATGGCAAAACCAGGCGGGGTTGAGCGTCAACTACACCAATGTGGAGCGATACCCACGCTCGGTAAGCAGCGAAAAGGGATTCTCGCTTGGATTGAATCTCAGCCTTCAAAATCCGTTCATTGGCAGTGATGTCCAGTCCATGACGGTTTCCTACAACGCCAACGCGTACCTACCCAACCCCTGGATTCCGAGACACGTGCTCGCCCTCAATTACGCCGGTGGACATGTGTCGTCCGCGAGTGGACGAACAGGTCAGTACACGCTCGGCGGCGCATTGCCACAAGACGTGTTGACCAGCGTCATCTTTCAGGAACCCGCCGGCGGGCGTGTCTTAAGAGGCTATCCGCCAGCGCATGTCCGAGGCCCAAACTTCCAACTTTTGACTGCGAGCTACCGTTTCCCAATCCTCGATATGGACGAAGGTTTTGGCACGCTCCCAGTGTACTTCCGCCAGTTCAAGGGCAGTGTGTTCGCGGATACGGGGACGGCCTATCAAGGCTTCCTGGCCGATCAAGACCTCTTCTCGAGCGTCGGAGCCGAAGTCATCCTGAACACCACCTTCGCCTACTACCTGGCCGGGAACTTGCGCCTCGGCTACGCCTACGGCCTCTCAGATGGCGGAATCCACGACCTCTACTTGTTGTTTGGCGGCGGGTTTTGAAGTCGTCCTAACGGCCGTAGAGGACGTAGGCGCCGTCTTCGTGGACTTTTTGAAAACGCATTTCGTCCACCAAGAACTTGCCCAGACCTATATCTGCTGCGGGAATCAGCGCCGCCTTGATGCTGAACTGATGAACCAGTCCAAGTGCCACAGTGGTGTCCTCACGAACCAACCCATAGATATTCGCATTCACAAGGTCTGGAACGGCTTCCGGCCCTGTAAAGAGCATAGGATAAGGTTCCTTGCCGAGCTCGAACATCAGCACGCCAGCCAACTCTGGTGGGTGGAGGACGCGCGCGCGGGAACCCCAAGATTGGATGATTCGCACAGCGTCCAGCGGTACGTTCTTGGAGATAGCTCCAAAATCTCGTTCAGAATGCCTCCCAATGCCCACGAGTTCGGTTATTGGACTCCACCATGCCCAAAGGGGCTGCGCGAGCAAAGAAACCGTCAGAATGGCAGCTAGAGCCATTTTCGGAATCTTGATGGCCATCTGCTCGGCAGGTGTGAGCATCAACAACATGGCGAGCATCCCGAAGCCGATGAGCTCCGGCCGAAACGCTACAAAGACAGCAATCAGAGCCCATGGCCATCCGCGGCTCCCATCCTTCCAAAGCCAGAATGCAAGCAGACCAAGTAGGATTGCGGATAAACCCGGCAACGTGAATTGCTCAAAGGCCAGTAACCAGACCTCAACCCCCCTTGGGTTCACGAAGGTGGCAGCTGAGGTCAATATCGCCAAAGCCACAGCACGGCGAGTCCGGGCCTCGATGGCCCAGCCAATGGTTAAGAGCACCACCAGCGCGAAGACACCGTCCACATGCACCATTAGCGGCATCAACAAAGGCACAAGGAAAGCACGCTTTTTCGCCTCTCCGAAAAACACGGGCCTCAAAAGCACCAAAACCAGCAATAGCAAGAGCCCACCAAAGAGCGCCGGCCCTATCGGTATAGTCAACACGAGTGCCAGCACGCCGAGAGCCAATTGCCCAACCCTCTCCTTCCCGGTCCTTGAGGAAAGCGCACAAATCACCACCGCGAGAAACGCGACTAGGCCTCTCAACGCGAGCACGCCGTGCCAGTCTAGGAGTTGATGGACCTTGTAGAGCCACCACTGCCCGAGCCACCCCAAAATCGCCATCTCTTTTGCAGAATCGAGCGTGTAGACAAAGATGTTTCGGTCCGGAATGGTGCCGAAAGTATCGGCAGTGCGCCCCATGGCCAAGTGCACCCAGGGCTCAAAGCCCACCGGCATGAAAGCCAAAACTAACGCGGCCAAAGCACCCAAGCTAAATGCCGCTGCCCAATTACGACCTGATTTTTCTTTGCTCATGATATTCGTCGTCTAAGCGACCTCGCTCCTAGCTTGAGCGCGCCATAACCCGCAAGGGCTGGCGTTGTCACGGCCAAAGAAGCACCTGCAAAGTTCAAGAACGTCAGCGTCGCTGCTGCGGGGTCTTCGTACATTTGTCCCAGATTCAGCGTGAACCTGAACGACGTAATGAGCACAAAGAGAACCAGAAACATTCCCAGAATCATATAAATCACCGCCCCGAAACTCGACGCGATCTTTGCCGCGTTGGGGTTGTAGAACTGGGGGTACACGGCGCCAAGCCCCACGGACATGGCGGTGACGGCGAGTGTTAAAACCAAGATGATAACGCTTGCCAAGATTGCGAATGCGGGGTTTTGAAGAACCAGAAGATTGGACGCCCAAATCAGTGCTTGCCCAACGATGAGCACGGGCCAAATTCCGCCCAGCCACTTGCCGATCAGGAACTTATCCAACGAAACCGGGGCCTGCAAAATCAGCCAAAAACTTCGGCCTTCGATGCTCACTGCCGGAAAGAGAAAACGCCCCGAGAGCGCCACGATCACAAAGCCACATGCCGCCAGATTGAAGAAATAGAGACCGGCGTCGCCCAAGAGGCGCGCGTCAGCTGCAATCTCAAAGTACTTGTAGTTCACCAGGTAAATCACGATGATCGCAATCACCACGAGGACTTGAGACCACTGGCTCGCATCGCGCACAAAGATGAGCTGGTCCTTTCTAACCAATTGCTTAAGCACGGAAACAACCGTCTCGGGGTCCGATTCGAGCTTGGCAAGCCTTGCCTCAAGGGACTGCGCGGGTGTCGAGGTCTTTTTGGTCACCCAGTCCCGCATGCTGGTGAGCACGCTCTGTCCATGACGGCCCTCCTGCGCCTTGGAATAGCCACGGTGGTAGAACCGCCTGTGGAACCACGCCGAGACAAAGTAGAGAGCCATCGGTGTCAAATAGAGAAGTCCGAGAGACCAATAATCGACGTTTGAGCGCCCGTACATCAAGGGCACGACCACGTTCATGCACCAATCGCTCGGCAAATAGACGGTAGTCGGCGCCGAAAGAAGATTTAACATCTCGCCGATTGACGAGAAGCTGTCCGGATTGAGAAGCCGCTCCGGGCGAAGGGCTCGAATCACCACGAAAAGCACGGAAAACGCCGCGAGCCCGAAGAAAAGCGTGGCGTCACGCGTGCGCTGGGCGGCGAGCACGTTCGTGACAGCCAGCGCCACAAGTGTGGCTAACGCAGTGGGTATTGCTACGAAAGGCACAATCACGCCGAGGAGCCCCACAAAATAAGGCCAGCTGGCATCCACCCCCACGCCTGCAGCGATAAAAATCGGCAGCCCGAAGATGAACACCACCCACGAAGATTGCGCCAAAGACTCCAAAAACCGGGCGGTAAAAAAGTGGTCCTTGGGGATCGGTTTCGACATCAGAAAGTCGAGCTCATCGGAGAGGTAGTACGTGCTGAAAACAGTCACCACATTGGAGAACGCCAGAAGGCCCAGGAAGACCAAGAAAGTAATGGCGAGCAGACGTTGGACCAGAAGGTCGCCCACGGGCTCGATTTTTAGCGCCTCGGTCACGACCCAATGGCTCGACCGGAACAACATCACCCAAAAAAGCGCACTCAGCGCCACAAACGCTGGTACGCGGTACTTCCCGTCCTGTTCCGACCGAAGCGCCCCCTTGAGAGCCAAAAACTTCACGGCCAAGAGCTTCCAGGTCACGGCGACTCCTCAGCAGAGCTTCCGCCGCTAAACCGCAGCGCCACTCGCGCAGCGCGCTCTTCTTCGGTCTCCTCGGTAATCCTCAAGAAGACTTGCTCTAGAGTTGCAGCGCTCTCGCCGGATTCCACCCGCAGCTGGTCCATCGTGCCTCGTGCAACGACCTTCCCGTGATTGATGATGGCCACGGAATCGCAGACTTCTTCGGCGACGTCCAAGGTGTGCGTCGAGAGCAAAATCGTCATGCCGTCGCGCTCAGTCAGACGCCGAAAAAGGTCCTTAATCAGGCGGTGCCCCTTGGGATCGAGCCCAACCATCGGCTCGTCGACTACCAGGAGTTTCGGCTCCGGCAGAAGCGCCCCAGCAAACGTGATGCGCTGTTTCATGCCGTGGCTGAAAGATTCGATGAGGCTGTCGGCCCATTCCGCAAGCGCGAAGAGCTCGAGCAACTCTCTAACTCGGCGGGCAACGCGCGCCTTTGGCATCTGGTAGAGGCCACCGATGAAGCTCAGATATTCAAATGCCGTAAGCTTGTCGTAGACGTAGGGGCGGTCCGGAATGAAGCCGGTGATGGACTTCGCCTTTACGGGGTCTGAGTCCATTCGATGCCCGTCGATCGTGATGATGCCATCGGTAGGCATCAAGAGCCCCGTGAGCATCCTGAGCGTGGTGGTTTTTCCCGCGCCATTTGGCCCCAACACCCCAAAAACTTGGCCTTGTTTAACGTCAAGGTCGATGCCGTCCACCGCGGTGAAAGAGCCGTAGCGTTTGACTAAGCCTTCAATCTTGACCATCGATTCGCTCATATTCCCTCAATTGAAGTCGGCATCGGTACCCTTTACTTCTGGTTCTGCGGTGTATCGCTCGACTTTGACCCGTGAGATCTCTGACTCATAGTTCTCAAGACTGAGCAGAGGCTCTGCGCTGAGTTGAACCTGTCGTGTAGACGGGATCAGAGTGACCTTGCTCGGGTCTTGATCCACCCAAACTCCGTCGCGCTCGTACTGAATCCACGCATGAGGTCGGACTTTTTCTTTGTCGAACTCCACGCCAAAAACGGCCCGGCTTGGAATCTCCATTTCTCGCAAAACGGCTAGCAAGATTGCGACACGTCGCGCCTGGGTCAACGTATCAAAGGCTTGATGTTCACGGAGATTTCGAACGGCCTTCTCCACCACGATCAGCCGCGACGCGTCCGCCAGATCAGGCTTGATTTGTTTTGCGATTTCAAGCTCGTCGGGGGCTAGCGCAGGCGCCAACGCATAGGATTCATCAGTCTCTGCCGCGGGCAAAGGCTCCGGCACAAGCGCCGTATCCACCCGAAGTGAATCCTCAGTGCGATGCACGACTTTTTGCGCTCCCGAATCCCCAAGGATCGTAAGACCTTGCGGCGAGATTTGGTAAACGTTTGTATTGGTGACGCCTCCCCCACCTCGAATCAAACCGATCGCATCATCCACCGAAATCGCGGCATCTGAAGCTGCCCCGCCTGCCTTAAACTCGCGCTGCATCTGTTGCGCGCGGGCTTGACCGAGCTCGTTTGGAACCCGCGCACCGATGATCCTAAGTGGAAGTTCTTGGATCTGCACTTCGCCGCTCGCGTCCAGATAGACGTCGTACTCATCGTTGATGACCTTTTGCACAAAGTGAAAAGCCTCGACCTGGGTGTCGTAAACATCGATGGTATGCCGACGCACGTACTCAAACTTCATGCTCGTCATGCCCATGGTGATGGGGTCGAAATACTCCTGTTCAAAGACCTCTCCGGCCTCCAAGTTCTCACGCGCAGCGAGTTGGTAGAACGCGCTCTGCGCCAGTCTTGGCGGGTCGTTGAAGGCGACTCTACGTGTCCTCTTTGCGCCACCGAGCGAGAACTCGAGCACGACTTCTTTGCCCTCCACCCATGCCTCGGCGTCGAAGGAAAACGCCGAGCCAGTTTGCACAGAAATCTGAGCCCGCCGCAGCACAGCCGTGGGATCTACGGTGGCTTTGACGTCGGTACGAATCATTTGTGAGGCGCCCAGGGACGATACGTTCATCATGAAGTCGTATTCGAGAAGCCAACCATCCTCAATCGGAGTGCGGGTTTCGTGAACGTAGCCCACTTCTTTATTCTCGCGCGTCAGAAGCAACCATGAATTACCGGCGCTAATGCGAACACCCTCGGCCAAGACCTCAGTATGCCCCTTCTCAGCGAAATTTAGCTCCCATGCATACGCGCCCATAAGCCCGATCCAGCCCAGAAGCACTGCAACTCCGACCACATCAAAAACCCTCATGCGCTCTCCGAAGCGAATTTAAGTTGCTTGATACTCAAGACGTGAGCGGGCATGATAATCCTAATTCTAGTGCGATTCTGCGGGCCGAGGATAACGGATGTCTGACGAAAATACGACTCACTTTCAGTTTAGTCTGGCGACCATACAACTTGAACTCTCCGGCGAGCGAGAGTTTGTGGAAAGGATGTATCGTACGATCATGCGCGACATTGAGGAAGCCCGCTCCGCGGAGCCTTCGGCAATCGCCCTTAAGAATGAAACTCCGCAAGAAAAGCGGACGAGAACCGTTCCCATCGACCGGCAAGTCGTTTGGGTCCACCGATGCTCAGAGATGATGCACAAGATCTACATGTCATCACCCGAAGAACTCTCTCGCGCCCATCTCCTGAGAACCATCGACCCCACGCGCCTCTCCGTGGTCTACGCGGCTGACGAATGTATCGACATGATCCTTCCTAAAGTGGAACAAGGCCACACTCTCTGGTCCGAACTCACAGAGAAAGGAAAGGCTAAGATTCAGGGCGCCACTGGCGAAAACCCGTAAATCTCCTTCGCATTTTTTGTGGTCTCTGCCGCAAAATCTTCCAACGACAAGCCTCGCGCCTCGGCGATCGCCGCCGCGGTGTGGCGCACATACGCCGGCTGGTTGGTCTTTCCTCTAAACGGAACCGGGGCGAGATACGGCGAGTCGGTCTCGACGAGGACGCGGTTCAGGGGCACGACTTCGGCCGCGATCTCCAAGAGCTCACGCCCGTTCTTGAAGGTCACTATCCCCGAAAATGAAAGATGGAAGTCAAACTCGGTTACAAGCGCCTCGGCCATGGCACGAGAGCCCGTAAAACAATGCAAAATGCCGGTATTTACGCCGGTGTCGCGAAGTGCCTGCAAGGTATCTTCTTCGGCATCACGGCTGTGAATAATGATGGGTTTAGACACTTCCTTTGAAAGTTGAAGAAACTCTCGAAACGCCCAGTTCTGTTTGTCGCGGTCGGCCTTGTCGTAATAGTAGTCCAAACCGGACTCGCCGATCCCCACGACTTCGGGCAGACTCGCGAACTCGTTTCGTATCAAGTCCACCACTTCAGGCGTCACCATATCCGCATCGTGCGGGTGGATGCCGGCAGAGCATCGAATCATCTCCGGGTACTTCCGGGCGAACTCCAACGCGCGATAATTGCTATCGATGCCTCGACTTGCACCGATACAAACCACGTGCTCCACACCGGCCTCTAGCATCGTGGCTCGGACATTCTCAAAATCATCGGCCAGGGCCGGAAAATCCAAATGTGCGTGGGTATCAAAGAGCATGAGTTCGACCTCTAAGCAGTTGGTGTGCAAGCTCGCGGGTTTCTGTATCAGCAGACTCCCGAGCTCGCGTCTCGATGACGCGCCATGCGGCCTCATCGTCATAGTGAGAAAGCGAAATCAACGCCGTTTCACTATGATAAGTGTCTGAAACGGCCTCTCGCTCAACAAATTCCCGAAACTCCGTAACCTTAAGCTCGCCCGCTCGCGCAATGGCCCAGCCTCGGGCATCCTTTCTGCGCCCCTGCAGGTGCTTTTGCCAGAGGCGAGAGCCCTCCTCATCTCCAAGCTGAAAGAGAGCGATCGCCGCGTCCACCCTGATGATCGGATGCAAGAGCCAACCTTTTGCAATCTTGCGCAATGGCTCGACTGCCTTTGACGCACCCAGGTAAACAAGCCCTTGAATCGCCGCCCTGCTCGTCGCCTCGTCTTTGAGGTGCCCTACCAAATCTTGCGAGACGCTTTCACTGAGCTCGGGAGGTAGCTTCACGTGGTGCTGACCACGAAGGCGCGCTAGAGAGAATGAAAGCTGAAATCGGTCCACACCTTTGAGCCCTTCCCTCACTTTCACGAGTTGCTCAAGCCACGGCCACCCCTTCTCACTGATCATCTGCGCACAGACCACCAGAATGGCGGGATCGCTCTCATCGGACACCAGGCGACTCACGATCTCCTGTACATTCGCCGGGTCAAAGCGATGCAATGAGACCAATGCGTGATACCTCACGTCGGCCGACGCGTCGTGCGTGGCGGCCTCGAGCGCCTGAACCCCAAGTCTGCTCACGCCATCGGAATTTAGGGCGATGCACGCCGCGGTTCGCTCTTCCTCTTCGCCGCTTTCCAGGCGCTCCACCACGCGTTCTTCGATCGACGGGGCCATAAATTCGCCCAAGAGGGACGCGGCCGCATGACGCACCGGTGGGTAAGGATCACTAAAAGCGTCCAAGAGCAGCGTGGTCGATTGTGCAGAGTCCAGGCTTCGCCCAAGACGTACCAGCTCTCGGCGACGAGCTTCAGAGTTTCCTATTGGCTCTATAGCTTCGCGATAGATGCTCATCAGGAGATTCGGGTACCGGCTTTTACGTTTGCCGAGTAACGCGCAAGCTCAAGACCACCGTCTTCGGTTTCTACGGCCAGAAGCATTCCCTGGCTAAGGGTCCCAAACACTTTGCGCGGCTTGAGATTCGCGACCATCGCCACGCGCTGGTCTACGAGGTCTTCTGGCGCGTAACTCTTGGCGATCCCAGCGACGACGGTCCGAGGCGATTCTTCGCCAGCATCCACGCTTAGCTTCAGGAGTTTATCGGCCCCTTCCACCTTTTCAGCGCTAAGGATGTGACCCACCTTCAGCTCTACAGCCATGAAATGGTCAAATGTGATGATGCCCTCTTCGGCCGCCTTCGGCCCTTCTTTCTTAGCTTCTATTTTCGGCTCTTCTTTGACTTCTTCTTTCACGGGCAACTCCATCTTTGCGAAGAGAACATCGATATTTGTGAGTGACTCACCGCTCTTAAGACCGCCCCATTTGAGGCTTTCGAACGCTTTGCTCTCAACACCCAATCCGGCCAAGATCAGCTCCGAAGTCTTGGGCAGAAATGCGCAGAGCATCACGGCGAGCCATCGCACGCCCTCAAGCAACGTGTACATCACGCTCTCCAGGGCCTGAGTCTCACCGCGCTTATTCAACGCCCAAGGCTGAGTCACGGCGATGAACTGGTTCAGATCACTCGAAAACTCCATCAATCGCTCAAGTGCGCGATGCGGCTCACGCTCGTCCATCAAATGGCTCATATCCTCAAGTGTCACTTGAGCCTTCTCAGCCACGAGCGAAATCTCACGGCCCAAATCACCATCGAGCTCATGGAACGCCGGCACGTTGCCCTCACAGAACTTCTGCGTCATCGCCTGTGAACGGTTCACGAGGTTTCCAAGATTGTCCGCAAGCTCTGAGTTATTGCGGCCGATCACACGTTCGTGAACGAAGTTTCCATCAGAACCAAACGCCATCTCTCTCATCAAGTAATAGCGCAGAAGGTCCAGCGGGTAAGTGTCGGCTAGCTCAAAAGCATCGATGAAATTCCCCATGCTCTTGCTCATCTTCTTGCCGTCGTTCATCCACCAACCGTGCGCAAACACTTGATGCGGAAGCTCGACCCCGGCACTCATCAAGAACGCCGGCCAATAAACAGCGTGAAAACGCAGGATATCCTTGCCGATCAAATGCACATCACAAGGCCAGAAACGCTCGAAGAGCGCCTGATCGTGGAACGCCCCCACGCCCGTGATGTAGTTCGTCAACGCATCGACCCAGACATAGAGCACGTGCTCGGGATCGTCAGGCCATTCGATACCCCAATCAAAGGTCGTGCGGCTGATCGAGAGGTCTCGAAGCCCTGAAGCCACAAACGAAGCCACTTCGTTTCGCCGCGCATCGGGCTGCACACTATGTGGATTGGTGTTGTACCACTCCAAGAGAGGCTCTTGGTACTTGCTAAGCCGGAAGAAATAGCTCTTCTCCTCAACCCATTCCACCTTGGCGCCCGAAGACTTCACATGACCGTCTTCAATCTCTGATTCGTCAAAAAACGCCTCGTCGGAGGCCGCGTACCAACCCGAATACGAGTCGAGATAGACATCACCATTCGCCTTCATCCGATTGACGACTTCGGTCACCACTTTGGTGTGATCCGCATCCGTCGTGCGAATAAACCGGTCGTAGGTGAGCTCGAGTTTTTCAAAAAGCCGCTTGAAACTCGCCGAGTTCTTGTCCGCGAGTTCTTTGGGCGAAATCCCCAATTCCTCTGCCGCACGCTGAACCTTGAGACCATGCTCATCGGTGCCGGTCAGAAAGAAAACGTCTGCACCTCGCTGCCGATAGTGACGCGCCATCGCATCCGCCAAAATCGTGGTGTAGGCGTGACCGATATGGGGCTCACCGTTGACGTAATAAATCGGGGTCGTGATGTAGAATTTTGACATTTCAGAACACTCTTGAAGCGGAAAACACGCGCCTCATTACAACGATTTCGCATCCAATGCCACATCCGGCACGGTTTTCTCCGGTTCTACTTTTCGAGGTTGCGTATCTTGGTGTATGCAATCCGTCGACTCATTGCCACGGTAAGCGCAGATGTCCATATTGCTCATCGTCCTGCTACCCTTTCTGGGAATTTTGCCCGCCTGGTTGCTCGCCTCAAAGAGCCGCCAAGCCTCCATGATAGGCGCTCTGATCCCTCCCCTTGCGGGTCTGGGGGTACTCGCCACATTGGTTCCGCAAGTCATGGCGGGCGAGGTCCTCGTTCAGAGTTGGCCGTGGATTGAATCGCTTGGGTTGAACATCGCGTTTCGACTCGATGGGCTAGGAATGCTCTTCTCCCTGCTTGTTTTGGGGATCGGGGCGCTCGTTGTTGTCTACGGATACTATTACCTCGGCAAGAACGACCCCATCGGTCCGTTTTACGCCATGCTCATGACCTTCATGGGCGCCATGATGGGCGTGGTCTTGAGTGAAAACCTCATCCTTCTGGTGATGTTTTGGGAACTCACGAGTATCAGCTCGTTCCTGCTAATCGGCTACTGGAAGCACCTACCTGCCGCGCGCCAAGGAGCGCGACTCGCCCTCGCTATCACTGGTGGCGGTGGCCTCCTGATGCTCGGTGGCGTGATCCTCCTGGGAATGATTGTCGGCAGCTACGACTTGAGCGTGGTTTTGGCCTCCAACGAGAAGATCCTGAACCACTCGCTCTATCCAATCATGCTGGTTCTGGTGCTGATGGGCGCCTTCACCAAATCCGCCCAATTCCCTTTCCACTTCTGGCTTCCAAACGCCATGACGGCGCCTACGCCTGTCAGCGCCTACCTTCACTCGGCTACCATGGTTAAGGCCGGAGTCTTCTTGCTGGCGCGTCTGCATCCGGCCCTCTCAGGAAGCGAACTCTGGTTTATTCTGGTCACTGGCGCAGGCCTCACAACCATGGTCTTCTCGGCCTACGTGGCTCTCTTTAAGCACGACCTCAAAGGCCTGCTCGCGTACTCCACCATTTCGCATCTCGGCCTTATCACAGCCCTCTTCGGGTTCAGCACCAAATTGGCCACGGTGGCGGCGGTCTTCCACATATTCAACCATGCAGCCTTCAAAGCTTCCTTGTTCATGACGGCTGGAATCATCGATCACGAGGCTGGCACAAGAGATGCGCGAATCCTAAGCGGCCTTCGACACTCGATGCCATTTACGTTTGGGCTAGCACTCTTGGGTGCAGCAGCCATGGGCGGGGCGCCTTTCTTCAACGGATTCCTCTCCAAAGAGATGTTCTTCGAAGAAGCTTTCCGGCTTATGGAACACCCCTTTATGACCGGGGTGGTGTGGAGTTGGGCAATTCCCGCTGCTGTGGTGGTTGGAGGCCTCTGCAGCGTGGCCTATTCCATCCGATTCGTTCACGATGTCTTCTTCGGTCCTGAAGCGCATGACCTTCCAGGCCACCCCCACGATCCCCCAATCGGTATGCGCGCACCGGTAGCAATCCTTGTTGGCATCTGCGTTGTAGTTGGCGTCTACCCGCCATTGATTCAGAAGTTTATCAGCGTCTGCGCCGCCCCCGTTGTGGGCTCGGCGCTACCCGATTATTACCTCTGGTGGTGGCACGGCTTCACGCCTGCGCTCTACATGACCATGGTGGCCGTTGCCGCTGGTATCGGGTTCTATATGGTCTGGAAGAAGGTGCACCAGTTCCACCTCGACCAAAACATCCCAGAGATTTCAGGCAAGGCTCTCTTCGAGAAATTCATGGATTCGTCTGTGCTCGCAGCGCGAGGGCTGACGCAGGAGCTCGATAACGGCTCACTTCAGCGTTACATGGCCTTCAGCTTCATGGCTGCCATTGTGGCCGGTAGCCTTGGGTTTATCCAGTTTGGCGTCTTCGAGGGCGACAAAGCACCGACGCCGGCCCCCCTAGCTGCGATTATCCCATGGTTCCTCTTGGTCGCGGCTTCGCTGATGACCATTTACTACCAACGAAAACGACTCACTGCCCTGGTCTTCATCAGTGTTGTTGGACTCATCGTGAGCCTCTCGTTCATCTACCTCTCGGCACCAGACCTCGGGTTAACCCAGATCTCGGTGGAGGTGGTGACCATTCTTCTTATGCTCCTGACCCTCTATGTCTTGCCGCAACGAACTCCCAACGAGTCTTCGCCCGAGAGGCGGACACGAGACGCCATCATCGCAATACTCGGAGGCGGCGGCATCGCCTTCTTGGCCTACAGCGTGTTCACGCGCAATTTTGAGAGCATAGCCGGATATTATCTGGAAAAGTCGGTTCCTGAAGGCGGTGGTACCAACGTCGTCAACGTCACCCTCGTCGACTTCCGTGGCTTCGATACGATGGGCGAGATCTCGGTGCTTGCGATTGCAGCTGTGGGCATTCTGATCATGTTGACCGGACGCCGTCCAGACACTCCAGACTACGCAAAACCAAGAGAAGAGCAGGCGTTCCCTGCCATGCTCACTGCTACGACTCGCCCATTGATGGCCTTGATCCTGCTGGTCGCGATCTACATCTTCATGCGCGGCCACAATCTCCCCGGTGGTGGCTTCATCGCTGGCCTGGTGGCTTCGGTTGCCCTCACGATTCAATACGTGGCGAGCGGCATCAACTGGACTAATGAACGGCTTAAAGTCGACTTCGTGAGACTTTGTGGCATCGGGGTGCTCATCGCCGTGGCCACAGGCCTTGGCTCCTGGTTCTTCGGCTACCCGTTCCTCACAAGCTCGGTTTATCACCTGCATTTGCCAGCGATCGGTGAGATTCACCTCGCTAGCGCCATCCCCTTTGATTTAGGCGTCTTCTTCGTAGTTGTGGGCTGTATGCTGACCATCATGAAACGGGTCAGCGAGTACCAACGATGTGACGAAGTGAAGAATTCGCAAACGAGGCAACCATGATGCTCTCACTTGAATTTCTGGTCGCCAGCGCGATCGGCGTACTCGTGGCCTCTGGGCTTTATTTGATGCTGCGGGGGCGCACTTTCCCGGTCATCATCGGCCTGACTCTACTGAGTTATGCGGTCAACCTCTTCCTCTTCGGAATGGGAAGGCTCGTGATCGGTGCACCACCCATTATCCAAGACGGTGTCGCGACCTACTCCGACCCGATCCCTCAGGCTCTCGTTCTAACCGCAATCGTGATTGGTTTTGGTATGACGGCCTATGCAATCACCTTGGCGGTCAAAGCCTACGTAGTGCTTGGTACGGACCAAATCGACGGTAAGGAGGGCGCATGACTGACCACTTTATGGTTTTGCCGGTGCTCATTCCTCTCATCAGCGCCATGGTGTGCCTGCTTTTTGGCACCCGTTTCCGTGACGTCAAGCGAGGCATCGGGATCGTGGCACTCCTGAGTACCATTGGAGTTGCGGGCTATATGGTGAGCCTGGCTCATACCGATCAAATTGTCACTTACGGCCTGGGCAATTGGCCGAGTCCTTTTGGAATTCTCTTCGTGCTAGACCGCTTGAGTGCCGCCATGGTCCTCCTGACGTCTATGCTGGCGCTCTTTGCCTTTGCTTACGGCATCACGAGCGTGGACGAAAAAAGCGGCTATTTCCACTTTATATTCCTGATGCAAATTGCCGGTGTGAACGGTGCGTTCCTCACAGGCGATATGTTCAACCTCTTCGTGTTCTTCGAGATCCTGCTCCTTTCGGCGTACGTGCTCGTCATTTACGGCGGCGGTCCGGCGCGGATAAGGACAGGTATTCAGTTCGTCTTGTTGAACCTCGTGGGGTCGGCACTCTTCCTAATCGGCGTGGGTATCATCTACGCCGTGACAGGCACCTTGAACATGGCCGATATGGCCGTCAAAGCTGCTCAAGTGAGCCTGGAAGACGCTGCACTTTTACGCGCTGGCGGCTACCTGCTGATTCTGGTCTTCTGCATCAAATCAGCCATGTTCCCGGTCTACTTCTGGTTGCCAAACTCCTACGCTGCAGCGTCTGCGCCTGTTGCGGCATTGTTTGCGATTGCCACCAAAGTGGGCGTCTACACGGTGTTGAGAAGCACCACGCTCGTCTTCGGGAATGACCGCGGACTCGCCTCCAACCTCATGGACGACTACCTGCAGCCAGTGGCACTTATTACGCTCATGCTCGGTACCGCAGGCGCGCTCGGTGCCCACAAATTGCGCACCATGAATGCCTATCTGGTCATCGCCTCAGTGGGCACCATCTTGGCAGGTGTGGGCATGTACACAGCTGAAGCCATCAGCGGCAGCCTCTACTACATGATGCACTCCACGTTCATCTCGGCCGCCCTTTTCCTGGTGGCTGATATGGTACTGCAGCAGCGCGGCGAGAAGCATCTCGACTCACTCGCGCCGGGCCCAGCCGTCCGCGAGCCACTCTTGATTGGAATGCTCTTCTTCATCTGCGCCATCGCCATCGCCGGCCTACCTCCGGTGTCTGGATTCATCGGCAAGGTGATGTTGCTCAAGGCTTCGGTCTCAACGCCAACCACGTTCGAATTCTGGGCCATCGTACTCACCACGAGTTTCTTCACCCTCATCGGACTGAGCCGTGCTGGAACCATGCTCTTCTGGAAGACGGACGCCCCACTCGACCGCAACTACACCACCGTGAAATTCAAGGCCCTGCCCGTGATCGGCCTCTTGCTCTGCATCTTGACGCTCACCATCTACGGCGGGCCAATTTCTGAGTACTTCGATGCCGCCGGCCAACAGATCATGAATCCAAATCAGTACATCAATGCCGTGCTCGGGGAGGTGAAACAATGAACAAGCTCTTCCCTCAGCCCGTACTATCGCTGACGCTGCTCATCATATGGCTTCTGGTCCAGATGTCGTTCTCGATTGGAAACATCATCATGGGAGCCATCCTCGGCTTTGTGGTGCCTCTCTTGACCGCAAAGTTCTGGCCCGACTCCCCGGCAATTAAGAGCTACCCGAAACTCTTTAAGTATATTTTGGTCTTTCTTTACGACGTGCTCGTCGCCAATATTCAAGTTGCAGCATGGATTTTGGGGCCGCAGGACAAGCTTCGTCCGAGATGGCTCTACATGCCGCTCGAGGTCCAGGATCCCTTCTCAATCACGCTGCTCGCCGCGACCATCTCCCTGACACCAGGAACCGTCTCAGCGCATATCAGCGCCGATAGAAAGCTCCTCGTGATTCATTGCCTCAACTCGCCAGACGATGAGGCCACGGTGCAAGGGATGAAGGAGCGCTATGAAAAACCAATTCTGGAGATTTTCGGATGATACTGACCTATGCCCTCAGCTTCGCGATGGTCGCCGTTATCATCGCCTTGCTCATGAATCTCTATCGAATGTTCGTAGGCCCCCGAACGCTTGACCGAGTGGTGGCCCTCGACACCATGTACATCAACGCCATTGCGCTGATCGTCATGCTCGGAATCTATCTCGACTCCGTGCTCTATTTCGAAGCCGCACTGCTCATCGCCATGATGGGATTTGTTGGAACTGTAGCGCTTGGGAAGTACTTCCTGCGCGGGGACATCATCGAGTAAACCATGAATCAAATCATAGAAATCGTTGTCGCCGTGTTCCTTGTGGTCGGAGCTGTCTTTGCCCTGATCGGGTCTTTTGGCCTGGTCAAACTAAAAGACTTCTACATGCGCCTTCACGGACCAACCAAAGCCACAACGCTTGGCCTTGGAGGTATTTTAACGGCTTCAGCGGTCTACTTCACCGCGACCACGCCCGCAATCAGCCTTCACGAAGTCCTGATCACTACATTCCTTTTCATCACTGCACCGGTCAGTGCTCATATCTTGGCCAAGACCGCGATGCACAAACACTTTGAGTTCGAAGGTGGCCAAACAGACCCGCTGCTTCACCCCATGAATCTCCAGGTGGCAAATGTGGCCATGCCTGTTGACGATTCCGATGAGATTGTGGCTGTTACTGGAGACTTTGACTCTTTGGACGCCAACGATTTGGACGACGAAAAGCGCAAGGATTCAGAAGAGGAATAGTCCTGCGGTTGACAGCCGTGCACCTTGCTCGCTACCACTGTGGCGACGCTAAAGAAGGAGCACACGTGAAACTTGCGACCCTAAACGACAACACCAGAGACGGACGACTTATCCTCGTGAGCCGAGACGGCTCAAGGTACGTCGAAGTAGCCGATATCGCCCCAACCATGCAGGACGCTCTCGACCGATGGAACGAGGTAGAAGGCGCCCTCAAAGCTCGTTCGGCCGAGCTTGAGTCTTCAAGCATTCCGTCGCATCCGGTCGAGATTTCCAAACTCCACTCGCCTCTTCCAAGAGCGTACGAATGGATCGACGGGTCTGCGTACATCAACCATATCGTTCTGGTCCGAAAGGCACGCGGTGCCGAGCCGCCAGAGACCCTCGAGACTGATCCCCTGATCTATCAAGGAGGCTCCGGCACGTTCCTCGCGCCTACTCAAGATATCCCGCTCGTGGACTTCAATTGGGGGCTCGATTTCGAGGCTGAGATCGCAGTGATTCTGGGAGATACACCTCAAGGTGTGACACCGGACAACGCGCTCGACTACGTTCGACTCATCGTTTTGGTCAACGACATTACTCTTCGAAACCTCATCCCACCTGAGCTCGCCAAAGGGTTCGGATTCTTCAATTCTAAGCCGTCTAGCGCCTTCTCGCCTTTCGCGCTCACGCCAGACGAGCTTGGAGACGCGTGGAAGAATGGACGCGTCCATCTCCCTCTCAGGACCACGTACAACGGGGAGCTCTTCGGCGATCCCGAAGCAGGCCCCGAGATGCATTTCGGATTCAAGGAGCTCATCGCTCACATCGCCAAAACCAGACCATTTACGGCAGGAACTATCCTTGGATCCGGCACCGTTTCTAATGAAGACCGCTCGAGAGGCTCGTCATGCCTTGCTGAAAAGCGCATGATCGAGAAGATCGACACCGGCGAGTTCCACACACCCTTCATGAATGCCGGAGACACCGTCGAAATCGAAATGCTCGACAAAAACGGTCATAACCTTTTCGGCACCATCTCTCAAAAAGTAGTTAAAGTATGAAACTCTACGGTTATTGGCGGAGCTCCGCGACATGGCGGCTCCGCACGATGCTCGCGTTTAAAGGGGTGGAATTCGAATACATCCCGGTTCACCTCGTCAGGGACGGCGGACATCAAAACGCCTCTTGGTACAAGGAAATGAACCCCATGGCACAGGTCCCGACCCTCGTCGTGACTCATAACGGGTCCACCTATGAGCTGGGCCAATCCATGGCCATCATGGAGTTCTTGGAAGAGAACTATCCGGTCCCTCCTTTGTTGCCAGACGATCTCGTGCAGCGCGCACGCGCTCGACAATTTGCCGAGATCATCAATTCCGGCGTGCAACCACTCCAAAATCTGGCCGTACTTCAACACCTAAAGTTTTTGGGCGAAGACTCAAACACTTGGGCCATGAAGTGGATCGAAAAGGGGCTCAGCGCCTACGAGGAGCTTGCAGCGGAGTCGAAATCCAAGTTTTCGGTAGGCGATAGCCCAACTTTCGCCGATATCTGCCTCATTCCCCAACTCTACAACGCCCGCCGATTTGACGTAGACGTTGCGGCGTTCCCGCGGCTCCTCGCGATTGAAGCTGCTTGCCAGGAGCTCGAGGCGTTCAAGGCCTCGCACCCAGATCAATGGGAAGAAGCGGATGCAAACCCCTGAATTGCGATTCGAGCTCAAACACTTTCGAGATCTGACCATCTACGAAGTCCACGACATCTTCCATCTACGCGATGTTGTCTTCGTGGTGGGCCAAAAGATTACCGCCGTAAGCGAGATCGACGGGGAAGACCCCAAATGCCACCACGCCATGCTCTGGGCGGGCCCGAGACTTGTCGGAACCGCCAGAGTTTTTGCGGATCTTGACCCCATGGTTGTAGGACGCGTCGCCGTTCACATCGAGATGCAGCGCTCCGGCCTCGGTACCACGCTAATGAAGGAAATCCAGGCGTGGCTTGGTGAGCGCCCGGCCGAACTCCACGCGCAAGCCCACCTCGAAAACTGGTATTCAAATTTGGGCTGGAAGCGTGTGGGGGACGTCTTTATGGAAGCCGACATTCCACATGTGCACATGCTTCTTAACTCACTCTAGTCTTCAGGTGAGGAACGCGTAGCCAGCCATTCCTCGGCGCTCTTATAGCGTTCGTGGTAGGCCCCAATCTCCAAAATGATTGGAACCGCAACGGTACCTTTGAAAGGGTTCTTTTGTAGGGTCGTGAAGACCTGAATCTGCGATTGATCTTCGATGAAAAGAACTTCCGTCACATCCGCAAAATGAAATGGGTCGGGTGAGAGCTGCGGGATGTAGACTGAGTCGTAGCGAAGCACAATATCGCCGTGCTTCTTGCCGAGCATCGACTTCTTCTGTTCAAAGACTTGTTCGGGGAAAAAGTGTTCGACGTGAGCGATCTCATCCTCATTTGAAGGCAGATATCGGTAGCAAAGGAAGTGGCTATGGGCCTTCTGAAACTGCTCCTCATAAGCAGCCCACTGCCTTTCCTCCATCTCAAGAACCGAATCACCTTTCAGAATGAGATGTTCCGGCGAACGACTCGCCACCTCGCCAAACTCGGACTCGCTGAACACTCCAAACTTCGCAAGTCGTTCGATCATGAGCGGGTGCGAATCGAAGGGGTGCGGGATGCTGGCTTCAGCGATCCCATCCGAAAAAAGCGGGCTGCATGCGTAGTCACGAAACCCTTCGTTGATTCGGTCAGCTAACGTCAGCTCCGCGTGTTTTTCATCTTTTGAAAAAAGGTCATCTTCGATTCTTATACGGTACTGACTGTAGGCGGCAAGTTTGAGCAAGGCGGAGCCAAAATGGTCGGCTCCCACAGCGTCAGCGGCGACCTGGTCGGCGCGAAATTCACGGTCGCGCGAGTGCTTTCCCAACGAGAGTTCCATGAGTCCCCTGAACGCGTTTAGGAGATAGAATGCCATCAGCGTGGAGAAGTCATTCAACTCTGCAAGGTACTGGTCAAAGCGACTCAGTAGGGGGCTCGTCTTCAGAGAGAAAAGCGTATCTCCGCCGCTAAAATGCGCCATTTCATGCGCGATAATCGCCTCGGCTTCCTCCACTGAGAAGTGACGCAAAAGGGACAGACTCACAAAGAGGGTTCTTCCGGTAAGTTCGCCGTCGGGTACGGTAATGGTGTGCTCAGTAACAAAGAAGTTGTCATCGATTCCGGCCATGATTTGGTTAGGCGGCTCGGTTCCCAACTCGGCACAGATCCGGTCCACCGAGGCCCAGAGCTCCGGCGCGGTCTCTCGTGTAAGCAGTTCACCAACCACAAAGAAGGGATGATGAACCCGCCGAAAGATGCCTCTAATGGCGATGCCGACCCCGGCCAGCGCCATAAAGCCTACAACGAAGATAATTTTCACGAAGAAGACGTTGAAGAAGAGCGCCGTAACCCAGTAGGAAAGCATGACTAGGACAAATCCTTGCAGGATCATCTGTGTGGCAGCCACGAATTTGAGCAGTGGTACCCCGACACGAAGGCTCTGGAGTTGCAACTCGCGTGACTTCAATGACGCAGCCCCCGCAACACCGATGAAGAGCATCGCAAAGAGCGCCATCAGAATCGCAATCCAGGCGGCGAGCTTGATGTATCCGAACTGAGCGTAATCTCCGCAAGTCTTGTCCAGATACCTTCTGAATTCCGCCATCTCTGGCTCGGTGCTGACACAAACGTCGGCAAAGGAAATTGATTCGTATTGAGCCTTCAACTCCGCCTTCTCGGCGGCGCCAACAGCCTCAGCGTCGATCCCCTTGTAGATCCCATCTCGAATCATTGAGTCGTATTTCGAATCTGCTACTTCGGCAAACACGGCTCCGCAGATGGGGATCACTAAGATCCAGAACATGGGAAGGATGAATGTCTTGAAGAATGGAAAACGTTCGGAATTCATAGTTAATTCGGCCGATAGAGGGTGATGAGGGCGCGATCCCCAGCAGCCCGAGTCGCAAACAAAAGCACGCCATGGTCGGTTATGGTGGCAGCAATCGTGCGTGAGAGTTCCGGTTCAAACGGACTCCGCGATTCCAAAGACCACATGTCCGAAGCCGGGTCGTAGCGGTGCAGCTCGCCAGTTAGCGCGGAAAGAACGAGGAAATCGCCGTCGTCCGGGTCGGTGAGGGCCCAACCACCTGTTGAACCTCCTGCCACGGTACGAATCACTTCGGGAGCGTCAGCCACGGCCCGGGTGTCGCCGTTGGATTCGCGGATATAGACAGACCGCTGGTCATCGCCACCGCCGTAGAGCAAGACGTCGTGAATCGGTGAGTACTCGCCGAATGTGTGTAGTGCAGAGTGGAACGAGCTTGTTGCATCAAGCGTCGTGGAGCCATCTTCAGGATTGATGATGAACAAACGCGGGTCATTCTCTCCGCGGCCAGCGACCACGCCTGAGCCAGGGACGAAGGTTGCGAAATCGCGCAGGTAGGCGTTGCCTAGCGCAAGGGTGTGACGCGACCAGGTCTCAGTCTCGACCTCGAAAATCCAGAGTTCCTTTTGGCGATAATAAAACAGTCGGCGAGTTTCGGGATCAAACGAGTTCCTATCGTAGCCGTGGTTTGTGTATGCCCATACGTTGCCTTCGAGATCGAGCCAATCCGGAAGCGGCCCGCGAACCCACTCATTGGTGCGCGTACAATAGATGCTAAACGCTGGGATAGTGATGTGGCCGCCACCGTAATGCATCAAACAACCAGACGTTTCGTCATAAATCGCACTATCGCCCCAGGTCAGATCATGACCGCCATTTCCGTTGTTGAAGTAGCCCTCCGCTGCCGTGGTCTCAAATTGGACCCACTCACCGAGCGCGACTCCCGCCGCAACCTCAGCGAAAGTGCTATCTCCATCCACCACGACTTGCCGTGCGTCCGCAGGAGGCAAGACCATTGAGGAGTCTGGAGCTTGGTCCGGCATATCCACACCGGTATCGGCGTCACTGGGACCTACGTCCTCCGGATCGTCCATATCCGTCAGAGCCCCTGCGTCCATCGAAGCATCGTGTTCACTCGACGCATCCATCTCTTCGGGCACGGTTTGCCCTTCATCTTCCGAACTCGAACAGGCGGCTAGCCACACAAACACAATTAAAAACAACCATCTATTCTTCATCATTGACCTACTGCTTTCTCTGAAAGCTAACGATTGGGTATTCGGCTTGGCCGTCCAAGACCCGTGCGATCACGGGGTCCTGAGAGCCGAGTACGTGTCGAATTCCAAATGCGAGAGTAAACGAATTGATGACGGGGTCCACCACTTCGTTTGGTGCCGTGGGACAATTTCCAAGTGCGAATGCCTGATGGCAAGCACCTTCAATATCAATCCATGTGAAGTCCACGCCTGAAACACGTTCCCATTGTTCGGCTTGTCCAATCTGGTCTTCGCTTCCGGTGACGGCCAGAACTGGCACATCCACGCCTGAGAAGTCGTTTCCATACCAGTCTTCGGACACAAGTCCGGCCATAGGAACTGAGGCGACAATTCGCGCGTCTCGGTGCCCTGCTTCAAACGAGCTCGCATAGTCGGCAGTACACGGGTGGTCAGGGTTTCCCGCCATTTCACATCTCTCAGCCACGTAGTCCGTGTTCCATACTTTGCCAATTAAAGACCACGTGGTTAGCGCACCGTATGAGTGGCCACTCAGGAGAACTGCGTCCAACTTGAGTTTGCCTGCCAATGGATGCTGCGAGAGAGACTCAGCAAAATCGAGGCTCGCACTAATGTCTTTGGCCCGCCAATCGTAGAGAGGAATTGGACGCGGTTGTATGTTGGAGATGAGTAAATTGCCTGTATGATCGGGCGCAATGACCACCCAACCGTGCGACACAAAATGACGAAAGAGGCGAGCAGATGTACCCCCGAATCCCTGGTCGCCATGGGAATGCACGTGCACGGGCAACCGCCCCCGAGTGTGGGCGAGTGGTGCGTCCACAAAACTCAAAGGGTCCCGCACCGCACCCATGTAGCGGGCAACTTCATCACTGGGCTCGCTTGCTGGGTACCACACATTGATGACTATTTCTCGCGACTCACCCGGTACGACTTCGTACTCGTATTCAAAGGTATGGAAACCTACCTCGTAAGGGCCTGGACCTTGGAGATCTTCGAGCGTGAGTTCATCGGGGCTCATGTCTAAGGCGGAATCTGTGTCCCCCATGTCATCGGGCCCGGCCATATCGCCAATATCTGACAAATCCTCCGTGACTGGATCTGACTCTGAACAACCCTGGAGTGGCGCAGCGAGCGCCAAAACCCCTGCAATCAAGGAAGCTGTTGCCCAGCCTGTATTTTTGTGTCTATAAGGGCGCCGTATCAAATCAAGAGGTAACATGCTTCACATCTCCACCGCTAAAGTTCGTTCGGTGATCCAACTTCTTCGAAAAATCGAGGCAGTTCGTCCAGATATCCGTCACGAGAGCACACCTTACGAGGATTTGGAAGATCTTCTGCGTGAGCTCGACCCAGATGAAAAAGTTGATTTGGTTGCACTAATGCTCCTTGGCCGCGGCGACTTCACCGACGACGAGTGGGACGACTGCTGGCATCACGCCGAGGACGAAGAAGCTGACGCTGACCTCGCCGAATACCTCACCGAAACACCCAATGCCGCCCACATTGACGAAGGCTTGGCACTTGTAGGTGAGATGGAAGAAGAAGAAGAGGAAGAAGAAGACGACGACTACTAGTCTTCAGACTTCCAGAGCGCCGATAGAGTCGGCTGCTTTTCCTTCATCCTTTCCAAACTCGCTTAACTGCACACCAAGAGCTCTAGCTATGGTCAGGGGTACGCGCGTGGCGTTTTCAGCGGACGCTGAGCGATAGTGAACTCCTTTCTTCAACGCTCCACCCGCCGTACCGGCTAACAAAATCGGGAACTCGCTCAAGGAGTGCGTCCTACCGTACGAGACGTCCGAGGTTCCGAGCACCACGCAATTGTCCAAAAGCGTAGAATCCCCCTCAGGAATCGCCCTCAACGACTCGACCATATACGCGAATTCTTCGATCAGATACTTCACGATCGCGTTGACTTCGGGCTGGTCTCCGGGCTCGTCGTGCGTGAGCTGGTGGTGACCTGCAGACGCACCTTCGAAGAGCAAGTTGTTTACCGGATAGGTAATATAATTGCTAAAGACACGGGTTTGGTCGCACGCCAGCGCAAGCGCCACAAGGTCGCACATCGCACGATTCTTCTCCCTGACCTGTGCACGCCCGTCCAATGCCGGGTACTCGCGCAGCGGCCCCTCAGGACGCGCGCACGCCGCACGGTCAGGCGGGTCTTCTTCCAAGCGCTGCAGGCGCAGCTCCAGCTCTCGGATCGAGGTGAAGTGCTGGTCAAGGCGCGCCTTATCTGCGGCCCCTACTCTGCCCTGAAGTTTACGCGAATCCTCCATCACGGCATCCAAGACACTACGCCTGAGCGCAATCCTCGGATCGACCTGAGCGTCCTCACCGGGCAGACGGAATCCGGTCCCAAAAATCCGGTCATAGAGCGCCCAGGGCGACGTCTCAGGCGGATTTCGGCTGTCCGGCCCGTTGTACGAAAGTCCAGCACTAGCCTCGGCCCCGTACTCGAGTGAGCGAAAGCGCGTCTCATTTCCGAGCGCGTCGGCGATGATCTGGTCAATGGTTGGTCCGGCAAAGGTCTCGTGTTGCCCCTCCACAATCAGAGGCGTTCCCGAAAGAATTCCGCACGCTCCGGAAGTGTGCGGGATCACGTTGGGCACCTTGAGCTCGGTGCCCGAAACCACGGTGATTTCTTCTTTGACCCCAGCGAGCCCCAAAAGTTGTTCCGATAGCTCCCATTGGGCTCCCTCACCAGTGGGCACCCAACGCTCTGGATGTACCCCATTGCCCCAGAAGAAGAGGCCGAACCTCGGCGGGATGAGTTGCCCCTGCGCGAGCGCATTGCCGTTAGAGTTCAGGAACACTTCCAACACTGGTAAGCCCACGCTAACCGCCATACCTCCGAGCATGCCTTTGAGAATGGTCCTACGGGTCAATCCTCTCGTTCGTCGACTCATTCGCTCACCTTCACTTTTCTGAACGCGTCGCTCAGAACCAATGCCTTCATCAGGGATTTGACGTCGTAATTCGCGGCTGCGAAAGACTCAGCAAGACGCCGCAAATCCTCATCCTCACCCGCGTAATCTCCTGAATTCGTGGCGTAAGCCGCCATCTTTTGCGTCAAACACTCGCCGAGCCGTTTGTGCTCTCTCACGAGTTCGGCGAGATCGGTTGGGTCTTCGAACGCATCACCATCCAAATCACCGGCGAGCTCAAGAGGAGCGCCGTTGTCCGTCGGACGGTAACGCCCGATACCATCGAAGTTCTCGTACGCGAGTCCAATCTTATCGGTCAGATTATGACAGGACGCGCAATTCGGGTCTTCGAGGTGAACCGCAATGCGATCCCTCAGGGTCGGCTCGTTTCCGGTGGGCTCAGGAATCGAAGTATCTACGCCGGCTGGAGGAGGTGGAACCACGCGGCAGAGCAGCTTTTGTTGAACGAACATGCCTCGAAGAGTGGCCGAAGTAGAGACCGGATGCGACCACACGGCCAGGAAGCTCACATGACCTAGAATGCCGCGCCTCAGGCTCTCCTGAGAAAACTCGTACTCGGCAAAACCCTCTCGTGCAGGCGCTGGAACATCGTAAATGGCAGCGAGTTTGCGGTTTATGAAGGTCTTTCTGGTAGTAAGGGCATCCCGAAAATCCCCAGAGCCATCAAAGATGATTTCCTCGAGCACGCTCAGCGTCTCTTCTCGAGCGCTCTCGCCTACTTCCTCGCTGATATGAGGAAAGAGTTCCGGAGCCTTCGTGAGTCCATCGAGACGGTCGAGCTCGTAGTGGTCCACAAAGAACTGCCTGACACCTCTCCTCGCCCGTGGATCCTCCAACATCCGGTCTACGGTTTCTTCCAAGACCGCATCATCCAAGAGCTCCCCGCTACGGGCGAGCTCCAGAAGCTCGTTGTCTGGCGTAGTGTTCCAAAGAAAGAAACTTAGGCGGCTCGCGAGCTCGTACGCATTGAGATCTCTAGCATCCTCGCCTAGCTCAGCACGAAAGAGGAAGTTCGGCGATTGAAGAATCGCGGCGAGCGCAAACTCCAGACCGTCATAAAAAGCGCCCGTGACACTGATAGCCTCTTGGCTGATACCCAAGAGCCGCTCAATTTCTTCAGAATCAAGAGGGCGTCTCCAAGCGCGTTCCCCAAAGGTCTTGATAAACTCCTCTGCACAGGCCAAATCCTCAACACCCGATGGCTCGCAAGGCATCACCCGATCACGAATCTCTGGGGTCTGCATGACCTGGCGCGAAACCTCATAGGCCGCGGTCTCATAGAGTTCAGCTCCGCGAGTCGAGATGCTGGTCGCCGAGGCGCCGGCCGCAACGAGACCCGAGGTTCTCGCATCGGGCTCAAGCCGAACGGGCAAGACGAGGTCTGGCCCGAAGAAGTCCCTCAAAATCTGGTTGTATTGGGTTTGAGTTAGACGTGGAAGCTTTGCAGGCTGTGCCTCAAGCTCCGCTCGAACCTCTGGCTCAGACGGTGAGTCCTCGCTCGAGCAACCCACAAATGCCAAACCGGCAAAAAGTGCCAAAAACGTGATTTTTCTCATAGCTTGCGGAGTGTAGCAAAGCTCGAGAACACGTACCAGACTTAGTAGAGCCAACGCCCAAGTTCTTGGCGATAACGATGCGTCAATGGGTCGTCATCTCCGAGGATTTTGAATATCCGCACCATCGCCACTCGTGCGCCGTCATCGCGAAACCCACGATTGAATTTCACGATTTCAAGCAAATGCTGCAGCGCCCTCTCCTTCTCTCCGGCCGCGCCTTCGATCATCGCCATCATCCAACGAAACTCAGGGTCACGCGGGCTCGACTCAATCTCCTTGCTCAATGAAGTTCGCGGGTCACCGCCCCATCGCTCGCGTGCAGCGCTCAGTTGCCGATAGCCCTCGACGAGCAGCCAAACACGCGCGAAGTCTTGCTCGATAAGGGCCTCCTCTGCGTCTGTGATCGACTCCAAAATCCCAAGGGCTTCCGAAAACTTCGCTTCTTCGCCGTCCAGGCACTCACCGATAGCGACCTCAGCCAATCCGATCATCGCCTCAAGATTTCGGTCCTCCGCCTGGTTCAAACGCTCAAAAATCGCACGGGCCTTGGCCAGTTGGTGGTCAGCTAGATACCCCCTGGCAGCGGCGAGTTCCTTGTCCGACGCACTCGGAATCACCTTTGCCAGCCACTGCTCAATCATATGTTTGGGGAGCGCTCCGCTGAACTCATCGACGACCTTGCCGTTTACGAAGGCCTTAACGTTGGGAATCCCTTGAATCCTGTACTCCTGTGCCTTTGCCTGATTGGCATCCGTATCGATTTTGGCGAGCACCCAATCGCCCTTCGACTCGTTTGCGAGCCCTTCCAAAACAGGTCCCAAAACGCGGCACGGTCCGCACCACGGCGCCCAGAAGTCCACAACCACAGGCACTTCGTAGGAGCGCCGAATCACATCTGCTTCAAAGGTCTGGTCGCTCACTTCGATCACGTTCATATCTACTCCTGATTCTCCAGCATTCACCAAGGATAGTCTCGTCAGCGAGTCTAATCACCACTCGATTGCAGGCAACCGGCTTGACCCGTGAATCTACATTGGGCACAACTCAACAACCCATTGAACGGAGTCCAAACGATGTCTTCACCTGAATCAAAACTCGACGAACTCGGTATCTCGCTTCCCGAAGCCCCCGCTCCAGCCGCTGCCTATGTGCCGTGGGTGCAAACTGGAAACACCCTCTTTACCGCCGGTCAAATCGCGATGAACGGAAAAGAGTTTGTGGCCACGGGTGTCGTTGGGCGCGACGTGGACCTTGAGGTTGCCGTCCAATGCTCCAGACAATGCGCCATCAACATCATGGCACAACTCAAGAGTGCACTTGGCGACCTCTCCCGGGTTCAACGCATCGTAAAACTCAACGTCTTTGTGGCGTCGACACATGACTTTACCGACCAGCACCTTGTGGCGAATGGCGCGTCACAGCTCATCGCCGAGGTGTTTGGCGAAAAGGGCAAACACGCCCGCTCCGCCGTCGGCGTACCGTCGCTCCCCCTCAACAGTCCTGTAGAAATCGAAGCGATCGTCGAGGTCAAGGCGTCCACTTGACGCCTGTGAGCTCTTCCGAGACCTCCCAGAGTCGTGTCGCATCCTCAATACTGCGCGCCTTTCGCGTGGTTTCGGCGATAGCGGGGCCTCCCTTCATTTCCATGAAGCCCGATGGTCCAAAGTACTGGCCACATTCTACATCACGCATCCCGGCCGCGTAGGCGACAGGCAGCGCACCATCTTCTGCGGATTGCGCAAAGTACTTGTTGCCCATGGACATGGCGAATTTGCCGAACGCCGAGTTTTCCATCTTCGGACCGAGCATCTGCAAGTTGGTATCGGCGTAACCTGGATGTGCAGCGAGCGAGATTGTATCTCTCCCCGCCGCTTGAAAACGCCGGCTCAACTCAAACATGAAGAGCAGATTCGCAAGTTTGGACTGACCGTAGGCACGCCACTTATCGTAGCCTTTTTCCCACTGTAGGTCGTCGAATTGCATCTTCCCAAATTTATGAGCGTTGGAGCTCACCTGAACCACGCGCGCCCCACTCGTGGCCTTAATCTTCGGGTCCAAAAGGCCGGTCAGTGCAAAATGCCCAAGGTGATTGGTCCCCAACTGCATCTCAAAACCGTCTTTGGTCTTGGTGTAAGGGATAGCCATCACTCCGGCGTTGTTCACCAAGATGTCCAAACGATCATGGACCGCATTGAACTTTTTCGCGAACTTCTGAACTGACGAGAGGTCGGCGAGGTCGAGAGGAATCATCTCCAAACGCGCATAGGGTAAATCTGCCTTGATCTTCTCCTGTGCTTCCTCCGCCCTGTCTACGGAACGACAACCCATCACGACTCGAGCACCACGAGCAGTGAGCATCTTTGTCGTCTCAAAACCAAGCCCGGAATTCGCTCCCGTGACCACGCCGAGCTTTCCACTGAGGTCCGGCAGTTTCTCCCATGACCATTCTCCCATAACTACTCCGTCTCGGGATTCTTACCCCTATGGTCTATCGCGAGTGCTGGTGTTTGGCTAGTATCTGCAAACCTTCAGGGCGCCTGCGGCATCCAAGCCCTGACGAGGAGGTCGAGATGTTCCTAACATTCAAAAAACCAGAAATGCCCACCCCTGAGAGCTCGCTCCCAGGCCGAACCGAGAAGATGCCCGTGCCAGAAAAACACTATGTTCTGGGCACTCCTCTCGATGCCGAATTCGAAGGCATGGAGTTCGCCTTGTTTGGAATGGGTTGCTTTTGGGGTGTCGAGCGAAAGTTTTGGCAGATACCAGGCGTGCTTTCTACGGCCGCTGGCTATACCGCAGGCTACACACCAAACCCGACCTACAAAGAGGTGTGCAGCGGACAGACCGGACACAACGAGGTCGTCAGAGTGGTCTATGACCCTACTAAAGTTTCCTACGAAGACCTCTTGAAAGTCTTTTGGGAAAACCACGACCCTACCCAGGGGATGCGCCAGGGAAATGACCTAGGAACGCAGTATCGCTCGGGTATTTACGCTTACTCACAAGCTCAAAAGGAGTTGGCGGCGAGCACTCGCGATGCCTACCAGACCGCGCTGAAGACGGCGGGCCTTGGCGAAATCACCACGGAGATATTGGACGCGCCTGAGTTCTATTTTGCTGAGGACTACCACCAGCAGTACCTGGCCAAGAATCCCAATGGCTACTGCGGTATTGGTGGCACGGGCGTGAGTTGCCCCGTTGGCATCCTAAAGACCTAATGGCCTGGTTTCTTTACGTGGTAGAGTGTGCTGACGGCACGCTATACGCCGGAATCACGACCGAGATAGAACGCCGGCTGCAGGAGCATAACACCTCGGCCAAAGGAGCCCGTTACACGCGAGCCAGGCGGCCGGTCCGTCTTCTCCAAGAGGCCGAGTTTGAGTCGAGATCTCAAGCTTCTAAGGCCGAATACTATTTCAAGCGGCTGACACGAACGCGGAAGAAAGAATGGGTGATTGAGCCGTTCGATCTCATCGAATCTTGACGTTCTCAAGCTTGATGACCGTCTTTGAATCTTGCTTGAAGTCGGTGGGAAACGTAATCCCTGCCTGAGTCTGAAGGGCTTCGCGAGTCATGTAGAAGCGCGGTTCTTTTTGGCCTCCAGGAAAGTACGCCCACCCAAAAACCACGCCCTTATCGTTGACGTAGAGCCTGTAGGTGTCACCAGGCGTATAGCCACCAGAGGAGTACCGAACCTCGAGCCACTTGGACTCGCTTTCTTGCCCAGGAATCTTGCCTGCGCCTTCTACCAACTCAACGTCGTCTCGAAAGATGAACTGCTCAAAAAGAAGCCAATAAGAGTCGTTGATGAACGCCTTATGTGCCTCTATCTCGTTAGTCTCTTTTAGACCTGCTCCAGTCGCAGGAATGTCCACGGTGGTATCACCAATCGTGGCCTTAACGCGCCCGGTCGTCCGATCCCATACGTAGGTACGGCTCATGCCGCGGGCCTGAGCGGTCCAGGTGAACTCAACGAACTTTACGTCCGACCAATCACCGTGCGCCTTTCGAATCTGCTCAGCGAGCCCTTGAGCCATTAGATCCGACGAGACGAGCAGGAGCACCAAAAAAAGAAAAATTCGCATTGAGAACCTCCAAGGTATTTTGCCACCCTCAGATGCACGGCGCCAGATAAGGGTGCTATTCGTCGTTGTCGTCGCGGGACTGGACGAGCTCCTCGAAACGATCTTCCGAGAGGTACTCTTCCAAGAAGTTCTCGCGGAATTTTTCGAAGCGGCCTTGCTCGATGGCGTCACGCATACCGCGCATCAGGTCCTGATAGAACGTGATGTTATGGAGCGTAGCGAGCGTTGAGCCGAGGATCTCTTTGACGTTGAGCAGGTGATTGATATAGCCGCGAGAGAAGTTCTGACACGCGTAACACGAGCAATTGGTATCGAGCGGATACTTATCATTGCGGTACTTCCCCTTGGTCACGCGGTAGCGGCCTCGCCTCGAGAAGATGACGCCTGAGCGGCCAAGGCGACTCGGAAGTACGCAGTCGAACATATCGATACCGCGCGCCACACCCTCGACGAGGTCCTCCGGATAACCCACACCCATTAGATAGCGAGGTTTGTCCTTGGGGAGAAACGGAGCGGCAAACTCGATAGCCTGCATCATGAGGTCGTGCGTCTCGCCCACCGAAACACCGCCAATCGCGTAACCCGGCAAGTCGTGCTCGATGGTCAGCTGCGCGCTGAGCGCACGCAAATCGTCATAGGTAGAGCCTTGAACAATTCCAAAGAGCGATTGTGTATCGGCGGTGGTTTGAGCTTCTTTGCATCGCTTTAGCCAGCGGTCAGTGCGGTAGACTGCCTCCTGCGCGCGCCTGTAATCACACGGAAACTCCACGCACACATCGAAGGCCATGAAGATGTCCGCCCCGAGGTTCTCCTGGATTTGAACACTTCGCTCGGGCGTCAAGGTGACGGGCTTTCCTGACTTCTCAAACTTGAAGGTCACACCCTCTTCTTCCACCTGAACCCCCGGCAAGGAGAAGACCTGAAACCCGCCGGAATCGGTGAGAATCGACTTGTCCCAGCCCATAAACTCGTGGAGGCCACCGAATTTTCGGACGACTTTGTCTCCGGGCGCAATATGGAGGTGGTAGGTGTTCCCGAGGCAGATTTCGGAACCCGTTTCCTTTAGGTCCCTGGGCATAAGCCCCTTGACCGTTCCACGAGTACCCACAGGCATGAACGCGGGGGTCTCGAAGGAGCCATGCAGTGTAGTTACGCGGCCGCGCCTTGCATCGTGGTCGGTCTTGAGGAGTTCAAATTTTAGTGGCTTAGTCATATGAGTTGGCAGATTCTGAAGGTAGTTGAGGGCTTCTATCTCGGCAGCTTCTATCTTGGGAGCTTCTATCTTGGAGGCATTTTTGGATCCACGGGCAATTTAGGTTTTGGACATTTGTCGATTTTCCCGCGCCCTTCCTACGAGGACAGAGCCCTCGTAGACTATTTTAGGTCGTGTTTTTTGAGGAGTTCGCGCAAGTGATACCGCGTAAGTCCTGCCTCATTGGAGGCTTGAGAGATATTGCCATCAAACTCGGCAATGATCTTCTTTAGATAGTCGTATTCGTAGGCGTTGAGAACCACCTGTTTGCCGTCTTTATACGGGAGATTGAGGTCCACCGTGATATGCGAGATATCCCCGGCCGTCTGCGAGGCACTGACCTGAGGAGCAGCCACAGGCGCGGGCCCCAAGGAATTGGCCAGCTGCAGGTCTGCCCTTTCAATCTTTCCATCATTGGCGAGGTTAGCGGCGCGCTCGATGACGTTTTTCAGCTCGCGGACGTTACCTGGCCACGTGTAGGACATCAGCATATCCATCGCGTCTGCGGTCATTCGCATTTTAGGAAGATCTGGCCTGCGGCTCGCCACATCCGCAATGAACGACTCAACAAGAAGTGGAATATCTTCTCGGCGCTCTTTGAGCGCGGGAATGTTGATGTTGATCACCCCTAATCTGAAATAGAGGTCTTCGCGAAAACTCCCTTCGTTGACCATTTGGCGCAGATCACGATTGGTCGCCGCGATCACGCGCACGTCGGTGCGGATGGTTTGGTTTCCGCCGACGCGTTTGAACTCTCGATTCTCCAGCACCCGCAGGAGTTTTGGTTGCAACGTAAGGTCTAGCTCGCCGATCTCGTCCATAAAGAGCGTTCCGCCATTGGCTTGTTCGAACGCCCCCTTGTGCTGATTCACAGCACCGGTGAATGCGCCTTTCTCATGGCCAAAAACATAAGACTCCATCAAGTCTTTAGGAATCGAAGAACAATCGAGCACGACGTAGGGTTTAGAGCTTCGGCGAGAAGCGTCGTGGATGGCGCGCGCGATGCGCTCCTTACCGGTTCCGGTGTCGCCTTCGATGAGGCAAGTCAGTTCGGAGGGGGCGACCTTGGCCAGAGTGGCAAAGACCTCTCGCATAGACACCGAGCGCCCGATCACGCCCTGGAAGTGTTCTTCAGCAGAAAGTGGAATGTCGATAATCTCGTCGCTCGGTTGAAACGAAAAGGTCGTGTTTCCCGCTCGAAATGTCGTGTTCGGCGCCAGGTAGACCTCACGGACTCGGCAGCCACCTAGGAGCGTACCGTTCGTCGACCCAAGGTCGCGAAGCAAGAGACCATCTTCTTCAGCCCGAAGCTCGAAGTGTGTGGAGCTTACCGAAGTATCTTTAAGCGTAATATCATTGACCGAAGAACGGCCCACGTAGGTACGCGATTTTGTGAGTTCAAAGGACTTCCCTTTCTGGTCCCCTTCAACCACCACAAGTTTCGCCTTCCTCAATTGCCTCGATGTGGGTTTGTTATCCACAAAGACGGTCCGCAACCCTACTTCCTGATTCGACATGTATCCTCTTTTCGACGTGTTGCTCCGGCCGTTGTACCACCGAACGCCGAGGGTGGCAACTCGATTATCCACCCAGCACACCACCTCTGACTGACTCTTCATTCATTTTTTAAGTTTTCCTAAATGACTAATGGGTCAGCATTCATGCGGAAAATATCGCCTTTCTTGGTCAGCCAACTTGCAAAAGCGCATCACATTCGTTACAACACGCACACTGTTAAGTGGTCACTCACCTAATTCCGAGGATTATCGTGAAGACAAGTAATTTCAAGGAAGAGCACGAGTGTAGGACAATTCACTACCCGGAAATCACAAGCCGTATCTCCACATTCCGGGCGGTTTACGAAGAATCTGGCGCGGATTTCTAGCCCGTAAAATCGCGAGAATTATTTTAACTTAACTTTTTACTTTAAATGCGGCCTAATTCATGAAAATCCAACCTTCAAATCTCTTATCTCTTGAGCAAGCAATGCGAGCCACTTCAACCGAAGTGCCGCTCCTCGACTTCCAAGACGCCGAGATATTCGCGCGCACTGGTCGCAAATATGCGGTCTGGTGCAAAGACCATCAGTCCTTGAATTTCGCGCGCCAGCGTGGGCTCAAGCCCATCGTGCACCCATTCGCCGATATCCGAGATGGCGAGGTCTCGTTGGCCCAGTTTGAAGGCGAGTATTCGAACACGTCGCATACGGGTTCGCGCGACTCAGACGCCAAACCAGCTTCAGGCGACCTGCCCAACGACGCCATCGCCATCATCGGTATTGGCGCCATTATGCCTGGAGCGCTCAACGCTGCGACCTTTTGGAACAATATTGTCACAGGCGTCTCCTCTATTTCTGAGGTCCCAAAAGACCGCTGGGACCCCGAAATTTACTGGGATGAAGACGCGAACGCCCCCGACAAGACCTATTCAAAGATCGGCGGTTGGATTCGCGGCTTTGAATTCGACCGCAAACTCTACCGCATGCCACCTTCCGTGGTTGAAAAGACCGACTCCACCCAGCTCATCTGCTTGAGCGCTGTTCGCGAGGCACTGGATGATGCCGGCTACTTGGACAAGGAATTCGCTCGCGAGCGCTGCGCTGTAATTCTGGGGAACTCTCTCGGCGGAGACCTTCGTGACCGCACGAATTTGCGCATTCACTACGCCGAGATCGAGGACATGTTCCGGCGCAAGCTCAATGGCGCAAGCCCCGGACTTCTTGCCGAAATGCGCGCAGAATTCGAAGCCAAGATGCCTCAGGTTAACGAAGATGCGATGCCGGGCGAGCTCGCCAATGTGATTGCGGGACGCGTGGCTCAGGCGTTTGACCTTCAAGGGCCGAACTTCGTGGTCGACGCCGCGTGTGCATCGGCGCTCGCTGCCGTGGAAAACGCCGTCAAGGGCTTGCGCGCACGCAATTTCGATGTGGCGATCACGGGTGGTGCAGACCGCACCATGGGTCCTACATCCTTTGTGAAATTCTCCAAGATCGGCGCCCTTTCACCCGATGGCTCGCGGCCATTTGATACCCAGGCCAACGGGTTCGTGATGGGCGAAGGCGCTGGAATCATGGTGCTCAAACGCCTTGAAGACGCTGTCCGTGACGGCGACAAGATTTACGCCACCATTCGGGGCGTTGGCGGCTCGAGCGACGGCAAAGGCAAGGGAATCACCGCGCCAAACCCGCGCGGCCAATCTCTTGCCATCGAGCGCGCCTGGGCTGACGCCGGACTCGACCCTCGAACAGTGTCTCTAATTGAGGCTCACGGAACGAGCACGCCAGTCGGCGACCCTTCAGAAGTACAAGCCATTCGAAATGCGCTCGATGCTGGAAGTGGCGAATGGGTCAGTGATTATGTGGCGCTCGGAAGCGTGAAATCACAAATCGGTCACTTGAAGTCCGCTGCAGGAGCCGCAGGTCTCATCAAGACGGCGCTCGCCCTCAAGAACCGACTCCTTCCGCCATCGATCAATGTGTCAGAAGTAAACCCAAAGCTGGAGCTCAACGGCTCCAAACTTCGCGTCCAAACTAGCGCCCAAGATTGGGAAGTACGCGACGGTGCCCTTCGGCGCGCAGGCGTAAGTGCCTTTGGATTCGGCGGAACGAATTTCCACGTGGTGTTGGAAGAGTATGCACCCGAGGCGCTCGGCGGCAGCACGTTTGTGCCTGGAGCCCATTTCTCAACGAATGAAACTAAAATGGATGATGTTGTGATGAATCAAGCCTTTGACGCTGGTGTGTTGACCTTCAGCGCGAACACTTTCGAAGAGTTGCAGAGCAAGTTTCAGACTTTTGAAGCCGACCTTCGCGCCAATCGCGCCAGGGCGCTCCAAGGCCACGCCTTGGACCTGAACCAACCTTTGAGCCTTACCCCCGAGCCTTTTAAACTCGCGATCGCGTTTGCCTCGCCCGAGGAGCTCGACGAGCGCGTAGCCAAGGCCTCTAAGGCAGTCGCATCAAACAAGGGCTGGAGAGTTCTTTCGAACCAGGGAATCTTCCTCCAGGAGTCAGTTGCCGACGGCAAACTCGCCATGCTCTTCCCCGGTCAGGGCTCACAATACCTGATGATGGGGCAAGCGCTTTGCGAGCGTTTTCCAGTTGCTCAGCGGGTTTTCGACGAGGCCGACCGCATCATGATGCCAATCCTTGGGCGCAAACTCAGCGATATCATCAACCCAGACCTCTCTAAGATCGACGCCGCTCAGGCGTTCCGCGACCTCAGCCAAACCGAGGTGACTCAGCCGGCGGTTCTGACGCTCAACGTCGCGATTTTGGAAGTCCTCAAGAGCATGGGTATTCAGCCCGATATCGTAGCCGGACACAGTCTGGGCGAATACGGTGCGTGTGTAGCGGCTGGTGTGATGTCGTTTGAGAGTGCGCTCAAAACCGTTGCAGCGCGAGGAACCGAAATGGCGCGCGCCACACCTATGAACGGTGATTGCGGCATTATGGCTAGCGTTCCAGCCAGCGTGGACGAGGTCCAAGCGGTGCTCAAGAGTGTGGATGGTTATGTGGTATGTGCGAACAAGAATTGCCCAGGCCAGACCATTATTGCAGGCCTCACCGAACCGACGCGCATAGCCATTCAGAAGTTCCGCGACCTCGGGCTCGAAGTGATGGAGCTTCCTGTGAGCCACGCGTTCCACTCGAAGGTGGTGGCAGCGGCGAGCGTGCCGCTGAGAAAGCATCTCGAGGGGATTGCCATCAACTCGCCTGCTCTTCCGATTCTGACCAACGTAACGGGCGGTGCTTACCCGACCGAACCTGGCCAGATTCGCGACCTTCTTTCCGAACAGGTCGCCGCTCCGGTTGAGTATATTGAGATGATTGAGAATATGTACGAGATGGGCGCGAGGACCTTCGTGGAGGTTGGGCCCAAACGTGCACAGGCGACGTTCGTGACGAGCATTCTAGCTGAACGAGCGCATTGCTCGATTTTCACGAATCACCCAAAGCGTGGCGACATTGGCTCGATCATGGATGCGATTGCGCAGATCGCCGTACACGCGGGCTCCGTCCGCGTGGGACAGGAATCGCATGTCAATGAAACCCCTCAAGTTACAAAGACACAGATTGTTGAAATCGAACCCAGAGTAGCGGCACTCGACTTACGCCAAAGCCCGAGTGCACAATCACACTCACGTGAGGACATCGTTCAAAAACTCGTCCAGATTCTTTGCGAGAAGACCGGATACGATGCCGACGAAATCGAGCCTGACTTTGAGCTTGAGGCAGACCTCGGAATCGATACCGTCAAACAAGCTGAGATCATGGCAGCAGCCCGTGAACACTATGGCTTTGACCGTGACGACTCGTTCAGACTCGCTGAATACCCTAGCGTGAACCACTTGGCAGACTACGTGCTGGAGAAGACCCAGGGCGTAAACCATGTCGATGAAACTCCTCAGATTACAAAGACACAGGTTGTTGAAGTCGAACCCAAAGTAGCGGCGCTCGACTCACGTGAAGACATTGTCGAAAAACTCGTCCAGATTCTTTGTGAGAAGACCGGATACGATGCCGACGAGATTGAGCCAGACTTCGAACTCGAGGCGGACCTCGGAATCGATACCGTCAAACAAGCCGAGATCATGGCGGCAGCCCGCGAACACTATGGCTTTGAGCGTGACGACTCATTTAGACTCGCTGAATACCCAAGCTTGAATCACCTGGCTGACTACGTGCTTGAGAAGACTCGAAGCGTACACGCGGACTCCGTCCGCGTGGGACAGGAGTCGCAAAATGATGAACTCCCTACATCTAGTGAGCCTCAGCATATTGAGTTGGTATCCAATGCACCAGCGCTCGACTCACGCGGACAGAGCCCGCGTGTACAATCACACTCTCGTGAAGACATTGTCGAAAAGCTCGTTCAAATCCTGTGTGATAAGACCGGATACGATGCCGATGAAATCGAGGCTGACTTCGAACTCGAAGCCGATCTCGGAATCGATACCGTCAAACAAGCTGAGATCATGGCGGCAGCCCGTGAACACTATGGTTTTGAGCGTGACGACTCATTCAGGCTCGCTGAATACCCAAGCCTGAATCACCTGGCTGACTACGTGCTTGAGAAGACCCAAGTTGTACACGAGGGCTCCGTACAGGAATCGCAGGTCACCGAGTCACCTCAGATTGCCAAGACACAGGTTGTTGAGGTCGAATCCACACCGGTGGCACTCGACTCGCGCGGACAAAGCCCGCGTGCACTGCACCAACACGAAGTGCAATCTGATGTCGTGATCTCCGGCGTCGCTCTTGGCCTTCCGGGCCAAAATGAGATGTTTGCCGACAACTCAATCGATGACCTTCTCAAAGGTCAGAACTTCATTCAAAGCGTAGACCGCGACGTACGTGAGCGCATCGTCTCTAAACGCATCGTGCGCCTCGTAAAGCACGATGGCGGCGGCGGCGAGATGGAAGAAGTCACCGATCCAGATACTGTAATTAGGCTTGCTGGAAAGCCCGCAAAATTTGAGATCGAGGAGTGGGGATTGCCCGAGCGCCTCGTCGAGTCGCTGGACGACACCTCCCAAATGGCGATGGCCGCCGGACTCGCCGCGCTCAAAGACGCTGGACTTCCACTCGTTCCACGCTACCGAACCACGACGAATGGCAAGAAGGTTACCGTGGGCTGGACGCTTCCTGACGAAGTTGCCGCCGAAACCGGCGTGATCTTCGCCTCTGCATTCGCCGGCCAGGACGCCCTGATCGATGAGGTTCAGGCGTCTCACCAGCCAGGTTACCAGTTCAATCACCGGTACCTGCTCCGAGTTCTCGGCATCGCCAATTCGCGTTTTGCGGAGTTCATAGGTGCCCGCGGGCCGAACACCAAAATCAACAATGCGTGCGCAAGCACCACCACAGCCATCGCCATGGCCGAAGACTGGATTCGCCTCGGACGCTGCAAGCGCGTGGTGATCATGGGTGCAGACAATGCCTCAGGCGATACACTCTTCGAGTGGATCGGTGCAGGTTTCCTCGCCACCGGTGCGGCGAGCACGAAAGAGAATGTTGAAGACGCAGCGCTGCCCTTTGATCGGCGTCGTGACGGAATGATCATTGGCATGGGCTGTGTTGCACTCGTTGTCGAGGCTTCAGGCCTCCCAGAGGCGCGCGGAATCGAGCCTTTGGCCGACGTCTTGGGAACCCGATTCGTCAACAGCGCGCTGCATCCGACGCGACTCGACGTGGACCATATCGCGACCGAAGTAAACGCGATGATGCAGCACATCGAGAGTCGGTATCGCGTTGATCGCAAGGAGATCGCAGCCAAGACGGTTTTCGTCTCTCACGAGACCTATACGCCGGCTCGCGGCGGCAGCGCCGACGCTGAGATTTCCTCGCTGCGCCAGACGTTCGGAGACGCTGCCGACCAGGTCGTGATCGCCAACACCAAAGGCTTCACTGGCCATGCAATGGGCGCTGGAATCGAGGATGTCTTGGCGGTCAAGGCGCTACAGCGCGAAGAATTGCCACATATCGCAAACTTCAAAGAGCCCGACCCGAACCTCGGAAACCTTCGATTGAGTCAAGGCGGAAAATACCAACTCGACTACGCTCTTAGACTCGCCGCGGGGTTTGGCTCGCAGCTCGCGCTTGCATTCTTGCGCTTCCGAGCACGCGATGAAAACCGCGTCTTCAGCCCTGCGCAACAAAGGGCTTGGTTGGAAGAGGTCACTGGCTTCGAGAACCCCGTCCTGGAGGTTTCTCAGAAGACACTTCGCGTCCGTGACGCGGATCCGGCACCAAAATCGCCGGCACCTCTTGAACCACAAACTCCGGCGCACACTCCGGCGCCAGCACCTATGGTTTCAGCGCCTGAGCCAGCACCGGCGCAAGCCAAAATCTCACCGCGTCTTGTCATCGCAGCCGCAAACACAGCCCCAGGTGTAGACCACGAGGCTCTGCGGACGTTGCTCAGTGGCAAACACGTAGGTGTGATCGCTGGCCCGATGATCCTCAGCGATATGATGGTCCGTGCCCTTGAGACCCTCGGAGCCCGACCCACGCTCATCCAGCATACCCGCTCACCACTTGATGATGCGGGCCTGAACCTCGACTTTACCGACGAGGCAGCGGTGGAGCGTGAATTCTCACAACAGCGTTTTGACGGTCTCGTAAACCTTATCGGGTTCGGCCGCGAAGAACTCGATGCCGATGAAACCTGGCGCGCAGCGATCAGCAGCTTTGTAGCGGCGCGCACGTGGGCCAAACTCGGGCACCACGAAGGCGGGTTCTTTCTGAGTGTAACCGGAATGGGTGGCCGTCTCGGGTTCGCCCGCGCTCATGGACCATTGGTCACGAGCGGAGCGGTTGCCGGCCTGACCAAATCACTCGCACGTGAGTGGGAGAAAACCACTGTGCGACTCGTCGACGTGGCTCGCGAAGGATTTTATCCAACCCTCGGGGAGCAAGTATTAGCGGCCCTTCTCGGCGATCACGTCGAGCTCGGAATTCTCGGTGGCGTTCACTGGGTACCAACAACCATCTCCGTCGAAGACGCCTCGCACGGCACGCCACGATCACGCATGCCCAAAGAAGGTGCGGCGATCATCGCAACGGGCGGCGCTCGAGGAATCACAGCCAAAATCGTGCTCGACATCGCCAAGCGCGTTCGCGGAAATCATTTTGTGCTGGTCGGCCGCTCGGAGTTCCTCGGCGAGCATGTTCTCAAGATCAGCGCCGATGAAGTCAAAGCAGGCGCACGGGCGAAGCTCGAGGCCAAGGGCGTTCGAGTGACGCCTCTCGAAGTCAAAAAAGAAGTCTCGAGGCACCTCGCCCAACAAGAGATCGCCACGACACTTATGGAGATCAGGGCCCTCGGCTCATCTGCTGAATACGTGGCATGCGACATGGCAAACGGGGCCGCCATCGCGAAGATGGTTCGCCAGATCTCTCAGCCGATTGACCTTGTAATCCACGGCGCTGGTATTGAGGAATCACGCTATCTAATCGAAAAGACCACTGATGATTTTGCCCGAGTTTTCCGAGGCAAGGCGCTTGGTGCCATCGCGCTATGGCGCGCCGTCGAGCACCAGAATCCATCAGCATTCGTCGTCTTTTCGAGCGTTGCCGGCCGATTCGGGAATGTCGGTCAAGCCGACTACTCGGCAGCCAACGAAGTTCTCAACAAGCTGACAGCACATATCCAGTCCACCTCGTCTACCGCCGCCCTCTCCTTTGATTGGACAGCCTGGGACGACGTCGGGATGGCCACCGAAGGCTCCATGAAGGACATTCTCCTCGCTCGGGGCGTTCAAATGCTCGCTCCCGAAGTCGGAGCCCCAATGGTGGCCGATATTCTGAGTGCCGGATTGAGCGGCGAGTTCCTGGTTGCAGGGGCGCTCGGCGACATGGCGCCCGCCTCCGCAGTCGTGACTTTCGAGCGAAATGAACTGCCGCTGGCCGCGAGAGTTGATGAACGGACGAGCCAGAAAGTTGTGGTCAGCCGAACGTTCTCCATCGACGACCGTTTCATGCGCGACCACACCTACCAAGGAAGCTCGATTCTGCCGGGCGTGATGGGCTATGAAATGATGTTCGAGGCGGCGAAGCTCCTTATAGGGCGCGCACCTGAAGGGGCGCAGAATGTCCGCTTCGACAAAGCCATCAAACTCCTAAGGGACGAGCCTGTTGCCGTGAAAGCCGTGGCTGAACGAGCACCAGGAAAGATCGTGTGCCGCGTTGAGTCCTCGCGTAAAACCGTCACCGGTCGCGAACTCAACGAGGTTCACTTCACCGCAGAATTTCTCGAGCACTCGGCAGCACGCCCATCGTTTGTGTGTAGTTCCGAAGATCTCATGGAAGGACCTGACCATAGAGAGATCTACGAGCGCTACTTTCACACCGGGGTGTTCCGAGTGCTCGACTCTGCGGCCTATGTCGGACCCAACGTCGTGATCGCGCAGGGCCGCGTGCCAGCCGAGACATGGCTCGAAGGCGCCACAAACACCGCGTTTGAGTCGGAGCCCATGCTAAGAGAGATGGCGTTTCAAACCATCGGCATCTGGGGCATGATTCACACAAAGAAGAGCTACTTGCCTTTAGCGATTCGCGAGAATTACCACGCCGGATCGGCCGCGCCGTCGAGCGCTGTCCGAATCCGTGCCGTACATCGCGAAACCACGGAACACAGCATCATCTTTGATGCCGAGGTCAGAGACGAGTTCGGCAAACTCCTGCTTCAACTTGATGGCGTTGAGCTCGTGGCGCATCAATCCTTGCGCGATGACGAGTGTTTCGAAGAACTCAAGCCTTCAACCATGACGATCCTACGCGCGACCTTGCCTGAGGCACAGGCGTGGCTTGATGATCACGGTATCGCACACGACGACTTTCTCACCGCTCAGGAGCGTGAAGCTTTTGACCGCTTCCTCTCGGATAGGCGCAAGTCGGAATGGCTTAGCGCGAGGGTTGCCTCGAAACGCCTAGTGGCCACTTACCTTCAGGACTTTTACGGAATTGAGGCCAATCCGGGCGATATTGTGATCGACAAGGATGTGCATAAGGCGCCTGTCGTGGCGCTTCGCGGCAGCCTCGGAAGACTCGACCTTCCTTTGCCCGACTTAACTATCACACACTCGGGTGGAGTGGCCTACGCCGCCATCACGCCCGAGCCTAAGGTCCGCATAGGTATTGACCTTGAGACCATTGAGCCACGTGAAGATTCGTTCGCACAAACCTATTTCAGTGCGCAAGAATTGCAGGAGATGCCAGAGCTTGATAGTCAAGTACGTCTAGCCGCACTGTGGACATGCAAGGAAGCAGTGAGTAAAGCATTAGGTGTAGGGTTACACCTGAACGTGATGGATATCCAACTCTCGGAGTTCAAACCAAGTGGCAATGGATACTCTGCACGCGTTACCTTACATAGAGAGACAGCGGCTCAATTCCCTCACGTGGGAGCTGCTCAATTTGAAGTAGGATTTGAAGTGGTCGATCGTTACGTATTTGCTAAGGCACGCCTCGAAGACGCCCCAGAACGCGAAAACACCGTTCAAGCATCTTCTAAAGAAACAAAAAAAGAGAGTGAAGTAGACACGGAGATACTTGCTGCCGTGGCCGCCCTGCTCTTCCACAAGGGACTCCTCACAGGAACTCAGTCCCAAGACCACTCGTCCGAAAGGAGGTCCTGATGTACCTCGTCAAAGTTGACCAACAGAAAGAGTTTGCCATCGACTTGATCGAGGCACGTCGTGGCACATGGCATGCCCGCCTTCATAACGGCAAAACGGTTGCGCTGCAGCTGCGCGGACGCGACGATAACGGCGACTTCATCGTCGTAGTCGATGGCGAAGAACACGTAGTTGGACTGCATCGCAACGGGCGAACCCTGATGTCTATGGGCGAGTTGACGGCGGCGATCGAAGTCACACCCGGCGCCGATATCATCCTCGATGACCTTGGCCTCAAACAGCCAGACAAGCTTCCACACGTTGCTCTCACAAGCCCCATCACGGGCATCGTTGTGGAAGTGCTCGTAGAGACCGGAATGGCTGTCAAAGCGGGGCAAGCGCTCGTTGTGGTTGAAGCCATGAAAATGGAAAACACGCTGGTAGCCGCTCAAGATGGGATCGTAAGAGAGATCCCGACAGAGGCCGGCCGCACTGTATTTGTTGGCGATGAGCTCGTCCTCTTCGAATAAAAGGGAAGGAATATGTCTATTGATTTGACCAAACTCGAGGGCGAAGGTTTGCCTGAAGAGTCCGAAGTTCGGGAACTCGTACGTGAGAGAGCCCGTGGAATTTCCATTGCGAGACGCCGACTTGAACTCCTTTTTGACGAAGGGTCCATGGAAGAAATCGGCGCCGAAGTTCTGCATCGAAGCGTCGACTTCGGGCTAGATAAGAAACGCCTTCCGGGCGATGGCGTGATTACGGCGTGCGGAACCGTTGACGGACGCCCTGTCTACGCGTTTTCGCAAGACAAGACCGTGCTCGGTGGAAGCCTCGGTGAAGCCCATGCCCGAAAGATTGCACGCCTTCAGGACATGGCGCTCAAAGCGGGGGCCCCGTTCATTGCTATCAACGATTCGGGCGGTGCTCGTATCCAAGAGGGCGTGGACGCTCTTGGCGGATATGGAGAGATCTTTAGGCGAAACGTGGCCTCAAGCGGCGTGATCCCTCAGATTAGTCTCATCGCCGGCCCGTGTGCAGGTGGTGCCGTTTACTCCCCTGCCCTCACCGATTTCGTGGGCATGGTCGACGGCTCAAGCTACATGTTCTTGACCGGACCAAAGGTCATCAAAACCGTGACCTTTGAGGATATCACGGTGGAAGAACTCGGCGGAGGTCGTACACATGCAGAGGGAACAGGCGTTTCGCACTTCCTCTTCGAAGACGACCGTGTGGCCATTGCGAAGATTCGCAAACTCTTGGGCTACCTGCCATCAAACAACCGCGAGAAGGCCCCTCATAAGCCGTGTAATCAATCTTTGGACAGCATGGCGCCCGAATTCCACACCGTGGTCCCGAGTGACCCTAGAAAGCCCTACGACGTCCGAAAGGTCATCGACTTGGTCGTAGACCAAGAGTCTTTCTTCGAGGTCCACACTCACTGGGCGCAAAACGTGGTGGTCGGATTCGCGCGGATTAACGGCGATGTGGTCGGCATCATCGCCAACCAACCGCTAGTGCTCGCGGGAGTTCTCGATATCGATGCGAGCCGCAAAGCTGCTCGTTTCATCCGAACTTGCAACGCATTCAACGTGCCTATCGTGAGTCTCGTGGACGTGCCGGGCTTCTTGCCAGGCCGTGATCAGGAGCATAAGGGCGTCATCGACCATGGTGCCAAGCTCCTTTACGCCTACTGTGAAGCCACAGTGCCGAAGCTCTCCGTCATCTTGAGGAAAGCCTATGGTGGCGCCTATATCGTGATGAGCTCTAAACATGTGGGCGGCGACATTAACCTCGCCTGGCCATCGGCCGAGATTGCGGTCATGGGTGCAGCTGGTGCGGTGGAAGTCTTGAACCGTCGCGAAATCGATGCGGCTGAGGATCCATTGGCCAAAACCGAAGAACTCAAAGCGGCGTATGAGGAAAAATTCCTCAATCCTGACATCGCCGCCTCCCGCGGTTATCTGGACGCCGTGATCGAGCCTCACGAGACTCGCCGCAAACTCGCTCGCTACCTCTCCGTGCTCAAGAACAAGCACGAAGAACTCCCATGGCGACGAAACGGCAACCTTCCTACGTGACGACCTGTACACGCGGGCTCCGTCCGCGTGGGAAGAACTTCGCCGTTCCAAATTCCAGCCTCAATGTTTCAAGAAATTGAGCGGGCTCTGACCGCTCGAGACAGACCTAGATTTCTAGACGTCTGACTCAAGCGGGCAGAGCCCACTTGTTTACACCACCACTACTTAAGGGGCGCAGGCTGGCTCATTCGGTGCCGTACCGAAGTCGTCCACCGTGCCATTCGCATACTCGTTGTAGAACGCGAGCACGTTGAAGGCAGACTGACCGTCGAACGGCGTCAAGTCGCAGCGTCGATAGGTCTTGTCGGCCCAAATCGTGGAGCCAGGACGAACCGTCGGTTGTCCAAAGGTGTCCACAATCGTGTCAGCAGAACCAAATGCCCCGTTGCCATCGGCATCAATGTACACGATGAACCGGTCGTCTCCGTTATGGTTCATAACACCTGCAGATTCTTGATCACAGTTTGCGGTGATTCCCGCCAGGGGGTCAGGATCGCTGCCGCTCTGAGACTTGCAAAGCGTGTGAACTTCTCCGGCCGCCAAGGTCACGGAGTCCAACGTGACACTTTGTGAACACGTCGTGGCAGCGTTGGAAATCAAGCAGATTCCGTATTGGTCCAGCTGCAGTGGCTGTCCCGAACAATTGAAGAGCTCGATAGCCTTATTGTTCGAGCCCGAACCTTCAACGTATTCGGAGATGATCAAACAACCTGGCACACCTTCAATGGCTTCAAATGTACCATTGACGGTCGATGCACCCAGTGTTGCGGTCAAAGTCCCCGTTGCAGCAGCTGCGGGAGCTCCCAAGTCAAACGAGACGGAGTTGTTGCCTTCTGGCACCGTTACGGTTGCCGGTGCGGTAAATCCGCCGTCCACGCTCAAGTTGATGGTCAATCCACCAGCAGGGGCGGGAACGTTTAGGGTCAACGTAATCTCCTGAGTTGAGTCCACTGGTAGGTCTGCGGTCGCAGGTGAAATCTCAATGATTTCGCGTACGGTCGCGTCATCGTAGACCACAACGGTTGCGTCCACAGTTTGACCATCCAATGTGGCACTCACGGTCTCAACCCCAGTTGCTACGCCCGTGAGCAACACTTCCACGCTCGACGCACCGTTTGGAACTACAACCTGAGCTGGGCCAGAGATGCCGGCGGTGTAGGCCAAGTCCACAGTCGTATCTCCGAGCGCAGGTCCGCTCAGCACGACTTCCAGATCCGGCAACGTAGAACCCGTTGCTCCAACTTCAATCGACACAGAGGCCGCCGAGAAGCCGGTGATTGATGGTGGTCCGGTCAATACGTCCGAGGCCACGCGTGGGAGGATCTTCGTGTTCCCGAAGGAGTAGTGCAAAACACCCACGATAACCATGAACTCCTCTCCAACCGTAGGCCGTGGCTCAACGAGGTAGAGCAAGTCATCGACGCGCAGGCCGTCCACTTCGAACTCTTGGAAGTCTTGTGGGGCGTCAGGGTTCTCGCTGGTGACGGTGACATCGGTGATTCGAATCAAGACACCCTGATGCGTCTCAGCCTTAGCTCCGCCATTGATGACTTCTGCAGGCGTGACGTCTTGAGGAGCAGGAACTGCGTTGCCGGTGCTGATGACGTTCATCGACTGAATTGAGTCCATCTGCAAAGCATCACCAAACTCGCTTAGGGCACCCGCCACCGAAATGACATCGCCGGGAGTTGGCCGTTCAGCAACTTGACCGTTTCCGAAGAAGAGCTGCAGGCCGCTGTTCTCCACACCGTTGAATCCAGCACCCTCGGGCACCTGAACAAACACCGTGTTTTCTGTAACAGCCGTGACGATACCTTCGGCCATCGTCACGCGTGTGCCGATTGGGTAGATACCCTGTCGAATCTCATAGATAGTCGCCGGGCAGGTCGGATCGTTGGTGTTATCGTATTCAGGACAGACGTCACACACGTCTCCGATCCCGTCACCGTCGGCATCGGTCTGATCTGGATTGGCTACCGCAGGACAGTTATCGGTCGCGTTCGGAATACCGTCAGAGTCTCGGTCGTTCGGGTCGTACATCTCGCACATATCGCCGAGCGTGAGCGGGCAAACATCACATTCGTCACCGAACTCATCGCTATCAACATCGGCTTGTACGCCGTCTTCGATCGGGCGAAGCGGATTGAACTGATAAGGACAGTTATCTTCCGCGTCTACAATACCATCACCGTCGGAGTCGGTAGCAGAGATACCTTCGACGAACTCGCCGGGACGGTAAGGCTCACAGGTCGGCTCGTCCGGAGGATCTTCACAGAAGAATGGGCCGTACGACTCAGGATGAACACCATTGAGAACGGTCTGCAGGTTGAGTCCGGTATCACGCTCGAGACAAAGTCGACGCTGGCGTCCGCAAACATCAACCACTTCACACGCATTGATCTGCATCGAAGCGACAAGCGCCTCCACGATATTGGAGTCACCAAGGAGTGGCTCACCCGCACGAGTTACGAGAGCGACCTCTGGAGTGCCTGCATCGATTACCGCGCGGTAAGGCGTGCGGCCAGCCATTTCAAAGAGCGCAAGGTCAGCAAATTGACCGACTTTGAGCATACCAACTTGATCCGAGATGCCCATAGCGACAGCGGCATTTTCGGTTGCCATCTGCCAGAGTTCGCGGTCACTGAAGGTCTGCTCGTAGTAATTGGCGTTGAGGTAGTCCGCACACTTCAATTCACGAAGCATGTCTGCAGAGCCACTAGGCGACCAGTCGGTGCCTAGCGCGATGGTTACGCCGAATTGCTTAAAGAGCTGCACACGAGCCGTCATTCCGTAGAGGCTGATATTGGAGCGTGGAGACCAAACGAGTTTGGAGCCGTTGGCGGCAAACTCGGCGATATCCTCAGCTGTGAGGCCAATACCGTGGACAATGGCCGTGTTTTCTTCCAAAAGGTCCACCGCGAGTTCCGAGTTACTCAAGCAGAGGAACTCGTTACGAGCTTCGTTATCGATGCCCTCGGCGACGTGAGGCATGTAAATGTCTGCACTCAATCGGCTCTCGGCGTCGATATTGCCGTAATCACATCCGCTGGAGCGAAGCGCGCCATTGGAATCGCCCAGTGGGAAAGTTCGGTAGTCCACTCGAACCGTATCCAAACCTTCAAGCAAACTCGAATCCTCCAGGTTTCGAGCCAAGCCTTGAGCATTATTAGACGCCTGGCCTGCAATGGACACGGTGCCGGCGAAGATATTTCTCAACTCTACGAACATCATCGCTTCGCGAGAGCTGCTCGAGCCAGGGAATCGCCCGAGCTCCGTGTGTCCACGGGCGCCGGTACGCCAATCGTGGCGGTGATCGAACCTCTCGGTTCCAGCCGATTGCGGCTGACTCAGTGAGAACGTCATGTGCTCGTGGGTGTTGATGAGAGCAGGCGAGAGAACGGCATCAGCACATGCGACGACTGTCGCTCCGGCTGCGTCGGCTTCGTCTGCACAATCACATCCGGTACACGCGATCCGGCCAGTCTCCTGGTTCACGAGGACGTAGCCGTTCTCGTAGATTGCATCGGGCGCAAGGACCGCACCTGCATGGTAGAGGGTAAAGCCTTCCCCACCAGGGGTTGTCTCGCAAAGACCGGTGCCTGAAGCCGGGAACGTATTTTCACACGTCACCACCGTCTCGTCGGGCACCTCCATATCTGGTTCCGTCATATCGGGATTGGACATGTCGTCTTCTCCCTGATCGTCCTCACCCATGTCGGGTTGAGGCGTCATGTCCTCCTCAGACATGTCTTGTTGGGGCTTTGGGCCCGGGTCATCGTCGGAGCATGCACCGATCAGTGCTGCCATCAAAAATAGTACGCTTAGTTGCTTGAGCATCATCCACCTGGAGATTGAGTCAGGTCCTTCCTACACAATGTCTTTCCGCCTGTCTTAGAAGTTCATGTGACAAGACGTTGACAGAACTTGCACACAATTACCAGCACCCGCCACTCAACTCAACTCGATCTAGTTGGCTTTTCTGCGCTCTAGGATAACGCTGATCGCTACGATCAGGTTTCCGGGCGCTGCGGCAAGGAGGAGCCACGGCTGAAGCCCAAAAAATCCCAGGACCATGGCAGCGAAAACGATGAAGTCTTTCTTCGTCGTGTACTTCAATACCTTGAGTACGCGAGTCAAGAGACTCGAGCTCTCGTCCGCACTATCGAAGCTCCACGTGAAAGCCAACAAATCGCCTCGTCCGCGAGCGTAAAGCCACGTGTAATAGAGGAACATTGAGACGCCCTTGAAGACCACCGAGATTGCGGCGAGCCAGAGCCACCATGTTCCATCCAGAGATGAATCGTAGGAATGCCAGGCCCCAAGGCCCAGACCTGCCCAAAAGAAGACGTCCGAAAGATCATCACTGATCGTGTCTAGCCATTCGCCCTTCACCGAGAACTCGTACTTCACACGAGCCAATTCCCCGTCACAACCGTCGACAATCGAGTTGATTTGAAACACAACTCCGGCCCAGAAGAAGCCCCAGTAGCCACCCATCGAAGCCAGAATTCCGGCGAGGATTCCCAATGAAAAAGTGACGATTGAGATCTGATTGGGATGTATTGGAAGCCTGGCCAGCCGAGCGCTGATCCAGAGGCTCACATAACGATTTAGGTGCCTGGAAACGATGCCGTCCAGGGGCTTTCGGCAGTCCTGCCACAACCGCGACTCGGCTCGCTTGATATCCGCAGGCTCCCGCACCTCAACAGCCCAGCGCTGGCTCATTTCCTCGGTGGACGGCGATTGTAGGTAGCTCGAGTACGTGACCCATGCGCGGCCCTTGCTCAGGTTTAGAGTGAGGCTTCCTTCGACACCCAAGAGGTCCTTGATCGCCGCGCGCTCGTATACTGTCCAAACGTCGAGCACGAGCATTCGACCGCTCACACTACTCAGCGAGGTGATTCGCTCCGGCGTAACCCTTCCGACGCTGGCGGCCAACGCTTGTTCAAGCCCGGCCTCCCCGTCTATTGCGAGGACGAATACGCGCTCTGCGCCGCATACTCCAGCCAAACGAATGGCCCTTTCCAACAAAGAAATCCCGGCCACGATGGTTGACCAGGCAATTGCTTCAGGCCCCTGCCGAATATCGAGTAGAACCGAAGTCATTAGACTTCAAGCGCTTGCGAATAGAGCCACTGAAGCGTGTTCCGCTCGGAAGAGTCCATGGCTTCGAATTCCACACCGTAGGCGCGTCGGCCCTCGGACTCGGTTGCGCGTCGCACAGTGCCTCGCACCTCAGCAACCGAACGTGAGTCGTGCTTGATGATCGTAACACGGAGCTCGATCTTGGTTCCTTCAGCAATCGTCGACTCTGTCTTCAGAAGACATCCGCCTGGTGCCAAATCCAGAACCTGTCCGTAAATCTCTCGGTTCTCAAAACGAACCGAAGCAATCGCTCGAACTGGAGCACGGAAGATTCGCGTGTGAGGACCAGATTGCTCAAAAATCGGGGCGCCAGGACCGCTTCGAAGTTGAGTCTGAGTTTCCGAATCGCGAGTGGATGGAAGAATAATTGGGCGCATGGTTCACCTCCGTGGTGGTTTCGTGGCCATCGATGGCCTCATTGCTCCTTGAGGCTACATCGGGATCCGATTCACACAAATTTTTTGGGTAGGTGACAGATCGATCTTCCAGAAGACCGGCTACTCAAGTTGCCATACCGACCAAGCCACCGAGGCGTTCGCGCCACACCTCATGACACGAAAAACAATACAACCCAAACAAAACAGCATCTTAGAGAGTCACCACCAACACGAGGCATTTCTGGCACAGGAGGTGCATTAATGTCTCACCAAGATTAGAACGCTCGAGGAGACCAAAATGAAATCTTTATATATTGCAATACTTATCTCGTTATCTTTCACCGTCGTTGGAAACGCATCGGCGGAATACCTTCCTTCGGAGGCCGAGGCCGAGGCACGCGTCCCCGCACTGGACTTGGTGATTCAGTATCTTGAGTCCGACCAAGTGGTTCCTTCGCGCCTGGATCTGCGCAAAATGAGTGCCGACCCTGTCGTCGAGCTCACAAAGCTCTCTACTTCCGGGCGCTACGATCTGACACTTCGTGCAAAGGCAATCCAAGCTCTCGCGCTTTACGCTGGCGATGAGCGTGCCGATGAGACGATTGCTGAACTGATGACGAGCACACGGGCAAATCACAAGCTCTTCGCAGTGATTGTGATGGCCTACGCTCAAGTTCAGGGTGAAGAGGCAGCAAATGAACTCTCAGAACTCGCACGCCACCAGCGCGTAGACGTCCGAGTCGCCGCCATCACTGCCCTTGGCCGTTTTGGTGGGCAAGAAGGATACGAAACCCTTCTCAAGCTCGAGCGCGAAGAGTCGAATGCCGACGTTCGCGCACGCATCCAGACCTACACCCGCTAAACCTCCTCCCTAGCCAAAACGCTCGCTCTCATGTACGAATTTCGAACGCCCGCACCCAAGGCAGTTCGATGTCTCTACAAAACCTCGATGAATACGAAGTTCGATGTGAAGCGTGCAATAACCGACGCTACATCGTCGAGGAACATGGCGACTTTGCTCGGGCTCATCGCTGCCTAAAATGCTTCGAGACCTGCCCTGAATGCGAGGGAGAGAACTTCACGTACTTCTCCGACGAGCGCGGCTATAGCTTCGTAAAGCCCTGTCTCATCTGCGCGCCGCTCGACAAGCGTATTCAGACGTTTAACCAGGCGAAACTCCCAAAGAAGTACGCGCACAACTCCACCTTCGAATCCTTTGACCGGTATCAACCAGGGACTCGTAAGGAGATTGGTAACCTTCCGCGCGTACACCTCAAACTCTACAATTTTGCGACTGGTTTTGTGCCGTCTGACAAGGGCTTCTTATTGTACGGGGACGTCGGAACCGGCAAAACACATCTGCTCGCCACCGTCGTTCGACATCTGACTTTGGAAAAAGGGATTGCCGTTCACTTTGTCGAGTTCTCGCACCTCGTCAGCGAGATTCGCGAGCAATTCGACCTCGGTAAGGGCGAAGCCGCCGTTCTCGGACCCATCATCCAGACCCCAGTGCTCGCCATTGACGAGCTCGGCAAGGGGCGGAACACCGAATGGCAGAACTCGATCATCGATGAGATCATATCCAAACGCTACAACCTCGGCTTGACCACCCTCTTTACCACGAACTACCCCATCGAGGCGCCAAATCCCTCCACGGGTCGCGCCGAAATCCGAAGGTCAGTCGCACACGAGACACTCAGGGAGCGAGTCGGTGAGCGGATCTACTCCCGAATTCAAGAGATGGCAGACTTCATCAAAGTGGACGCCCCTGACTATCGGTCCCTGAAGGGATAAGGTCAGTCGCGAAGATGCACGAGTAAGGTGGAGATTGCCGCAGGGGTCACCCCCATGATCCGTGAGGCTTGGCCCAACGTCCGTGGTCGAACCTTGGATAGGCGCTCTTTTGCTTCGTGGGTCAGACCTTGAATCCCGTGATAATCAAACTCGCTTGGGATCGTCTTCTCTTCCATTTCACGATGAAGCTCGATTTGGCGCATTTGCCGGTCGATATATCCGTCGTACTTAATGTCGATTTCGACCGCTTCGGCGACCTCTGGAATATTCGCCTGCCCAGCGAGCTCGGGCGCAAATTTATTGATGATCCTGGGGATCATTTCGTAATCCGTGTCCGGACGCTTCATCAGATGAGCGATGGAGACACCTTTAGCCAATCCGTCATCGAATCCCAAGTTTTCACGGCACCAACTTAAGTTGTCGGACGCCCCGCCAATAAACGTACTCGCCATGCCATCCTTCAGACGCTCGATCGCGTTGATTTTATGGGTGTAGAGGCTCCACGCATCGTCATCGAGGAGTCCAAATTCCCGCCCATACTTCGAGAGACGTTGGTCCGCATTGTCTTCCCGAAGGATCAAACGATACTCCGCACGACTGGTGAACATACGGTAAGGCTCATCAACCCCATGGGTAACGAGGTCGTCGATCATCACACCAATATAGCCTTCGTCGCGCCCCATGATGAACGGCTCTTCGCCTCGAAGCGCCAGAGCTGCATTGATGCCCGCCATAAGCCCCTGCCCTGCAGCCTCTTCGTAGCCCGAGGTACCGTTGATTTGACCCGCAAGGTAGAGCCCCTTAATCCCACGCAGCTCAAGCGTGTGGTCGAGCTGGACTGGGTTCACATAATCATATTCCACGGCGTAACCTGGCCGCATGATTTCCGCGTTCTCAAGGCCCGGAATGGTGCGCAGAAGCGCAATCTGGGCATCCAAAGGTAGACTCGTGGAGATACCGCTCGGATAAATCTCCACCGTCTCCAAGCCCTGTGGCTCAAGGAAAATCTGGTGGCGGTCCTTATCGGCAAAACGCACCACTTTGTCTTCGATACTTGGGCAGTATCGCGCCCCGATCCCCTCGATTTTGCCCGAGAACATCGGCGAGCGGTCGGTGTTCGCGCGAATGATATCGTGGGTTTGTTCGTTAGTGTACGTGATATAACACGAGACCTGACGCATCATCGGCGGCGAGTGATAGAAGGAGAAACGGCGAGGCGGCTCGTCTCCAGGCTGTTCCACAAGCTCGGACCAATTGATGGTTCGCGCGTCTAGTCTAGGTGTCGTGCCCGTTTTAAGCCGGCCCATCTCAAGCTTGAGATCGGCCAGAGTTTTTGCAAGGCCGACGGCAGCCTCGCCACCCGCACGACCGCCGGAGAAATTGTCTAGACCCACGTGGCAAAGACCCCGCAGGAAGGTTCCCGCGGTAATCACTACCGCCTTCGCCTCGTAGAGCACCTGCAGCTTGTCCACGACTCCGGTCACATGCGGGACGCCATTTCGCTCTTCAACACGAATGTCTTCAACTGAACCTTGCTTGATGGTCAGCCCTTCCACATTCATCATGACGTTCTGCATTTCCTGCCGATACTTCGCCATGTCGCATTGTGCACGAGACGAGCGAACCGCTGGTCCTTTGCGCGTATTGAGTCTGCGGTATTGGATGGCAGAGGCGTCGCACACCCGCCCCATCACACCGCCGAGCGCGTCGACCTCTTTAGCAAGATGACCTTTGGCCACACCGCCAATCGCGGGATTGCAGCTCATATGACCGATGGTATCGATGTTTTGGGTCAAAAGGAGCGTGCGTTGCCCCATCTTGGCCAGCGCGTGCGCCGCCTCACATCCTGCGTGTCCACCGCCAATTACAATCGCATCAAAAGCTTTTGGATACTTTAACATCACTACCTCAAACCCTTACGGGCATACTCGATTCGCCGCACCCGGTGTGCCTCGGTCGCCTGTTCCGCCTGGACCGTAAAGCGCAGCCACATCTGGGGTACACCAGTTCGCCCCATCATCATTTAGGATCGGGTCAAACTTATCTGAACTTAACTGCCTGGATACTCCGGATGTTCCCGAGCCCATAAACGCTGAGTCCACCACCACACCGTCTTGGCGCACCAGGTCGGGCTGAGTGGCTCCGGCGGAGTTTTGAAGGCGTCCGCCGCCAAAATAGAAACCGCCTTCGATACCACCGTTTTCGGCCGGATCGGTGTTCGCAACGAATACGATATAGCCTCCCGCTGGAACCACAGCATCGTAGTCGAGGATGGTGTACTGGCTGCGGAATACGAGGCTGAACAACGAGAGCTCGCGGTCGCTGAGATTGTGCAACTCAAACCACTCGCCGTCGTTATCACTGACGGCCCCCGGATTGGACATGATCTCCGTGAAGATCACCTCACCCGCATCCGGGAGGTTGGCGGGAATCTCACGGCATTCGCCGCTTCCGCAAATCTCCTCGTTCTCACAAATGACTTCGGTTGCTTCAAAGTTGCAGAAAGGATTGTTGAATCGAGTCACCTCGCACATCGCCGAATCCACGGCGAACTGCACCGCCTTGGTCTCATCAGCGCAGAAATCCTCGGGCTTGACGCACTCGAACTCAGCGCACGGGTCGGCGTCACACGCGGTATTTTGAGCACCCGGGGTACCAAAGTTCACCGTGGTACCGAACTCAGAATCCAGACTAGGACACCAATTTTCAAACTCGTTATTCAGCAAAACATCTGCCGAAACGTCTGGATTAAGCTTTCGTGAACGCCCGTCGAGAACCGAACCCGTCTCGTAATACACATAATCTACCCAGACGAAGTTCTCTCCGTCGGGTTTCTGAATTCCAAACCAGTCTGTCGAGTTCGCCAGAGTGATATCCTCGCCGTAGGCGTAGTTCACGCCCCCTGCGGCAGCGCCGGCATTTCGCCCAAAGACCATACGCGCCCCGGCAGCCAGCTCAGCCGCCCCGGTGATGACGTGCGTTTCGTCAGCGCTGGCTCCGGCGCTCACGATTTGCCAGCCGTTCAAGTCAACGGCAGCGCCAGTCGTGTTGATGACTTCGAACCACTCAAACGCCTCTTCGAAACCACCGGCTGGATTGGCCAGGTATTCAGTGACCACCAACTCGCCGGTCTCAGAGATGCCGTTTACACATGCGGCTTCTTCGCATGTTCCCTTGATATAATCGCAGTTTTGGAAATCTAGTTCGTAGGTACAAACCGGAGACCCCGTAGAATCATCGCAGGTACCCGCAGCCGCAAAAGTCTGGGCCGTGTTCTCGTCGCAGCGCGAGTCCGGCGGGCTATCGCACGTCACGGCGTCACAAAATCCAGCTAAACATTCCCCTGCCACACAACCGGCCGCACAGACTTCACGAGTCTCTTCGAAAGCGCATTGCCCATCTTCCTGACAGACACCGGCGCTCGAGTACGTCACCCGCGTGTTCGCGCCGTCACAGCTTGGCTCAGGAAGCTCGGTACACGTAACTCCCACGCATGGATCCGAGAGGCAACGCCCCTCTCCACAACCAAACTCACAAGTGTTTCGAGTACTTTCATAGACGCAGACGGCCGAGACCCCGGAGGTGTCACAGGTACCGTTTGATTCCAGGCCGACGGCTCTATCTCCTTCACATTGCGCCTGCATCGGAGGCGAATCACAATCCGCGTCTTCCACACACTCGCCAGAGGACACGCAACGTCCTCGCTCGCCGCAGATCTCATCGGCGGAACACTCCGCGGAGCTTGCTGCCCCACACTCGGCCACGCATGTGTTCTGCGCGCCGCAATGTTGATCACTTGGGCAATCCGTATCCACTGCGCAATTCGCATCCTTTGACACGGGTTCATCGGTACCGCACGCGCTCAGAAGCGCCGCTGCCACAAAAATTAGTCGCCAATTGATCACTGCAAATCCTTCAAACATAGTCTACTCTCGCGCCGTTCTCTTAGAGAAAGAGCCGCTGAAACTCAAGTCTAGACCAAACTTTCGGGCACATGGAACTAAATCTTCACCTTCTAAACCCCGAACAAAGACAGGCCGTCGAACACATCGATGGTCCGCTCTTGATTCTGGCAGGTGCCGGAAGTGGAAAAACACGCGTCATCACTCACCGAATCGGCTACCTGATTGACCAAGGCGTTGCGCCGGACCAAATCCTCGCCGTGAGTTTCACCAATAAAGCCGCCCAAGAGATGAGGGAAAGAGTTGGGCATCTCATCGGAACGTCACTCTCGAACCGAGTGCATTTGAGCACCTTTCACTCACTTGGCCTCGATATCTTGAAGAAACACATCGAGAAACTCGGCTACAGGCGCACCTTTACGATCCTCGATCAAGGCGACCAAATCAGCCTTGTTAAAGATGTACTTAAAGATCTCAAGCTCGACCCTTCAAAAGTTGACCCGTCCGACCTGCTCTTCCTGATCAGCCGCGCAAAAATGGCTTTCCTCGAGCCCTCAAAGATGCCCGAGTTTCGGTATCACCCGCTGATGCCTTTTGCTCAGAAGACCTATCGTCACTATCAGGCGGCGCTCCGAGGCCTAAATGCTGTGGATTTTGACGATTTGATCTGTTTGCCGGTTCGACTCTTCGAAGAACACGAAAAGGTCCGTCGTCGCTACGCGAGCCACTACAAGTACGTCATGGTTGACGAGTACCAGGACACCAACCACACGCAGCTGATGTTCATGGAAGCCATCGTTCGCGAACACCAGAACATCTGCGTGGTGGGCGACGATGATCAATCCATCTACGCCTTTCGAGGCGCGGTCAGCGGCAATATCCTTCAGGTCGAAAAGACTTTTAAGAACACGCGTGTCATCAAACTCGAACAAAATTACAGGTCAACGAACGGCATTCTACGTGCCGCAAACGCCTTGATCGCCAATAACTCCGCCCGTAAAGAAAAGAATCTCTGGAGCAACAACGGTGACGGCGATCCCATTACAATGGTTGAGAGCAAAGACGAGCGAGAAGAAGCCGAATATGTGGCGGCCGAAATCGAGGCCCTGCGCTTTCATCTTCGCCTGAACTATCGCGATTTTGCTGTGCTTTTCAGGGTGAATCCTCAGGCGAGGCTCTTTGAAGAGGCGTTTCGCACCTACAATATACCCTATCAGTTGGTTGGAGCTGCGGAGTTCTTCGATCGCAAAGAGGTCAAGGACTTCATCGCGTTTCTGAAGGCGTGTTTAAACCCCGAAGACGAAGTCAGCATGCGCCGTATCGTCAATGTTCCACCTCGTGGAATCGGGACGCAGACCGTTGAGAAAATCAGCGTTTGGGCCGCGGAACATCAGGTCTCTTTCTTTGAAGCCTTGAAGTCGGTCTCTGCTGGCGCCCAGATTGACGGCATGAACCACGCGTCTCACGAACATCTGAAGACATTCATTCAGCTCATCGAGAACTTTCATCAAGAGTTCAACGCCACCACACATATCTCGCAGTCTGCCCGATCGCTACTGCATGAACTCAACTTTGTAGATTACCTCCGCAGCGCGGAAAAAAGCCCCAAAGTGGCCTCGAGACGCATTGAAAACGTGCAGCAGGTACTGGCTAGTATCGCACAATTTGAAAGCCGCGCAGGTGGCACTCTCGATGGATTCCTGACCCGCATTATCCTCGACCAGAGCTCGGCTTCAAAGGAAAACGAGGAAGACGCTGTGCAGTGCATGACCCTTCACGCCTCTAAGGGATTGGAATTTCCAGTCGTCTTCATGGTCGGCCTTGAAGAGGGCTATCTTCCGCACGAAAGAAGCTTGGTCAATCAAGCTGGTATCGAGGAAGAGCGAAGACTTGCGTACGTCGGAGTCACGCGTGCTCAGAAAAAACTCTATCTCTCGCTTAGCGCCGAGCGCTCCCGCTTTGGAAAGAAGGACGAACGCTCCCCCAGCCGTTTTCTCTCAGAGATTCCAAAGGAGATGATCGACTCGAATATGGCGAGCCTGAACCCCAAACTCCGAGAGATGAAGAACGACCTCAACCTCAAGTATCTTGAGGCGATGAGGGCACAACTCTTTTCGGACTGAAATTCCCGGAATGAAAGTGCCGTACGAGTACGTTATAGGCGTCTGATGAAACGACGAAGCTTTCTTAAATTTCTAAGTGCTGCACTCCTTTTGCCCCACCCTACCTGGGCGCTAGGCGAGGAAGACTATTTTCGGGTAGCAGTCCTGAAATACCCTGAATCAAGCTTCTCCACCCGTTCTAAGGCGATTTCGCGGCTTCTTTACGAAGTCGAAAAGCAAACGTCCATTCGGGTGGACTCCAAACCGTTGGAGATCTCCGCCACGGACAAAGAACTCTTCCTCCATCCGTTCTTAATCTGGATGGGAGAGTCCGGTTTTGAGCCGTTTTCGGACGAAGCTGTATTGCAACTGCGGCGCTATGTGCAGGCAGGCGGATTTATCTTTGTGGATTCGGCAGAGGGTGTGCTTGACGGCCCGTTCATGCGCTCGGTTAAGCGCGAGTTAGAACGGATTCTTCCGCAGAAAAAGCTGACCCGGCTACCTTCCGATCACGTGGCCTATAAGGCGTTTTTCCTCATCGACAAACCCGTCGGGCGACTTGCCATCGAAGACCATTTGCTGGGCGTTTTTGAGACAGACCGTGTGTCGGTTCTGGTCTCGAATAACGACGTCGTCGGAGCATGGGCGCGGGATAATTTTGGAAATTGGCTCTACCCAGTCAGCCCCGGAGGAGAGCGCCAGCGCACTATGGCGATGCGGCTTGGCATAAACCTCGTGATGTACGCGCTTTGTATCAATTACAAAGCGGACCAGGTACACGTTCCGTTCATACTCAAACGCCGACGTTGGCGAGTAGATTGATGCTAGATTTTTCGCTCTACAACGACGGCGACGTGATGTGGCTAGGCGACTGGGGTTCGACCTCGATTGCGTTCCTCGTGATTCTAGGCCTCGCCATCATCGCGCTGAGTATTTACGACTTGGCCCCCATGCCGCCGCGCAGACGTTGGACTTTGATCTCTCTGCGCGCAGCCGTTTACTCGCTCGCCGTGCTGATGCTTCTTGAACCAGCGATCGACCTCAAGAATGTATCGAAGGTCAAGAATAACGTCGTGGTGTTGGTGGACGGATCTGAATCCATGACGCTCGATGCGGAGTCTGGAAAAACGCGGGCCAGCAGAGCGGTTGAAGCGTTCAAAAACCTAAATCTACAAGACTCTGAAGATCATAAATTTCATTTCTACGAATTCGACTCAGAAATCCAAAAGTTTGGCGTGGACCAGGAACCTTCGTTTTCTGGGCAGGCTTCGGATCTGACTTCAGCGATGCTCGAGGCCAAAGAAAGTCTGGGGCGTGCGGAGCTCGGCGGGCTCGTCGTGATATCTGACGGCACAGACACAGGCGCAATCGGAACGCGGGTACAAAGCGGCGAAGCTCTCGATGAGACCAGCAAAGAGCTTTTGAGCCAGATCGGGGCACCGATTAACACAATTAGCGTGGCTCAGCCTGAAGACATCCGAGATATTGCCGTCGCAAAAATTAGACACGATGACTTTGCGTTTGTGCACAACAGCGTCACAATTCAGGCTCAAATCAAGAGCATTGGCGTCAACGAAACCGTCAACGTCGAACTCTATCGAGATAACCAACGCCTACAGACTCGACAGGTCACGCTCGACAAGAACTCTCCTGTTCAAACAGTGGAATTTGAGTTCGTACCAAAACGCATCGGACGAGAGGTTTATAGAGTCTTCATTGAGCCTAAGGATTCCGAGATTCTCGAGTCCAATAATGAGGCGTTCTTCGTCCAGAAGGTCATCCGCGACAAAATTCGTGTGCTGCAGGTCGTCGGCAGGCCGAGCTGGGATGAGCGATTCCTAAGACAGCTGCTGAAAAGAAGTCCTAATATCGACCTCATCAGCTTCTTCATCCTTCGGACGAACGAAAATATCCAGACAAGCTCGAACGATGAGCTCAGCCTCATTCCTTTTCCAACCGATGAACTCTTCAATACCGAACTTGGAAGCTTCGACCTTGTGGTCTTCCAGAATTTCAATTTTGGCCCGTACTCGATGCGCCAATACCTTCCTCAGATCGCGGATTTCGTGAAAAAAGGAGGAGGCTTTGTAATGGTAGGGGGCGACCTATCCTTTGCCAGCGGCGGATACGCCGGCACGGCAATCGAAGATATACTTCCGGTTCAACTCCCCGCGTCCGGTTCCAAAACACTCGTGGACACACGCGGGTTCAAACCAAACTTGACGGACGCGGGTACTCGCCATCCCATCACGCAGCTCGCGTTCGACCCCCAGGCAAATAAAGAGATATGGGAAAGCCTTCCGGAACAACGAGGCACCAATCTGGTCCTTGAGGCCAGACAGAACGCCACCGTGCTAGCCACGCACCCCTCCCTTAAATCAGGCGGAGCACCGATGCCGGTCATAACCGTCTCGGAGATGGGAGATGGACGCGTCATGGCCGTGACCACGGATTCAACGTGGAGATGGGCATTCGAAAGTGCAGCCACAGGCGGGACTTCAAGGGAGTACCAAATGTTCTGGAACAGCACGATGCGCTGGCTCATCAAAGATCCCGAGCTCAAGTTGCTTCGCATCGACCAAGAGATCGACCTGTGGAACCCCGGCGAGCGACCGAAGATCGGAGTGCGAATCCAAAACCCAGACTATACGCCTGCCCAAGCCAAGGAAGGACGTATTCGAATTCAGCGCCATGACCTGCGCACCTCAGAGGCTCTCGATGTGCCGGTGGAGATTCCTTTCGTCTCCGACGCCCGCGGCTACGCGATTGTGAGCGCTCCCGTCATCGAAGAGGAAGGGATCTACCGAATCAGCGCTGCCGCCACGACTGAGGCCGGAGAGTTGACGGACGAGGACTTGTTTCTTGTCGTGTCTTCCAAGACCGAATTCCGTGACGTTGTACCTCGCCCAGACCTCTTGGAAGCCATTGCGGCGCACACCGAAGGTGTTGCGCTGAAGAACTCCACGTCTAGCGTGACACCCCTGAACTTTCAGAAGTCGACGAGTGTTCAAATTAATCGCCGAAAAGTCGTCAGCGTATGGGACTCTTTCCCGCTCTTCCTGCTGATTCTCGGCCTACTCGCCGCGGAATGGACGTTTCGACGTCGATGGGGACGCCTTTAAAAAACACGAAGTCCTCAGCCCCTTCTTTCAGAAACTAAGTACTAGAAGTTGTCGGAGTCGATTTCTTCGGTTACCCTAAGGACCGACTCGAACTCCATGAGATGTGCCGCATGGGAGAAAATCCCCCCGAAGTGATGGAAATCCACTGCCCGTCATGTGAGACGAGGTTTAGACTTCGGCTCATCAAAGGTCGACTTCCAAGCCAAGATATCGAATGCCCAAGCTGTGGCGCGAGCATTCCGGTGGAGCCGCAAAAGCCCAAAGCGGCCATTTTGAAACGGTCCACAGAAATTGGGGCACCGAAGCCTGGCGCCCTCGACCCTGATACGGTTCCAACAGGGGGAACGCTACTCGGCCTTCCCGTCGATGGGATTTTTGCCCCTCCGGCCAACCCGTTTGACCGGCAACCTACCGTGGTCAAGGGCTTCTCCGACCCGCCCCCGGACCCAGAACCCAATGCACCGAGAACCCCTCTCGGAGATCTCGAGGAGCATTCAGACTCGGCGTTTCAAAACACAACGAGGCATCCGTGGGATACACAGCCCACCACCAAGGCCCAGACCTTGGAGACATCGACCTCCGATGTCGAGAACACACGAGATACGCCTTATAAGGGGCTTTCTTCGATTAGTTCGTCGCCTCAAGATGACACCGTTTCTGAGAAACCAAAACTCAATGACTTACTCAAGAAGGTGCGAGAAAAACGTGGTGTACCCCTGCCCGCCCCTCCCGAGATCAAGGCAGAAAACCCGCTTTTCGGGAAGTCCCGTGCTCCCCAACGAGTGAGCGCTGACACGGACAACCGCAAAACCAAACCTTCCATGGAACCTGCTTTTCGAAAGAAGATGCAGGAAGAATCAGCGTCGAAGGAGACCTCCCCCGGGACAGGGATTGCGTCAGAGACACGTGGAAGCGGCTATATCAGACTTCCGACATCTGAGATCAAAGAGGCCCTGGGAGAGGGTGAGTTTGATATTCGGATCGGCGAATTCAGCTACTCCGTGAGCGAAGACGCGTTGGTCAAGCTGGTTAAAGGCGGAATCTTGATGGGGGCCGAAGAAATGGCCGCCGCTGATGGCGTATGGATGCCGATCAACGAGCATCCCGTTGTAAAGCGTTTGCGCGAGAAAATGGCCGATGAAGCCCACTTGCTCCTCGCCGACATCGCCGAGCGCAAGACCGCAAAGTCACGCGACGAGCCACGAACCGAAGAACTGACGGAAGATTTCTTAGCACTTGAAGACTCCCCGCCCCCGTTGCCCGAAGTCGATGATGTATCCGACGCATTTGAAGCGACTTTCAATTCGTCCGATGAAGAACTCATAGAACTTGACGCTGATGAGGCACTCTCGCTTGAGAAGCCGCCTCAACTCCCGGCCGAAACGACGATCGATTCCTTAACGGCACCATTGAAATCTCCTGACGAGATTCAGGAAGCCCTACCGCCCGAACCAGATCTTGAGCCCGAAGTCCCCGAAGCTCCGAGCCCTGAACCGCTCGAAACCAAAACTTCACCTGCTCCACCCGCAAAGAAGAAGGGTGGACGTGGTCTCTTGATCGCACTGGTGCTTCTCGCCCTGGTCGGGGGTGCCATCGTGGCCTCCTATTTCCTCTTCGGAGACGAAATCAAAGGTATTTTGGGCCTAAACACGGAGCCAACGGTGGTCGCTGAGGTCCCCAAGGATACGCCTCCGCCGCCAGTTGAAGTAGCAGAGGAAACCCCGGAGCCCGTGGTCCCAGAACCTGAACCCGAGCCCGAGCCTCCGGCCCTTGAACCTCATGAAGCAGCCCTCGCAGCCCTTCAGAATCTCTGGGACAATGACGAACCCAATCCTGATGACTTCCGAAAGGCCATGTTGGACCTTTTCGAAGACCCGCACGTCATCGACGGCGTAAAGGGCACGTCAATCGTCAAAATCAACGGCAACCCGACTATTTTGGGCACCTGGAATGACCTTGAAATTTTAATCTACCCGGATACGCCAGCGGCAGAAGATGCACGCCGGCGGGTGCAAGCCACCGCCTATCTTTGCTCGGTGGCAAATTGCGGCGTGGTGCCAACTCTGGCGATACCCGCGTCACTAAGTCAGGACGCTCTTAAAGACTTAGACGTACCCGACCTCAACCTTAAGGATGGACGATTTGAGGCGGTGATTGTGGTCAAAACCACTGGGGCCATAGTACGCCTGCCCGCGTTCCAAGGGCTCTGGCGAGGATGGATGCGCGCCTCTTCAGAAGAACTGGACAAGCCGCTTGCCCAATTTCAAGCCGACCTCGCCAAAGAACTCGGAGACGAGCCAGCCGCCCAAATCGTTTCTCAAGCGAAAGACATGACGCTTCGTGAATTCATGCAGGGCGTATCAGCCACCATCACCTTCGACTACTTGACCAATAATAGTGACCGGTTCGATGGCGATGCGGAAGATAACCTCGTGCTTAGAAACGGTGTCTTCTTCACCCAACATCATGTCGGAACCTTTCAGCCTAGAGCCTCGACCCGCGTCAAGGGACGCTTCTCATGGGCCCCTACCCTCGATAAATCATCAACCCAGTCACTGCTCGCACTCACTCCAGACATCAATGACGCTCTCTTTCCCAATACTCGACCGGCCGAGAAGGTGTACCTTGATGTCTTTTGGTCACAACACGAAAAGTTGAGCGAAAAAGCCGCAAAGGAACCCTGGTTCTAATTAGGCTGGCATCTTCGGCACTCTCCGAGTAATACGCTCGCAGAGTTCAGGAGACACCAATGACAAAATTCTATTTCGCTTCAGATGAAATCAACAAGGGATGGAAACGCTACTTCAACCTCGCGAATGCGCTTGAGGTGACCAACGAGGGTAAGCTCCCAAGCATTAAGACGCTCAACTCGTGGCGAGTCTCATCTCCTAAAGGCTTCGGGTTCGTGGTGCATGTCCTCGACGAGTTCATTGAAGCGCTTGACCGTTTGAGCGCAGCTGGTGCGAGCCAACTCGACGACCAGGCCAAAGCCGCCTTTGAAGCCTCCCTCGAGCGCGCAAAGGCTCTCGGAGCGATTGCCCTCTTTCTCCCTACGTCTTTTGATTTCAGCCCTACCCAGTCCAACCGAACACTCTTGGAAAAAGTTGCGGAATTGAACCGCGGAAAGTTGATGTTGGTTTGGGAATCACAGGGAATGTGGTCGCTTGAAGATATGCGAGATTGGGCCTCAAAACGCGGCATCGTCTACGCCTGGGACCCTTTTATGGCCTTTGAAGAGGGTCTCGAATTCGGTCGTGGAGATGTTTGTTTCAAGATCAACGAACGACAGGGCACTCGTCGACACTTCGACGGCTATGACATGGAAAATCTCATCGAGTGGGCCCAAGGGTATGATCGGGCGATCTTGCTTTTTAGAGGTCGATTTAAGTGGAGACATTTGAAGGAATGGCGTGAAACCTTGAAATCAAGCGTTGAAACGTGATTTCTATTTGAACTTGTTGGCAGGTTGATTGTATTTACTCGTCTGGGACCATAAACATAAGACGAGGATGTAATGTCAGTCTCTTTTCGTGACGAAATTGCTGAACTAGAGGCGCAACGCGAAGCGACTCTGGAAAGGCTCAAGCAACTTGAAAAACAGTGGGATCAAAATAACGTCGAGACGCAAGAGTGCCGCGAAGCCATCGAGAATCTTCGCGGGACCCTTAAGCGCTCGAGCAAACGAATCGCTGCCCTTCCGGTCAGCGACGAGTCCGGAAGGCCTTCTAGGGGCGCTAGGCGCGAGCAAATCGAAAAGATTTGTCGCAAGCTAGGCCGCGGAGGAAAGTCCTTCCGAACTTCCGACGTCTTGTCGGAACTCTCCAGAGTCGAAGGTGAACTCAGTGACGGTATAAGGTCGTACACCTACGCCGTAATGAACACCTTCTTGACCGATGGCTTTACGGACAAGGTCGGCCGGGGCACTTGGAGGTTGAAATGAGCGACCTCGAAAAAATCATTCAGCGCATTGAAGATAAACTCGCTTCTCTCGACAGGACGCGTGAACAAATCAAACAAGAGCTCGAAGCCGAGCGCGCTCAACTCGATAGCATCGACAAAGCACTCGCCTCCCTCCGCTCGGTTGAATCCAAAGTCACCAAGAAGGTGGCAAAGAAGTAAGGGAACGCTTCCACCCCAAGCAGAACCATGTTAGTTACCCGCCCAAAAGGAGTTTCGAAAACACTCGGAACTTCGCTCTAACTCGTTGTTTGGAAAAGTAGCACTCATGGATTTAACTCAGTTGATTCGTACGCGTGATGATGGAACAGGTCGCGCAAAGCGAACTCTAAGCATTGTCTTCGGAACCACAGAAATCGCCCCCTTCGCCAAGACTGGTGGACTCGGCGACGTCTCAGCGAGCTTGCCTCGCGCACTGGCAGATCGAGGGCACCGCGTCACGATTGTGACCCCGCTCTACAAGCATCTCAACCCAGAGAAAATGAGACTTGCTCGACGCCTGAAACCTCTAGAGGTTCCACGAAAAGGCAAGTCAGCAGATGTGGCCGAGGTCGTGCTTTGGGAAATGAATCTGAGCGACGGCGTGCGAATTGTCTTCCTTGATTTCGAAGAGTACTTCGGTAGGGATGGCCTTTATGGATATGACGATAAGGGTTTTGAAGACAACGCAGCGCGTTTCGCCTTCTTCTCTCGCGCCCTCGTAGAGTTTGTCCGCTATTCCAACATGAATGCCGATGTGCTCCATCTCAATGATTGGCACACAGCACTCGCGCCTCTCTACATCAAGCAATACTACAAGACTGAGTTCAAGAACGTCTCCACTGTGCTGACGATCCACAACCTGGCCTTCCAAGGCGAGTTTGACCTCAAGGACGCCGATCAGACCGGTCTCACGAAGACCGCAATCAAGGCAGCCACTCACGATGGAAAACTCAACTTCTTGAAGTCTGGTATCGACCTTGCCGACAAGGTCACCACCGTGAGCCCCACCTACGCCGATGAAATCAAGACCGAAGCCGGTGGGTGTGGACTCGACAAAGAACTCTCGGCTCGAAAAACCGACCTCGTCGGAATTCTCAACGGCGCAGACACTGGCATCTGGAGCCCTAGCGTCGACCAATACATCGAGGTTCGCTACGATATCGCCACTCTCAACGGCAAGCGTAGAAACAAAGCTCAGCTTCAGCACGACTTCGGACTACCTGTTCGGCCGGTTCTGCCGATTGTTGCCTTTGTAGGTCGTTTCACCGAACAAAAAGGCATCGACGTTCTCATCACTGCGGTCAGAAAGCTGCTCAAGGACAATGACGACGAGCGTGGGGCGTTTCAGTTTGTAGCCCTTGGTGAAGGTGACAAAAAGCTCGAAAAGGCCGCTGAGAAGCTTGCTAGCGAGTTCCCTAAACGAGTTGCGGTGCACATCGGGTACTCCGAAGAGCTCGCTCACCGAATCATTGCAGGGTCAGATATCCTGGCGCTGCCTAGTCGCTTTGAGCCATGTGGCCTCACTCAAATCTACGCAATGCGTTACGGTACCCTGCCCCTCGTTCACCGCACAGGTGGGCTGGCAGACACCGTCAAGGACGCCGACGTTGAGAATGGTTCAGGATTTGTTTTCGGCGATTTCTCTAGAACCGAAATCATCAAGACCATTGAAAGAGCCGTAAACCGCTATCATCACCACCGTCAGTGGCGACCGCTTATGGTTACGGCCATGGAACAAGACTTTTCTTGGAGTCGCTCGGCTCGTGCTTATGACGAGACCTACCTGGGCGCTCTTGGTTTCGCAGAATAATCGTATTTCTTAGGGCAAAAGATGCATCCGAATTACAAGAAACTTCAGGAACTCAATAAGCAGGCTGAGCTCGGTGGCGGACAAAAGAGAATTGACCGCCAGCACGAATCCGGAAAACTCACAGCCCGCGAACGAATCGACCTCCTCCTCGATCCAGGCACATTTGTGGAGCTCGATAAATTCGTGACTCACCGATGTTCCGACTTCAACATGGAGTCACAGCGCATTCCTGGTGATGGCGTGGTGACGGGTTACGGCCAAGTTGATGGCCGACTCGTTTACGTATTCGCCCAAGACTTCACCGTGTTTGGTGGCAGCCTTAGCGGCGCTTTCGCACAGAAGATCTGCAAGGTGATGGACCTCGCTATGAAAGTTGGTGCGCCAGTGATTGGCCTCAACGATTCCGGCGGAGCGCGTATCCAAGAAGGCGTTGTCTCACTGGCTGGGTACGCAGATATCTTCTATCGAAACACACGAGCCAGCGGCGTGATCCCTCAGATCTCGGCAATCCTTGGGCCGTGCGCGGGCGGAGCTGTCTACAGTCCGGCAATCACTGACTTCATCTTCATGGTCCAAGACACGAGCTACATGTTCATCACGGGACCCGACGTCGTAAAGACCGTGACGAGCCAAGATGTCACCAAACAAGAGCTCGGTGGCTCACATGTCCACGGTGAGACCAGCGGCGTATCCCACTTTGATTGTGTGTCCGAAGAAGAGTGTATCGTACAGATCCGAGAATTGCTCTCGTTTGTACCCTCGAACAACGCTGAAGATGCGCCTTACCTTCCAACAGGCGACGATCCGATGCGACGGGATGCAAAGCTCGCGGAGATCATCCCTGAAAAGCCCTCGAAGCCATACGACATGACAGAGGTCATCAATTGTGTGGTTGATGATGGCTATTTCTTCGAAGTCCAGAAGGATTTCGCCAAGAATATCATCGTCGGCTTTGCGCGATTGGACGGTCACTCGGTGGGTATTGTTGCCAACCAACCTGACCACCTCAGCGGTGTTCTGGACATCAATGCGAGCCTAAAAGCAGCACGCTTCGTGCGTTTCTGTGATGCTTTCAATATTCCGATCATCACGCTTGTTGACGTGCCAGGCTTCCTTCCCGGTGTGGATCAGGAATACGGCGGAATCATTAAGCACGGGGCAAAACTCCTCTACGCTTACGCTGAAGCCACTGTTCCAAAGATCACTCTCATCACTCGAAAAGCCTATGGCGGAGCCTATGACGTCATGAGCTCGAAGCATATCGGTGGTGATATCAACCTGGCCTATCCGACCGCTGAGATCGCAGTGATGGGGCCAGACGGCGCTGTGAACATCATCTTCCGCAACGACCTCGTTGCCGCGGATGATCAGGATGCGAAAAAGGCTGAGTTGGTCGAGAACTATCGCGACACCTTTGCCAACCCGTTCAAAGCCGCTGAACTCGGTTATATCGACGAGGTCATCGAACCACTCGATACGCGTCCTCGCCTCATTCAAAGCCTTCATATGCTCAAGAATAAGCGCGCCGAGAACCCTCCAAAGAAGCACGGCAACATTCCTCTTTAACCGACTGGTTGAAGGCGGCTGGGTCCCCTTTCTTTTTCTTTTATGAGTGGGTGGGTAAATCGGTAAGTGATGGGCGATCCCCTCGCCCATCCAACCCGGACTAGAAGCTACGTTGCTTCGGTCCGATGTAGACCTGGCGTGGGCGGTGGATACGAGCGTTCTCGTCACGCAACTCACGCCATTGTGAAATCCAACCCGGCATACGACCGAGGGCGAACATCACCGTAAAGAAGTCGGTCGGGATGTTCAGGGCGCGGTAAATGATACCGCTGTAGAAGTCCACGTTTGGATAGAGTTTACGCGCCACGAAGAATTCGTCTTCGAGCGCGACTTGCTCAAGCTGCTTAGCGATATCCAACGATGGGTCATCAATGCCAAGAGCATCGAGGACCTTGTCAGCGGCCTTCTTGATGATTCGGGCGCGTGGGTCGAAATTCTTGTACACACGGTGACCGAAGCCCATCAGCTTGAAGCCAGACTCTTTATCTTTGGCCATGGTCACATACTTCGAGACATCACCACCATCATCCTGAATGGCTTCCAGCATCTCGATCACAGCTTGGTTGGCCCCGCCGTGAAGTGGTCCCCAAAGGGCGCATACACCTGCTGCCATCGTCGCGTAGACATCAGCATGAGAGCTTCCAACCATACGTACTGTAGACGTGGAGCAGTTTTGCTCGTGGTCAGCATGGAGAATCAGGAGTTGGTGCATCGCTGAGACAGTCGCCTCGTCGTAGCTTCCAAACATCATGTTCAAAAAGTCTTCGACGTAGCCGAGATTCGGGTCTGGATTGATATAATCAAGACCTTTCTTGCGGCGATAAGACCACGCAACCAGTGACTTGAACTTGGCAAGGAGGCGAACGATATCCTCGTCACGATCGTCGGTAGACGGATAGTACGCGGATAGGGTCGCAAGGACCGAAGAAATGACGGCCATTGGGTGAGTCGTTGCAGGAAGAGCCTCAAGGTGCTTCTTGACGCGCTCGTCCAAACCAGCGTGCTCAACGAGCTGTGCTCGGAACTTCGCAAGTTGATCTGCGCTCGGCTTATCTCCCCAAATCAGGAGATACATCACCTCGTCGAACGTACTTTTTTCTGCAAGTTCCTCAATCGGATATCCGCGGTACCGAAGAATACCTTTTTCGCCATCGATAAAGGTGATCGCGCTCTGGCACGATCCGGTGTTGCCATAACCTGGGTCCAGCGTAATCGCGCCCGATTGGCCGCGCAGAGCCGCAATATCGATCGCGACTTCGCCTTCGCTTCCGACCAGGACCGGAAATTCGTATTCTTTTCCATTGAGAGAAAGCTTTGCATTACTCATAGTACGTCTCCGTAAACGTCGGGGAAACTTGAAGAATCTCTCGAATGAGAGCTCTTAGGCCAGGAAGCTTGGCTTCAAAGCGTGCGTACTCTATTCGCCACACTCCTGAACGTCAAGTCAGTGTATCCGGACAGCTAAAGCTCGAAGAACACTATTTATTCCCTAAACTATCTTTTTCGCGAGTTATTGACTTCTGGCTTGCGCAGAGGGTCATCAGGGGCGCACGGAACCTTGGCCAGAACGAACTTCTGATTGCCGTCCCACGCGATGCACGCCTTTCCTTTTAGACTCTGAGGAAGCTTACGTTGGAACTCACCGCGGTAGCGAGCGTACTCCATGATCCCAAAGAATTCTCGGTCTTCGATCTGGCTTAGGAAGTGCGTGAAGTCATCGTCATCGCGAATTGGGATCACTTCGTTCTGGCTGTAGAAAGTCTCCCCTCGCCAGTTGAGTTTGAAGGCCACGATCGGCTCCTCACAAATTCGCTTGAACTTGTGGGTTCCAGGTGGTCCATCTGTGCGCGTACAGACCTCGTAATAGTAGTCCCAAAGGCCCTTCTGGGACCAGATGCTCGAGATGCGTGGCATGTAGACATTAAGCGAGAAAACGGCCAGCCCTGCGCTTGCCAGAACGATGGCGATGAGCCCGATGACCTTGGCCCGACGGTTCTTGACCAAAAGCGCTAAGGCCCCGAGTACCGCTGGGAGAGTGAGCAGGGATATCGTAATCCTGAATTCCTTATCCCAAAGGGCGTTGTGCCAGTCGCGATCGTACTTGTACGTGAAGAGATTCTTTAGCGATTGCGGCTCCATGACCAGATCCCACGAAAGAACAAGCATGATGGGAATCGCCAACACAAAGAGTGGCCACGGATTAGGCAGAGCCTCGTCGTCCAAACAACGCGCTAGCCCGACCGCACACAAGATGGCCAAGGCAGGCACCACAGGGAAGATATAGTGATGGAACTTGGTGCTCGAGAGAGTGAAGAGCGTGAAGGCGATCATCACCCAGAGAAAGAGCATCAGGTTCGCCCGGCTCTCGTCTTCCTTCTCCAGTGCGGGCGTAGACACAAGCCGCACGAGCGCTGCAGGCACAAACGCCGTCCAAGGAAAGAGCCCGTAACCAAGCCATTTCATGAAGTGCTCGAAGCTTCCGGTATCGATCTGGTGTACGCCGGCCGCAAGTCGCTTGAAGTGATCGTGAACGAAGAAGCGATTCCAAAAACCGTTGCCGTGTCGAATCAACATCGCAGCGTACCACGGGAAAGTCACAGCGATGAAAACCGGAATGCCGCGCAACAACTCCATCCTGCTCAAGAGCCGCCATTCGCGCGTCAGGACGAGGTAGAAAAAGATGATCGCACCGGGAAGCATAAATCCGAGCAACCCTTTCGCCAAAGATGCCAGTCCAATAAAAATGTAGAAATTCAGCAGATAAATCCGACGCCGTTCTACAATCGGCCGCGTGCACGTTTGATAGATCGCAAAACCCAATAACGTCGAATAGATGCTTGCTTGAACAAGGCTATGTGAGAACCAACCGTTTAGATCCCGCACGTGGTTTGAGCTTACGGCCATCACAGCACCGAGAAGGATAACCAGCGGAATCCAAACCGCTGCCAACGACCCGTAGGCGAGCTTCTTCTGAAGTGCTTCACGCCCCTTATAAGCAGCTCTAAGGCTCGCGAGGAGCAAAATCAAACCCACCGCCAGTAGGCCTCCGGCAATTCCAGCACCGAGCTGTGGCGGAGTAGTCAGCACTTGCATCACAGCGTTCGTAGATCCTCGCCAGCGCGAAAGTCCCATCACGATCAGGGAAATCTGCGGCACACAGACGATGGCCATCCACGCAAAAGTTAGAATGTACGAGAATTTGTCCGCGGGTTTGTCCCGGTCTTTTCCGAACATCCCCATCATGAAGAACATCATGCCCACCGTCATGGTCCCGACATAGGGCATATCCGTCTGAGCTTGTCGGCCTAGAAAGTACCAAAACGGCGACGTCGCAAGCACACCCGCAATCACCAACCCTGTACGGCGATTGTACACAGAGGCGCCAAATGAATACGCCAAGAGTACGCCGAGCATAGCGACGAGGGTGGTGCCGATTCGAATGCCGAGCTCTGAAAAACCAAAGACGGTCATTCCCATCGCCATCATCCACTTGAGCAAAATCGGCTTCGAAAAGAAGTATGCCCCTTCCTGGCTTCCGCCAGCGTCTTGCCAATGGGACCCCCACCAAATTGAAATCCAATCGTTGCGCTCGAGAATCTGCCGCCCTACTTCGCCGTAGTGCGTCTCCCACGGATCCCAGAGCCCAAAGCTTCCAAGGAACGGAAGGTAGAGCGCGGCAACCGCCAGAAAGACCATCGCCCGGTCTCGCCACCACGGTGTCGCATCGGCTTCGTACCGAGCAAGCTGGGTCCACCAACTTCGAAATCTGGACTGATTCTCTTGCATGCTACGATCCAGCATTAATTGAGCCCACGTTGATAGCCTCGGTCCAGCGAAGGGTCAAGCTGACCCTCAGAATACTACGTATAAAGCTGGCCTTATGCCTTGACGGGTGATCAATGCCAGACTTATAAGGGTCGAGACTTACGCCTCATCACAAGAACTCGGAGGTTTTTCCGTGTCCGATCCGGTAGAACTCATAGAACGACGTGTACAAGCTGTGCTTGACGGCCAGCGGTCCACACAGGGCTTGCACCTCTTCTGTCAAATCGGAGGGCGCGGACTGAGCGGACAAGACGGCGGAATCACCACCTTGCAAATCAGCGGCTCGGGCTGGGCACTCGTGGGTTGGCGAGATGGAGACGACGCTGAGATGTTCAGCCATCAACTCTCTGATGCCGATATGCGAAAAATCTACGGCCTGCTCATGCGTTTCCCCTTCTGGACGGCATCGCCCAGGAAGCGTGAGCGTGAAGAGAACGAGTTGAACATTCACGTCCGGATTTCGGATCAAGAGAAAGGCATCTCACACGGAATCCAGTTCTACTCCGATGACGCTGAAGAATTCCCCATCCTAAAAGACTTGATGCAGCGCATCGATTCGTTGATTTCTGCGCTGAGCGAAGGGGTCATCGAAGGAGCCCAACTCTGAGCACCAACCCTATTGTAGATATCGTCCGTATTACACAACACGGTGAGGGAGTCGCCTATCTCGAAGATGGTTGCGTCGTCTTCGTGGAGGGCGCCCTTCCTGAAGAACAAGCCGAAATCGAGATCCTCACGAGGAAGAAAAAGTTCGCCAGAGCTCGGGCTATCAAAGTCCTCAAGGCTTCCGACCAGCGCGTCAAACCCGATTGCAAGTATTTCGAATCGTGCGGCGGCTGCCAATTCTGGCATGTATCGTACCAAGACGAACTCAAGATCAAGGTCGACGCGGCCGTACACACGATCGAGAAGATTGCGAAGCTCAAGATCCCTCAGTTCGAAGTGCACGAAGCACCGTCCACCAGCGCGTGGCGCAATCGCGCGACGCTACAGATTAGCCAGGGCAAAGTTGGCTTCTTTCAACGCGGCTCTCATGAGGTCGTGGACATTGAAGAGTGCCCTATCTTGATGCCGGAGCTGAATTCTGCGCTCAAGAGTGTTCGAAGTGCCACACCACCGAAGGCTACAGGCCAAGTGGTGCTCGAGACAGCAGGCAATAATACGGCGCTGATCTCCACGAGTGATTTCTCGCTTCCCAACCTTCCAGTTGGGTTTCCCGTGGCCGGTGTCCATGACAAGAGTAGCCGACGAGGCATGGAAAGAATCGCTCCTGATGTCGCGTTTCCTGCGCTTGAATCGCACTCGAATGGTCTGGGTCAGATCGGACTTGAGAGTGGCCAGTTTCGACAGTCGAACGACCAGGTCAATCGGGCGCTTGTCGCTCATGTGAAGTCTCTTTTCGAGACACGAAGCGAACCTCACCTTTTTGAGTATTTTGCCGGTGCAGGAAATTTCACCTGGGCGATTGCCGATAGGTTCCGAGACGTCGATGCGTACGAGGGCGGCAAAGAAGCCGTAGACCTCGGGAACGCAATCGCGAAGGGATTGCGTCGGCCCAATGTTCGATTCCACGCCCAGGACTTGTTTCAGATGGCTCCACCAGCCTTTGGTCAATCCGCAGTGCTTCTGGATCCACCAAGGGATGGAGGTCAGAAGGTCTGTCAGATGCTGGTGAAAAAATCGCCGAAGTTCGTGGTCTACGTCTCTTGTGATCCAGCGACACTTGCCCGAGATCTGGGAATTTTGAGCTCGAAATATCAAATTCGAACCTTCGATTTTTTCGACATGTTCCCGCGCAGCGGGCATATTGAAACTGTCGTTAGCCTTGAGTTGATTTAGGGCTCCGTTGTCACTAGGGGACACTAGTGGTATCAGTAGTTTAGGATCACCCCCAAAGATTGGACGGTCATGTTCAGAAATTCACTGCTTATTTTGCTTTTGTCGGCGTTATTTGCGCTGGGAATCAGCGGCTGTGATTCTTGCTCCGGGCAAGAAGAACCCGTGACGCCACAAACTACGCCGCCACCTGAGCCGGAGCCCGAGCCTGAGCCCGAAGACCCTTTGAAAGAGGCCAAAGAGGCCGCTGAAAAGGATGGTATCAGCGTAGCCGTATCCATTTCGGATTCGGTGAGAATCGTGGGTGCTGATCTCGAGGCTATGCTCAACCAGCCCGACAAACCCATTGCCAAGAAGCCAAAAGCGGCGGACACCGGGATGTTAGAAAAGAGCGACCTGCGACGCGTGTTCAACGCGAGCAACACGGCCATGCGAAAGTGCTATGAGCGTGCCCTCAAAGGCAATCCGGGACTCTCTGGAAAGGTTCAACTACAGGTTCGAATCGCACGTGATGGAACAGTGAGCTACGCTAAAGCCGAAGGTTCTCTTGGAAACGGCCTGGTTTTTGAGTGCATGGAAAGGCAGGCAAAAACGCTCAAATTCCCAGAGCCTAAGGGCGGAACCGTCCTTGTGAACAACCCTTACACGTTTACCCCTGATTTCTAGAACGTGTTTTCGATGGCACTCTTGACCGGCGCTTTCTCAGCCGGCTGAGCCTTCTTTTTTGGGCGCTTGGCTTTTCGGCCAACCTCTTCAGGCCCATCCACAAAAATCAGACTATTCTTGGGCTTCATCGCATCAGAGACTTCTCTTGCCCTGAGCGCGGTCTGTGCGGCCTGTGACGCGCCGTCTCCTATGGCTCGGGTCATCGGGTCCAAGTTCGGCGCCTCTAGCCCCTGCAAGGCGCTCTGCCCCGTCCCTAGAAGTTCGGGCTCAGAAGCAGGAATGAGATAGGTGGCGTAAAGAAGCGCGCCGCCAGATACCAGAAGTGCAGCCACCAAGCCCACAATCGCCAAACGAACCGGACTGCTCCTCGTCGAGGCATCAAAAACGGTTGGCGGGCTCAATGCCAGCGTTGGCACGCTGATATTTCCCGTATTTCTAGCTAAGGACTCCCCTGTGTCGATCGGCAATGTCTCAGAAGAGGCCGAAGCCGGCTCGGCCCGAGGAAGATCCTCTTCTACTGCCTGTTCCTCGGCCAACCAGGTCTGCAACGCAATGGCGTCAACTTCTTCGGCTGGGGTCGAGTCCAATACCTCGCTTGAAAAACACTCCTGGACGATGGCTTCGAGCTCATTTGCCATCACTTCCATGGACTGAGGACGCAGCGCAGGGTCTTTACTGAGCGCACTCATGATGAGGTCATCCAAGCGCTTAGGAACCGAACGCAATCCAGGAATCGTCAGGAGAGACCTTGCCGGTACAGAGATATGTTTGACAGCAAGCCCCATCTGAGTTGAGGCGTGAAATGGCAAGTTTCCGCTAATCAACTCGTAGAGAATGATTCCAATCGCGTAGACATCGGCCAAACCCGTGACACGATCGCCTTTGGCCTGCTCAGGACTCATATAAGCGGGTGTTCCCCAAAGGGTACCCGACTTAGTCATGGTCTCATCAGTCAGGTGCTTCGCGATCCCGAAGTCCAGCAATTTCGGAAACTCTTGTTTCTCATTAACCTTTGAAATGAAGATATTCTCAGGCTTGAGGTCTCGGTGGACCACGTCATTTGCATGAGCCTCTCCGAGCACCCCACACACTGGGATTACGATCGAGAAAATATCTTTGTAGGTCAGAAACTTGTACGCGAGGCGGTCGGCGAGGCTCTCACCTTCGAGCAGTTCCATAACCATGTAGAACGATGCGGGTGGCGCTTGTCCGAAATCATAGAGCCTCAGTGCGTTCGGATGTTTGAGACCAGAAATCGTTCGCGCCTCATACATGAAGCGTTTGCGGATATTTTCGTCTCGGAGGTAGTCCGCCTTCAGGAGTTTGAGCGCTACATCGCGCTGAAAGTCCACCTGACGCGCAGCGTAGACATTGCCCATCCCACCTTCACCAAGCTTTTTGAACACACGAAAGCGCCCATCGAAGAGCTCACCAATCAACGGGTCGTCCGCGTCATCCTTACTAAGCTGGATGAGTCTTGACCCGTCTGCAGGGCAAACCTCAAGCGCCTCATCAAACTTTTCCCCACACTTCCAGCAGATTTTCTCCCTTTCCCTGATGTGTTCTCCTAGGTTTTCGGTCACGCACTGCTCAGTGGTTCAGAAGCGCCTTGGCCAACTATAGGGAAACACACTCGCGCCTGCAATCATGTAATGGTCGTGACAGAGGCTCCACTATCGCGGTAGACTCCACGAGCCTGCAGTCTGGTGCACCATGAAGTACATCGCGCTCATACTGATATTGTTCTCGTTCGAGGCCTACGCGGCCGAAACAGAGTGCCATCCGTACATCCCGGTGGAATCTCAAGGTAACGCCGACCTCTTGGCGATGAGAGGAGTCACGTGCTTCGAAGAAGGTAAATACCTTCAGGCCCTGCTCTTCTACCGACAAGCTTACGCCATCACACAATCACCGCTCCTAGAAGGTGGAATCGGCCGATGTCTCCAGGAACTCGGGTTTCCTGATCTCGCGCGGCAATACTTTCTCTCCTACCTCGAAGCCGCACCGGCCGGCACCGAAGCTCACGACAAGATTCGACAACGCCTCCAGGTGGTGGAGGAGACCCTTTCAAGCTCGGCAGTGGAAGTCAAAGTTTCGTCCACTCCGGCGGATGCTCGCGTCTATCTCGTGCTCGAAGATGAGTACTGGGAAGAAATCGGCGCGACCCCACTGAAATTCAAGCTCTTGCCGGGAAAGTATCGGATGATTCTGAGGCGCCCAGACTTTCAGACCGAGGAAGTTGAGCTTGATATCAACGCGGACCCCACCTTGAGCGAACACAGCTTGAAACCTCAAGATCAGGCAATTCAAACCGAGATGAAATGGCGAAAGGCCGGGGTGATAACCATGATCTCTTCGACCCCGTTCATCGCCGGTTCTGCGGCGCTCATCACATTGGGACAACTCTCCGACGATCCGGACAAAGAGTCGCTCTATCAGACGCTGGGAATCGCCTCCGGTGCACTAGGGTTAAGCGCCATGATGACCGGCGTGGTCCTTTATCTTGTCGGTTCATCTCCGGACGAATCCACGACGAGCATTCACTTGACCCCAAGTTCCGTTGGCTGGTCCTATTCGTGGTGAAGTCCGTAGTGCCCACCACCCGGCGTCAACACCACGATCTTATCGCCCGGCTCAACTTCTAACGTGACCTTATCTCCAAGCTCCCGAACCTCGCCGTTACGAACGAAGAGGTTTCGGCCGCGCTCTCCGTCCGGTGCGTTGATGCTCCACGGTGCATTTCGGCGGCGCTCGGTCATCAAGGTCACGGTACAGGGCGAATGGAACTCATAGGCTCTACGTACGCCACTGCCGCCGGGTTGCACTCCAGCTTCAAGTTTCGGTAATTCGCGACACGAATACTCCACAACCTTAAACGGATATGCGTGTTCGAGGGCCTCTACCGGCGTGTTCAGGGTGTTCGTCATATGCACATGACGCCCGCTCATCCCCGGATAGCCAGGACCAGCTCCAGCCCCTCCACCAATGGTTTCGTAATAAGTAAAAGCCTCGTTGGTTCGGGGGTCGATGCCTCCTATAACCACGCTATTCATGGAGCCGCACGATGCGGCCGGCACCAAGTCCTCTAGCGGCTTTGAAAGCGCCCGGAAGAGTAGATCCACCACTCGTTGGCTTGTCTCGACGTTTCCAAGTGCAACCGGGCGAGGATAGGTGGCGTCGAGAATCGACCCGCTTCGCGTGCACACCTTGACCAACCGCGCCACACCGTCATTCGCAGGAACATCAGCGCCGAGCAGACAGCGAACCACGTAAAGGGTCGCCGAGTACGTCACCGCAAACGGAACGTTCATTGGCCCGAGAACCTCGTCATCAGACGCACTAAAGTCGACATGGAACGCGCCATCTTTGAGTGCCACCTCGGCGTGGAGACGGATATCCAAAGAATTGTAGCCATCGCTATCCAATACATCTTCAGCCTCCCAACACCCCTCCGGATATCTTTTGAGGAGCGTACGCCCCAGTGACTCCGTGTAGTCCAGAACCTCAGACGCAAGAGATTCGAGGTCACGTCCGCCCAGGAATGACTCCGTGAGCCTCGCTGCGCCTCGCAGGTTTGCGGCGACTTGCGCCCGCATATCCCCTTCCCTTTCTCTTGGCGTCCTGCTCGCGGCTTTCAAACTGTCCAAGACATCCGAGTCAAAACGCGTAGGGCCAATTCTCCAACCCTCGTCGTCGATATGTTGACTCAACGCCATACTGCCAGGCGTGATCCCGCCAACATCAGCGTGGTGCGCACGATTGGCCACGAGGAAGCGCGCCTCGCCATCCCAAAACACCGGTGTAACGAGCGTGATGTCGGGTAGATGTGTTCCTCCGCAATACGGATCGTTGAGCACGTAATGTTGACCGTCTTCGAGCTCGAAAGCGTCCAGGACCGCCTTTACGCTCAGCGGAGCCGAACCAAGATGGACGGGGATATGCGCAGCTTGTGCCACCATTTCGCCTTGGAGATTGAAAATCGCACACGAAAAGTCCCGCCGCTCCCGGATGTTCGGGCTGAACGAGGCGCGCTGCAATACAGCGCCCATTTCTTCGGCGATTCCGGCAAAAAGGTGTTTCGCGAGCTCAAGCTCAATGACATTCATTGCCGCTCCATCACAACATGACCGTGACTCTCCCTCGCGCCCCACCCTTCCGGCATCCAGAAACTGGCTCCTTCCGACCCTACTGATGTTCGGATCAACGGTTTGGTATCCGCCGGACTTCTAGAAATCACCCTGTAGCCCACACACTCAATGATGCCTTGACCTTCGTACCCGTATTCTCGTCCGTGCCGACGTTTGAATCGCCGCTCCAATTCCACTGCCGAAATCGCGCTCAAATCCTCCACGCTGACCTCAAGCTCAAAACCTTGCCCCCGATACCGCAGGAGCAGCTCCAGCTCGGTAAACTCACCAGTCACCCGCGCCTTGAGAGTGTCAACAAGCCCCTGGTCCAACTCCTGAAGGAGCGTTTGCCGAGAAACACTGACGCGACCTGCCTGAAACAAACCCCAGGCGCTTAAGACCTCGGAGTGAGCCGGCAACACACACGTGCCGATCCCGAGTTCCTCGGCGAGTTCACACATATGAAGGCCCCCGCCGCCGCCAAAGGCGATCAACGCCAAACCTGAGACATCAATCCCTCTCGACACGCTAACGACCTTGAGCGCTCGTCCCATCACCGAATTCGCAATTCTGATGATACCCTCCGCCACCTCATGAGGCCGCATTCGCAATCGGTCAGCAAGGGCCTGCATCTCATGAGCCATCGACTCGACATCCACCGCTATGCCCCTCGCCTCGAGCTTCTCGACCTCGATCCTCCCCAGGAACACGTGTGCATCCGTGAGCGTGATTTCCTTGCCCCCTCGTCCAAAAACCACCGGCCCGGGAGTGCTTCCCGCAGAACGAGGACCCACACGCAGCGCTCCACCTTCGTCTACCCAGGCAATTGAGCCTCCGCCCGCTCCAACGGTATGGATATCAAGCGACGGCACTGCAATGGCCAGTGAATCGATCTCCATCAACTCCCTCAAAGACGGAGTCCCTTGAACGAGCGAAACATCCGTTGATGTCCCACCAATATCAAGTGTTAGGAATGAGCGAATTCCTAGTTCCTCTGCGGCATACTGGGCACCTACCACCCCGCCCGCTGGACCGGAGAGCAACGTGTTTACGGGAAACTTTCCCGCGTACTCCGGCTCAGTAACTCCGCCATTGGACTGCATGATCTCCACAGAAGCGGCCAACTCCTCGATGCGCTCCAGATATCCCTGCATTTTTGGCTGAACATACGCGTTAATGGCAGTCGTCGAGGCGCGCTCGTACTCACGAAACGCGCTATGGACTTCGTGACTCAAGGAGATTGGGATCTCCAAGCCGCACGCCTTGAGCGTCTCCCGAGCCGCCAACTCGTGCGCTGGGTTTGCATAGGCGTGCAGCAAACAAATCGCCACGGATTCAACTCCCTCGGCTTGAAACTCGCCAACGAATGCCTTCAACGCCACCAAATCTAGGGGTGAGACTTCACGACCTTCCTCGTCAAGCCTCCCTGCTACACCGCGGACCAAAGACCTCGGCACCACGTGTTCTGGCTCAACTTGTTGGAGACCATAGAGTTGGGGCCGAGCTTGACGCCTCAACATCAAGATGTCTTCGAACCCCTCGTTCACGATCAACGCTGACTTAGCGCCCCTTCGCTCGAGCAAGGCATTGGTGGCTACAGTCGTACCGTGGACGATCTGCTCCACACCATCGAAGTCTTGGATCCCCCTTGAGATGGCTAGTGTTGGATCCTCAGGACTTGAGAGGACTTTGGCGGAGCGAACGCGACCGTTTGAATCGACACCGATGAGATCGGTGAATGTCCCACCGGTGTCGATGCCAAGTTTCTTCACGGGAAGATGCCACGCTCTCCGTAGACTGAGTTGATGCGTCCCACAGCCACGGCGTACGCAGCCGTGCGGTTGTCCGTGTTATGCTCGCGCGCAAAGGCACGCATATCGTGGTAGGCGCGGCGCATCATGAAGTGCAGACGCTCGTCAATCTCCTGGAGCTGCCAGCTCTCTGAGCGTTTGTTCTGAACCCACTCGAAGTACGAAACGACCACACCACCTGCGTTTGCCATCAAGTCAGGAATCACCTCGATTCCCTTCTCAATAAGAACACGCTCACCATCGAGTGTGGTGGGACCGTTGGCGCCCTCAACGATGAGGCGGCAGTTCATCATACTGGCCACGCGCTCATCGATCTGAAGTTCAAGTGCGGCTGGAATGCAGATATCGCACTTCATCGCCCAGAACTCGTCGGCTGTCACATCATTGCAGCTTGTATACCCTCGAACACCACCGGTTGCTTTAACGTGTTCGGTGAGTTTTCGGACGTTGATGCCTTCCTCGTTAGCGATGCTCCCCGTGTGGTCCATCACAGCCACCAAAGAAGCGCCAAGCTTGGAGAGGATCGCAGCGGCGTGGCTACCCACGTTACCAAATCCCTGAAGCGTGTACGTGGCACCATCGAGGCGGAAGTTGTTTTCGTCCGCCCACTCTTGGATGGAGTACACAACGCCCTGACCCGTGGCCTTTTCGCGGCCTCTGGAGCCCCCCGAAGTCAAGGACTTACCTGTCACGATACGACGCTGAGCGTTCTTATCGCTAAGGTTGTGCATGTTCATGTAAGTGTCCATCATCCAAACCATGACCTGGCTGTTGGTACCCACGTCCGGAGCTGGGATGTCGTACTCAGGGCCGATATTGTTGCCGAGGTCGTGGGTGAAACGTCGCGTAATCTTCTCGACCTCAGAGCGCGAGAACTTGTGGACGTTGAGTGCCACACCACCTTTTGCACCGCCAAACGGAACCTCAAGCAACGCACACTTATACGTCATGATCGCGGCGAGCGCTTTGACCTCGTTGAGAGTCACGTCATGGTGGAATCGGATACCACCCTTGTAGGGACCCATGATGTTGTTGTGCTGAATTCGATAGCCGGTGAAGAGCTGGTACTCACCATTGTCCAACTTCACCGGGAAGTTGACGATGATTTCGTTCTTCGGCTGACCGAGGATCAATCGCACATGTGGCAAAACGTCGATGTGCTGCAACGCACGCTCGTACTGCGCAATATGTGTATCAAAAAAGTCGGTGCCTTGAGTCTGTGAGTTTCTCGATGCTTGTTTTTCTGATGATGCTTTCTTCGACATAAACCCATTCCATGAGGTGAAAAGTGTGCCGCGCCGTAAGGTGGTAAAACACGCCGATCACCGCACGTCAAGCAAAGCGGTCGACACGCTGCGTCATGAAATTTCGAGAATTATTCGTTCTCTGAGGCAGATTCAGATTCGACTTCAGTTTCGGGCGCGTCATTTTCGACTTCGATCTCGCTTTCGCCCTGCAACATTGGGCTAATCGTATCGATCTGCCACGTCGGGAAATTCGGCATCGGGGTGCTGAGTTCATATTGCACAATCGCCTTGGCTCCAGACTTGTTTTCGGCAAATGCCATCACGGTGGCCGAATCTTGCGCGTTGTAGATCACGTCTTTGATTTCAAGAGTCGACCCCTTGAGTACTGCACCTTCCGCATCCAAAAACTTTCGGAATGCGTCTTGGTTCGTCGAACTCTTGAACCCATCGCTAAGTCGGCCAAAGGCTACTTCGTACTCAGCCCCCTGAATCAGATCGTGAAAGTCGAGCACCGCCTGTGCAGGTGGCTCCGCGGACATCAAACGCTCTCGAACATCAAAGTCGACGGCATCCACCAGGAACTTCTCTTCGACCTGCACCACATCCAAGATCAGCACAAGCATTTGCTCCGACCCAGGCTTTGAAAACTGGTAGAAAATCCGCCATTTCCAACCTGCATCTCCCTGGGAAAGTACATTCGTGTCCCGCACGCGAGCCACGTTATTGGCCAACCACGACTCGTGCTCTTTGACTTTGCTCGCGAAACTTTCTTTGCTCATTCCCTCTTGAAAAGATGGGGTCGTCTGAGAAAACGCCGAATCAATATTGCCTCCCGCAACCTCGCTAACCCATGCCTTACCAAACTCTTGGCCAGCCATGGTGGATTTGGCCGCGTCAGAAATATCTGAGCAACAAGAAACCATCTTGAAAGTACCGGCCGCAAAGAAACCGCCAATAATTAACAAGATAAGTAGACAACCAACACCTAAGACCTTCCAAATTGTCTTCTTGGAACTTCCTGAATCGGTCACAAAATCACTTGGCGGTTCGAATGCCATGGGCTTCCCTCTATCTCATAAGGTCTGAAATGCTTGTACCTGATACTCGAATCTGACGCCACCATCAGGGCTCGTGTGCAGGCAACCAAAACTTAAACTTTGATCCCTTTTGGGGCTGACTCTCTAGGACAATATCCCCACCAAGGCGTCTTACCAGGTGCTTGGCTATCGCGAGTCCAAGGCCGGTGCCACCGACCTCTCGGCTGCGGCCTGTGTCGACGCGATAAAACCGCTCAAAGACACGATGCACGTGCTCCGGGCTGATCCCGATCCCGTTGTCCTCCACCGTGATCACCACATCAGAGTCTCTCCTCGTCGCACGGATGATCACCTGGCCACCTTCGGGCGTGTATTTGAGGCCGTTCTCGACGAGGTTCGCCAAGATCTGCTGCAGAGCACGTGGCTCGGCCTGAACAGGAGGCAGGTCTTCGGGGACCTCAATCTCTAGCGAAACCCCATTCTTCTGCGCAACGGGGCGAAACCGCTCCAAAACGTCTTGAGCCACGACCAAGATCTCCACATTCTGCATGGCTAACTCTTCGCCAGCGGCTTCAAGCCGAGAAAGGGTCAGGAGATCTTCTACGATTTGGCCCATTCGCCCAGACTGACGGTGAATCGTCTCTACAAACTCAACTCCGATTGGACCGACGTCCATCCCGTCCATCAGAAGGGTCTCAGCGCTCGACTGAATGGTAGCGATTGGAGTCCTGAGCTCATGGCTCACATTCGCGACAAAGTCCCTACGGACCCGTTCAAGGCGTCTCAGCCTCGTCACATCGTACATCACCACCACGACACCAGCCGGGTCCTTGTCGTCTGAGGTAATGGGTGCCACTGACACCCAGAGATGCCGAATATCATTATGAGAGGCTGGCCAGTCCACCTCGGTAATGGTGGCCGTTTGGCGCCAAAGCACATCGGAGACGATATCTGTCAGTCGTTTCATCTGGGTGACTTCGCCAAGACGTCGTTTTGAATACGGCGAGGTGAGCCCCAGGAGTTTCTCAGCCATTGGATTGGCTACGAGAATCCTTTCCAAACCGTCCAACATGACCACGGCTTCGCTCATGGCCCCGAGCAAGACTGAGAGGCGAGCCTTGTCAGTCTCGAGTTGCGAGACCTTCTTGCGAAGCTCCTTTACGGAATCGCCCAGTTCTTCAGGAACTGCCGAGTCTTCGGCCTCCAAGGTCTGTAGAATCTCGTTGCGTGAGCGCTCCAAGTCATCACGAATCCACGCTCGAACCCAACTCGCCACACCAAATCCAATCACCATCGATACGAGACCCGCCAAGGCCAAACCTCGCCGCGTTCCCGCCACGTCATCTGAAGGAGATAGGAAGTGCAAGGCCATCCAAACGCCGCCAATCCCAACAATGAGTAGAAAGGTGTAAGTGGCAAAAACTTGCCAGAAATCATGGCGTAGACTTAAGGGCTCTTTCAAGGCTCCTCCACGAAGCGATATCCCACGCCTCGCACCGTCTCGACATACTCCCCATACGAACCGAGTTTCTCGCGAAGCCGCTTCACATGCGTGTCCACGGTACGTGGTGTCACATTGATATCACGGCCCCATACGTCTGCAAGCAACGATTCGCGGGTCTGAACCTTGCCTAAGTTTGTCAGGAAAACTTCCAAAAGTTTGAATTCGGTGGCGGTCAACTTCACCTCCTCCGAATCAATTTTTACGCGGTGCTTTATCGGGTCAAACTCGATGCCACCAAACCGAATTCGCTCATCGACATCCGAGGCGTCCGATTTATCAAAACGCTTCAAGATCGCGCGAACTCTCAAGACCAATTCGCGGACCGAGAACGGCTTGACGATATAGTCATCAACGCCCAACTCGAACCCCACGACACGATCGATCTCCTCACCTCTTGCCGTGAGCATCACGATTGGAATGGAACGCGTTTCAGGATTGGTCTTCAGAGTCTGACAAACCTGTGTCCCCTGAATATCCGGCAACATCACATCCAAAAGAACAAGGTCAGGTAAGTAGGCCTGCGCCATTCGGATGGCTTCGGCACCAGTCGCGGCACCCAGCACTTCAAACCCCGCATTTTTGAGATTGAATTCAACAACCTTTCTAAGGTCTTGTTCGTCGTCTACTACCAGAATGGATGGCATCAAGTCCTCCTGGGCCGATTCTCCCTCGGGGTGTAGACAGCCACGGGGGCTATGTCAACGCCCCGGCGCGTTTATGGCAATTGGAGGGCAGGTTCGTGTCAGCTTGACCACGAATCAGTGAAAACTCTGTGACACCAAATTCACAAACCGAGATTCAGGCAAGTCACCTGCTACCGAATAGGTCACACCATCGTGCTGAATCACAGCGAGCTCGTAGCCATTTTGATTCATCAACACCATATCTCGTTCATTGACGCGTTTGACGAACTCGGAAGGAACCGTGAGATCACTACCATCAAAGATCAACACGCTGACTCGCTTGCCATCAACTTCGTAAACGACGAGCGCTGCACGCCGATCTTGAACATGGGCAATCCTGGCCCCGAGAATTGTGGATTGTGGACCCAAGTCTGGGAGGGTCATCGGGAAGTCAACTTTGTCGCCAAACCAGCCTGCAACTTCGTGGGCATCCGGCCCCGCAACCTCGATCGGGTAATTTCCTCTATGCCACTCTAGCGTTTGCTCAATAACTGGCGTTGTAGTGGATGACGCTGGTGAAACCGTAAGGTTTGGAACCATAAGCACGGCTACAAAGGCTGCTGCAATAGGCGCGAGGATCCAACCGAGCGAGCGCTTCTTTTTGGGCTCAAGTGCAACGACGTTGCTCTCTTCAGCCACCTCGACTTCGGAATCGAGCGCGTGCTGTTCCTCGATAAAGCTCCACATCTTGCTCTCAAGAGACTCGGGAGCACGTATCGCGAGATGTCGCTTAATGCCTTCCTTGTAGGCAATTTGATAGTTCACGGATTCCTTGCATCGACTACACGACTCCAGATGCATTTCGACTTCCCGAATGTCCTGATCGTCGAGTTCATGATCCACGTAGGCATCCATGAACGGCACAAATTCTTCACACGTCATAGTTTTCTCTCATCAAGCTTGCGCGCGGCGCGCACGATAGTCAGCCAGGTCCGTCAAATTTTTGGAGGTGTCTTCCTCCTTATCGTCGGAGCCTTCGGGCTGTCCTGTGATATATCCATTCTCAAGGGCGTAATCTTGGAGCTTTTGCTGCAACATCCGCCGCCCGCGGTAGAGCCGGCTCATCACCGTACCAATTGGGCAATCCATGATGTCCGCAATATCTTTGTAAGCGAAGTCCTGAAGGTCAGCCAAAATCACCACCATCCGGAAATCCACCGGGATATCCTCGAGTGCTGACTTCACTTCATCACCAAAGAGCCGGTAAAACATGGTCTCTTGGTCACCAAAATGCTGATGCAGAGGGTTCTTTTCCGGCACCACCGCTCTTTCGGCGAGTGGGCGAAAATCCTCGTCGATCAGGACTTCTTTTCGCTTCTGAAGCTTGCGGTAACGATTGATGAACGTGTTTGTCATAATCTTGAAGAGCCACGCTTTACAATTCGTCCCCTGCTCATATTTATCGAAATATCGATAAGCCTTGAACATGGTCTCTTGAATCAGATCCTCAGCGTCCCCTTCGTTGCGCGTCAAACGCAACGCAGTCGCGTACAACGCGTCCAGATGGGGAACCGCTTCACGAGCGAAGGCTTCTTTGATTTCGGCGTCTGTTTTCTTCGATGTACTCATCTCGCATCCTTTGCTTCGGGCTAAAGCTCAAGGCGAACCTTGCCCGAGTACAAACGAGTAACATGAGCATTTGGATCTATTATTTCATCCCCTTTCATTTTTTTGCGAAATAATTACCCAAGAAGTTCGAGCGCTGGGGTGTACTCGAGCTCAAGGCTTTCTGCGACCGCCTCATGCGTGGTCTTGCCCTGATAGGTGTTGAGACCAAGCCGAAGGTTTGGGTCCTCGGTCAGCGCTCGTACGAGTCCCTTTTCCGCAATCTGCAGGCCGTAGCGAAGCGTGGTGTTGTTCAAACCGAAGGTTGATGTCCGAGCGACCGCACCCGGCATGTTGGCGACGCAGTAGTGAACCACACCATCGACCACATACGTAGGATTCTCGTGTGTGGTTGGGTGACACGTTGCGATGCAACCGCCCTGGTCTACGGATACGTCGACGACCACGCTTCCCTCTTGCATCTGGCTGATGTGCTCGCGCGTCACAAGATGTGGCGCCTTTGCACCCGCAATCAAGACGGCTCCAACCACAAGGTCGGCCTCAAGCACCTTGTCAGACACCGTCCCGGCGTTTGAGTGCAGGGTCTGGATGCCGTTTCCAAAAACATCATCGAGGTACCGAAGTCGTGCGAGATTGGTGTCGAGAATGGTCACGTTCGCGCCCATACCCACCGCCATTTTCGCCGCGTTGGTCCCCACGGTTCCGCCTCCGAGGATCACCACGTTCGCACGCTGAACGCCAGGAATACCGCCAAGGAGAACGCCCTTTCCTCCCGCTTCTCGCTCGAGGCATCGTGCACCTACTTGGATGGCCATACGGCCTGCAACTTCGCTCATCGGCTCGAGCAGAGGCAATCGACCGTCGGGAAGTTGGATCGTCTCGTAGGCCACAGCCGCCACGTTCTTCTCAAGAAGTGCGCTAGCCAAATCCGGCACGGCGGCGAGGTGGAAGTACGTGTAGATGATCTGATTCTCTTGCATCAGGTCATACTCGGAAGCCAGTGGCTCCTTGACCTTCACGATCATATCCGCGGCTTTCCAAACTTCTTCGGCCGTCTCCAAGATCGTTGCACCGGCGTCGATGTAGCGTGAATCAGGAATCGCGCTCCCTTCTCCTGCCCCTCGCTGCACAAAGACTTGGTGACCGCGCATGGTGTATTCGCGCACGCTCGCTGGGATCATACCAACGCGATACTCGTGATTCTTAATTTCTGCTGGAACGCCAATTTTCACGGGAACTCCTATTTTTCAGGTGTCAGGCGCGCGGACTATAGACACGAAAAAGAGGCAGGGCAACCGCTGATAACTAAGTTCAGGGAAGTACCCGAAAGACTTCGGATAGCGGCGTTCGGGGCGTCTGAGGAATGACCTTGGGGTATCCAGCGAACACCGCCCCCACGAGCTCGATCTCTTTGGGGTCAATCCCCAACAACTCGTAAGTCTTTTCATGGGTCACGAACGGACCCGTGCTCCATTTTGTGGCGACTCCGTGGTCCCACATCGCGAGTGAAAAGTTCTGTATGGCGCACGCTACCGAGGCGTAATCTTCCTTGCGGCGCGCCTCTTCCTTTGCCAGCGCTTGCCCAACCAAAATCAAAACGGATGAATCGCCGACTTTCGACCTGATCGCTGCTTCGTCGGCGCTAGTGATCTCGCGAAAAGCTCGTTTTGCTTCCAGAGCGATTTCCACGATCTCGGGCCGGGTTTGGGCTCCGATCTGGAAAAATCTCCACGGATTCGTGAGCTTGTGATTCGGCGCTCGAATCGCCGCCTCGAGGGCTTCCACGACCCAATCCTGTGGTACCGGTTCCGTGGTGTAGTGATGAGCTGTTCGCCGACCAATCAACGCTTCAATGGTATTCATAGTTTATTCTCAGCCCTTTCTCGCACGACGCTTGGATATATCTGGTAGTGAGACGCTGCTTTCTCACGATCTATGAACTCTTGATACTTTTCCTTTCGAATCTCGGTGTCCGATGCGTGCTGGGCTAGGACTTTCGCATCTTCTTCGGGAAGATCCTTTGCCGGAAGCACTTCGTGAACGACCGCAACGTGCCACCCGAATCGAGTCTCGAACGGGTCCGTCACGCCTGGCCCGCCGAGGTCTTGAGCTGCCTTTACGAAAGCAGGGTCGAGACCAACCCACCCGCTCGGTAGCTCCTGAAACGCTTCATTGGCGAATGGAAACACGAGCTGGAGGTCCACGTGTAGCCTGAGGCCCTCTTCCATCTCAAATTCACGTTGTATCTTCACAAGGTCAAGGCCGTCGGGATCTTGAGGCAGCGCCTCTTTGACACGTTGAGCGATCTCCTCACCGCGAGCACCTACCGGCTCTTTGGTGGTCGACATCACCAAGATATGGGAGGCCCGTGCACCTTTGGGTTGTCTGTTGAGCGCCTGTGCTTCCGCGAGCTCAGCTGCCCCAACTTCGCCTCGGAACCTTTCGATTTCCTCAGCCAGCATCAAACGAATCATGGATTTCTTGCGGGCAAGACTAAAATCGGACTCCGAGTTGAGAGTCTTTTGCGCAACTCCACTCAGCGCCGCGTGTTCTTCAAAAGCCTCAATCGCCTCATCGCGCGAGAGTTCAGGATGGTCGGTCCAAAAGGCTCTAAACTCCTCGGTAGAAAAGCCAATCGAAGCCCCTTGAAATGCGAGAGAGGAGGCAGGAACCTTGTACTCGGCGAGTTCAATCAGGGCATCAGGATGCTCGGCATCCTCACAACCTGAGAGCACCACCCCAAACAAAGCTAAGATTCCAAACCCGAGCGCCTTCATCGTGTGTCTTCCCGCACAGCAACCGCAATTCGCCCAAACTCCACGCCACCGCGGACCACAATAAAACCGATGCACATGACCAGCACGCCCGCCACGTAGTCCTTCTGAGCGAGAAACTCTACCGCTTGATACCAAAAGAGTAAGCTTATCAGCCCCATTCCGATGCTAAGCGCGTCATAAATGATGGTTCGCATTCCAACTCTCAAATAAGTATCACGCCAAAAGCTACCACTAACGCAAGCGCACACTCTACCCCAACTCTGACCCAACGCTTTCGGTCATAGCCTCTTCGCATCGTTTCGGCGTCTCGCCTTAGACGCCTTCGATCGTATTCTAGGTTCAACGACGGGATGATGAAAGCCATATAGGCCATGGCACACCAGCCAAAAAAGATCATGAGCGAGATGAAGATCCGCCCTACTTCGCTATAGCCCGCGTGCGTCTGATTCAGGGTAGCAACAATCGTGGAGTCCCCAAAAAGTGCATAAGTCGGGACGAGAAAAAGCAAGACCATTAACGCCAGGCGAGACCAGACAAACCGGCGCATCCAAAGAGCGCGCGCCTCATCTGGGATCGCGTCATCATCAACGACATCCGCGCCTTTGGACGCGACCCAAGAACTTGCCAGTGCCAGATAGATTCCGAGGGTGGCAGCAATTCGGATGGGCGTGCCATCCTCGTGGAGCAAAGCCGAGTAGTCCGGTGGCAATACCGCCAGCACCGGTAACGCACTTAATGGAAAAAAGACCGTGAGCGCCGCTGGACTCTTGAGCGCAACGGCCACCATAATCGCCACGAATGGAAGCCCCGCAATCATCGTGTGAAAAGAAGTTTGCCGAAAGAAATCCCAGGCTGGAACTACGATTTGCAGTGCAAAGACGAGGCCTAGCGCCAGCGTCAAATACCGCGCACTCTCGTTTTGCCCCAAATCCCCGGGATTCACATCGCTATCATTCACTGAACATTCCAAGTCGCAACACTAGCCTGCCCTTCTCGCAGGAAGTCGATGCGGATAACGCTTGTGTCCTTGAGTGCATTCCATGCACGCAAATAATCGTCGGGGCGCTCGATTCTAACGCCGTTGAGGTGAGTAATCACATCCCCAGCTTTGACCTGTGGCCTCAGGAATTCGGACGCCCCTGAGGTCGAGCTCACAAGCTTGTATCCGACGAAGCCACTGTCGCCGTGGACGGGTTCGACCACCACCTGCGTCAACGCGAAAGGAGGCCCCTTCTTCATGAAGTCACCGAGGTGTGCTCGCTGCACGGCAAACTCCCCAGACCCAGCCTCGAGCTCTGGAGAATCCCCACCGGTAGCCACACCCTCAACTAGAACCGGCGGACCGGATGGCATTTTTGAGGGCTCGGCATCCGAGGGTGCCTCCTGCACTGGCCCCTGGTCGGTCTTCTGAGACCCACCACACGCCATCAGCGTCAAACAAGCTAAAATGAGAAATACCCTCATGATTCACCTTCAATGGCATTCAAAATATCTTTACGATGCGAAAACTTAAATTCTTCGAGTCCAAGTTCCTGAGCCTTTTTTCTCTCAATTTCCTCGAGTTGCAAGATTTCCTCGTATCGTATCAAGGTTTTCTGAAGTTCGCGCTCTCGGGTTTCGATGGCCGACTTAATCTCATCGACACTTTTTGACGCAATCTCGTCACCGAACTTGCCGTCGAGAAACGCCAAGATTTCATCACATCCCTGGGTCGCATCCAGACGCGCCTTGCCCACGAGTCCATCCGAGGCCTTTCTAGCCCATCCGACCACGAAAACGTTGCCCAGAGCCTGACCCGTCTTAGGGTCCCGCACGCGATATCTCTCACGCTCAGGATATTCATCCCACGGCTCTTGAAGGGTCGCGAAGGTCTTTGCATCCTCGCTCAAGGGCAGACCGATGGAAGGCTCAATGCTGTCTCCGATCGCGAAAACCACTGTGTCACACGGCAGCACCTCTTGATTCTCGGTGCGCTTGACGCCGACGGTCTCGCCTCTATCTTGGAGCTCCATGACGTCGCAAAGAAGTCCTTCCACACGAGTCGTACCCACGATCTCAGCAGGGCTCCTCAAATATCTGATCTTAAGTTTCGTCGGGGTCTCACATTCAAGCTCGGCTTCAGCCTGCTTCTTGAGTTCGTCCAAGAACTCATCCGGGTTTTGCCCCATCGACTCGACCTGGCTTCGAATAGATTCGAACTCCGCCCCGATGGCTTCGAAGTCGAGCGCCCCAGCCACAATCTTCATCTCTTTATCGGTGTACGCCCGCTCCCCTGGGCCTCGCCTCGCCACCAGAGTCACCTCTTCGATTTTGCGCTCGCAAACCAACCAGTGGACGATATCAAGGGCCACATTTCCGAGGCCTACAACGCAAGCCCTTTGCCCGATATCGAACTTCATCTCACTAAACGGAGGAAGATTATTGTAGTGATAAACGAGGTCTTTGGCGTGCCAGACGCCGTGCGTTTGCTCACCCGGAAGCCCCAACCATTTGGTGCCTTGAGCACCAACGGCCACAACAATCGCAGCAAATCCAAGTTCCGAGAGCTCTTCGAGCGTGAAGTCGCCAGACTCCGAGACCAAGACGTCGCCGTAATAGTGTACGTTTGGATGACTCAAAATCTTGTGGAAGACCTTCCTTAGCCCAATCTTCATCTTGTATTTATTGGGATAGATCCCAAACTCCGCGAGCCCACCATGCTTGATGTCGCGGTTCAGTATCACAACTTCGTGGCCTGCCTTCGAAAGCTTCTCAGCTGCATATAGACTTGCGGGCCCCGCACCGATTATTCCAATGACGTGATTGGTCATGACCTTAACTTCCACGTTTGAGGGTATCTTTTCAGCCAACGGCTACATATCATCTTGCTCCCTTGGATTCACCTCCAAGATGATTCGACCGACGCTCAGGTGAGAACTTGCACCGTTTAATCTTCGTATTTTTCTTCTTCTCAGGCTTCACATCCCTTGTTTTTGAGGTGATTTGGGAGCGCTCGCTGATGAAGATTTTTGGCACGAGCAGCCTCGCAATCTCTACGCTCTTGACCGCATTTATGGCGGGCTTGGCGCTCGGTGCGTGGATCGGAGGACGTTGGGCGGCACGTCTCGAGAACCCACTCAAAGTTTATGGAATTCTCGAAGGTGCAATCGGCGTGTACGCGCTCTTCATCCCACTCCTACTTAGCGCATCGGAAGAACTCTACCGCTGGATGTTCCTGACCTGGGTCGACCAACCCGTGCTCTTTGCAGGCTTGCGCTTCATTGCCGCATTTTTCATCCTTATCATCCCAACCACGATGATGGGCGCATCACTCCCGCTGGTTTCGCAGTGGACCGCCAGAGCCGGCGGATACTTCGAGACGCGCGTTGGACTCCTCTATGGAATGAACACGCTGGGGGCATTTTCGGGAACCGTACTCGCCGGATTTGTTCTCCTGCCGTCCTTTGGACTTTCGGCCACCAATCAGGGGTTCGCCGCTGCAAATATGGTGCTCTGCGCCGTGGTCTTGTTAGTCGCCCCGCGAATGGAATCGGGCTCCCACGAAGAGTTGGAGATGGAGCAAGAGCTCGGAAATGCTGCCCCGCTCCAGGCTCTAAGCCCGAACGCGGCACTTGCTCTCAAAATCGCATTTCTCGGAACGGGCCTTGTGTCCATGGCGTACCAGGTACTTTGGACCCGCGCCTACGTCATCGTTCTGGGGAGTTCAACCTATTCCTTCACGCTAATTTTGGCCACGTTTTTGGCGGCGATCGCGGCCGGCTCGTCCCTGATCTCGCCTTTCCTCAAGCGCATCTCGAGGCCTGCGGCCTGGCTCGCTGCCACACAATTTCTCTTCGCCGCCACAAGTATCTTCACCTTCACATTTCTGGATCGACTGCCTGAACTACTCTTCTGGCGTTATCGCGCCGAGATTGGTGCTCCAGCCGAGATCTTTCTCTTTCAGTTCGGGCTCGTGGCGCTTTTGGTCTTCGTCCCCGTGATGTTGCAGGCGATGGCATTTCCCCTTGCTTTTAGAGCGTTGCGCCAAAACAAAGCTCAGGCAGGACGCGATGTGGGTCAGGTCTACGCGTTCAACACCACGGGCGCGATCATCGGAAGCTTTACATCGGGATTCCTTCTCTTGCCCTTGCTCGGACTACGTGGCGCGCTTACGACGGTGATTATCCTAAATATCCTTCAGGCCGGGATTCTAGCCGTCGTTTCAGCCTCCCAAGGCGCCCGACATATCGGTCACGCCGTTGGTCTAGCCGGTGCCGGACTTTGCGTCCTCATGTTGGTTTTTGGCCCCGGAATCGACCAGGCCAAGCTCACCCGCGGCATGTTTCGTACCTATTGGGCTCGCGAACTTTTTGACCCTGAAAAGTTCGAACGCGACTCACCCGAGATCGTGTTTTTTGCTGATGGGATATCGGCCACCACATCGGTCGAAAAGCGCGGCGAGCTCGTCACTCTCAAGTCCAATGGCAAACCCGAAGCCTCAGACGGCGCCGATATGTCCACCCAAATTTTGGTGGCCCTCGCCCCCTTCCTTATCAGGTCTCTCAACCCGGCGATGATGCTCGGCGAAGAAGAAGTCGCGATGGTCGGCTACGGGAGCGGAGTAACCGCAGGTGCCGCACTCCAATGGCCGCTCGCTCAAATGGACGTCATCGAGATCGAACCGTCCATGGTCGAAGCCTCAAAATTCTTCAATCACGTCAACCATCGCCCGCTCGAAGATCCTCGAATGAAGGTCGTAGCAACCGATGGCCGAAACTATCTCGAGTTCACACCGCGAACGTTTGATATCATCGTCTCCGAGCCCTCAAACCCGTGGATCGCTGGCGTCGCTTCGCTCTTTACGGTGGAGCATTTCGAAAGGGCCCGCAGAAAGCTAAAGCCAGGTGGAGTCTTTGCGCAATGGGTTCAGCTCTACGAAATCCGACCGGAAAACGTTCAACGCATCATCAAGACTTTTCTCGAAGTCTTTCCACACGCCCACGGGTTTAGCTCCATGCCCAAGGGCACGGACTTGATTCTGATCGGTGCCAATCACCCCATCGAGTTCGATCCCGTGTCGTTTCAGGCCGCGTGGGAAATCCCAAGCGTGCGAAAGGAATTGGAGCGCGCCGGCTTAAAGGACCCTAAGGACTTCATCGGACTATTGTTCCTCAATGAAGCAGAACTCCGAGAATTCATCGCGACGGATGAGGAAATCGAACTTAACACCGACGACAACGGACTGCTCGAGTTTGAGGCCCCTTTCGACCTGATCCGGTACGATATTGGCGAAAAGTACTTTCAAGACCGGTACTTCAGCACGCAAACCTATGGTGATCCTCGAGAATACCTTGTGGATTGGCCAAAGGGCTGGGGCGAAGAAGAAATCTCCCGTCTTGCGGCTTCCGCATGGAAGGCCGGAAAGGCAGACCTAGCCTGGGAGATCGAAGATGACGGGGCTCCACTTAAGCTCGAATCCCTTCCTGCGAAGCCCTACTCAAAGAGAGAGGAAAACGCGATGGTTCGCCTCTCAAGTGGGCTCTCACTTCACGAAGCAGTGATGGACGCGTGGCCAAATCCCGGGTCTTCATTTCATATGATGGCCGCAGATGCTGCGAAGAACGACAAACATCTACAAGCCATGCTCTATCTCGAATCCGACGGCCAACCTCCTCGTGGAGGGTTCGAGTCTGAAAAAGGGCTCGTCTACGCGTACGTGTTGGCAGAGAGACGCTACTATCGCCACGCACTTGAACAACTTACGGGACTGAAGGAAAAATCAGATCCTGTGGTAGACTCGGTCGTCTTCCAGCTTCTCGACGGATACGTTCTAACCAAAAGACGCCGCTACCACGACGCCTGGCAGGCTTATCTGCGTGCAACCGAACTCATCGCAGCTCAGGAGTAGCCATGAGAAATGACCTTCGCGCCCAAAAATCACTCGGCCAAAAAATTGGGACCTTTGTGTTTTTCCTGGTCGGTTTCTGGTTTTTGTACTTGACGATGCATGACCCCTACAGCGGAGAATGGAACCCTCCAAAGAACTTCGCCATGGTGACGCATCGTATTGAATTCGGTGTGAAATCAACGTTTACATCGGCGAAAGACGCGATGGTAGATACCAATGCTTCGATGCAAAGCACCGTCAACGAAAGAAATGATCGAAATGACTCCCGTATTGAACGTGACACGGCGAATTAGCGCACTCCTCCTGGCGCTAAGCTTGGTTGGATGCGCCACATCCGACGCCACCCCTGCCCTTCAGAACACAACTTCCGCCCAGGAAATCGTGGAAGAACCTGCTCGACCACCTGAGCCCGAATTCTTCGTGGTTCCCAAGACCACCAAACTCTTCCTGCAGCCCGACGAAAACTCGAGGTTTCTGCTCTTCCGAAGCCCGGAAGAACAAGCCAAACTTGAAGAGAAATGGAAGACGGACTCTCAAAAATGGGCCGAGAGAACTCAAAAGAAGTTTGAGAAAGAAATGGAGAGGGAGGCTAAAAGAGCCAAACGTATGCGCAAAGCCGAGGCACGCGACGAGTACTTGGAAAAACGCCGACAATCTCGCGCGAAGCGATTGCTCCGTGACATCGACCGAAGAGCACGTCGCATCGGAGAAAACCCATCTGCAAGGTGGTTGGCATTTCGCCTCGTTGAACGCAAAAATGGCTGGGTCCTGGGCGAGAGTCTCTCGGCTGATGAAGAAGCCGTACATTGCTATCGGGGTGGGCTTCCGGGCGCATCAGGAGGACGTCTACGTTTTTGGGTGCGAGAAAGTGAACTCTCGGATGTCTCAACCAAACGAGCAGCTTACAACTTATGGCGGGGAACCGAAGTCAAACTAGCTTCGGGCGTCGTTATTGAGGATGGGACTGCGATGATCGATGGATTTCGCATTCGCATGGACCTGCCAAACGGCGACACCGGCAAGACGTACACAAAGTCTGCGATCTTCGAGGCGCCGTTTACAGAGACGGTCTTTTCCGAGATCGCTTACGCAGAAGGACACCTACAACTCACCAAAGATCAGTCCTTGCCCTTCAATCCATTTGCGGACCTTTACGTGACTCAGACCTTGAAGGTGGATTCACGCTTCTACGCGACCACTGAAGTTCGTTGTGCTCAGATTTCGGTGCTTACCGACGAGGCGACCCTCGTTCCGGCCGGAAGACGTGGTGCCATGCGCCTCCAAGGCGCGCCGAGTGCATCCCCGCCACTCGCCCCCAAAGGCACGGAACTCTTCACGCCTGAAGGTCTTCCTCTCGGCATCGCCGAGAGAGACTTTCATCTTGGCGAAAAAACAAAGAATGCGCCGGAAGGTCGTGCTTGTTTTGAAAAATCCATGTGGCCACCGCCGCGAAAAAAATCCCCGCCGAGTGAATGGCTTTTTGAGGTCTGTGTGGACGCCGCGCTCGTAGTGCCCAAGTAAGGTACTAGTCTAGAATCCCGTGCTTTTTGAGCATGAACTCGACACGTTGAGGCTTGAATGCACAGGCGATCCCAAACATAAGCATGAACCAAAGCGTCATTTGGATCGTAACACCCAATCCTTCCATAAACGTCAGTTGCTCTAAGCCGGAATTCAAAATGCCGAGCAAAAGTCCTACAAGCGTTCCAAGAGCTGCGCCGCCACCTCCGTAGATTAGACGCATTCTCGTGTCTGGCTGCGCGCCTGCACCCACAGGGGCCTGAGCGGGGCCAGGTCCTGAAAACCCGATATTGGTGCTCGGAATGACCGGCATACCCGGAGACGAAGGCGCACGCACGATTGGAGTAGAAGGTGTCTGACCGAGCCCAAACTGGCCTGTTGGAGAATTTGGAAACGCACCACTGCCAGGAGCCGTGAACTGGCCGGTCGGCGAGCTAGGAAACGCACCACTTCCGGGGGCTGTGAACTGGCCGGTCGGCGAGCTAGGAAACGCGCCACTTCCAGGCGCTGTAAATTGGCCAGTCGGAGGGTTCGGGAACGCTCCACTGCCTGGGGCTGTGAACTGACCTGTACTCGGGTTCGGAAACGCACCGCTGCTAGGAGCCGTGAACTGGCCGGTAGCGGGGTTTGGAAAGGCAGTCGGGGTCTGTTGCACGAACGGCCCCTGGCCTCCCAGGGCCTGACGATTGCCTGTCGAAGGTTGCGCAAAATGAGTCGGGACACTGGGCCCAGGAACAGGAGTGTCCTCCTCTTCATCATTCAAAAACCGCCCGGGCTGACCATTTTTCCACTCGTCACTCATGACCACGTCCTCCTACACGATCGTACAGCAAGGCTCGTCGAAAAGAAAGTACGCCATCATTGACCGAGGCGAACAAACTTTCCGTAAACTCTAGCATTCGCACCCGAATCGCCCTGTGACCAGCTCACGAAAACGGTGTCCTCGGAGATGACCGTCAGCCCCGGACCATAGGGAGGAATCGCGACAAACTCCGAAAAAACAACCACCTCCGGCCCGTTCACAAACTCGCCGTCATTCCACTCGAAAGACTGGAGCGCCAACGAATTGCGTGTTGGAGAGGTCGTGTAGCGGTACCAGGCCACAACTCCGCCGCCATCAAACCCCCGAACCGTCGGGCGAAAGTTGATGAAGTTTGTCGCGCCGAAAGTGGCGTACACGCCGGTCGCTTCTTCAGAGACGTTTCGCACGAGAATTTGGGAGGAGTTATTGGTCGTGGATTGGAACGCTAGGAAGTTGGCACCCTGCGGATTCGCTCGTGGAGCCAGGTGCGAAAGAGGATTGGAGTCACCTATTGCCAAGGCTGGCTGGGCCGCACCGCCCATGGACGCCCCTTCGGGAATTCGGGAAAAGTAGGTCTTCTCTGCCCCTTCGGCGCCTTCTCGAGTCCAGGAGACCACCGCGCCATTTTCAGTGAGGCCGATGGATGGATAAAGCTGATTAACGTCCTTTTCCTCGGAAACGAAAAACACGGACTCTACGCTTCCGTCAAAGTTCACTCGCTGCACCACGACTTGTGTCTCCGGCCCCAAAACCTCTGAGGCATGCCACAAAAAGTCTTCACCCAATGCAATTGACGGGGACCAGGCCGTCTCGCTGATGAATTCTCCGCTGACCTGCGGAGTGATGTCCGCTGGCGTCTCAAGCACCGCACCGCCAGCCTGCGTCAAGAACTGCAATTTCGTGGATTTGGCATTTCCACCGTTGGGTTGGTGAACCCACACCACTGCGGTCCTTCCACCGTGTGAATCCACAACGGGCATGTAGTTTCGAGCGGCGTTGGACTCGCTCAGTACAAGCGGCCCAGACGTAATCACTCCATCACACCCCACTCTAATCGCGTGGATGCCTTCGTTCGAGGACTCTTCACTCGTTGGTGCGGTGTACACGACCCAAACGCCTGCGCCATCAAACGCTGCCGTGGAGTAGAACTGCCCTGAACGGCTCGCCTCGTCCAAAACAAGGGATGTTTCGGTATTCGTCACGAGGCAGTCCTGGGGACCAACCGGCATATCAGCAGCTTGGTCCTCCTCAATCGCCATATCAGCGCCCTGATCCGAGACGTCCAAATCCGGCCCTGCATCTCGCTCGGCCATCGGTGCCGACTTATTGGAATCATCACCACACGCCACCAGAAGAATTGCAAGCAAACTGACCCATTTCATGCCGAGAACTCCACATTTGTTTGAGGTCGCGGACCTTATGCAAAATCGATTGAGACTTCAAGGGATTCGCCATATCCGCTAGCCTGCACAAATGAAAGAAACAGCATCATGGCAAACGTGGACCATCGTTCTCATCCTTGTCGGATTGATGATCGCCGGAGCATTCTACCTTCGTCCCGACTTGCTCGAGCGCGCGAAGCTTATCGTCGGTTGGCCAGAGTCCGAAGAAGTTGAGGTCGCCGAAGCAGCGCCGGAGAGTTCGAAGAAAGAGAAGAAGCAAAAGCGCAAAAGACCAAAAAAGCGCTCGCGCGCCAGCAACGAAACGCCCGCTGAAGCAGTAACCGAGGACACCTGGGAGGATATCGAGTTCGGAAATATCTTTGAGGAGCCCGACGAAGTCGTTATGGCGGACGCCGAGCCTGAATTCGTTCCACCTCCTGAAATGTGGCAACCCGAGGGCAGATACCAACCCAGCGCACGCTGGACCGCGTCGGGTTTTGACCCCTCAAAGCCTCAGGAAATTGATCTCAACGGACCCGACCGAAAGCCACTCTCCGAAGCCGATATCAAGTCAGTACTCAACGAAAGGCGGCTCATGCCTTGTTATCGCGAGGTGGCCATCAAAGTTCCTCAGATGAAAGGAAATGTGGACTTTCAGGGCGTGATCTCAGGTGATGGCCAAATCGCTCACATTCGCATCAAGCGCTCCGAGTTGCGTTCCAAAGACGTGGAATCCTGCATGGTCTCTACGATTCGGAACCTGAGATTTCCCTCAACCGGGACGCTCACAAAGTTCACGATGGACTTCGACTTCAACTAGCCCATCGTAGACAAGCACGCCTCTTGCCGCTTATTATCGGTTTGTCCAAAGCACACGTGAATCATGTCTCATAAATCCAACCGTCGTGACCCTCGCGTCAACATCGCCCTCAGTGTCAAACTTCTCACGACCCGAGGCATGGAAACGCACGAAACCAAGAATATTTCCTATCGAGGAATCTTCATCATTACGGACCAGCCTCTGCCTTTGCGCCGAGTCACCCGATTGGAGATGGAAGTCGGTGGAAAGCTTGTCACGATGCTGGGACTGGTGGCTCACAGAATCAACGTTGCCGATGCCACAGAGCGGCGAATTGCGCCCGGCATGGGCATCCAAATTTTCTCAGTAGGAAGCGCTGCCAAAGATGCCTGGCAAGATTACGTGACCCAACTTGTGGAACAGGATCCGGAGCTTCTCAAAGCCCTCCAAGAACACAATCTCCCGAAATTCAAAGTGAATCTATCAACGCCGGAACTCCTCAAGAAGTTCGTCGAGCGCGATCTGCCTCAGGGACAGATTTACTATCGTACCCCTGAACCCATTGCGCCCGGCTCGGAGCTCATTCTTGAGATTTCCCACCCGACCAACACAGAGAAGTTCAACCTCAAGGGACAGGTTCGCGAAATCACCGAGGGAGCGCGACGCCATCGCGGCATGTACATTGAACTTGCGCCTATGGACGAAGAACTCTTCGCAGCCTTTGAACGTTTCGTTCACGCCTCCGAGACCATTTCGATATGACGGCTTCAACTCCAAGAGACTTCCCCGAACTCCCAGACACTATCCACAAAATCCATATCATCGGAGTTTGCGGAACCGGAATGGGTAGCCTGGCGGCCATGCTGAAAGCTCGTGGTTTCGATGTTCGCGGAAGTGACGCAGGCGGCTACCCACCGATGTCTGATTGGCTCGATGAGCAGGGGATTGAGTTGATGCGTGGCTATAGCCGCTCAAACCTCGACTGGAACCCAGACCTCGTGATCGTTGGGAATGTCTGCAGAGCCGAGTACGAGGACGCGGTGGAGATGCGAGAGCGCGGATTTCCTCATCTGAGTTTTCCAGAAGCCCTCTACCACTTCTTCATGAAATCCAAGCGAAACCTCGTGATCAGCGGAACGCACGGAAAAACAACTACCACGAGCATGGTCGCGTGGATGATGACCGAAGCCAATGTCGACCCTAGCTTTATGGTCGGAGGTATCACGGGAAATTTCGGCACGAACTACCGCCTGGGTCAGGGAGACGTCTTCATTGTTGAAGGAGACGAGTACGACACCGCGTATTTCGACAAGGTCCCCAAGTTTTGGCACTACGCCCCTGGCCGACTTCTCATCAACAATATCGAATTCGATCACGCCGATATCTATCCTGATGTCGAGGCCATCGAATCGGTTTTTGAACGGCTTGTGTCGCTCGTAGGTCCGTCTGGAAGCATCTGGATCAACGGAGACGATCCGCGTTGTGAGCACGTGGTCCGACATGCCTGCGCTGTGGTCAAACGATTCGGACTCTCTGAAAACAACGACCTGAGAGCCACTGAGATAGCCTACGGAGCCAAGACCACCTGCGAAGTCTCGCTCGATGGCGAATCGCTCGGCACCTGGACGCTCAACGCCCCTGGCGAGTTCAATGTTCGAAACATGCTCGGTGCAATCGCCTTGGGCATCGATGAAGGACTTCCAATCCGAACGATGAAAGAAGCAATGGCTGGATTCAAAGCCACCAAGAAGAGGCAAGAGGTCATTGGAGAGGTGGAGGGAATCACCATCATCGACGATTTTGCGCACCACCCAACGGCCGTAGAAGCCACGATGAAGGCATTGCGCACACAATTTCCAGAACGCCGGATTTGGGCGATTTTTGAGGCCAAATCCAACACTTCGCGTCGGAAGGTTTTCCAAAACGATTACCCCAAAGGCCTCGCGCTCGCGGACCGCGTGATCTTATCCAAACCCTTTCAAAAGAACGACAACCTGCCGGTAAACCAAATGCTCGATATCGAGGAGCTCGCTCGGTCGATTGAGGCACTTGGCCCCCCTACCCTTCTGATCCCTGAAGTTGACGATATCGTTGATCATCTCGCGGCCGAAGCGGCGCCTGGCGATCTCATCGTGGGACTTTCAGGTTCAGCCTTCGGTGGCCTTCATCGCAAGGTTTTAAGCGCACTTCAGCAAAGATTCGCCAAGTAGCGCCCAAAAAAAATCAAAAAATTTCGCAACTTTTCCTCCAAGTGTCCGAAAAAGTTTCTGAGGCACTCGCCTCGTTTTGAAATTTTTCTAACGGAGGATTTATGCGTTGCATGATTTTTGCGACCATCTTTATAAGTTGTCTACTATTCGCCAGCGCCGCCACCGCACGGGTTCCCGACGTCAGGGAGGTCCAACAAGCGGCGCTCAATGCACACAAACTCAATGATGATCAGCTCGACCGGTGGTCTTCAAGAGCTCGACTCGCCAATCTCGTACCCCAAGTCACATTCGGGGCTGATTTCGGGTTCGACGACGTAGAATCCGAAGACTACCGAGAGCTGCTCGCCAACACCGACGATGAGCTCTTATTCAAGACCTTGCAATCGGACTCGAAAACTCAGCGTGGACAAGATTGGGGCTTCAAAGTGGGCCTCACCTGGAAACCCGCGGGCCTTATCTTTGACTCTGCAGAGCTTTCGGCCGCACGGGTCGAGAGGATCAACGCCGTCCATCGAACCAAACTCCTGGAGGAAGTCACCCACTTGTTCTTCGAATGGCGAGACGCGGAAAGACAGTCTCAACGCGCGCCGCATGAAGATCGCGAGAGGCAGATCACACGGTCAGAGCTTGCCGCTGCTCGCCTCGACGCGCTCACAAATGGCTGGTTTCGACACACGCTTCGCGAAGGAGGGGAAAAATGAAAAAGCTAACATTCTTCTTTCTTACGCTTTGCGCATGTGTCGAACCCAACGATTCATCATGCCGCAAGAGCTTTGATTGCCCGTCTGACACATTTTGTATGGCGGGCACATGTACCGCCATGCCTGCACCAGAAGAAGCCAAGACGGGCGGCCTGGAGGCTGAGCAAACTCAGCCCAAGCAAAACAAACTTCCCGAGTTCGAACCGGAACCTGAGGTCGAACCCATTGAACCTGGGCCGGACGGCGAACCCGAACCGGACGAAATTGTGGAGCCTGAACCAACGTACGACCCGGAGCACCCATGTCTCGCGCCCTATCAGCCTGAACCGGGGGCCCTTATCATCAGCGAAGTACTCTCGGATCCCCCAAATGGACTGGACGGTGACGCAAATTCGGACGGAGAACGAGACGCTTACTCCGACGAATTTGTGGAACTTGAAAACCTCACGCCCTTCGCACTGGCACTTGATGACGTGCACCTATACGTCGGAGAGCGGCATAAATTCCACTTCCAAGAGTTCTGTCTGAAGCCCTACGAAAAAGTGGTCGTTTTTAGTTCCGGGACCACCAATCTTCCACCCGAGATTTCAGTGTTCACCACCGAAACACGGCTCGGATTACCAAACGCCGGAGGCTACGTGGACATCATGATCCGAGATCTTCTCGTGGATACCTTCGTGTTCCCAGAGAATTCCTACGGCTCATGGGTACCCGGCGAGGGCTCAGTTCAGAGCCACTTCGATGCCCACCAGTCTTGGTTTAGCCCGGGTTACTAGAAAGTGGGTGAAGACTTCGGTCTTCACCCACACTTCTCAAAATGAATAGCTCGCACCTAGCCCCAAGATGTGGGCGGTGGTTCGGTAGAAACCGTCATTATTTCCATTTCGGATCTCACGCGTCGTGGCCACGTATTGATAGCCAAGGTCCAAGCGCAAAGGGTCCAGTTGGTATCCGAGGCCAGCCGAAACAACGCCGCGGTGATTGCCCGGAAGTGAAGGTGAAACCGTTGCGTCTGGAATTGGGCTCATGTCGTAGGCAGCGCCAACTCGAAGGGCCAGGTCATCGCGAACCATGTACTCAAGACCCAATCGAAACGTGGGAGAGTCCATCCAATCCCCTTCGATCACAGTCGTCGGCGGATTCGTGGAATCAGCGCCTACTTCACATGCCGGATCGCCGGCTTCGCAAGGCTCGCTAAACTCGAGTTCGACTTGGTCGTACGAATTCCAGTACGTGAGCGAAACATCCAGGCCGATAAAGAGCGATTCATCCCTGTAACCGACGCCTGCACTCAAGGTTTGCGGCAGCGTTATCGAAGTGGAAATCGCCTGATCCACGAAGGTCGATTCAAATGGCGTATCTTCCTCACCTTCAAAGTGGGCTTTGCCCTCGAAGTCGAGAGTCACTGAAGACTTGTAGTTCAAGCCAAATGACCATTCATCGCTCGGACGCCAGAGAAGTGATGCTCCGGCCCCAAAACCAAGGGCGTCCCCGCCAAGCTGTGCATCAACTTCGCGACCGTCGGGCCGCAACACGATGGCACGAGTCAATTCCACGGAGCCAAAAACAACTTGTGCACCCGCCGAAACTGACACTCCTGAACCCGGAATCTCGTAGGCGATGTTGGGATTGATGTTCATCGTCTGAAGCGCTTGTTTACGGACGATTTCCCGACCTGACCAATCTTGTGGCCACTCGATTGTTAGGCCGTAAGGAAAGGTCGCCCCAACTCCCACCGCAAGACCAGGGATCACCGAGTACCCCAGGTGCAAATTCGGAGGAGGAATCAGGTTAAACTCAGTCGAAGTCTCGCTCCCGTCGTCACCACGAAACGAGGTCGAAGGGATGATCATCACGTCGCCCACACTCGCGCTGAACTCAGTCAGCGTCATCGCGGCGGGATTGTAATACGAACTATTCGGCTCTTCAGTGTTCGCAACGCCTACGCCGGCCATGGCGGTGGCCGTCGCACTCTGGTTCGTGTTCGCGAATCCAGCAGCAAAAACGTCCGAGGCGCTCATCAAACCGAGTGCACATATCCAAAATCCACTAGTTCTCATAACTTTCCTTTTGAGGCACATCATCATTGCCCCCCTGAACATGTGGCCGCGTAAAGCTCGACCGGAAGTGTCGCGTCTCCATCCAACCCACTTCGAATCCATTCGGCAGATTGCTCCCGCGCGCACATCGTCTGCGCACTTTCATCAGCACTCACCAAGAAGCCATGCCCGATCCCTTCGAACGTCGTGTTCTCCAAACTCACTCCGAGTTCCTGAGCGAGCAAGAGGGTCGAGGAGTTCGGCACCGTGGCATCATCTTGAGCCATTTGAACCAGTACTTCTTTGAGCGGGACGTTCCCCAAAACGATATAGGACTCATCGCCCGGATCCCAAAGTAGGTCTTCAAGCGGGTCTCGCGTCAGGTGCCTTGCAAAGATATACGGGTCAGCTTGCTCACCCAACCATTGAATGAAGTGCAGAGTCTGGAGATACCCGAAGGTACCCACTTCGACCGCCCCATCCAAAAGGCTCGAGAACACCTCGGAGTCGCGAAGGAGCACGCCGTAACTTCCTCCAGCCACATTGAGCACCACCGGGCCAACCTCTGGCTCGAGCGCCGAGAGCAAGGTCCCGACAAAGCCTCCCATGCTGATGCCTACGTAACCGATTGTTGACGTCTCATCGGTGATGTCCAGCTCAACCATATCGTCCAGTGCACCAGCTCGGATATGTTTGGTGAGGACAACCAAGTCGATCACTGACTGCCAAAGACTTCCCTTCGTGCCCACCAGGTCGAGTCCGATGAAGTTCTCCCCACTGTCTGCAGGGCGCTCATCGGGATGAAGTGTCTGCGAGGAGGCCGACCGGCCACCGTGGAGTGGTAGGTCCATCGCCACCGTTACGAGACACTTCTCGGCCAGCGTGTTTGCCATCGAAACGCCCATGGACTGGCGCCAATCGCCATTTCCATGTTGGGCAATCACAACGTCGTAGGGCGGTGTGCAATTCGAAGCGCGCGGCACGAAAACACTGACCCCGATTCGCTCGGTCACAACGTCATCGAAGCCCAATACTCGACGATTCGCGTCGAAGAAATTCAGACTGTCGAGCTCACCTCGCCATTGAATCCACTCCACATTGCCCAAACTCACCTCTTGGGTGGCGTCATTGGGATGCGGAACCGTGAAATCCTCCGGGAGTGGTCCTTCCAAATACGGGTCGTCAGCGCAATCGAGCCCACAAGCACGATAGCCGTTCAATTCACCTCGCAGAGCGAGCTTGGCGAGCGCCTGCCCTCTGAGCTGCTGAAGTGGCTCGTATGTTTTCTGGGTCTGATAAGCCCACGCACTCACAACATCTTCGCGGTCAAAGCCCAGGACTGCCGCAGCGAGCCAAAGATCGGCGTATTGCTGACGCGCGCCCTCTAAAAGGGCCGCCGTTGCGTCGTCTAGCGCGTCGATTTGTGACACGCCCTGGTCGTCGATCAGGGCGTACTGACTGCGAAGGAAGACAAAAGCCGGCGACGGCTGAGCACCAAATCCATTGGACCCAAGCATTCCATTGGTCGCGAATCCTGCGATCAACGTATCCGGAGTGAGCGGACGATTAAAATCCACCAAAACATGACCAAACTCGTATCTCACCTCGTACTCTTCAGGCTCTAGCGGAGGCGGGGGAATGTCTGTCACTTCCGCAACAAGCACGTGGTCCTTTGTGACGGTCTCACTGGCCAACGGCGCCCCTTCTGTGGGCAGCCAGTTCGTTGCAGAAACACTAAATCCGGTGCGCTGACTCAATTCGTCAAAGAGTTGGGCTTGAAGCGGGTCTTCTGGAGGAGCCGCCGGATTGTAGAGCAAGCAAATCGGTCGATCGTCAGCACAACCAGCCGTCAAAAACGCGTTGGGGAACGCTAAAACAGCCGTCGAAGGGTCAAATGCGACGAAACTATCCGACCAAGTGCCCCATACCCAAAACGCTGCCAGGTCCTCATGACTAAGCCCTGTGCGCGCATTGGCAACTTCAACAACCGGCCGCAACCCCTGACGAATCGCTTCGATTCGAGCAGCGTCTGCATTCGGAATCTCAGCCACAAGGCTATTGCCGTTCTCATCAGCTACGGGATGTGGCTGAACACTCATTGCCACGGCCGGTGGTGCAAGGACAGGGAGGCCATTTGCACCAGTCAGCCCCTGTGTCGCGAAGGCCACGTATTGAGTGTTCAAACTCATCTCTTGCGTTGGCGTAATCAAGAGCGCACGAGCCTCAGCAGAGTACTCGACGCTCACGTCCACGCGCTCCAAACCCGCCTCCCCTACTCGCCAGACCTGAACCGTGGACGTCGTCACCGTCTCGGGGTCGATCTCCCCCGTCAACGGAAGGGTAATCGGCGTGGTGGTTGGCCAACCATGGAGGCCGTCAAGATAGGTATCAAAAGTGCCTTGAGCACATCGGGTCAAGGTACATGCGCCTCTCACACAAAGTTGGCCAACACCCGAGCAATCCGAGGACTCCTCACATGCAGCACCCGAGCTGGTCGGTCCGCAAAAGTTAAGAGCGTTTCGAGGGAACGTCCCATCCGAATCCAACGCAAGCGTGTTTGGAATTGGAAGCGTGGACGTTGCGGGGTCCAACACCGTAAACACGTTCTCCGACGTGCTCCATACGTTCAAACTCACAAGCTCTTCCGCCTGGATGCCCTCAACTGAAAGCGCCTCGACCACTGGCGAGATCAATCGTCTCAAACCTTCAATCCGTGCGGCCGTCCCGCTATCCACAGAAGAAACTGTCGATTGCCCATTGCCGTCCACCAAGGGTTGAGTGGAGAGTGCCAAATAAAGCGCACTTGATGCAAGCACAGACTCCGAATCTGACCCGCGAAGCGAATTCGTCACGGCCAACGCGTAACGTGCGCCGGGCTCAAGATCCATCGCTGGTACAACGCGAAGCTGTGACGAACATACGGCGGAATTACAAACCTCCGCATCATCTGAGTTCTCCTCATAGATCAATTGGAATTCTAGCGAGCTCAACTCGCCGGCCTCTGACACCGAGTAGAGCGTCACCGCCCCGTCCAATGAAGACTGAGCAAGGCGTCCCGAAAACGGTACCGTAATCGGGGTGGTTGGATTCCAGCCCGTCGCTTGCCCTAACCAGCTATTGAACTCGCCTTGAGCCGCGTCACCGGGTCTGTTTGGCAGTGTTCCGTCGGAGTCGAGCGCCGCATTGTTCGGTAGCGGGATCGTTGCCGTATCCACATCAAATACCGCACTTACCCTCGAATCTGACGGCCTCGCATCTTCAGGAATCTCCGGCGCACACGCAGAGAAAAATCCCAAAGAGATTATGGCCCACTTCAATCGTGACATCCTGCCTCCAACTCTCAGTTTCCAATATCTCGGTTCATAGCAATTGTTCGGCATCATAGTCCAAAAGCTTCTGCTTTCAAGCATGCACCGTCTTGTCGCACTCTTCATTCAATGTTAATAGTCCGGCTCCCCAAAATGGCCCGAGTTTTATGGGCTCCCCTTGCGGAGAAGGAACGATATCATGGCGATGATCGGAGAGGGTATCCTCATCAAAGGCCGCATAAGCGGTAGCGTCGACCTTACGGTCGCAGGGAATGTCGAAGGACAAATCTCCCTCGACAGCGAACTCACTATCACCGAATCAGGACAAGTAGTCGCTGATGTTGACGCACATCGTGTTCATATCCATGGACACTATAGTGGCAACCTCGTGGCTCAAGACCTCATTCATCTCAACGCTAATGCAAAAGTAACGGGTAACCTCAGAGCACCTCGTATCGTGCTCGACGAAGGCGCCCGTTTCAAAGGCAACATCGACATGGATGTGCCAGCTTAATTCTAGGAGGACACAATGGCTGAAACTGTGATTTCAAACGGTATCACGATCGACGGCGAGATTTCAGGAAATGAGCCCGTCACCGTCGAAGGTGTCGTGAAGGGTAAAATCTCCCTTGAATCCTCGCTCCATGTCGCAAACGGTGGTGTTGTCGAGGCCGACGTCGTCTCGCAAAACATCGAAGTCAGCGGCCAGGTGACTGGAAACCTTACCGCCAGCGAAAGAGTGCACATCGCAAGCGAAGGCCGAATGGTAGGCGATGTAAAGTCGCCTCGAATTCTCATCGCCGATGGCGCCGCATTCAAGGGTCATATCGACATGGACGTGGACTAAACTATGCCCACAACAATTGGACAACACATCGTCGTACTCGGGCGCATCAGCGGCGAAGACGACCTGGTAGTCGCTGGCAGAGTCGAAGGCCAAATCGAGATTTCCGGGATGCTCGTCGTGGAAGACCAAGCCCTCGTCAAAGGCGAAGTCAACGCGGTTAGCGTACGAATCGACGGCCGTTTCGAAGGCAGGCTGCGTGCCGAAACTCTACATCTGACTTCGACGGCACTGGTCGACGCCGAGCTGCTCGAGGTTGGAGTTCTGCAAATCGATGATGGTGCAAAAGTCAAAGCAGAGATCTCGATGGATGACGTGCCTAGCGCGAAAACAACCATCAGTGCTGCACGTCCCGCACCGGCTAGAACCACACCCGTGGCCAAGACGAGTGCACCCGCGCCGCGTACGCCACCCAAACCGACTTCATCCACGAGTGCAGCAGCCGCTGCCTCCCCTTCTGCCACCACAACCGTGGTTGTAGAAGAAGTTGAAGAACCCGAGGAAAGCGGCGAACTGGACTTGGACAAGTACGATGACTTGACCGTCAAAGAGTTGAGAGATCGACTCAGGGACCTGGACCTCCCCGTCTCAGGAACCAAACAGGAACTCGCCGAGAGATTGGCGGAGGCCGAATCATGAGCTCCTTGGCCGATCTCAAGGAGCTTATCCTTCGCGAGTCGGTTCAATTCGGAGAATTCACGCTCGCGTCAGGTCAGACGAGCCGCATTTACATCGACATCCGCAAATCGAGCCTTCATTCCGAAGGTGCGTACCTCATTGGCCAATGCTTTTGGGAACGCATCCAATCCCTTTGCCCTGAAGCAAAGGGTGTAGGCGGACTCACGCTTGGGGCAGACCCGCTAGTGAGCGCTACTGCGATTTCAGCACATCTTGACGGCAAACGTTTTGCGTCCATCATCGTGCGAAAAGAGGCGAAAGCCCACGGAACTCAACGCCAGATTGAAGCCCCCGGTTTCATCAACCCTCCGGACCAAGTCGTCGCGGTTGACGACGTCGTTACAAGCGGTGGGTCCACGCTTCAGGCTATTCGAGCTTTGCGAGAGGCTGGATTTCAGGTGAAATATGCTTTGGCGGTTGTTGACCGCAATGCAGGTGCCAAAGAGCTCCTGGCCGATCATCACGTGGAACTACATTCGCTCTTCTCTCTCGACGATCTCTGCAAATGAACACAGACGGATTTGTTGATTCCCCTATCGACTCGACTCCAATCTACTGGGCCTTAGGTGGCAGCGGGCCGCTGCTCGTCCTCTGCGACGGATTTGCATGTGATGGGTTTATCTGGCCCTACCTCATCGACGATCTCTTGGCTCATTTCACAATTTTGCGATGGCACTACCGAGGACACGGAAATAGCAAGCCGCTGCGAAACCCCGATGCCGTGCGAGTCGAAGATCTCTGCGTTGACCTCGACCATCTGCTTACCCATTTGAACCTGGAGAAAGGCATCTTTGCCGGCCATTCTATGGGTGTTCAGGTCATTTTGCAGTTCTTCGGGATGTTCCCAGAACGTGTCCGCGCCCTCATTCCTATGTGTGGCACCTACAAACGACCTCTCGACACGTTTCACAACAACGATAGGCTCGCTCAACTTCTGCCTCATATCGACCGTGCGGTGGACTTTGCCCCGGATCAATTACAGGCTCTTTGGAACACGTTCGCACCGAACCGGCTGAACTTCCTACTTGCGGGAAGAACTTCTGAAATCAACGCCAAATTCGCACGCAGACAAGACTTCCAACCCTATCTTGAACACGTCGCGTCGCTAGATATTCGGTTTTTCGTGAGCATGCTCAAGGAGCTCTCGAATCATAGTGCCGAGCATATCCTCGAATCGGTAAACGTCCCTACGCTGATCATTGCGGGTGAACATGACTCGTTCACCCCGCTCTCTCGCTCACACGAGATGAATGAAATGATCGATGAGAGTGAGTTGGTTATCGTTCCGGGCGGAACGCATATCGCACCGCTTGAGCTACCAGATTTGGTAAACACTTCGGTTGAGAAGTTCTTGAAACATCATGGCCTTTGGCCAGATGAGATTGAATCTACATCACCAGTCGGAAGAGTTGCTGTCCCATAAGGACCAACTCACCGGCGTTGAGTTTCTTCTCTTTGCGGATTCTCAGGTAGGTGCCGTTTGAACTACCGAGGTCTTTGACGAACGCCTTATTCTCGACCTTGTAGATCTTCGCGTGCCGTCCTGAGACGAACCCATCATCACGGAAGAGGACGTCTCCGATCTCACGGCCAATCGCGATCTCGTCTGCTGAGAAGACGAACGCACGCGTCTCCAAGTCGGGACCGCTGATCAAAGACAATCGGGCCCAATAACCGGTGTCCGGCGCGCCACCAGTAAGCGTTTCATTGGCTTTTGGCACAATCGGAGCCACCTGGGACATGAATTCAAAGTGCACGAGCTCTTGTCCAAACCTCAGGTAGTCCCCGTGTTGAACTTCAACCTCGCCTACCACTCTCATAAACACGCCATTGAGGCTGTTTAGGTCGTGGATGAGACAATGCCCGTCCTTAACCTCAAGCCGTGCGTGTTGCGGAGAAAGGAACGGATCGTTGTCCAGGGCTGCGTGACCTGTGGTGCGCCCCAAGACTACCTCGCCGAACTCCAGGTTGATGCGTGCCCCTTCGGATCCGTCTGGACGAATCACCACCAGGTACCCGGCATTCCTTGAAACCGGTGGTTCCGGTTCTGTGGGTACAGGTGGACTCGGTGTGGGCGCGGGCGTGGACGCAGTTGCTGCACTTGCTGGCGGTTGAGTTGCCGCTGCGATGGCGCCACCGCACGCTCCACAGAATCTAAAATTACTTGGAACTTGAGAGCCACAATGAGGGCACGCGATCATGCGAGGACCTTCATCCACAGGCTTAGGCTCAGCTTTGGGCAGAACAGTCCCACAACCTAGGCAGTACTTGTACTGGTCATCATTTTCGCGAGCACAATTTGGACAGGTGACCACTCTTCCTCCGAACCTTGAACTTTTGAACGCCCTTGGTGTATCACCCTCCCCGATTCCTTGCAACTTATGACCGCCAGACGTGTCACAATGTCATTTGCGAAAAACATCCTCGCAGTCCTCTTGCTCTCCTCGATTGTTGGCTGTGCCAGCGGTCCACCAAGAGGCGTCAGGGCTCCGTATTCAGAGGCTCAGACTCAAAAGGTCGTCATCATCCAAGTCGAGGCGTCGTCTCATTTCGGACTGACCGATTCCCAACGAGACGCCCTGGAATGGAATGCTCACACTGAAATCGCCTCCTGGCTCGTGAACAAGGGCGTAGAAGTGGTTTCGTTGGACCATTCAACAAGATATCTACGTTCTCTCGAAGAGAGCCAGGACTTTCTTGACGCAATGCCGGAGGATTCGCTTCGTCATACCTTTGAGCCCGATCAGTCCGTTACCAAAGAAGTCGAATACCTACGCAAAGCGGGCTCACCTTTCGGAGATGTCCCGCTGCTCTTTGTGGAGTTGGCATATTACACCGAAGGGGATTGCCGCGAAAAAGCTGCTGGAGAACACGTGGTTACGAGGAACGTAGGGCCATCCAAGACCTGTCTTGTCACTCACCTCCGAGCAAAATTGGTGGATCCGCTCAACGCTCAAACCATGTGGGAAAACCATGTCTTGATGGAGCGTTATTCAGACATAGACCCCAAGGCGCGCGCCAAAAACCTTGAAGATACGGTCCACTTTCTCTTCACCGGAAAACATGGACTGCTCTCGTTGCTCGAAGAGCCGCGCGAATCCAGCCGCTAAAGCTCTAGAGCGCGACCCTTCCAAGGGGCTGAATCTTATGAGCGGGATCTAGCTCTTGGAACCCAAGGACCATACACTCGGGGAACTCCAAAGACACAAGGCGTTTGATGTACCTACGCACGGATTGATCGGCCAATAGAACCGGAGTCTTACCCTTCTCGATATCACTTTGAACACAACGTCTAACCGCGGCCAGAATCTCTCGAGTCACATCCGGCGGGAGTGCCAGGTAGCTCCCATCCGGCGCGTGGCGAACCGCCCCTGACACAATGTCCTCGAGCTCGCGGTCAACCAAGTAGGCCACAACTGAGCCATCCGGACGCGCAACTTGATGAGTAATAAAGCGTGATAGGCCTTCTCGCACCCGTTCTGTCAGCACAATCGGATCCGTTTCACCGCGCGCACGATCGGCTAAGATCTCGAGGATTCCACGCAGATTCCTGATTGAAATCCCCTCCTCTGCCAAACGCTTCAGCACCTCGGTCAACTGCTGCAAACTGACCTGCCTTGGAACGACCTCCTGAACCGTGGCTGGAAACGGCCCCTCAAGTTGCTCCAACATGGCCTGAGTCTCCTGTACGCCAATGAACCGAGAGACGTTGGCCTTGGCCGAAGCTGTCAGCCGAATCAAGGCATATCCCGCACCATCCCACACCTTAAAGCCACCGCCTTCCACAACAGAAGCATCCTCGGCTTTGACCCAGGATGCCGGCCGCCGTGTCATCGGGTGTGTGGTGGCTTCCACTTCAAGACCAAGAGCCGTCAAGGCCTCCGGCCTTTCGGCCACAAACACTTTGCCCTGAGGAAATTCTACCGACTCCACTGGAATCTCTTCAATCGAAACTCCAACCCCCCATTCTCGAACGTTTCGGCCATCTGTCCGAACGCGAACGTTGGGGACTTTTACGCCTGTCTCAAAGAACACGCCCTCACGCATGGAACCGATGGTGTCTTTGAGCCACTGGATACGCTCTTCAGAGAGGGATTTGACGAGCTCGCTTCCGAGGTCGATAGACATTGGCATCACACTCGGGAAGAGTACTTGCACTTGCGCTGCTTGCTCCCGCGCCTCCTCTTTGACCTCTTGAGCAACCTGTTCAACTTCTGTTGCCTTGTTGTCACCTCGTCCCATCAAACGGTACGCGATCAGCGCGAGCCCTGACCCTAGAAGCACGAAAGGCACCGTCGGGAGCCCCGGAATAATCGCGAACGCGAAGAGTAGTCCAGCCGCGATGGCGAGCGCCTTGGGATAGCTCATGATCTGGCCGAAGATGTCCTTACCAAGATTGGTCTCTTCATCGCCCGCGACACGAGTCACGATGATACCGGCCGTCAACGAGATCAAGAGCGCTGGAATCTGAGAAACGAGGCCGTCACCAATGGTCAAAAGTGTGTAGGTCTTGGCAGCATCTCCGGCACTCATCTCGAGTTGCAAAATACCGACCACCATCCCCGCAATGATATTGATTCCGGTCATGATGATACCAGCAATGGCATCGCCCTTGACGAACTTCATCGCGCCGTCCATCGCGCCATACAACTGACTCTCTCTCTGAACCGCAGCGCGCCGTCGTCTGGCCTCGGTGAGATCAAACGCTCCAGCCCTCAAATCGGCGTCGATCGACATCTGCTTGCCTGGCATCGCATCGAGCGTGAACCTCGCACCGACCTCCGAAACACGCTCAGATCCCTTAGCGATCACGAGGAACTGGATGATGGTCAAAATCAAGAAGATCACGCCACCGACCACGTAGTTCCCTTGCACAACGAAGTTCCCAAACGCTTCAATCACTTCTCCGGCATCCGCCTGCAACAAGATGAGACGTGTGGAGGATACGTTGAGCGCAAGACGAAAGAGCGTCGTCAGCAAAAGAATTGTTGGGAAACTCGCGAGTTTTACAGCAGACGGAATGTAGAGGCTGACCATCAAGAGCGTAACCGCCGTGGCGATATTGAGAGTCAGCAGGAGGTCTAAGATGAACGTTGGAAGCGGGACGATCAACATCCCCACCATTCCGACCACGACCATCGCGAGAACGAGGTCGCTGTACTTACTGATGAAAGCTTTGGTTGTTACACTAGATTGTTCCATCGATTTCCCCCCCGATGTGTGGGTTATTAAATAGCTATCGCGTAGATGGTTGAAAAGTAGCGTGAACCCTCACCATTGACAATCAAAAAAACGAAGCAATGTCCTCAAGGAAGAGAACAAAAGAAGCCTTCGGCGCGCTGAATACACGACCCGTTTGAATTCAGGCAAAGCTCGGTCAACGTGGGATTGCCGGGCACCGATCCAACGGGTTGGTTTCCGCACGGAACTTCGCAACGTCCACTCAAGGTGTTGCAACGTGCGCCTGTTCCACAGTCTTGAGACGAAGTGCAACCTGGGTCGCAACCACCTACAAAGGCAGCCTCACCTTGAGCGTTAGGTTCGACCGTTTGAATCTGACACGCATAGCCATTTCGACAGCCGGAATCACAACCCTGAATGCAATAGGAACGTGGGCCTGACGCACTCGGGACAACTACGCATAGATTCCCCGCACCGCACGAATCGTCGGAATAGATATCAACGTCGGTGATACTAGAATCCCTTATTGGACATGGTCCTGCAGAACAATACCCCCCCACATATCCTGTTGGCTGTCCCTGAGAATTCAATTCAGGAATACAAAGTGGTGAGAGATCTCCCGCTCCACAGTCACTCGCTGAAGTACATGCATCTCCAAGACTCGTAGGAGCCGCACACTGGCACTCTTGCGTTAGACCAAACTCGCCACAACGAAGCGAACTCACATCGTCGCAGGTGCTGGTCAGAAGCTCCTCAAGCGCAAGCTTGAAGTCTGGATCGGTCTGAGCCTCGGACACACAGCCAGCATATTCAGGATCTCCATTGAGACAGGTGTCGTAGATTCCACTCAACGCTGTAGTCTGTTCGGGAGTCAACGTGCAGTTGTCAGTGATGCAGGACCCATAGAGCAGGTCACAGCCCTGTTGGCAAAGAGCCTGAAGCTGAGCCGCATTGTTATTGTTGGTCTCAGTGGTCGTTTCGTTATTGGTATTGTTCGTATTGTTGGTGTTGTTCGACTGGTTATTGGAACCATTCGAGGAGCCAGTCGTCGAGTTATTCGTCTGGGTCGTCTGATTATTCGTTGGGTTGTTGGGGTCGTTCGGTGACGTCGAGTTATTCGTCCGAACAGGGTTGTTCGTATTGTTATTGCCACCAACCAAATCTGTTGGAATACAAAGGTTTTCTAGGCAAACCAATCCGGCCGAGCAAACGCCTACCGGACATCGAGCAAAACATCCTTCGGTTTCACCAACTCGGGCAAAAACGTCATCATTTTCGCATTCGAGGCCGGCGGTTTCTTCGCCACCGCATCCCAAAGTGAGAACCAAAGCCAATGCAGAAAAACCACGGATCCAATTCATCATAAACTACACCTACTTACATGTAAGGTCAGTGTAGCCCTGAAGATCATGATGTCAAGCGCTCGGCCTTAATGAAAGTATTCCACGCCGCCACGGTTGAGATGATGAGGGTCTTGAGAATCACCGCGGTAGCCGCTGCTCATCATGAACGCCATGACGAAGAACATGGAGTGCCGAAGCCAGAGTAAGAACTCCAACGCTTTTCGCTTCTCCTCTGGGTCGCTAGGCAGCACGTCCTCCACCCTTCCCCACTCCTTTGTGGGGCCTTCCTCAAGCACTCCCAAATCCTCCATTCCAGCCATCGCTCGCTCAAGGGCCACCATCAGCTCCCTAGCGTCTTTAAATCGTGCGTCAGGCGTTTTGCTTAGTGTACGAAGGATCACGCGTTCAAGATGTGGCGTGAGCTCGGGACGCACCTCTCGCGGCGACTCGGGCTCGACTTCCGAATGTGCTCTCATCAACTCTTTGATGGGCATCCCTTCAAAGGGTCGACGCCCACAGGCCGTCTCGTACATCATGACCCCGATGCTGTAGAGATCGGACGAAGGACCCACTAGCTCGGGGTTTCGGACCTCTTCTGGACTGATGTACGCCGCCGTTCCTACGATCTTGGCCTTATCCTCCGGCTCCACCGGACGGTCCGCAAACCGGGCCACACCGAAGTCGATAATCTTTGCTACCAAACGGTCTTCGGCCTGCGTAATCATGACATTTGCAGGCTTCAAATCCCTATGCACAATCCCATGCCGATGCGCATTTCCAACGCCCCTGAGGATGTCCATAAAGAGGCACGTAAGCGTCTCTTCATCCGCCATTGCCGCGTACTTCTTTTGCCACGTCTCCAACGTACGCCCTTCGATGTACTCCATCACAAAGGCCAACTGGTCACCCAGTTCCAAGATCTCGTGAAACCGCACGATATTCGGATGGCGCATGGCCATCATCATATGTGCCTCACGCAGAAACCGACGCCGCTTAACCTCATCCTCCAAGAGATGGGGGTGAAGCACCTTGATAGCCACGGATTCGAAGCTCGACTCGTGCCGCGCACGATAGACAAAGCTTGTGGCGCCTGTTCCGGCAAAACCGTTGATGAGGTAGTCTCCCAACCGGTCACCGTAACGCAGCGTAGGCGTTGGGTGTGACGTTGGTTGGCGCTTAATTGAGGATTCAGACATCGACCCTCCTTGGTCGTCAATCTATGGCCCATCTTGGCAACGCATCACCGAGTGTCAAAAAATTCGTTCCCTTCGGAGTAGAAATGATCGTCCACGTGAAATTTTTCGCCGTTCTAAAAGAAAAGGCAGGAGTCGACTCTCTCGAACTTGACGTCGCCGGCCCAATCACGCTCGACGACCTCTTCTCCTTGCTTTGCCGCGAATACCCCTTCGAGTCCCTCAAGCCCTATTTACGCGGGTCGCGCAATCTTGAGTTCGTCGGGTGGGAAACCGAGCTTGCGGACGGAGACGAGGTTGCGTTCATCCCTCCCGTCTCAGGCGGCTCTGCGATGGTTCACATCCAGGACCAAACTCTCGAACCTCTTGATGTGCGCGCGTTGGTTTCTTCACCCACTCACGGCGCAGTCGTGACATTCGAAGGTGTTGTTCGCAATCACAATGAGGGCCATGAGGTCGATACACTACTCTACGAAGTCTATGAGGAAATGGCCCTCTCCGAGCTCGCCAAAACGCGAGCCGAGGCCGAGACGCGCTGGCCCGTAAAGGTTGCGATTCATCACCGAGTAGGCCTGATGCATGTCGGAGACATCGCTGTGGTCATCGCTGTGGGTTCCCCGCATCGAAAGGAAGCATTCGAGGCTGCCGAGTGGGTCATCGACCACCTAAAGCAAGTTGCGCCGATCTGGAAAAAAGAAACTGGGCCTGACGGCGCAACATGGGTTGGACTCGGACCTTAGCCGTTGCTGTCATAGAACGGCCGCAGAGAATCAGCACGATTCGCCTGCCTCAGCTTCTGGAGCGCTTTAGCTTCAATCTGACGAATGCGCTCTCTGGTCAAATTGAAGTCCTGCCCAACTTCCTCAAGAGTGTGGTCCGTAGGCTCACCGATTCCAAATCGCATCCGCAGAATCTTCTCTTCACGGGGAGTAAGGCTCGAAAGTAGCTCCTGAGTCTGCTCACGCAATGCTTGGAATACGGCTTCTTCCATCGGGCTCGGCGAATTTTCATCCTCGATGAAATCTCCAAGCTGACTATCATCCTCACCAATCGGTGTTTCCAAACTCACAGGTTGACGAGAGATCTTTAGCGCACGGCGCACTGCCTCAACTGGAATATCGAGCTTTGCTGCGATTTCATCAGGCTCAGGTTCGCGTCCCAAATCCTGCTCTAGCTGGCGTGATGTTCGTACAATTCGATTGATAGTCTCAATCAAGTGTACCGGGATTCGAATGGTACGCGCCTGGTCCGCAATCGCACGGGTAATCGCCTGACGAATCCACCACGTGGCGTAGGTGGAGAACTTATGTCCTCGCTGATACTCGAACTTTTCTACGGCTCTCATCAAGCCGATATTTCCCTCTTGGATCAGGTCGAGAAAATGCATGCCGCGGTTCACGTACTTCTTGGCAATCGAGACCACCAAGCGCAGGTTTGCACGAATCATCTCGCTCTTCCCACGCTCGGCGCGTTGCTCTCCCTCGTCGATCTTACTCACAAGCAGGTCGAGCTCGGCGCGAGTCATCTTGAAGTCTCGTTCCACTCGCGTTTGAAGTGCGGTGAAATGCTCACGCACCTGAATGTACTCGACGATATAATCCTCGCCGAACCTAAACCCGGTGTAATCGACCTCGTCACCAGCCATATAGGTGTCGGCCATTATGTCGAGCTTCTCCCGACTCTCTTTAGACACTCTCGCGTATTCTTCAAGCCGCCGCTCACAGCGCCTAATTGAGCTAGAAGCCTCTTTGATATTCCCGACAACTTCGTTGATAAATCGTTGAGAAAGACGACACTCACGAACGGCGTTGACCAAGCGCCTCTTGGCCCGTTGTTCAGCCTTTTCGGCCTCTTCAAGCGCCTCCTTGTCTTTCGAGCGTTTCTTACTCAACTCGGCAACTTCTGCCACTTTCTCTTGGTGTGATTGATAAGCTTTTTTGAGCCGCTCGAACCGTTTAAACACATCAGGAGCGACGGGCTGGTCACTATCTTCATCGCTCGGCGAATACTCGTCAAAAACCTCTCGAGCACGAGCTGTTCCGCCACGAAGTCGGTCCGGTAGCGCCAGCATTTGCTCGATTCCATTTTCGCAGCTGACGATGCAATCGAACACGATTTCACGACCCGCTTCGATTTCTTTGGCGATAGCCACCTCGCCTTCCCTCGTCAGGAGCGTGACTTGGCCGATACGTCTCAGGTACATCTTTACGGGATCGAACCCATCTTTCCACTCCTCACTTCCTTCTCCCGCCTGTACTTTAGCATTTCGCCGAGCCTCGGTGCGTTGCCCGATGAAGTCATCTTCGACGTTATTGATTGGTGCCTTCTGCGATTTATTCTTTGTCTTTGTTTCGCCCACCGCTTTACCACCTGTGAGGTCTCCCGAATCATTTGAATCGTGATCCAGATTCGGGTATGTGTTCTATCGTCAGGGCCAATCTGACCCCACCTAATTGAGGAAGCACTATCCATGCCACGTCTTCCTCGTCCGGCTAACTCACTCTCAACGTGCGTATACCTGAAGACTTAGGACGATCATCCCATTGTCAACAAACCCCGAAACCTGACAAAGTTGTCACACTCGTGTGAAAACTCTTTCAGTTTTCTGAGGACCGAGGAAGATACGTTCGGCGAAACAAAAACATTCCCCCCATTCTTTCAGAAATACTTCAGGCGCACATTTCCTTGAGGCGCTCAAGTTCCTTGCGAACTCCCATAATTGCCCCACGGCGATGCTGACGCCGCTGATTAGCAATGGACTGTAGCCGATTGTTCTCGGCCTCAAGCCAGCCCTTTTCCTCAGTCATCGACTCTTGAGAGCTTCGAAGCTTCGAAATGACTTCGCGAAGCGCGTCAATCTCTGCACCCATCGCCTCAACGTCGCCTCCAGCCCCTACATTGGCTTCAGCATCTCGAAGTTGCGCACTCAAAACTTCGTTCTCGAGTTCAGTCTGCTCAAGCATGTCGCGCAGAGACTCAATCTCGGTACTCATGGACCGAAGTGCCTGCAGCTCCTGTTCGAGCTCATGAATCCGCTTCTCCTGCTCCGATGAAAGCAGAAGATTCTGTTGTGTGGGCTCGAGCAAAGACATTGGACCGTAACCACGACCGGCTTCCTTCATGCGCGCAAGCTGGTTCCTCGCTCCTGCGATGGTATACATCTCGTCGTAGAGCAACCAACGGATAGCCTTTAAGAGCTCAAGATCCGCCTGATCGTAAGAGCGTTGACCACTCCTCGTCTTATGAGGCGTCAATTGGTCAAACTCCGTCTCCCAATAACGGAGCACGTGAGGCTCCACTTCGAGCTCTCGAGCTATCTCCCCAATTTTGAAATACTTTTTTGCGCGCTGAGTTTCCAATTCAACCCTCCGTGGCTGCGTGAAGCTTCCTTGCTCTTCGTTTCCACTATTCTAACGATTTGAATCAGTCATTCAACTCGTCTTTTAGCACCTGGCTCACTTTAAAGCGGAGCACACGGCGCTCAGGAATCTCAATCTCTACGCCCGTGCGAGGATTGCGACCAATACGCTTGCCTTTTTCACGAACTTCAAACTTACCAAATCCACTAACTTTAATTGAGTCGCCGGACTCCAATGTCTCTTTCATGGTCTCAAAAACGGCCTCAACGTATTCCGTTGCTTCCTTCTTCGAAACTCCAACTCGCTCATACACAGAATCAACAATACCGGCTTTTGTCATAGTCATAATTGATCTCCTTAGGACAAAAAAATGCGTGTCCTTTCATGTCGGGAAAGCTTTTAAGCCCGCTCGATCGGAACTTCAAGGACAAAGAGCTTCCTAGACACGTTCGATGTCAGGAAGCCCCTGAGGTTGCGGTAATCGTTTCACTTAAACAAGTGAAATTTTCTGCACACTTGCATCCTCAGGTTTTTAACTCAACGCAATTCATAGCCTCGGCTATGAATCGCGCCCAAGAAAGCCTGGTCGGCAGCCTGAATTTCAACGTCTGTGAGTGTGCGCTCCGAGCTCCGATAGGTCAGAGTTACCGCAAGACTTCGCTTTCCTTCCGGAATCGGCGCACCCGAATACACATCAAAGAGACTCATCTCTTGGAAAACCGCGCCAAATGCAGGGTCTCCTTGACGCAACTCACCAATCAACTCTTCGATCTCTGAGAAGGGTCGCTCAGTTAAGCCGATGATGGCAAAGTCTCGACTGACGGCAGGAAATTTAGATATGGGCCTATGCTGCGGCACGTCCCCAAGCCCCTCGGCTATCCACGACCACTCGAGCTCCGCTACAAAGACCGGACCTTTTGCGTCGTATTGCGAAGCGAGAGTTGGGTGAACCTGCCCCACCAAACCCATAACTTTGTCGTCTACGAGCCATTCAGCCTGCACACCAGGGTGCAAACTCTCATGGACTTGCGTTGGCACTCTCCACTCTCCGTGATCAACTAGCCCATGAGTGATTTCTTGAACCAACCCCTTCAGGTCGAAGAAATCCCACGGAACCTGGCCACTGAAGTGACTTTGACGAGCGCCGTACACAAGAATTCCAAGGCGTTGGCGCTCAGGCTCAAGGTAGACACGTCCGAACTCAAAGAGTGCGAGGCTCTCAGCCCGTTGCGCAATATTAACCCCAAGGGTCTTTAGCAAAGAGGGTATCAGTGATTGGCGCATGACCGACAACTCTGGTGCCAAAGCATTTGCCAGCACATCGCTCTTGGAGGCCCCGAGGAACACGCCCTGCTCTGCCCCATGAAAACTATAGCCGAGCGTTTCCGCAAACCCCTTCGCAAGGAGCACGGAGCGCGTTGTGCGCTCTCTTGCGAGCTTGGCCTTGGGAACGATGGTCGCAGACTTTCCGGGCTTTAATCGATGGACGTAGCCCATCTGGACCTCGGAGCGGGTCGGCAAGAGCTTGTCGAACCCGTGCAACCGGGCAACCTCTTCGACGAGATCGATAGGCCGCTCTATATCAGGTCGAAAACTCGGAACCGAAACCTCTAGACGCAAACCGTCTACCTTAGAATGTAGACCGATACTCGCCAGAAGACTGGACACCTCAGAAATCTCTAGCTCTAGCCCCAAAGTTCGGTGAACCAGATCTAGCGTCAATTCCACGGCGAGCGGTTTGACTTCCTTGGCACAGATTTGAGTCCGCCCTTTAACCGCACAAGACGGAGAGATTTGACGCAGGAGGGCCTCTGCTGCCATCGCGTGCTCAAGAGTCTGTCCGCGGTCGATGCCACGCTCAAAACGATGGCTCGACTCCGTATGAAGACCCAGCCGCCTCGCAGTCTTACGCACGGTCGTTGGGTCAAAATAAGCGCACTCAAGAAGGATATCTGTGGTGGTCTCACTGACTTCGGTCGCTGCGCCTCCCATGACGCCAGCAATCGCGACCGGACCATTCTCGTCAGCAATCACGAGGTCGTCTTCAATCAGCTTGTGGATCTTGTGATCGATCCCCTCCAGAGTCTCTCCTACCTTCGCCCTTCTAACACATAAGGAGCCACTTACTTTCGCGGCATCAAACGCATGGAGCGGCTGGCCGAGGTCCATCAAGATATAATTGGTCAAATCCACCACGTTATTGATGCTGCGAGTTCCGATGCTCGCCAGTCGACGACGCAACCACGCTGGCGCCTCCTCGACCTTAACACCCGAAATCTCGCTCAGGACGTAGTTCGGACAGCCCTCGGCGTCCTCAATAACCAATCTTCGGGCCGTCGCCCCAACCTCTGCCGCCTCAAAATAAGGGGCTGATTCTCGAATAGGTCTTCCAACGATTGCACCGACCTCACGCGCCACCCCGCGAGCACTCAAAGCGTCCGGGCGATTAGGAGTCAGTTCGATCTCGACGACCGTATCTTCGAGTTCAGTCGCTTTGAGCGCTGGCATACCGAGCGGAAGATCCGGATTCAGGATCCAAAGGCCCTCACTCGATGTTTCGAGCCCCAACTCCTCTTCGGCACATAACATACCCTCAGACTCGATCCCGGCGAGCGGTCTGGAAGAAATCTCAAAGTCGAGCCCTGGTGGTTTGGCGCCGGGTAGTGCAACTGGCACGAGGTCTCCAGCCTTCATATTCTTGGCGCCGCAACCGATCTGCCTCAGCCGTCCATCACCGACGTCGACCTTACAAATCACCAGTTTGTCGCTATTGGGATGATCGACAATCTCATCGATCCGCCCCACCACCACGTGGTCATCTGCCAGCTCTTTGAGAGAGGCAACTTCAAGCCCTCGCAGACTCAATTGCTCGATAACACTCTTGAAATCGACGCCCTTGAGGTCAACCCAATCATTTAACCAGGTGCGTGCTACCTTCATGGCATCTCCTTAAAATTGTTTTAGGAATCGTAAGTCATTCTCGAAGAAGAGACGGATGTCGTTGACGCCGTACTTCAACATTGCGACGCGCTCGACACCGAGGCCAAGCGCGTATCCTTGCGTTGTCTCGGGATCGATCCCGCCGGCGATCAAGACGTTGGGGTCAACCATGCCGCACCCAAGAATCTCAATCCAGCCCGTCTGCTTGCACACCCGGCATCCAGCTTGATTACAGAACACGCAACCGATATCGACCTCAGCCGATGGCTCCGTGAACGGGAAGAAGCTCGGACGCAAACGAACCTTTGTCCCGACCCCGAAATAGCCCTCTGCAAACGCAGTAAGGGTCCCGATCAAATCCCGCATCGTAACCTTGGGGCCCAAGTGCAACGCCTCGATTTGATGGAACACTGGACTATGCGTGATATCGCTATCACACCGGTAGACGCGGCCTGGAGAGATCACCTGGATCGGTGGCTCATAGGCGAGCATGGTCCTTACCTGCACCGGTGACGTATGCGTTCTAAGCAGGCGTCCGTCAGGGAACATGAAGGTATCCTGCATATCTCTCGCAGGATGATCTGCCGGGAAGTTCAGCGCCTCAAAGTTGTGGAAATCGTCCTCAATCTCCGGCCCTTCCGCCACGTCGAATCCAAGATCCGTGAAGAGGTCGATCAGCTCCCACATCACAGTTTGCACTGGATGCCCACCCACCACGCTCGGGGCGCGACCTGGCAGTGTCACATCCACACGCTCTTCTTCAAGACGACGAGCCAACTCAGCCGCCTTGATCTGGGACACCCGACCTTCGAAAGCTGCCTCAATCGACTGTTTCGCCGCGTTGGACGCCTGGCCCACGTCACGCTTTCCTTCAGGCGGCAGATCACGCAGATACTTCATAAGCTCTGCGACCTGCCCACTCTTTCCAAGGTAGCGATTCTTGATTTGGATCGCATCTTCTAGCCGCTCACAGGCTCCGAACGCCTCAGAGCCCTCACGGCCGAGATCCTGCAACTTTTCGATCAACGCCTCAGTATCCATTTACTTGCTCATTCTGGAGAACCAAGAAAAAAGAAAGGCTCGCCACGAGAAATCACTTGGCGAGCCGGTCGAACATTCAGAACGGTTGTCTTAGCCGTTGGCGGTCCGAGCAGCCTTCGCGACTTCGCTAAAGCCTGCTGGATCAAAAATCGCCAATTCAGCCAAGATCTTACGATCGAGTTCAATATCAGCCTTATTCAATCCGCCGATGAGTCGGCTGTAGCTCAATCCGTTGAGACGAGCTGCAGCGTTGATTCTGGCGATCCAAAGACGTCGGAACTGGCGCTTACGCTGACGACGATCGCGGTAGGCATAAGCCCAAGCGCGATGAACGGTTTGCTTCGCATGCTTGTAAAGCTTGCTGCGAGCTCCTCTGTAACCTTTTGCTGCCTTCAGATACTTGTTCCGACGGCGGCGAGCTTTAAAGCCTCGTTTTACGCGTGGCATAGGTGTCCTCTACATTAACCAGGACGCTTTCAAGCGTCGTCATCATTAAACGTACGGGAGAAGCTTTCGAATCGTCGCCGAATCGGTTGCGTTCATGTACCCATCTTGACGAAGATGTCGCTTACGCTTTGAGCTCTTCTTGGTCAAAATGTGGTTACGAAAGCCGCGACGGTATTTAACCTTCCCGCTCTTACTAATTTTGAAACGCTTCGCAGCGCCTCGGTGTGTCTTCATCTTCGGCATCGTGGGCCTCTGAATTCAAAGTAGATAATATTTGCAAAACTCTAGCCCGCTCAGCGAGCGAGGGCGCGAACTATTCCAGCCTCTAAGAGGTTCGTCAAGCGCTTTTTACTCTTTGTTGCTCGATTTGGGCGACAACATCATTCCCATGTTGCGGCCCTCTAGCTTCGGAGTTTGCTCGACATCAGCGATCTCAACCAAAATACCTGCAGCGCGATGAAGCATCTCCGACGCAATCTCAGGGTGAGTGATCTCACGTCCCCTGAACATCACGGTGAACTTCACCTTATTTCCCTCTTCGAGGAACTTCTTCGCATGACGAACTTTGGTCATGAAATCGTGATCATCGGTCTTTGGCCGCATCTTGACTTCTTTGAGCTCAACTCTTGAAGACTTCTTGCGGGCCTCAGCCGATCGCTTCTTTTGTTGGTATTTGTATTTGCCGTAATCCATGATTCGGCAGACTGGCGGTTTCGCATTTGGTGCAACCTCGACCAAGTCGAGACCAAACTCTTCGGCTTTATCCAGGGCATCATCTAAAGTCATGATCCCTAACTGTTCGCCATCAGGATCAATAATCCTGACTTCCGCTGATCGAATTCGCCTGTTTACCCGTGGGTCTTTCTCCGCCATGTAGCTGACATTCTCCTCAAATAGCCAAAACAAAAAGGGCAGGACGCTGTTCATCCTGCCCAGTTTACGATTTAACCGGACCCCGAGGCCGAGTCAAATCGCGGTGATGTCCTCCACCAATTTTGATGGGTGGACCATAGGCACGGGCGGGATTGAACCGCCGACCCCTACCGTGTCAGGGTAGTGCTCTCCCACTGAGCTACGTGCCTCTTCACTCATTCCTGAGCGCTGAGGGGGTCTATCAACGCGCCTAATTCCTGTCAACACGATTTCTTCCATGAAATGCGAATCCCGAAACTTTTTCCAACCGCAATATGGGATCGCGTCTGGTGAAGACGACACCACAATGGTAAGAACTCGCCCGAATTGAACATGCTTTTAATCAACCACACAAGAACAATACGAGAGAGATCGACGATGAGAATGATACTAGTGGGCCCGCCTGGTGCTGGCAAAGGAACTCAAGCAAGCTTTCTGGTTGAAGCCTACGGCGTGACTCATCTTTCATCTGGAGACATGCTCCGTTCGGCAGTGGCCAATGGGACGCAACTCGGCAAAGAAGCCGATGCCTTTATGAAAGCCGGCAACCTCGTGCCCGACGAATTGGTCATCAACCTCGTTCTCGAGCGCATCCAAGAAGCCGACTGCAAGACCGGCTTTTTGCTCGATGGATTCCCACGAACCCGTCCTCAAGCCGAAGCCCTTGACGCCGCCCTTTCAAACGCAGGTGTTCAACTCGATGGGGTCCTCTTAATCGAGGTCCCCGACGAGCTCATTGAAGAACGGATCACCGGCCGTCGTAGCGATCCAGTAACCGGCCAGATCTATCACCTCAGCTTCAATCCTCCTCCGGAAGACATCAAAGATCGCCTCGTCCATCGTAAGGACGATACCGTGGAGGCCTGCCGGGCACGCCTGCAAAAGTATCATAGCGAAACCACCCCGATCGTCCCCTTCTACGAGAGCAAAGGGTTGTTGATCAGGGTGGACGGCGTTGGGAAACCAGAAGAGGTGACCGAACGCATCAAAGAGGCGATCGGCGAGCTGTGAATGACTTCACTTCCATCGTGCGAAAGGCTGCAGCCAAGGCGCAGCTTACACCTAGCCCAAAGCTCCTGAAGGAAACGTGGTCTGTGCTTGTTGGGGAAGAACTCGCGGCAAAGACCGAGCCCCTTTCGCTCAATGAAGGCGTGTTAGAGGTCGCCATTCCCGAATCTTGGGAAGGTCAAACAAAGAAGATTGCCAAGCGCATTAAACAAGACGTGAGCGCCTTTTTTCCGTCCGTAAAAAGTGTGTCTTGCGTGGCCGACGCGAACCCCAAACGCCTCAAACTGACCGATGCGGAAGCGGCTTTGGATTCGACTGAGGAGCCGAGCGTGGACGATTCACTCGAGGCCACGCTCCAACGAATTGAACGGCTGATGCTCAAGCGAGATCTTCAGAACAAGTGAACTTGCCACTCGACGGCTAATTCGCTATGGATGCGCTGCAAAATAATGTCATGCAAGCAAAGTACGGAAGCTGGCGCGACGATTCGACGGCACCTGACGTGCCAAATGCCGAGCACTCAAGCTCAACGGAATAGAGATAAGATGACTACCTTTACGGAAAACAAGGGCTTCGGGGACTACTTCCTCAGCTCCGAAATGCTTCAAGCCCTAGAAAAAGTGGGTTACCAAACCCCAACCCCGGTACAACACGCAGCGATTCCGCTGGTGATGGCAGGGATCGATTTGATTGTTCAGTCCCAAACGGGAACGGGCAAGACTGCCGCATTCGGCGTTCCCTCAATTGAGCTGCTCGACCCTCGGCCGGGCATCATTGAAATGTTGGTGCTTGCCCCCACACGTGAGTTGGCGCGCCAGGTCGCAGCGGAAATTGAAAGGCTTGGTGAGTTTAAAGGTATCAACGTCGCGACGATTTACGGCGGCACATCCTACGAGAAGCAATACGAGGAGATCGAGAAGGCCAGCATTATCTGCGCTACTCCGGGACGCCTTGTAGATATCCTGAAGCGTGGAAAGATCTCTTTCGACAACCTCAGGGTTCTTTGCCTCGACGAAGCCGATGAGATGCTCTCGATGGGATTTGCCGAGGACCTCAACACGATCATCGGCTATTTGCCAGAAGAGCGACAAAGCTTGCTCTTCAGCGCCACGATCACGCCTGAGGTAAAGGCGCTCGCAAACAACATGCTCTATTATCCGGAGTTCATTACGTTCTCCAGCAATTCCGTTGCAGCGGAAGATGTTGAGCATAGCTTCTTCATGATCAATGGTGTGTCTCGTACTCGCGACCTACTCGCCGTTCTCCAACACGAAGAGCCCGACAACGCGATCATCTTTGCAAACACCAAAGACGACACGTTTATGGTGACCCGATTCCTCAAACGACATGGTTACCGAGCCGACGTTTTGAACGGCGACCTTGCGCAGAAAGACCGTGAAAGCACGCTTAAGGCACTCAAGGAAGGTCAGATCGATTTCCTCGTCGCCACGGACGTTGCTGCTCGAGGCATCGATATCTCGGATTTGACTCACGTCATCAACTATACCCTTCCCGAGAGTGCCGAGGTCTACATCCATAGGACCGGAAGAACTGGCCGTGCGGGCAAGAAGGGTAAGGCGATGAGCCTGGTATCCCCTAAAGAAATGGGCGTACTTTTCAACATTCGAAAGCTCTACAAATTCCCGATTCATGAGCGTACGTTGCCAAGCTCCGAGGACATTCGACAGGCCAGGCAAGAACGACGGGTTGAATCTGTGATGAGCTCCGTCATGACCAACGGCGTTAACTACGGCCCGCAAATGGGCGTAGCGCAGGCGCTTGTTGGATCCGATGACGTAGAAAAAGTGCGTTTTGTGGCCAAACTACTGGCGTTCGCGACAAGCTACTCGGGCCCCCTCTCAAGTCCGGCCGCTGAACTCCCAGTTGAGGATGTCCGCGCTGAGAGACCTGCGCGTGACGAGAAGCCAGCCATCAAAGAAGAGAGCAAACGGCCACTCGTGCCAGAGACCACGGAAAAGCGCGAAGTTCTTCGTGTACGTCCTTCAAAACTCGCGAAACAGGAGGAAGTAGAAGCCCCTGAGCCTCGCGCTGAAGAGTCACAAAAGCCACGACGCACTCGTCGCAATTCACGATCCCAGTCGAACGAAGTTACCGCCGCGCCGAGTGCGCCGGTCGCTGAAGAGTCTAAGCCGCGTCGTCAGCGTCAGCGCCCAGACTCACAGGACGACAAGGGCATCTTGAAGGAGGCCCGACAAGAGCGCACCGAGAAGAAAGACGACGATCGTCGGCGCTCCAAGCGGAAGCGCCGCGGTGGACGCGACCGAGAGCGCACAGAAACCACGCCACTTCCACCTCTGCCAGAGATCCCTAGAGAGTTTGCGAAGGTTTGGATCAATCGCGGAAAAACCCATTCGGTGGACCGTGACGCGATCGTAGAGATGGTCTGTTATATGGCAGGAATTGAACCGGAAGATCTCGGTAGTGTTCAGGTCGAGCAAACCTTCTCATATGCAGAGGTGCGCGAAGATTATTTGTACGATATTATCCAAGCCATGAATCAACAAGAATACCAAGGCGCCACCATCGCAGCGGAACCTGCGCGGCGCTAGACTCTTGGCAAATGGAGAACTTATGTCGTTTTGGAAACTGTCGCTCGCTGGCTTGCTTCTTTCCTCAACCATTGCGTGTGATGACGGTGGACAGGTGCAGGTTGAAGAGGACCAGGTGGACCCAAATCTTCCGCCTGCAAGAGTAGACCTCCCTACCCCGCCCCCAGCGAGCGGTTTCGAAGTTCCTGAAAAGAATGGAGACGGCACCCTCAGAGTCGAGGGACTGATTCATCATCAGGCAAAGCACCTCGAACAAAAGGTCGAAGTCAAAGGCACCATCGTCCAGATCTCTGAGCCTTGCGACCCAAAGAAGGCGAAGAAGAAAGACGAAAAGTGTCCTGAGCCAAGCCTTTTCATCAAGGACGGTCCAGATTCACAGGCCATGTTGAGAATGGTCGGATTCAAGGACGAGTTCATCAAGAAGAACAAGATCGAAGTCGGGCAAGAACACGTCTTCAAGGGTTCCTACCAAAAGGTCGCTTATGGCTTCGTAGCCACCGAAGATGGCCTAGTTTTGATTGATTACGTGGGCGACAAAGCGGTCGTGGAAGACTGAGAAAGTCTTCACACCTTCAACGCTTTTCTGCGAGTACCAGCGTGTGGGAGCTCGAAGGGCCGAGGTAATTCCCTCGGTGGAAAACCTCGCCACTCACCTCGACCACATCAAAGCCAGCGATCTGAAGAATCTGATTCAATTCATGCAAACCGTAGAGACGGATGTAGCTGTTGAATTCTTGAGGGGGCGACCCATCTTCGTAGATGAAGGAGCGTTTGGTGTGCATGATGCTGGTCATGTAGTCGAACTCGACTTCTTCCAAGAAGACGCACTCCACACCTTCCCACCAGGTTCGTGATGGCATTTCAGCAACCACGTAGTCGCGATTGACCACATCCATGAGGAAACGACCACCGGACTTCAATGCGCGATGCACACCCTGAAGCACGCGGAAGTTCGTCTTATCGTCAAAATACCCGAATGATGTTTGCCACAAAAAGCAGCCATCGAAAATCTCATTGAAGTTCAGGTCACGCATATCTCCGTGAATGAACTTGATTGACAACGAGCGTTTCTGAGCGTCATTGAGCGCCCGCTGGAGCATCGCCATCGAAAGATCCAAACCCGCTACCTCGTAGCCTCGTCTGGCAAGCTCGAGGGAGTGCCGGCCAAACCCACAGGCAAGATCGAAAATTCGTGCGCCCTTTTTGAGTCCGAGCGAGTCGAGGATAAACTCGACTTCTTTCTCGGTTTGTTTGGGCAAATCTTTCGGAAGAGTACGCATGTACTCGTCGGAGAATACGTCCACAAACCAGTTGGCGCGCTTTTGTTCAGCCGCACTCACCCTCTTGGGCTTCTTCTCTTCGAGCAACTCCTGAACGATTCCGCCGATATCATCATCGTCGGCCTTCGGAGCAGGTGCTGGCGATGCGGCCGGCTTGGCAGCAGCTTGAGGAGCCTGAGGGATCGGCTTGGTGTTATGCCGAGGGCGCTCCACAGGAGCTTCCGGTTTTGGCGGAGGTTTTGGCAACGGAGTTGCGTCTTCCAGAACCTCGCTATCGAGCTCGATCGCGTCCTGAATCTCATCAGCTTCAAAAGGAGCCCCAGGCATACCAGGCTCGCTCACTGGAGCCTCAACCTCAATCACCTCTTGTGATTCGGCTTGAGCCTTAGCGATGTCCTCATCTGTGACAGTCGCAACCCGAACGGTAGACACATCGCCGCGTTCTGTACTTTCGTTCGCAGAAGTACGAGTAGACGTCGGCGCGGGGCCATCTTGCCACTTTTTCGTCAAAACCCTTGGTGGCGCGACCAATACATCAGGTGCGAGGTGTTGGTCTTCCAGGTATGAATCAATCGAGAACTTTCGGAGTGCGTCCAGCAGGTCGATTTGAGAGCGATCTACGGCTTCCATTCGGACCGTTCGAACCAACTCTTCGCGGTCAAACGGATCTTCGTCAGAATCTTCGGGCTCTTCAGAGGGTTTCGGTGCGGCGGGAAGCTGCCCGGTTGGAACCCTGAAAGCTGGGATAGCGAACGCGAGATCCTCCTCTTGATTCGGCTCAGCAACCTCATTGGTCAATTCAATGACGTCGCTATCCTCGTCCAGTGTGGGATTCATCGGTGAGTTATCAGCAGAGTTGGACACCTAGGGGACTCCTTGACGGCTGTGAGGCCCTTTCGGGCACCTCACTCCAGGATGCTTATGCGAATTGCATTCAACAGTGCGGAGTCTAACTCACGCCTTGCTATGTCACAAGTCTTTCACTTGAAGTGCTAAAGGGTCCGGCCCAAGAGTTCTCCCATTCTGAGAGTCATGCCTTCGGTAAGGTCCGAGCGGAATTCGAAATTTTGACTTCCGATAAGCAAGACGACCGTTGAGCCAAGGTTGAACATTCCAAGCTCGTCGCCAGCTTCAAGCTGGGTACCGCTTATCTCGATATCTTCTCGCCTTCTGAAGCGGCCATTGGTCTTCAAGCCGTGGAATGCGAGCGACATTTTGCCTACGCACGTGGCGCCGACCATGACAACCCCGACCACGCCTAGAGCGGGCTCCTCGACATAGGAGATCAGCCGCTCATTGACGGCAAAGAGTTCGCTCACGTTACGTACAGCAAGCGGATTCACCGGGAAGAGTTGGCCCGGGATGTAACTTACTTTGGATACCACGCCCGAGGCCGGCGAGTGGACGCGATGGTAATCACGAGGCGAGAGGTAGACGGTTGCGAAATGGCCACCGACAAAGCGCTCGGCATCTCGCCCACTATCTACGAGGTCAACCAGACGGTAGTTCTTGCCCTTGGCTTGAACCAAAGTCTCCGCCTCGATTCGACCGAAGGTTGAGAGTCTGCCATCCGAAGGCGAGACGAGGTCCCCTGCCTTATTCGCTTCGATATCTCGAGCACCTTCACGAAGGCGACGGGTAAAAAACGCGTTGACCGAAGCGTATGCATCCGGCGCAGATTCCGACTCACCCAAATTAATGCCAGCAAGCTGAGCGAAGCTAGAATTGATTGGACCGCGCAGCGGCTGAGGCAATTCGAGCTCGGATAATGCACCTACCGCCCTGCTGATCGAATTTTTTGGCAATAGCCTCAAGGCCGTCATTTTCGCTTGATCCAACACCGCTCAACTCCACTCAAAAACGTAGGCCCCATTTGGCCCGATACTGAAACCACTGGTAGGTCAAATAGGCCGTCACTGGACCACCGATAATGATCAACCACCACGACAAGAGGAAGCAGAGCAATAGTGTTGCACTCGCGGCTCCTAAAGCTGCGTAGCCCTTATTTGCTGCCGTTTTCTTTGTTAATTCTGTTCGTCTCATGGTCTTCTCCTAGGGTCCCCGAGGGGTTATTAGTGCATTCTGAGTTAAGAGCAAAGCCGTTTCGAATAAAATTCCTCAGATGGCCCGCAGAGGTTGCGACTACGCGTGGTCAGACCTATACTTCGCGAGCCCTTTACATAAGATATCACATATGAATCGATATTTCGGAATGCATACGCTCGAAGGAGAGTGGCACGCGCTGCTCCCCAGATATATTCTCCTGGCAGATCGTCTCGAAGGCAAGCGGGTCTTAGATATCGGCTGTGGCACGGGAATCGGTTCGTCGATGCTCCTCGAACTTGGTGCCGAGATGGTTGATGCGATCGACCATCGGCCGGCAGTCTTAGAGATTGGGCGCATGAAGCACGCCAAACCGGGACTCGATTTCCACGTCATGTTTTGGGAAGAGCTAGATTTCCCGGACCACACGTTCGACGTGGTCGTCTCCCTCGACCCGACCTGCCCTGTAACCGACCCGAGCCTCATCGCCGAAGTCAAGCGGGTGCTAAAGGCCGGCGGCGAGTACATCTGTGCGGTGGAACGAAAGAACGTCAATGGGCTTGAGGCGGTTCTACCTCGCTATGGTTACACAGAGGGCGGAGAAAACGTCAGTGTCCACGGCGGTCGAGAGCGAGTTCCGCAAATTGGAGAGTTGCAGACTCAGTTCGGCTTTGTTCAATCTGTGGTTCAGCGCCCCATCTACGCGTTTGCGTTTGACCAAGATCTGCCGGACGCCAGGGCATCGGAAGTGGTCCGAAAGACCGACGACGGTGAAAGCGGGGTGTGGACAGACAACGGTGGAGAAAATGGTCGGTGGATTGCCACTGACAATCGACTCGCCATTCACGACGAAGAAGCGGCCGGTGTGGCAATCTATTTTTGCTCCGACGTCGAGTCTGGTCCGGCACCTCTGCGAGAGGTTCACCTTCCGTACTTCTCGATTGTCGAGCGACTCAAGCAGGTTGTTCAAGATCTACAGACATCTGAATTCCGTGGCGCCGGCGACGAAGACAGCATCTTTGATGAGCTGATCGACGAGCCTCCAAGAGAACGCGAAGCTACCAACGAATTCAAGGCCGTCAATCGATGGGACGACCAACCGACGACCATACGGGCGAGGCCTGACCTTAGTGCCGTTGCTGAAGACCCAATGACACAGCTACAGCGCCAGGTTTCTGAACTCACCCAACTCTATCAACACGTTCAGACTGAGTTTACTGAGGTGGTTCAAAACGCGCAGACGGCTTTGAGCGAACGTGACCAGTACATCGAACACCTCGTAAACAGAATTCACCAATGGGAATCAACCGCATTGGATGATGTGGTTCAAACCGGTGAACACCAAAGGGTTACCCCCGCCGAAGCGGTCGACGAGACAGACGAGGAAGTCCAAGAGGACGAGGAAGACGGCCGAGTCCCTGGAGGCGAGGTAGACGCTGATGTCCAGGAAGATGCAGAAGGGACCGATGAAGTGCCCAAAAGTGAGGAAGAATGAAACCCACTCAATTTTGGTTGTCGCTCGCCTGCCTAATTCTTCCCAATATCGCATTGGGGGCGGGTTTCGAGATCCCCGAAAACACCACCCGAAGTGTGGCACGTGGAGGCACAGGAGCAGTCACTAAGGCCGATCCGAGCGCCCTCTATTTTAACCCGGCCCTCTTGCCACGAGCCAACGGGACCCAGATTCTCTTAGACCTCAACCTTCTGACGCACGATGTGACATTTTCCAGAAATGACCTCGTTCTCGAAAACACGACGCGGGAATTCGAGCCTACTTCAAACACGTCGGGGCTCTTTGCGGCTCCGTTCCTGGCGATCAGCCACGATTTTGGCGTCGATGACCTCGGTGTAGCGGTCGGTGTTTTTGGACCGAGCGCCTATGGAAAGCAGTGCTTTGGCGAATGGGATGGGAGCGAATGCCAGTTTGAGTACTCGAACAGCGCCAAGCATATGATGCTCTCATCCGACATCATTGAGGTCTATTTTACGGCGGGCGCAGGCTACAGATTCGACCTCGGAAACGCTGGCGCCCTCTCGGTTGGGGTGGCTGCCGCACTGGCCTGGCAACGCACAAACTTCAGCGTGGTCGTGGACGAAGTTCAAGTTGCACCGCCTTTCAATGAGGATCCGACTAACCAATCGCTCTTAGAGGCTCGCAATCTGCAGGACTTTCAACCCACTGGATTCTTCGGCCTCACCTGGGAGCACTCAGGATTTCGCGTCGGGGCCTCGTATCGCCCGCCAATCTCTTGGGAGACCACGGGTGAGTTCGAACTCGACTTCCCTGAGGCTTTTGATGGTCTTGCGGAAATCGAGGGCAACACTCTTAACTTCGATACCGAGCAGGCAGGGTCGCTGAGGGCTGGCGTTGTATACGAACACGGCGTCCATCCTGGCGTTGAGGGTGCCCCTCAGTTCGATATCGAATTCAATTTTGTGTGGGAGGACTGGTCTCGACTCGAATACTTCAATATCGAACCGGACGTCCGGTTGCTAATCGCGGGCGTTGAACAGCCATTGAACGCGGTTGTTCAGCCAAAACAATGGCAAGACACCTACAGCTTCAGGCTCGGCGGATCTTACGCCCCTCTTCCGTGGCTTACTACCTTCGCAGGGGGAGCTTGGGAGTCCGCTGCGCAACCGGAAGCATTCACCAATGTTGATTTCGCATCTTGGGAGCGAACCACGCTGGGCATTGGTGCGGCACTCCATCTGGTTGAATGGCTGGACATCGAGCTCGCCTACTCCGCGATCATCAGTCCTGACCGCAACGTCACCGATGGAGAGGTCTACCAGCCCATTCCTACGAGCGGCTGTACCGGGCCGGACTATCAAGAGGACGCGTGCGCTACCAAAGGCACACCACCAGGAAATCCACAGAACGAAGGAGAGTGGTCAACGTTCTCCCAAATTTTCAGTATCGGCACGACGTTCAAATTCTAGTGAGGAAAGAAATCTTGAAGGGCAGTCTCGATATCCTTTCGATGACGCCTCATGAGCGCTTGGGTGAATCCAAGAGTAGTCTTTCCGTCAGTCACAACATTCCAAAAGAAAATGTCGGAGACGGGCAACGAAACGAAATACATTTCGTCCCCGGTGAGCACAACGCCCTCCACCTTGCCTTCGTGCCCTAGCTCGTTCAACGCTCGCCTAGTGACTCGCAACACATCACTCTGAAAGGCATCGATAGCCGCGGCATCCTCTTCCCTTCGAGACACGCTGGCGAGTTGCAAACCGTCTTCGAGCCCCACAATACTCATTGAAATACAGCCTGGAAGCTCTTTGCTGATCTTCCCGAGCACATCAAAAATCGTCATGTCAGGCTCCCAGCTCGCTTTGTAGACTTTCTTGCATACGACGCATCAGCACGATAGCGACTCCCAAACTCGTGTTCTTGCTAACCACGGCAAAGTGAAGATAGGGCGTGCCTTCGATAACTCTGAGCAAGAGATGTTCGGAATCCAGGGTGATTTGCATCTCTCGCAAACGGTTAGTCTTCGAGATTGCGCTTGCTGCCCGTTCCGCAGCAGCGATGACGTCGGAGAAGAAAACCGGTGTGATATCGGGCTCAAAGCAATGAGCCTCGATTGTCGTGAAATGAAGCCCCATTGCGTCTTTGGGTGAAATGAGTCCGGTCACGACAAGCCCCGGGCAGTCCTTGACGAACATATCGATTGCTTTCTTGAATCCATCGATCTGAACTTCAACTTCAGACACTTCCTGTGCAGGGCTCATGAATGGCCCTTTAAAGTCTTCGCTAGCTTCGTCAAGCTGGGCCTCACTCGCTCGTTCAATCTCCTCGAGTTCCTTTTCAGAGAAGAACGGGAATGCCCCTGAGTCTTCTTCGTCAAACGAAGAGGTCTCAGCCAACACCGACTGGATCGCCGGATCTGAGACCCTCATTCCCACATCGGTATTGTCGCGCTCCTCCTCGAAGGACTGCTCGTCACTACGTCTAAGCCCCTCCAACAAGAGATCTTGCCACCCGGTGTGAATCGTTCTTTCGTCCACGGTAAAGTCGGATTGCATGAAGATATCGCCCTGCCTCAGCGCCAACATTTGGTAGACCGCGTCCTCACCTCTCGCCCCGTCAAACTCGGAGTGAATCACTTCGCCCTTTTCAAAGAAGATCTTTCCGCGATGGTCGCGGTGTTTCAGATGAAGCAAGGTCGTGCGTTTGGCCAAGCATAACATCTGAATGATATCGGTGAGCTCCAGGTCGGAGAGGACTCCCTGAAAGCCTTCCTTTTCGTCCAATATCTCCAGAATTACATCGCGCAATTCAGCAACATTGAACGGTTTCTCGATATAATGAGTTACGCCGATCCGGTCCGCAAAGTTCTGAACTCGCTGAGTTCCAAAAGCGGTCATGATAATCACACGCGCTTCTGGCGCAGCTTCTTTGGCGCGTAGGATGAGCTGGAAGCCGTCGAGACGTCCCGGCATCTTGATATCGCAGACCAAGAGGTCGATCGGGCGCGACTTCAATAACTCAAATCCTCGCTCACCCGAGTTTGCCGTGATAATGGAAATATCATCACGGTTGGGGAAGAGGTTCTTTTCGAGCGCCCAAAGCAAGTGCTCTTCTTCGTCCACGATGAGAACATGATACATGGTACAAAACCCGGATGCCGACGTTTGAGATTGGTCGTTAATATACATGGAAGACGGATGGTGGCAAGTTGGCTAACGCTGACGACCTTCATGATTCTATTGACTTGCACGAGCTGCAAATCGGCTCCGGCCTTGCCAGACGACGAGGTTGTCGGCCGCGCCCCCGAGTCAAAAATTGAACTCGTTGATGATGCGATGGCGTATCGTGTTCTATGGCAAGAGGACTCCATTCGCGTGGTTTTTCGACTCGTTTCCCCTCCACCCAACACACGACTTTTTCTGCCCAAAGATGCTCAGGTTACGCTTCAAGACGCCCGCGACGAAGCTGGACCCATATTCACCACCATCGATCGGTCGGCCAATCATATCGACGTAAACACGACCGACTCGGAATGGGTAGAGCTTGAGTACGTGGTGAAGCTCGAGGCGAGGGAGACTCGCTTCGCGCCAAGCTTTCACAACAATATACTGGTGCTACTCGGCCCAACATTCCTGGTTTTACCGGCTCGCCAATTGCTCTCTAAAGTCGGAGCAGTCCCCATCGAAGTTCACCTTCCAACTGACTGGAAAGTACTGACAACGTGGCGGGAGTCTGGGAGGAAGCCTAGCGCAACCCATCCCGGGTTTGATGTGATTGGACTGCGAGCCGAAGAAGGCATGGTCCTCAGCGACGCTTTCTTCGTGGCCGGGAATCTCAAAGTTGAGAATTCTGGACCCCATCGAATTGCATTCTCAGAAGGACGTAATCTTGACCCTCGCGTCCCAGAGATCGTTGAGGAGGCTATTGAGTTGATGACCCAGAAACTCGGCTCACAAGGTACGGCAAACGTCTTTATTCAAGACGGCTCCGCAGACCCGAGTGATCTAGATGGACTCGGACGACGAAACGGCTTTGTGGTCAAACTACCCGACAGCCTCAATGCTCAATCAAAACTCCTGATTTTTCACGAAGCCATTCACCTCTGGAATGGCCACTGGCTTGTGCCGAGGGACCAAGAGGAGCAGGAGCTCCGGTGGTTTGTGGAGGGTGTGACTCACTATCTGGCCCTGAAACTTGGCTGTGAGTCACGGCAACTGAGCGAGGAATTTGCGTGGACCGAGGTCGCCCAGAATTTGGGCGCCTATGAGCAAAATCCTGTCCGAACCGTGAACCCTGTCACCGAGCTTGATCAGCTTCGGTTTCCCTACGATCACGGATTTGTGCTCGCTCTCTACGCCGACCTCACTCTAAAACCGGACGTGGAGATCTTCGATTGGCTGAACTACCTCGCCAAGGCCTCCGCTCCCCCTGCCCGATACTCGAGTACCGACGTCAGAGTCGCGCTTGAACAAATCAGCAAGAACTCAAACCTAATCTGGCAATTCGCGGAATCCCGAGTACCCCTTGAGAACGTTCTCCGAGAAGCTGGACTTCACCTTTTGCCCCCAACGTCTTCGCGACCTCCGAAGTTGAGCAAGCTTGCGGGCGTACCGAAAAACGCTCATCAACTCTTTTCCGCCTGTGCCGCCTATGAAAACTGATTTTGAAGACAACTACAGCGACTATCTGCAAGACACACTCGGATATTCGCCGAGCGCTTGGGACATGTGCACGTCAGCGCAAAAGATCGAACACGACCGAATGCTTGACGCGAGTGACGAAGACGTCCTCGGAAGTAACCCCAAAGAACTCTCACCTTGCACTCAGTGGGCATGGATTAAGCGAGTCTTGAGATTGGATGTAGAACGAGCGACCAAAGAAGTTCTCTCACTGATTGCTCAATGCCCAAGCGAACTCGAGGTGGACGAAATCATCGAGTACACCTGCCTCGAGCTTGCGAAACACCAGGAAGCCCTTGCAGCAAGTTTTCTGGACGGACTAAAGGATCACGACGCTCTGGTTGAGACGTGGCGGGCCCATTTGAGCTCGAACCCCGAAGAAATCTTGAATTCGATAGGGAAGACCGCGCCTGAGGGCGAGGAATCGCGTGCGGAGTTCATCGCAGATGCACTGGTCGATTCAGCAGAGATTCAAACCTATCTCGGTCACCATGAAGTCGCACTCAAACTGCTCGATTTGGCTCAAAATGAGCTAGTCGATATTCAGTCGTCCACCCTGGTTGATATTGAGCTTGCGAGACAAAGATTACTGCATCACGAATGATGACGTGATCTCGGTGGCCACACCTTGCCAACGTGCGAACTTCCAGCGGTCCATATGTGACCGCATGCAGATATCAAACTCGGTGTTGGCGACCGAAGCTGGTTGCACACCGTATTTGCTAACGGAACCCGTGGGCTCCACCGTGATCTTGATATGAATCTTGTTCGCATCAAGGGTCGCTCCGCGCCGCATATGCCGCTCCCGACATTGCATGACGGATTGTCGAATAATTCTAAAGCCATCCCGCGCGGCGTCTTTGGAGAGAGTGGTCGCACTACTTCCAGCCGCGCCAATCGTATCCTCGGGACGATTGATTGCGGTGGACCCTGACCTGGCCGCAGTTGGACTCGTATAACTAAGCACAGATTGTGCGGTCACCGGTTTGTCCTCTTCGGGCGGCTTCTCTTCTGCTTTAGCGACGGCTTGAGGCTCAGTGCTTGTTTCGCCTTTGGTAGCCGCAACTTTTTTCGGTTCCGGTCTATCTTCCAGGCCCGCTTTCGTAGGTTCTTGCGGGGACTTCTCAGCGACCTGCGCTTGAGTATTCTCAGCTGGCTTCTCCGGCATCGCCATCTCTTCAGGAGTCGGGTCTGCAGGAATCACCTCTTCTTCGAGCTCAATTCCCATATTGGAAAGTTTGCCCTTGGAATACACCTTCTCAACAGGGACACGCGCGGGCTCTTTCTTGGCCACTTCAGCGAACGGCCGCTCTTCCGGAGCCTTACCCGCAAAATAATAGCCGATGGCACCAGCAGATATACCAACGACCACGAGCGCCCCCAGCATGAATCCCAGCTTCTTCTTGCGCCCTTCCTTCTTGATACTATCGAGCTGGATGAGCAGCGAGCCGGTGGGAACCTGAGAGTCAGGAGTATGGCTTGATTCAAGTTTTGGAACGCTATCAAAAAACGGAATCAAACCGGAGTCTTGAGGAGACTCCAACTCCGCTCCCTTTGCCCAATCGTCCAGAACTTGATCTTCGGGTTCTACCTCACCTGAGTCGGAAGGCGCTTCCTCGAAAAGTGCGGCCGAAAAAGGCTTGAGCTCAAAAGCCGGAAGCTTTGGCTTCTCAGGGGCTGGCTCCGGCTTCTTATTCTCGACCTTTGGCTTGGAGTCGAGCATCGTATCAGGGAAGGTGATCGATGCGGTATCGTCGGGAGAATCAAACGTCGGAGTTGGAAGCTCAGGCTTCTTCTCGACCGCCTTCGGTGCAAGTCCCGCGGCGAGAGAGCGCTTGTTAGTATCAGGAACGTCGTTCTTTAGCTTCTCTCGCAAGGCTTCAAGACGATCTTGCCTTGGTTCCTTGCGTTTTTCGTCCTTCTTTGAACCGATGTCTGGGCTCTTTTTGACGCCCAAGTCGGGAACGAAACCCTCTTGCTTGCCTTTCGGCGCCTGGTCGGCCTTGATGGCCTCTAGCGGACCGGTAAACCCGATAGTCTTTGCCCTAGGCTTAACGGTTTGACCTTTCGCGAGCGAGTCATGAAAAGCAGGTACTTCTCGGACGGGCTTCCATTGCACGATCGACTCGTGCCAGACGTAGGCCTCGTCTCCGAGCGACCCGTTCTCAAACTTCTCGCGTAGCGCCTTGAGTGTGAAGGGACCAGATGACTGGCCATTAACCGAATAATGCCAATTGTTTGGCGGAACTTTAGGCCCACCCGGAGCGGGTGGAGGAGAAGGTCGAGAGCCGAGGGCTGTTGGTTCAACACCAGTGGCCAAAGGCGCTTCTTGCTCCTTTACGGTAATGATATTGCCGCAGCTTTTGCATCGGACCTTCAGTACTTTTCCATGAACTTTTTCATCTGGAATTGAGTACTTGGTATTGCATGCGTCGCAATAGAACTTCATCGCGTGGGCTCGTCTGAATTTCCCTGTAGAGGCCGCCCGGAATGTATGGGCCAATTTTAAATGACCCCGCCCCGCCCGGCAATGGCGGAGACTATCACAAGGCAAAACACTTGCCTACAGTCCATCTAATCCCAGACGACAATTATCCTAATACCCACAGTCCTAAAATGACTACAGGTCCACTGATTGCCCACACCAACGCCGTGTATCCCATGATATCGCGGGCCCTAAGTCCCATGATTCCCAGAAGTGGAAGGGCCCAAAACGGCTGCAACATATTCGTCCACGCGTCTCCGTACGAGAGCGCCATCACCACAGTGCTCGCTGGGATTTCCAATACACTGAGCGCCTCGACCATCAAAGGCCCCTGAACTGCCCACTGCCCTCCCCCGCTGGGCACAAAGAAGTTGACGGCCCCTGCGGAAAGGAAGGTCAGGATCGGGTAGGTGCTCTCAGACGAAATGGCAATAAATGCCTCGCTGATCTGAGCGATTAATCCCGAGGAAGTCAGAATCCCCAGAATTCCAAAGTAGAGTGGAAATTGAATGATGATCGGACCCGCGCCGCGAGCTCCATCCAGAATGGCCTCCACATAAGACAAGGGCGAGCGGTGTAAGAGCAAACCTAAACCGAAAAAGAGGAGGTTGACGGTATCGAGGTGCCAAGCCGCAACTCCCGTTGAGAAGAGCAGGAAAGCTACCCACGAGAGTACCAAGAGTCCAAACCCAACTCCGAGCCAAGGTCCATGCTCAAGTTGGCTCACAATCCCGCTGGCGCCGCCTCTCGCCTTTTCAAGAGGCTCGTCCATCTTCAGAGAGGGTTCAATGACGTTTTCGCTGGGTGTCAGAACCCAAAAGAGACCCGCCATCACCAAGATCAGTGAGCTCGTAATCACCATGTTCATTGGCGCCAAGATCGTTTCCGTAATGGGGATCACACCGATTGAGTCGACGAGGAAGTGATTGGCCTCCGCGACCTTTAAAGGTGCTGACCCAGAAAGCCCCCCGTGCCATACGACGAACCCCGCATAGCCGGCAGCGCCTAGAAGTGGGTAGTGGACCTTGATGCCCCTGGATTTGAGAGATTTCCCCATTTCCCGTGCCATCAGCGCCCCGACAATCGCGCCGAGGCCCCATTGGATCAAGCTCGCCGCGCAAGCCACGAGCAAGACGACCACAACAGCGACCCTAGGACTGTTGACGCGCGACGTGATAAAACGCACCAACGACTGAATAGGCGGCGTCAATGCGAGCGCATGCCCTACGAGCAGGATAAGACACATCTGGAGGGCGAACTTCATCAAGCCTGTTGAAAAAAGCTCTTTAAACCACCCGTGGCCGATCAAGCTCATCCGTTGACCGACGCTCAAATCCTGAACTTCGGCCCCAAAAACCAGCGCCGAGACCCACACGAAAAGGCTCAAAAGTAGGGCAAACACCATGGGATCTGGAACGACTCGCTCCGAGATATCCGAGAGTTTTGACCCCCATTTCGAGATCATTGAGACACCGTTTGAACAACTTCAATGACCTGAGTTTCTACTTCCCGCAGCTTTGCTCGGCACTTCTGCAAGAGGTCAGTGGCTCTCGAAACATGGTCGACTAACTCATCGACCGAAACCTGATTGGACTCAATACCTTTAAGGATTTTCTCTATCTCGTCCATGGCTGCTTTGAATTCAAATTTCTCGTCGTCTGCCATTTAGTGATCTCCACGTTTAGTGATTTCCAGAACTCGAGACGTGACGCTTCCATCCCCAAATTCCAATTCAACATCTTGCCCTACTTCCAACTCATCGACGCTCGAGCGGACCGCGCCTTTCGCCCGCAGGAGTACAAAGCCCCGCTCCAATGAACGGCGAGGGTTCTCTGATTCCACCTTGCTCTCCAAGAGGTTGAGGCGAGCGGTGGCACGCTCCAGATATTGATTTAAAGATGTAGAAAGCCTCGTTTGAGCGCGCTGGACCGAACCCTCTTCGCGTTCACACCTCAGCTTTGCGTGCGATTCCAGCTGTGTCCGGAAACGATCGATGACTCGACCTTTAGAATCAAGATGTCGTTGTGCCCCAGTCTGAATGCCTCGAGCCAAGTCTTCAAGCGCGCGCTCTTCTTTCGCAACTGATTCTACCAAGAACTGAGCCACCGCAGTGGGTGTCTTAAATCCCCGAGACACACGGTCCATCACTGTTTGATCTCGATGGTGTCCGATCCCCGTCAGGACAGGGAGAGGAAATCTCATGGCACTCAGTCCCAGCTTGAACGAATCAAACCACCCGAGGTCCGACACTGAACCTCCGCCTCGTGTGATCACTAGAACGTCGTAGTCATCGCGAAGCTGCGCGAACCGGATGAGGCCATCCATTACACTCTCTTCCAATGCAACCCCTTGCATCTTCGCGTAAAACACCCCGACATCAAACGCGAATCCACTACGCCGGAGCTCATCCAAAAAGTCCGCTTCAGCATCCGTTGAACGCCCTGTGATCAATGCTATGCGCAGAGGAGCCCGCGGAATCGCCATCTTTCGGTTCGTGTCTAAATCGCCTCTCTTCGAAAGCTCCGCCAGAATCTTGGAACGACGAAGCTCGGCATCGCTTCCCAAAGACTCGAGGTCGATGTCTTTGATGCTCACTGAAAGGCCACCCGTCTTCACATAGACGCCTGGCTGAACCAGGAAGCGATACGTCCCACCGTCCTTTAACTCATGACCGATCGAGGCCAACGACTGCGTCAGCCGGATACGGTCGTCGTTCCACATTACCGCGGCGACCTTGGCATTCACGGTGCCGTCTCGATGCCTTTCCACCAATTCAAAATATGCGTGTCCCTTGGGCCTGATTTTGGTCCATCCTACGAGCTCGGACTCAAGCCAAACGGGCTCCTGAAAACTCTCTTGTACGATTTGAGCAAGTTGACGGTTCAACTGACTGACCGTCGTCACGTCCGGGTTATCGCCCCCGTCCAAGAGCGACGCTCGCGCCCCCGGTGTCAATTTAAAGTGCAGATGGTCCAATCGAATCAAGAGCTCTTGGCCCTGCGTCAAGGGTACCTTCCAAGACCTTGTATCCGAGTCGAAATAAGCCCCTTGAACCCCGGCAACAGCATCCCTGCAAGCCGCGTCGTACGGGAATCTAACCTCAAAGGTCTTTTCATGTTCAAGGAAGTCGATGACTCTCATCGTTTCATTCCCCCTGAGGGAGACAAGCGAGTCCAACCGAGCCGATGCAGCGATTTACGATACGATTATCGTCAGCAAAAATGCACGCCTCGCAGCTAAAGCCTTCGGAGCACTCTTGTTGATCGCAACTTGCACGGCATGTGTATTCAAAGCACACTTGGTCGCCGGGACAACCTACGCTCTCATCACATTCAGCGGTTTCAACGCATGCCTGGATGATCGCCAAGAGCCCCAGCAAAAATAACCCCAGAGCACGCTTCATGATTCGTATCCTCTTTGTACTCGTTCAAAACATCTTGTCTCTAACGCTCTGGGTTCTGGCAACCCCATTTTACCTGATTGGAAAACTCAAAGGTCCCGGCCAAGTTTGGGTGGAACTAAATTTGGAGCCGGATTTCCCGATCTCAGCCCCAAAGAGCCGGTGGCTACCAAAACCCTATACCTATTTGAACCTGCGTTCAGACCTGCTCGAGATCAAACAAGCAAAACGGTGCAAGGGAGTCATCGTGAGTTGGGATCAACCGCTTGCGATGGGGCCGGCCAAGCTCGCTGAGATCAGACGACTCCTCGTCGAAATACGTGAGGCTGGAATCGAAGTGGTGTTTTTCTGCGACCAACTCGACACACGTGACTATCCATTAGCCACCGCAGCGACACACATCGTACTGAACCGCGCTGGGCGGCTCTACACCTTCAAGCCGCACATGGAACTCTATTTCTTCAAGGGGCTCTTTGAGAAGTTTGGCCTGGCGGCTCAGTTCGTACACGTCGGCGAGTTTAAGACCGCGGGACACCGCTTCATTCACCAGAACGCACCTCGCGCTCAAGAATTGATGATGTCAGAACTACTCCAACGTCTAAATGCGGAGCTTGAAACCACTTGCGGCCCTCGTTTCTCGCCAGCGCTCCACGAGTTGGCACCGATGGACGCTCGCAACGCGCTCAAGCATGGACTTGTCGATGCCGAGATTGGAGAACCCCTCTTGCCTAGCTTTCTCGCCGACTCTGAGAACTTTGACCCGAAGTCGGAGCTCGACCCCAAGAAGCTGCCACTTGTGATGAACATGGAAGGTTGGAGGGCGAGCAAGTTCGAAATGCCGTGGAAGCCCTTGCTAAGGAAGCCACTGATCGCTGTGATCGATCTAAGCGGTATGATCGTGTCGTCTGGAATGTCGGGCGCCGGCGCCCAGATTTCCCCTGATAAGGTCATCCCCGCACTAAAGGCCCTCAAACGAAACCGCAGAGTGAGAGCGGTTATCCTGCACATCAACTCGCCGGGCGGCTCGGCGAGTGCGAGCGAACAACTTTGGCAGGAGATTCAAGACCTGCGCCAGGAAGTTCCCGTGGTGGCGTGGTGTACGGATGTCGCTGCAAGCGGCGGCTACTATCTCGCGTGTGCGGCTGATCAAGTCGTAGCAGCCCCTGAGAGCATTGTGGGGTCCATTGGCGTTATCATGGGAAAGTTCAACCTTTCTGGCACCTCTGACAAGCTTGGTATTGGCGTGGAAACCATAGGTGAGCCATCACTCTTGAGCGCAGTTTCTGAGCTCGACGGCCAACTCTTGGAGAATATCCAGGCAGACATTCGGTCGTTCTATGCCACCTTCCTCGATCGTGTACGGCTCTCTCGTCGAATTCCAAGGCGAAAGCTCCATCGCTATGCACGCGGACGAGTCTATCTGGGAAGAGACGCTCAAAAGCGCGGATTGGTCGACGGCTTGGGTGGGTTCGAAGAAGCCTATCGGAGGGCTCTGGAGCTGACCCAATTGCCAGAAAAGGCTGTGGCCTTGACCTCTTACGCATACAAGGAACAGGACTTCCGAGCGCTCTTGAGAGAAAACCTACTTTATAGCGGTCAGGCCCAGGTTTTGGACAAGGTAGAGCGTCATCAACTCATCTTCGAAATGTTCCAAAATGAGGGCATGCTAGCTTGGTCGGGTATAACAACTAGATCTCAAGTCCCATGATGATCTTGTCTTCGCCTTGGGTGAAATAGTCTACCAACCTACCCTCCTCCACAAAACCAAATCTTGCGTAGAAGGCCCGTGCTGCCTCGTATTCTGGTAGTGATGATGTCGAGAGATAGAGCTTTCGTGCCCCAAAACGCTTCACCCCACGTATGACGGTATGAAGCAACATGGCGCCGTAGCCCTTGCCTCGATGAAATGGATTCACATAGGTCCACCCGAGCCAATAGATGCCTCGGGCCTCCGAGTCCTCAACGAAGTATCCGCTGACTCCTACGGGTTCTTTACTCTCTTGGTCCACAAGGACGAGATGTAGAGTCACGTCCTCGGCAAGATCAAATCGAGTGTCATGGAAAGCTCGTTTCGCGGCCCGATAGTCATCGGAATCGTGCAGCCGAATGATTCGAAGAGCCTCTTCGAGGTCAGCTGCGGTCATCGGCCGGATTTCAGGTCCTGAACCCGGAAAAAGACTCTTTGCGAATTGGGTCCACTTCACTCAACGCCCTAACATTTCGTCTAGTTTTCCCGACTTTTGTAGAGCTGCCACATCGGTGTAGCCGCCTACGGAGACGTCATCGATAAAGATCTGCGGGACGGTTCTCATCCCTCCACTAAGCTCCACCAGCTTCATTCTCATATCGGTATCATTGGTGACATCGATCTCTTCGAAAGGGACGTCGATATTCTGGAAGAGCCGCTTGGCCATATCGCAATAAGGACAATAGGTGGTTCGATAAATTACTACTTTTGCCATGGTCGATTACCTCCGTGCCTTCTGAGATTCTGCTTGGAGAACTCAAGATTCAAAATCATCAACTTCAAGAAATAAAAAAGGCACCCCAAGTGAGGTGCCCTACTCGGAAGTGGGTGTCGACTATTCGTCGAGACCCGAGAACACGAATGGGTACTGGATGATACAGATACCGCCGTTCGGCTTCTCAAAGCGAAGTCGTCCGATCACGCGTGTGATACAGCCTTCTACGCCTTTGTGGTTGAGGGTGGACTCTGCGATGGATGGCTCCATCACAGCACCGTCTAGGTTAACCTTCCACTGAGCCGTAACCTTACCCGAAAGTGTTGGGTTGGTTTGGAGCTCTTTCTCGAAGCAGTACTTGATTGCGGACTGACGCTGGTTGACCACGCGTCGAATGTTGTTCTTGTCGCAGAAGTCACCGATGCTCGGAGCACCTGTTTGAATACGCGACTTAACTTTCTTCGCTGCTTTACGTCCAATCTTAGCGCCGGTTCCTTTTCCGCCACCGGTATCGACTTTACCCAGGCCACCGATACGGCCGAAACCTTCACCGCCGCCGCCCTTGCCAACGCCACGCATGCCCATACCGCCGGCACCGCGGCCAACAACAAGGTCTCCGCCCTCGCCACTCATGGCCACGTTCATCTTCGAGTCGAAGCCGTCCGAGTCTGCAAAGATATTCTTGAGGGGACCAGCACCGAGCGCGTCAGCACTAAGAGCCTTATTGACACCGATATTCTTCACGTCGATTTCGTCGACCATTTCACCGTCGACTTTAGGGATCTTGGACTCAGGAATCTCTTCGTCTGGATCACCGAACTTGCCTTCCTCACCACCGGCCTTCTTGCCTGTCGTGTCTTCTTCAGGCTCATCGACCTCTTCTTCTTCCAAAGGATCATCCACATCGTCGACCATGTATTTCACGAATCGGTCGAGATTCTGCATGTCTTCGAGCTCAGGGTCGGCTTCAAACATGAGGAAAGCGGCCAAGAGGAACGCGATGTGTACGACGGCTCCAAGGAAGATCGTGAGCAAGAGCGGCTTATCAAAACGCTCACCGAACCCTCTCAAGGGAACAGCTTCGCCCTTCTCCACAAGTTGGAAGAAGATATTGACTGTACCAAGCTCTACGATACCCCAGTCGCCGTGCGTGAGACTAACTTCGTGAACGTCACTACCCACCTTGGTCGTTTTTTTCGACTCGACCAGTTCTTCCAGATCGAAATCTTCGTCGGATAGATTGAAGGTACCGTCTACTTTTTCCGTGACACGGAGTTTGTAGCCAGTGTCGGTGCGCTCGAACATTTCGAACGTAGCGGGGACTTCACTCGTCTCCACCACGAACATATTCGTATCGTCCGACCCAACGGTTACTACCGGATCGCTTGTCTGTGTAAATGTACGCTCTTGGAACACAGTTCCGTTCCAAACAAGCGCGACTCGAAGATTATGATTGCTAGAACTCACCTACGAACTCCTTTCGCCTCGTAGTCGTGTACGCTTTTTTCCGTCGTTCTATTCCGGGGGCCAGCGCCAGAGCCCACGCACCATACTGATGCGACCAGAAACCGTCAAGCGTTTGACCGCGCTGACAACGAAACTCGGATTTTGCGTCTACACGACTATACGTCTAAGTTAAAGCCGAGATTCCGAATCTCAGCGTCACCTAGTCAGACAGTGACGCGACGAGGAAGTTCCATGAGACGTTTAAAATACTGCATACTACTGCTTTTATTGAGCTTTCCGCTCAGCGCGCAGGAGAGCTTCGATTCGATTACCGTGAAACGAATCAAACCGGCAGATTTGCCAGATCCTTCCGAATCGGTCCTACCGGACGTTCTGAGGGGTGCGCTGATGCCGAAGATCCCGAACACCAGGGATATTGAAAACATGTACAAGACGGGGCGTTCGGCGATGGTGGAGGTCATCGTTGAACTGGCTCCGACGTCGAGTCTCCAACGCGATCCTATCATAATGAGAGGGCAAGCCGTGTGGCTCTCAGCGAATCAGGATGCTAGCTCTCCGGTGCTAGTCACGCCCGCGCATTGGGTGGATGGAGCGCGTCGGATCTTCGTCGCGAAACCTCAAACTCAGCCAAATTCTCGAGATCTCCCCAAGGCTCGCGTCACTACGCTCTCCGGCCTGAATACTCGACGAGACATCAAGAAGATCGCGAACGATTCCAATTGGACCGAGGTCAAGGTTGGCTCGATCGACAAGCACAGAAACCTCGCAACGATTGAGCATGACGTACCGGAGAGGGGGCTGGGGTTTATGGATGTGTCTAAGCAATCGCCCACCTACTTGTACGGGGTGTCTGCTTTGGTTGACGCGCCTCAACAAGCCATGATTCTTCAGGTAGATCCAGGTGAGAGTGATATCGTCTTCTATCTACAGTCGGACTATCCGGTTGCGCTTGGGGCGCCCCTGATAACGCCTTCAGCCGAGGTTGTTGCGTTGACAGCCATGCACCATCCCGAAAGGCCAGAATTGACCCTGATCATTCCTCCGCTCGCCCTCAAGCATTTTGTAGAGATTCAACAGGGGCTCAAAACATCAAAGCTCGAAACCGACGTCGATGAAGATTCCGAAGACAAGTAAACTCCTAGCTGCGGTATCCGGTGGAGTGGATAGCATGGTAATGCTCGATCTCTTGCACTCCGAGTGCCTTCGCGCTGACGTCCCACTTGTTGTGGCGCATATTGACCACCAACTTCGAAGCGACTCAGATCTCGATCACGCACTGGTCAAAGATATCGCTCGCAAGCTTGGACGCCCGTTCGAAAGCGCCAAGATCAACGTGCGCACCGGTAATAGCGTTCAGTCGCAAGCCAGGCAGCAGAGGTACGCTGCCCTGGTCCGCATCGCGAACGCGCGTGACATCGACACAATTGTTACGGCGCATCACCAAGACGACCTCAAAGAGAACCACGCGTTACAGACTGTGCTCGGCAGATTTGGCTCGATTGAAGAGCGCAGATTTATGACCGAATGGCACATTTTTCTTTGGCGCCCTCTTTTACACCTCTCCAAGACCGAAATTTACGAGATGGCCAAGGAGCGAGGCATCCAATGGCGAGAAGATCCTTCGAATTCGTCGGACAAGTACACTCGGAACATGGTGCGCATCAAAGGGGTCTCGGCCACCGAATCAGTGCCGGTTGCCACCACATCACCTCGACGAGTGGCTGCGTTTCGTTGGACTTGTGGTCCCGATTTGGAAAGTTTGATTAGCGCGTGCCGTGAGATTGAAGGTGTGGCATTATCGAGTCGCCAGATCGATCTCCTCGTTGAGGGCGCCCGTCGTGTCCATATACGAGGTGGTCTGGTCATCCGTCACGATGACTTCTTCGAGATTTGCCGCACTATCGGCCAAGGTGAACGGGCGTTGCCTGTTGAAGCACTTTCGCTTGATCGCGAGGTCAATTTCGTGAAACTGGAATTTTAAGAGACTTAGATGCATTAGAGGCATCTGATGGATAGCGTATAGGCTTCTCCTTTCGTTCGTTCGAGCCGCAAGGGCTCACAAGAGGTAGACGTGTTGAACAAAGTTCCCCTTAGGGGTTGGGTTATCTGGGGCGTGGTGATCATCCTTTTTGCGGTGATTTGGAATATCTTTTCCGAAACCACCCGAGAGGCCACTTCGATCAAATTTAGTGAGTTCCGAGCAGCCGTTGACGCGGGGCACGTGGAAAGCGTGGAAGTCGCAGATATGGAAGTGGTGGGCAAATTCGACGCCGACTACGCCAAAGAGAACAAGCGACCTGAGACCTTCAGAACGATGGGCCCGGTCGGTGAAGACCTTCAAGATGTCTTTGCAGCCAAAGGGATCACATACTCATTCAAGAAATCGGACGATAATGGCCTCTTTCAGCAAATCTTGGTTGCATCGATCCCACTGCTTCTACTCGTGGTCGTGCTCTTCTTCGTGATGCGTCAGTTCCAAGGCGGAGGCGGCAAAGCCATGACCTTTGGAAAGAGCCGCGCAAAACTCCTCAACGAGAGCGCGAATAAAGTCACTTTCAATGACATTGCGGGAATTGATGAGGCCAAAGAGGAGCTCCAAGAGATCGTGGAGTTCTTGAAAAATCCTAAGAAGTTCACCCGACTCGGCGGCCGGATTCCCAAGGGGGTACTTTTGATGGGCCCTCCAGGCACCGGTAAGACCCTTTTGGCTCGCGGTGTAGCCGGTGAGGCCGGTGTTCCGTTCTTCTCGATCTCCGGGTCGGACTTTGTAGAAATGTTTGTGGGTGTGGGCGCAAGCCGCGTTCGTGACCTCTTCGAGCAAGCCAAGAAACAAGCGCCCTGTATCGTATTCATCGACGAGATCGATGCCGTAGGCCGCCACCGCGGCGCCGGTATGGGTGGCGGGCACGACGAGCGTGAACAAACACTTAACCAGCTTCTGGTTGAAATGGACGGTTTTGAGTCTAACGAAGGGGTTATCCTCATCGCGGCGACCAACCGTGCCGACGTGTTGGATTCCGCACTTCTTCGCCCAGGTCGTTTCGACCGGCGCGTGATGGTGCCACCACCCGATGTGCGCGGTCGCGAACAAATCTTGAAGATCCACACGCGCCGGACCCATATCTCTAAAGATGTTGACCTCGGCAAGATTGCGCGTGGCACGCCAGGGTTCTCAGGCGCTGACCTCGAAAACCTCGTAAACGAAGCAGCTCTGCAAGCCGCAAGAGAAGGCAAAGAGAAAATCGAGAACGCTGATTTTGAGCACGCGAAAGACAAGGTCTTGATGGGTGCTGAGCGGAAAAGCGCGGTGATCGGCGAGAAGGAAAAACTTGTGACCGCCTATCATGAAGCAGGACACGCGCTTGTCGCGGTGCTTCAAGAGGGGACCGACCCCGTACATAAGGTCACGATCATCCCACGCGGTCGTGCTCTTGGCGTCACACAACAGCTTCCCCTCGAAGACCGGCTCACATTGAGCCGAGACTACGCGTTGAAGCGAATTGCCGTGATTATGGGAGGTCGTGCCGCCGAGAAGATCATCTTCGACCAGCTGACCACTGGCGCAGGAAACGACATCGAGGTCGCGACTGACCTGGCCCGGCGTATGGTTTGTGAATGGGGAATGAGCGATAAGATTGGTCCGATTTCATACTCGGACTCTCGCTCATCGCCTTTCGGAGCCTACTCGGGTCCAACTTCCGCAAAACCTTACTCAGAGAGTGTTGCCCAAGAGATTGATGCTGAGGTTCGAGAAATCGTGACCAGCCAGTACGACCTCGCTGAGAATCTTCTCAAGGACAATCTTCACCTTCTGGAATTGATGACTGAAGCTCTTGTGGAGTTTGAAGTCCTCGATTCGGACGAGATTCAAATGCTCATCGATGATCGAACCATCGACCGTCTGCGTGATGAGAGAGCGAAGGAAGCGGCCGAGAAAGAAAAGCACGATCAGGCGCAAGAGAAGGCTCCAAAGACCGGTTTCACCTCCAAGCTCAAGGAGCAGGGAGCAATTGGAGACTGGGCTCCCGGTAGCGCCACATAAGGAACCCCATGACTCTCAAGGTGATGGGGATAGTCAACGTCACGCCCGATTCGTTTAGTGATGGGGGAAAGTTCCTTGACGTGAATGCAGCCATTTCGCACGGCCTACAACTCCTAGAAGATGGGGCAGATATTCTGGACATTGGGGGTGAGTCCACGCGGCCGGGGGCTCAATCTGTGAGCGAGTCCGATGAACTCGCGAGAGTCCTTCCCGTGATCGAAGGGATCTTGAAAAAAAGGCCAGACGCAATCATCTCCATTGACACCACAAAGAGCGAGGTCGCGGCTCAAGCACTTGAGCTGGGTGCGTCAATCGTCAATGACGTCAGCGCGGGAACCTTCGATCCGAGAATCATGGAAGTGAGCGCAAATCACGGGGCTGAGCTTGTCCTTATGCACATGCAGGGAACACCTCGGACCATGCAGAAGTCGCCAAGCTACGAAGACGTCGTCGAAGAAGTTTTTGGCTTTTTATCAGCTCGCGCCCAGGCCGCTGAAGACGCGGGCGTTAGGCGAGAAAATATCATCTTGGACCCGGGTATCGGCTTCGGAAAGAAGCTCGAGCACAACCTCTTGTTGATCAAGAACCTTTCGCGACTTTCAGACCGTTATCAGGTCTTGCTCGGCGTTTCTCGAAAATCATTTATTGGCGAGTTGACAGGCCAAAAGGTGGACAAAAGACTCGCTGGAACATTAGCCACCCTGCCCTTTGCCGTCGGGAGCCGTGTCTCGATTGTTCGTGTTCATGACGTTCGCGAGACCGTCGACTTCTTGAAGGTGTTTGAAGCCTTGAGTTGAGTTGATTTTCTTGCTTGGCTTTGAGTTGCGCCTACAATCGCAGAGTTCTTGGGACCACACCCTTTCAGGATACGGATGGCCTTTCTCGACGACATACTTGCCGGAGTTCACCTCGGATTATTCTGGGCAGTGGTCGACTTCGCGCTCGTATTCTTCGTCATTTACAAGATCTTGCACCTGATCAAGGGAACCCGTGCTCTCCAGATATTGGGCGGATTAACGCTCATGGTTGTGATGTACTTCATTTCGAAGAACTCACTGATCACGCTGGAGACGACCCATTGGTTCATCGACAAGTTCATTGCGAACATCTTCTTGATCGCCGTCGTGATTTTTCAGGACGATATCCGACGAGCCCTCGCCAGATTCGGAAAACGAACCAGCGTGTCGTTCTTTTCGAGCAACCGAGCGATCGAGGAGGCCTCAGTTCTCGAAGAAGTGATCAAAGCTTGCTCACAGCTGCAGCAGCAAAAACTTGGAGCCCTCATCGCAGTTGAGCGTATCGCCAACTTGGACGAGATCACAGAAGACGGAGTCAAGCTCGACGCTGCGGTCACCAAAGATCTCTTGTTCAGCCTTTTCATTCCAGACCGTCAGAATCCGCTTCATGACGGTGCGGTGGTGATTCAGAAAGGGCGTATCAGCGCGGCAGGGTGCTTCCTTCCCCTTACAAACCTTCCGAACCTTGAGAAGTCCATGGGGACTCGGCACCGTGCGGCTCTGGGACTCTCCGGGGTGACCGATGCCGCCATTTGTATCGTAAGTGAAGAGTCCGGGCATATCTCGATCGCACATCGCGACCAACTCTATCGCGACCTTGATACAAATGAGATGCGAGACCTGTTGCAGCGAATCTTCAGCCCCGAAGGTCGAAACGATGAGTCGTTGGTGGAGCGTTTCCGACGCAATGACGAGAATGAGGAGCCCGTGACATGAGCCTCAAAGCGCAACTACATGGGTTATTCTTCGAGAATGCTGCCCTCAAAGGGGCGGCGTTTATCGTGACGCTCGTGCTCTTTGTTTGGGTTCGCGATGACCGAGAGGCGACAGTTGTGGCGACCGCTCCGGTTAGGATTGTGATTCCGGAAGGCATGGTGATGGTAACTTCCCCGGTCGACCGAGTACGATTGACGGTGCGTGGAAGATGGTCGGATGTCAGCCGCTTCGACCCCACAGAATTGCAAGCAGTAACCCTCGAGGCAACAGGCGAGCGTGAACAAACACTCTCGATCTCAGAAGACGCGGTCATTCTGCCGGGTTCTTTGCAAGTGGTTACGATTCAGCCCGAAATGATTCGACTCCAGCTCGAGCCACAGGAGCGGCGCATCGTGAGGATCCAACCACGCATTGTGGGGCAACCCAAGGAAGCATATCGAATCGGTGCCGTGGTCGTAAATCCACCGGAGATCGAGTTTTCGGGGCCCAAAAATATCATCGACGATATGGAAGCCGTGTGGACCGAGCCTATCGATGTCTCCGAGATCTCAGAGTCGATCGACCGCCGCGTTCAGTTGCGGCCGGAGAGCCCACTCGTCGCATTTGATGCGAATGTCAACGTGAGTGTCCGCATCCCCATCGAGACCCTTGAAGTCACGAGAACGATTCAGGACATCGAAGTGGCGGCGGTTAACACCACCAAAAACGTCGTGATGCGCCCTCCGGTCATCTCCGCGACGGTTCGTGGGCCAAAGTCGATGGTGGACAATACTGAGAAAGACCAGATTATGGCTACGATCGACCTGAGCGCCGAGGAAAGGCGCGGGCCGGGAACCTTCGAAAAACAGCCACAAATCAAAAACTTGCCCGAGGGCTTAACCCTCGTGGACTTCCATCCTAAAGACATTATAGTCACCACGACTCGCCCTGATCCTCCACGTCCCGAAGAATAGTGATATTGCAATTTCTGGGGGAAGGCTTTAACTGCGGCATTGGTTGAATTTTTTAGAGGAGTTCAAGTGAGTCAGCGCCAACTTTTTGGAACCGACGGAATTCGTGGAGTTGCCAACGAATTTCCAATGACCGCTGAGGTCGCAGTGAGGCTGGGCCAGGCTATAGCGCATCACTTTCGCTCGAAGTCTGCGCAAGAGTCGCATCGAACCCGAATACTTATCGGAAAAGACACCCGAATTTCAGGCTACATGTTTGAGAGTGGGCTCGCTGCCGGGATCACCAGTATGGGCGCCGATGTCCAGCTCGTGGGGCCCCTGCCGACCCCGGGCATCTCTTTCCTCACAACCGGTATGCGTGCCGACGCTGGTATCGTTATTTCGGCGAGCCACAATGCGTATCAGGACAACGGGATCAAGATCTTCGGACGCGATGGATTTAAGCTCCCTGACCACGAAGAAGCCGCCATTGAGGCACTCGTGATGTCGGAGACTCCGCCGGTGTGTGACGCGCGAAGTATTGGAAAGGCGGTCCGCATCGACGACGCCACGGGCCGATACATCGTCTTTTTGAAGAATACGTTTCCCAAGGACTTGAGCCTCGATGGACTGCGAATCGTGCTCGATTGTGCCAATGGCGCGGCGTACAAAGTGGCGCCGGCCGTACTAAGAGAACTCGGGGCAGAGGTCTTCACCCTTGGCGTTGAGCCCGATGGCTACAATATCAATCATAAGTGCGGGAGCCTCTACCCGGATAGCCTCGCGGCAAGAGTGCGCGAGACCCGAGCCGATATCGGGATTTCCCTCGACGGTGACGCGGATCGCGTGATTCTAGTAGACGAAAAAGGAGCGGTGGTTGATGGAGACCGCATCATTGCTCTTTGCGCGATATCTCTCCAAGAAAGTGGAGAGCTGCAGCAAAACACCGTGGTCACAACTGTGATGAGTAATATCGGGCTTGAAATCGCCCTTCGAAAGCGCGGTATTCAACTCGTTCGCTCCAACGTCGGCGACCGATATGTGGTCGAGGCGATGCGCGAAGGAGGTTTCAACCTCGGTGGGGAGCAATCCGGCCATATTATCTTCACGGATCATACGACCACAGGTGACGGCATGCTTGCTGCACTTCAGGTTCTTGCGATTATGCGAAGGCGCAGAGCGCGCCTTAGTGAAGTTGCTCAGGTCATGACTCCAAGCCCCCAGGTGCTCATCAATATTCAAGTGCGCCAGAAGCCTGACCTTGAAACACTTGAGCCGCTGCAAAAAGCACTGGCCGTTATTGAGTCAAAGCTCGGAGACTCGGGACGCGTTCTGATTCGCTACTCGGGAACTGAACCTAAGGCCCGTGTTATGGTAGAAGGGCCAGACGACCAGTTGGTGCATGAGTTTGCGAATCAGCTGGCGGAAGTTCTAAAGGCTGAGATCGGAGCATAGGTATGAGTGTGTTTCCTCGTTTAGGTGTCAATGTGGACCACGTCGCTACGATTCGACAGGCTCGTGGCACGCGGTATCCCGACCCGGTTGACGCTGCGTATATCGCGGAGCGCGCAGGTGCGGCTCAGATTACGGTCCACCTTCGCGAGGACCGAAGACACATCCAAGACCGCGATGTTGAGCTTCTGGCGAAGACCGTCACCACCAAGCTGAACCTCGAAATGGCCGCGACGCCCGAAATGGCGGAGATTGCCAATCGAATCCGTCCTCATATGATTACGTTGGTGCCCGAGAAGCGCGAGGAGAAGACCACTGAAGGCGGCCTAGAAGTTGCCGGACGCGTGGGATGGATGAGGGATTACGTGGACTCCATTCGACCTTCTGGGGCGCAGATTAGCCTCTTCATCGACCCAAGCGTGGAGCAGACTCAGGCTAGCGAGGAAGTTGGAGCGGATATCGTCGAGTTCCATACAGGCGACTATTGTGCGGAGCTTGTGGCATTCCCGAGTTATGAGGAATGGAAGGTTCATACCGAAATCGAATTCGAGCGCATCGAGCGGGCCGCGAAACTCGCCTACTCGCTCGGCTTGATTCCCGCGGCTGGCCACGGGCTGACTTACGAGAATGTGGTTCGAGTGGCGACGATCCCGGAGATTGAAGAATACAATATCGGGCATGCCATCGTGGCACGGGCCGTGATTGTGGGATTCGAAAATGCTGTAAAACAGATGCTCGAGAGTTTGAGGCAGGGGTTCATTTCCCGGAAGATTGAATGAAGCCTTTGGTCAATGCGGAGCAAATGCGTGAGATGGACCGCCGAACCATAGTGGGCGGTATCTCAGGCTTTGACCTCATGGAAAGGGCTGCAACCGGTGCCGCTGATTTTATCTGCAAGGACTCTCCAGATCTCTCGTCCATCAGCATTTTAGCAGGCGTTGGAAATAATGGCGGAGACGGTCTCGCGCTAGCACGAATTCTGGATAAGAGGGGCGTGCGAGCCCACGTGTTCTTGGTGGGTGATGCTTCGAGAATGAGCGCAGAGTCGCGTCGAAATCTGGAACTCTTGGCCCAGACCAGCGTTGAAGTGACACGTCTCGACGCCGTCTCTGGCATAACGGCCGAGAATGAGGTCTGGGTTGACGCACTCCTTGGCATCGGTCTCGATCGCGAGCTTAAGGGCATCTACGCCGACACCATGACATTTCTCCAGAACCAGGCCCGAGTCTATGCGCTCGATGTACCGAGCTTTGTGCAAAGTGACACGGGTGCGTTCATGGGCCCCACGTACAGAGCCCATGCAACGATCACCTTCGGAGCACCAAAAGTCGGGCTCTTTCTCGAGCCGACTCGAGGTTTGAGGGGCGAGCTTGAAGTTGTTGATATAGGAATCCCCGGTGACATCGCGGACGATGTTGGGCATCGCGCTTATCTGGTTGAATCATCTGACTTGGTGCGTCCCCGGAGACCAGCGGACTTCCACAAAGGAAGAGCCGGACGCGTTCTGATCATCGGAGGAAGTCCCGGAATCGTTGGCGCGAGTGTTCTCGCCGGGAAAGCAGCGCTCGCTGGTGGTGCTGGTTTGGTCACGATTGGAACTACGCGCGAATCTTCGGCATCAATCGGACTCGTCCACCCTACTCTGCTCTCGAAGCCACTTTTGGATGCTGAAGACCAAATCGAGCACTCGCTAGCCGAGGCCGATGTCGTGGTTATCGGTCCAGGCCTCGCGCCGAACGATGCCGCTCTCAAGATCCTAGAGGCGGCCCGCGTGGTTTCAAAACCTGTGATTCTGGATGCCGGTGCGCTTCATCTTTTGAAAGACAGGGCATTACCCTCGATGTGTGTGATAACGCCGCACCCGGGTGAAGCCGCGATGCTGCTCGAGAGCTCGGTGGAGGAGGTTTTGGCTGCACCTTTGGAGGCGGCCCGAAAACTCTCCCTAAAGTTCAACGCGATTGCGGTGTTGAAAACCTCGCGAACCCTCATCGATGATGGCCGACTCACCTACATCAACTCGACTGGCAATCCTGGGATGGCTGTGGGAGGCATGGGCGATGTTTTGACCGGAATCCTCGCAACCCAGCTCTTAGAAGAGGGCTTCACCGCCGAAGCTTGCGCCAAAGCGGTATGCCTTCATGGCCACGCCGCCGACGTTGCTACCAAAAACTTTGGAGAACGTGGACTTGACCCCTTGGATCTCATCGAGGCCCTCAAGAGGCTTTGGCCCGAGTTGGAGGTCCAGTGAGAGTTTGGTTGCTGGCTTTGATGCTCGTGGCTTGCGTGCCGGAACCTTCAGACCCTGTGTCCTTCGGTCAGCTCTGCTCGCCACCAAGTGACGAGTGTCGAAATGACGCTGTGATCTACCGAGACTCGGTTGGCCGAAACCAGTTGGACTTCACGGTCAGCAATGTTGGCGACAATACAGCCTTTGTTTCCCTTCAGGCTTTTCGGCCTGGAGAGTCCGACGTACCGATCGTGACCTCCGAGCTCGAGTTAAGCCAGGGAGAGACAGCCGGGCAGCGTTGGACACCCCAGGAACTCGGCGTTTTTTCTCCATTGCAGATCCAACTCGATTGCGCCGGGTGTGAAGCCCAGGCGGATTTTGTTCTGACCTCGGTGCCCCTCGAATGCATTTCTGACGATGATTGCGGCTCCGGCTGGTTTTGCGACACAAATTCTCCGGGACGTTGCGTCGAATGCCGGTCAGATTCGGAGTGTTCGCTTGATCAACGCTGCGACATTGCCCGTGGTCGGTGCGACCCACCTGACGGAGAAGGCACGTGCCAGCACGCGGGCGGTATACCTTTGGTTTTGACCTTGATGTTGATCTGGCCATTTTTGAGACGCCGCCGCCCTGCCCTCGTGCTCTCGTGCGCACTCGTCTTGACGCTACCGACCTCCTCAGATGCGGCAGCACCAGTCGCGAGCCTTGGTATCGGTGTAGGTCCTCAGATCATGACTGGAGAGTTAGGCGATTTGACTCAAATGGGATGGGGCCTTGGAGTCAGCCAAGAACTGCGTTGGAGGTACGCTGGGATGAGAACGGCCGTCGGCGCCACGTACTTTCTTACGAACCAAAACGCCCCGCCCTTCTCAAAAGGTCTGCAATCGTACTTCTTTCAGATCGGTCCCCGGGCATTTATCCCGGTAGGGCCCGTTGAGATTCCAATTGGCGTGGACTACTCACGACTTGGTTTGGCCTCCAACACACTAGTCCAAATCACTGGCATTGAATCCGGCTACAATGGGCTCAACGTGACTACAGGAGTCAGATTCCGGTGGTCAGGGCTCGAGGTTAGAGGAGATTTGGAGTGGCAACCCTACCTGAATTTCCCAGGGCAATTCATCGGCGCCCGTTTATCAATCGCACTTGTTCCTCGTTAGACTTGCGAGATACCTCTCGATTGCTAACAATGCGCGACAAATCAGTTTCATGAGGAGACCCATGGCAGACGGCACAATTCAAGAAGTGGTGCAAAACCACAGCAGTCGCGTAGGAATGACCCCCGAAGACTTGGAGCAATCAGTCCTTGAGCACCTGTTCTACACCTGTGGAAAGGACCTCCGCTCCGCGACACCACTTGACGTCTACCGAGCAATCTCACACGCCACGCGCGATCGACTTGTTCACCGCTGGCTGCAGTCTAAACGCACCTATTTTCACCACGAGGCAAAGCGGGTCTGTTATCTCTCTGCTGAATTCCTGATCGGACGTGCTCTGGCCCAAAATCTACTAAATCTGGGCATCTATCACCTCGCAGAGACCTCCCTCGATCATCGTGGCTTGACCCTCAAGGACATCCTTGAGGAAGAACTCGACCCTGGACTCGGAAACGGTGGCTTGGGACGACTCGCCGCTTGTTTTATGGAGAGTCTCGCCACGCTTCAGTATCCCGCATACGGGTACGGCATTCGCTACGAATTCGGAATCTTCGACCAGGAGATCGCGAATGGTTGGCAAGTCGAGAGAGGTGATGATTGGCTTCGGCGTGGAAACCCATGGGAAGTCCCTCGGCACGAACTCTCGGTGGGCGTTAACTTCTACGGACGCGTCGAGGCTCGGGTGCATGTGGACGGGACTAAATCCATGCACTGGGTGGATACACAGACGGTCATTGGCGTTCCGTACGACACTCCTATCCTCGGCTACCAGAACAACACCGTAAACACGCTCAGGCTCTGGTCTGCTAAGGCCTCCAAGGAGTTCAATTTCTCCGTGTTCAACGACGGTGACTACCGACGCGCGGTGGAAGAAAAGGCGCTCAGCGAGAGTATCTCCAAGGTTCTCTATCCAAATGATGAGTCGGCAGAGGGCAAGGAGTTGCGGCTCAAGCAGCAGTACTTCTTTGTGGCGTGTTCCATCGCTGACATCATTCGAAGGCATAAGAAGCGATTCGACACCCTGGACAATCTTCCAGACCAAATCGCGATCCAACTCAACGATACTCACCCGGCTATCGCTGTAGCAGAGCTGATGCGCGTGTTGATCGACGAGGAATCAATCGCGTGGGAAAAGGCCTGGGAGTTGACCAAGGCGGCCACCGGATTCACCAATCACACCCTACTTCCTGAAGCTCTGGAGAAATGGCCAGTTCCGATGTTTGAGAGGCTTCTGCCTCGCATTCTCCAGATTATCTACGAGATCAATCGTCGCTTCCTACTCGAAGTTCATGTCAAATGGCCAAACGATGATGAGCGCAAACGGCGGCTTTCAATCATTGAAGAAGGTCCCGTTAAACACGTGCGAATGGCCCATCTGGCGGTAGTTGGATCGCATAGCGTCAACGGTGTAGCTGAGCTCCATAGTGAACTCGTCTGCACCCAACTCATGCCCGACTTTCACGACATGTGGCCGCAGCGCTTCAACAACAAGACCAACGGCGTTACGCCACGCAGATGGCTGCTACAGTGCAACCCTGACCTGAGCGAAGCGTTGACCGAGAGGATTTCCGATGGTTGGGCGCGAGACCTTTCAGAACTGACGAAGATTCTCGAGTACAAAGACGACACCGAGTTCCGGGCGGAAGTCCGGGCGATTAAACGCAAGAACAAAGAGAGATTGGCCAAGGTAATCGAATCTAGGCACGGGTTTAAGCCTAACCTCGACTCGATTTTTGACGTCCAAGTCAAGAGACTACACGAATACAAGCGCCAGCTACTAAACTGTCTTCATATCATCGCTCTCTATCAAGATATGAAGGAGAATCCCGAGAGCGACCGCGCCCCGAGAACCTTCATTTTTGGGGGTAAAGCGGCACCGGGATACATGATGGCAAAGCTACACATCAAGCTCATCAATGATGTGGCCGACATCATCAACCATGACCCCGCAATCCGTGACCGAATCAAGGTCGTTTTCTTGAGCAACTACAATGTTTCGCTAGCCGAAATCATCATTCCGGGTGCAGACATTTCCGAGCAGATTTCGATGGCTGGCAAAGAAGCTTCCGGCACCGGAAACATGAAGTTTGCTATGAATGGGGCCCTTACAGTCGGAACCCTAGATGGTGCGAATATCGAGATCCGAGAGGAAGTCGGCGCCGAGAACTTCTTCCTCTTTGGGCTCAAAGCCGATGAGGTTCGTGGGCTCAAAGGGTCGGGCTACAATCCAAACCACTATATCGAGCGCAGTCCACGGCTTCGACGAGCCCTTGATCTCATCGCGTCGGGATTCTTCTCTCCCGACGATCCAAGTCGGTTCCAGCCCGTTGTCAACGAGCTGAGAAACCTGGACACCTACATGCTCTGCGCCGATTTCGACGATTATTTCCGTGCCCAGTTTGAGGTTGACCAGTGTTACCGCGACCCCGAAAACTGGACATCGAAGGTCATTGAAAATCTCGGCAATATCGGAAAGTTCTCCAGTGACCGTACGATCGAGCAGTATTGCAAGGAGATCTGGAATCTGACACCTTGCCCTATCGACCTCACCGAAAGTTTCTAAAGAGAAGTTCAAATGGATCGTCGTCTCATCGACTCTATCGTATCCTCCGGCACGGTTTCACGCGCCGACATGCAGCGCTACATCTTGCGTGCCACCAAGAACAAGGTGTCCGTGCTGCGCGAGATCTTCGAAGATCACCCGGACAGCGAAAGCATTGCGAAAGTGGTCGCAAGCCATCTGGGGGCTGAGTTTCTCCCACCAGACGCACTCGTTGCGCAAAAAAATGCGCTCGCCTTGGTCGCAGCGAAGAGCGCCGAGAATGCAGCATTACTGCCCCTCTCCTTTAAGGATGACACTCTTGTTGTTGCGGTCGCTGATGTGGAGTCCGCTTCGGAACTCTTGAACACCGTCAAGCTTGCCACGGGAAACGCCCCGGAAATCAAGATCAGCGCGTACCAAAGCCTCAAAGACGCCATCGCTCATCACTATTTCGGAAAGCCATGGCAGTTTGCGCAAAGTCCTGAGAAGCCGGCACCTGGGCCTCCGGATCCAGAACCAGACTCCGAGGACATCATCGACCTAAACGACCTCGTCGCGCCTCCAAAACTCGAACCGGATGAGGCCGTCATGCGGGCCAAACCTAAACGCCGGCCCTCACTTTCTTCGCCCCAATCCTTTGCAGGGTCCGAGAAACCGGAAAAGCCCAAGTCTCCAACGGTCGAGGTGAATCAGGCATTGGAAGACTTCGACGCGTTTTTAGACACCAACTCGACCGGGCAATTCGCAACCGACGATTCGTGGGAAGAAGAATTCTACAAGAGTCAGGGACAATCAGGATTTGGGTCACAATTCGGCGAATCCGAGGACGAACTCAACGCTATCCAAGGCTTCGACCTCTTTGAGCCGAGTGAGATCGAACTCACGATTCAGGAGTTGGTTGACCGCCACGATGCACAAATCCAAAAACTCCAATCAGAACTCAAAAACCAGCGTGATGTTGTGGCGGTTCTTGTAGAAATGCTGCACGAATCACGGGTTCTGAACCGAAAGGAACTCTCCAAACGAGTCAAAGCGCGGCGAGGCTAAGGTTTGAGTAGTCGGAGTTGAGCTTCGACCTCTTCCCAGGAGTAGCGACGTCCCTGATCAATACCAGGGCACTCTTTTCGTTCCCTAACCCATCCACCTGGGGATTTTACGATTTCCGGCCAAAACGGATAAGTCCGACACTGCACAGGTCGCGCGCTATGGATTGTACACGCGTCATCGAGCAGAAACGGACAGGCGGACTCCTCCGGCACATCTACATAGTACCGGCCATCGGAGGTCTCCAAGAAGCGTTCCTCGAACTCTTCCGGACTGATGCCCAAAAACGCCGAAGCCGTCGCGATATCTTCCTCAGTGAAGAAGACCCACCCAGGTTTCCGACAACATTCACCACAGCCCGTGCACTCGAAACGCAAGGACTTCATTCCAATGGGTCCTTTGTCATCACGACCTTGGACTGGATGGACTGACCGCCAGGAGAAACCCCTACCTGCTCATAATTGACGCGTGCTCGATTCACCCGCTTGGCGTCGAGGTCCACCCAAAACTCACCTTTACCGATGCCGTGTCCTTCATACCCCGAACCCTTCGCTTTGCCCGTCAGGTTTTGGTCCACATAGGCCACGCGCTTATCCGTGCCGGCGACATAGCCGCGAAAGGTCATGGTAACTTGGACTTCGCCGCTAATTACCTTACCCGAGGCATCTCGGGCCTCGATCGGAATCGTGTAATTCCAAGCTTCATCCACATTGACGGCCTCCCGTGGGAAATGCGGCGAGAGGTAGTACGAGGCATCGGTGATGATACCGAGGAACTGCGAGAGCTCCCCGCTCGGCGTTGAAAGCAGCTCGATATTGGAAACCTTGCCATTAGAATCGATGGTCAATTGATGTTTCACTGTTTCGACGAGCTGGGCGATCTGACTCAGAAGGTCCGCAGGCACTGGCTGCTCGGCCGAAACCGCTTCCACGGCAACGTCGCGATACGCGCGTACATACTTTCCCTGTGTGCTTGGCGTTTGATCGACGACCATCGAAATTTTTGTAGAAGAGGAACTCAACTCAGCCCCCACTCCCGCAGTCTGGGTCTGCTCAAGGCTCGTGCGCCACGAGCTTTCGCCAGGCTCAACCATGAAACTCAGAGTCCCTTCACGTTCAAGTTCAGGCATTTTCTGAGCGCTCGCGGACGCGACTTCGCGCGTTGCAGACTCCCCGACCTCGCCTCCACCCTCAAAGGCGAAATAAAACCCAACTACGGCCAGGGCAATCCCGAGCCCAAATAGTGGCATCAACTTCTGCTTCTTTGGTTTGGTTTTTGATTCACTCAAACTGAGGACTCCATTCAGTGGGCGAGAGTGTCTTTAAGGGATCTTTGGATTTCCCGCAATTTGGTATGCGAACTTCAATGAAATGCATATTTGGGCGCGAGTATCGTCTGAACGATTGAATACCGCGGCACCCATTGGTGTTGAGGTAGCGTTATTCAACGGATTCTAATAGAGTCCCGGCTCGGTGAATTGGAGATAATATGAAGAACATTCTTGTCATGGTGCTTTTGGTTTTCGCAGCACAGAATGCTTGGGCACAAGATAACGGAACCCCGGATGAATATGCCGAGCGGGTCCAAGATTTCTATAAAGCAACGAGCGACTTTCAGTCGAAGTTCGTGCAAACTTACACGGACCTTGCTGCAGGCGACCAAAAGGTCAGCTTTGGGCGCGTCTATTTCAAAAAACCCGGGAAAATGCGTTGGGATTACCTCGTCGATAAGAACTCCTCTAAACGAGAGAAGGTCTACGTCAGTGATGGAGACGCCTTTTGGATTTACGAGACGGAATTTCAGCAGGTCTTCAAACAATGCCTTGCGGAAAGCCAACTCCCTACCAGTCTTCGTTTCCTGATGGGTGAAGGGGACCTCTTAGCCGAGTTCAACATCACGTTTGCGAAAGGTTCGACCGAAAAGGCGCCAAAGCTACGATTGGTCCCCAAAGTCCCCACATCGCGCTACAAAGAGTTGCAGTTCGAGGTCAATCCAACCACCTACCAGGTGGTGAAAACGACCATTTTCGACCCATACGGCAACACAAATGAGATCAAGTTCGATGCGGCCTTGGTGAATAAAAACCTTCCGGACTCCGGGTTTGTGTTTAAAACACCGAAAGGCGCTCGAGAGATCAATCCCCAAAAAACGTGTCAATAATGTGACCCGCTTGAGTCTTTGTCAGCCAAGTCGAGAACGCTCCTGTGCTGCGTGCTGCGGAATCTATAACGACTCGGGAACTCGCGTCGAAGTGACGGCCGAAGTTCGTGAGCGTACACGGGAGTTTCGCTCGATCTCGCGCCCCCTCGAAGTCGAATCTCTAAGAGATTTCCGCCAAAAGTGGGAGAAAGAGGCTGACCAACGCCTCATGGCCGAGCTTCAAAACTGCCCATTTGTAGGCTTCCTTGACGGACCCGACACAGCTCCAAGCGGACGACTTGGCTGTATGGTTCATCCTCTCCAAAACCAGGGATTTGACGGCCGAGACTGCGGGGTGTTCGACAGGCATATCTGCGAAGACTACCTTTGCGCCTCGTACAGCGTACTCTCGATGGACGAGAAGACGTTTATCGTAAACCTTCCGCTCGACGCGTACACCTACGGCTTGGTCATCACCGATCCAATGTTGATCAAACGAACTCTTTCGCTCGTGGCCACTGAGTTTGGCTCATCCCCACAGCTCTCCAAGACCAGCGAGTCGTTTCGCAGAGCACTGGCTGAGTTTTTCGAGTTCAAGCACAACTGGCCGTGGCGCGCACCCGACGCGAACTTTGGCCCTTTGAAGGCAGGAAAAGATCTCGAAACTCCTCGCCGCTCATTGATCTTGCCGGAGGGCGAGCTCTCTCCAGATCCTGTGGATGACTTGTTGGTATGTTTCGGCTCGACGTTTGAATCTACCGATGACTTGCTCGAGGCGCGCGACCTGGTTCGCGCACGAATAGTCCAACTCGCCTCGATACTTGTGAATTCATGATCGCTTCATTAGACTCTACGTTTGTGATTGTAATGACGCTGCTGGTTTCGACCGGTACCCTGCTTTTTGTGCAACTATGGCGAGAAGAAGACTAACAATTGTGATGGTGCTCGGGCTCTCGTTGAACGCGTGTGAAGGGTCGTTTGACGTGAACTCCACGCAAATGAATCTGCCCGACCAAAGTCAACCTCAGCCGGACGCTTCCGCTGATTTCAGCACCCCGGACCTCGCCCCAAACACAGATATGGGCACATTCGAAGACGCGGATGAGGACCTCGCGGAGCCTTCTCCGTGCGAAACTGTGCAGTGTGGGGACAATGCGACCTGCTCTGAGGGCACGTGCGCATGCAATTCGGGATTCACGGGTGACCCCAATGCGGGTTGCACACCCGCTGACCCATGCGCTGAGATTCAGTGTCAATATGGCGCCACATGTAACGCTGGAGATTGCATATGCGATGCAGGCTTTGAAGAAGACGGTGACAACTGTGTTCAGATCACTCCTGGTGATACCGCCGCACGAACGCGAGATGAGGTATGTCAAAAGTGGCAGACCGATCACCCAACTACCTCAACTACCATGTGGCAGGTGGAACCGGCCGATGCCTGCGATCCGGGCGTAATCCACCCCACGGTGTTGACCGACGCGCTTCGCCGAACGAGTCTCTTCCGTTGGCTTGTGGGGCTGCCAGGCGTGACATCTGCCCCAGGGGCCGCCGAATCGACTCAGGCCTGTGCGACCACTCTGGCTGCGTCAAACCGCGGGCTCTCTCATAGCCTTGACGAAACCTATACCTGTTACACTCCAGCCGCTGCGCAAGGGGCTGGGTCGAGCAACCTCGCCTTAGGTGTAAATCACCCTGCAAGCTCAGTAGACCTCTATATTGGAGATGTTGGGGTGCGTAGCCTTGGTCACCGACGCTGGATCTTCAACCCGCGCATGGGAGCCACCAACTTCGGACAGCGCAACAACTATTCATGCATGTACGCCTTTGATAGCTCATCGAATGCCAACCCAGAGTACGTTGCGTATCCAGCGCCCGGCTTTTTCCCGCGCTCCGCCTTGATTGGATACTGGTCTTTTGGGAGCACCCAACTCAACCTAAGCAACGCGACTGTGACCATGACCCGAACGGATACCAATGCAGAGGTCCCAGTGAATGACGTCAACGTCCCCTCGGGTAACTATGGCATTCGCGTCGTTGCCTGGCAGGTCCCCGGCGCGGAGCTAGACGTTGAGTATGAAATCACGATTGGGCTCGCGAGCGGCGAAACCCGGGTCTATCGGACCACTTTGGTCAATTGCAATTGATGGTCATTTTTAAGAATCGACAAGTTTCTTTCACTTTATGATTGACCGCGCTAAACTGGCGCATATGTTGACGGCCCCGAGCTAGACGCTCGGAAGAAACGAAAAAAAGGTAATTATCCCTTGGACCCTGAACCCTGGTCTTCTTTAGTCGTTGAGCTCGTCCTTCTTTTTGCAGTGTTGGGAGTCTCGGCATTTTTGTCCGCAGCTGAAACCTCGCTGACGTCTCTCAGTGGCGCGCGAGCGCAACAAATGATCGAGGAAGAACGCGCCACCTGGATGAATCTCTGGGTGAAATCGCCCTCCATGGTCATCACATCCATTCTGGTTGGGAAGAGTTTGGCCAACGTGCTCTTTGTGGTGCTGGCGATCTTGGTCGCTCAAGAGCTCCTCACGACAGCCGAGTTTGACACGTGGGGCGTCTATCTCCTCGTAGCTAGCGTCGCCTTCGCACTTCTGACCTTTGCTGAGGTGGCACCAAAAACTCTCGGAAAACGCTTCTATAAAGGATTCGCCAGTGTATCTGTCCGGGTCCTCAGGGGCCCTTTCTACCTTTTTTACCCGCTTACCTGGCTCTACACCGAACTGACCCAACAGCTTTTCCGGAAACTCGGCGGGTCGCACTCCACGCCTGGCCCACTGACCTTCGACGAAATCGAGTACATGCTCGATATGAACGAGTCCGAGGATAACGACCATACGCGGCTCTTGCGCTCAGTCGTTGAATTCCCCGACACACTCGTGCGCGAAGTCATGGTCCCCAGAACGGATATCGTCTCGCTTTCGGCAGACATGAAGTCCACTCAGATCATCCAAACCCTTGTGGACTGCGGTCACTCTAGACTCCCCGTCTATGAAAGCTCCTTGGATAATATCCTCGGGATTTTCTACGCAAAGGACTTAATGCGATTCCACGCGGACAACGGGACATTCGAAGGCTTTGACCCTACCGCGATTCTGCGCGACCCCTATTTCGTGCCGGAATCCAAACGAATTGCCGATCTACTCGGCGAGTTCCAGCGACAACGCATGCACATTGCGGTGGTGGTCGACGAATTCGGCGGAACCTCCGGAATCATTACGCTCGAAGATATCGTGGAAGAGATTTTCGGCGATATTCAAGACGAATACGACGAAGAACCAGCACAGATCACAGAACTCGGTGAGCAGAAACTCATCGCAGACGCGCGCGTGCCTATCTACGAGATCGAAGAGTATTACGACCTCGACCTTCCGGACCATCCAGACTATGAAACGCTTGCGGGATTCATACTTGCTCATGCAGGGAGCGTCCCCCTAACGGGCCAAGTCTTCGAGTTGCACGGTCTGAAGTTTGAGATCAAAGATGCCGACGCAAAGAAAATCATCTCCGTTGCAATCGAACCCATCTCCGAGTCCGAATTCATCGAAGAAGCCGTCGGCTGACCGACCCCTACTCCGCCTACTTCCAATCTCAATTCTCAATATCGTCGAGCTCGGGATCGCACTGCCGGTCTTACCAGCGATCGCTCTGGCGCTCGGTGCCACGGCTTTCGATGTCGGGCTCCTCTATATGCTCCAATCCTTGGGGCAGTTCTTGACCGGCCCCATTTGGGGCCGACTCTCCGATCGGTTCGGCCGCAAGAACATCCTGATGATCACCTTTGCGCTGGCGGCTCTAGCGGAGATCCTTACCGCATTTGCCACAAGTCTGATCGCCCTTTTCATCACCCGATTCTTTGTCGGCCTTTGTGCGGGCAACGTTGCGGCAGCTTCTGCATACGTCGCGGACGTCACCACCCAAGAAGACCGATCCAAAGGAATGGCAGTGATAGGGGTGAGTTTCGGGCTCGGCTTTACGATCGGCCCGGCCATTGGCGCCCTAATCTCGTTTCTAGCACCAGAAACGATAAGCGTCTGGGGACTCGGTCTACCCTTTCTCGTCGCCGGCCTCCTGAGTCTTTTCACGCTGATTTTAACTGCATTTGTCTTGAGGGAGCCTCCTCTCTCGGCTGAAGAGCGCCAGAACCGACGCGGCCCGCAGCCCCCAATTCGCGAGATCCTAAATCACCCAGGCATGCTCCCTATGGTGCTCATGTTTTTCGCGTACACCATGAGCGCCTCAGTCCTTGAGGCGACGTTCTTCCTCTACGCCGCCGACGAGTTCTCCCTACGCGCTGAACATATCGGCGCCACGTTTGCTGGACTTGGACTGCTTCTGGCCATTCTTCAAGGGAGTGTAGGAAAGGTCGCAAAACGCCTCGGCGATCCCGCCATGGTTCTCCTAGGTATCGGACTCTGCAGCGTTGGACTGGTTCTTTCGGTCAGCGTTGAGAGTCTTCTGATCTTCCTAATGTTTGTTGCTATCGCCACCGCTGGCCGAGCCTATATGCATCCAGGACTACTTGCATTGACCTCAAAGGTCTCACCAACACCCGCTCTCGCCGGGACTTTCCTCGGGATCCTGCAGAGTTTTGGCTCACTTGGCCGCATCTCCGGACCAGCTATTGGTGGTTGGACCTACGAATACGTCTCTCACGAAGCCCCCTTTATCATTGCGGGCCTCTTCCTCTTAGTGTGCGGAATTGTTTGGAAAATTACTCTTGGACGACAGGAGAATCAAATATTCGACTCTGAAGTTTCAAAAAAGTTTGAAACCTCTTGAGCGATTTGATAGCTTCCGCAGCGACTCGAGTCATCCATTTGGTATGACCCTTTTTAGTTGTTCATCGAGTCCCTAATCATCACAATTTTGCGGCAATAGCTCCGCTGAATCTGTTGCGTTTTTGATTCGCAATTTTTGCGGCTCAAACCAGCAACAAATAAGGTTGACATCGGATTTATTGCTATGGGATAGAGGGGCCGCTTTTCGCCACCCGAAGGCGATTCCTCAAGTTCGTTTGGAGCAGCGCTGTATGAGCACACGCTACCTCAGTGTCATTGGCCTAATGGTCATCTCAATCTTGATCGCTTTCTCTGGCTGCATTAACCCTCGTAAGGGATATGCACCCGAGCAACCGATTGCGTTTAGTCACCAACTCCACGCAGGGCAGAATCAAATTCCCTGTAGGTATTGCCACGTCTCCCCTGGGGAGGGTCCGCACTCGTCGGTGCCTGGCGCAAATACCTGTATGAACTGCCATACTATGGTGCTGCCGCAGAGCCCCGAGATTCAAAAGATCAAGAATGCTTGGGAAACTGGCAAGCCCATTGAGTGGGTAAAGGTCCACGACCTCCCTGACCATGCGCGTTTCAGCCACTCGCCGCACATCAACTTTGGGTTTGATTGCAGTGAGTGTCACGGCCAGGTCAACACCATGGATGTCGTGTCCACGCAGAACGAATTCAACATGGGGTGGTGTGTGGATTGCCACCGCGACCCCAAGCATAACGCATCTGTCGATTGTGTGACCTGCCACTATTAAGAGGCGCTGGACTAATTACACGAACGTGAACCAAACCGGATTCCCTTCCGGATATGAGTAAAACGGCTATGACGAAGCACCAACCAGAAAACGGTTTTGCACATAATCCCGACCCGATCGAAGGCGTCGAGGCTCGAATCAAACGAAACGTCGCTGGCGACGTGACCATCAGCTTTGGCGATGGCTCTGAGCCGATGAACGTCTCCCGACGCGAATTTATGCGGATTGGCGGCGTCGCTGCAGCTACGGCTGCCATGACTGGCACCGGCTGTAACGCGATGCGCAACGACGTTGAATACATCGTTCCCTACGTTGACCGGCCAGAAGAAGTACGCATCGGGACACCCAATTACTACACGACGGTTTGCTCAGGCTGTAATGCAGGCTGCGGCGCACTCGTGACTAGCCGGGGCGGTCGACCGATCAAGCTCGATGGCAACCCGCACCACCCACTTAGCCAAGGCGCCCTCTGCTCTCGCGGACTCGCCTCGTACATGAATCTCTACGATCCGGACCGCGCCAAGTCTCCTCTCAAGGTAGCTCAAGGTGGCGGACACACGCCGGTCAAATGGGAGGAAGTTGACCGTACTGTCATCTCGGCCGTGGAAAAAGCAACCAGTGGCGGTGGCATCGGTATCCTCACGCAAAACTTCCATGGAAGTGCACGCAAGGCTCTTCTGGCCGCTATCCAAAAGGGGCTGCCAGGCCTTAAGCACTACCAGTATGACGCGATCAATTCGGAGGCTCTGCGCGCTGCGAATCAAGCCACCTATTCAGATGCCCACATCCCATCTTACGACTTTTCGAAGGCGGATTACGTGGTGTCGCTTGGAAGTGACTTCCTCGGCTCGTGGCTCTCGCCGGTGCTCTTCACCAAGCAGTTCTCAAGCCGACGCAACCCAGACGGCAACATGAACAAGATGGTGGCCTTTGAAGGCGCCATGACACTCACGGGTATGAACGCTGACGAGAGATTCCGCGTACGTCCGGGAGACCTTGTCCATATCGCAATGGCGCTCTTGCACACGGTTCTCGTCACACGAAAGACCGGAGCCCTTTCAAACTCGCCGATCGCTGCAGCTGTTCAGGCGTTCTCCCCTGCTGAAGTTGCCTCCAAGCTCGGTATCGATGCGGATGCACTCACGCGGGTCGGGCAAGAACTCGCCGACAACGCAGGAAAAAGCCTTATCGTAGCCGGTGGAACCGCAAGCGCGACGGCTCAAGGTGTCTCTCTTGAAGTCGCCGTGAACGCGCTTAACGCGGCGCTCGGAAACGTCGGCAACACGGTCGACCACGTCAACGTGTCGAATCAACAGAGCGGCACACTCCAAGACCTCAAGACCCTCATCGCCGATATCAATGCGGGCAAGATCGATGTGCTTATCATCGACAGAGCCAACCCAATCTACTCGGCTCCGCGCTCCCTGGGTTTTGAGGATGCGCTGAAGAAGGTCAAGCTTGTCATCAGCACCACGGATCGTGTTGATGAGACAAGCCTATTCGCATCTTATCTTGCTCCTGCTGGACACCAGCTCGAGCAATGGGGCGACTCGAATCCGGTTGGAAATGTCTTTGCCATCCAGCAGCCAGTCATCCTGCCATTGCACGACACACGAGGTTTCGAGCATAGCTTGATGGTGTGGTTCGGAAGCGCCCTACCCGGTGTATTCGACGTCTACCTCGCGGAGCCCCAAGCGCCTGCTGGAACACGTGCACCTGGCGTCCCAACTGACCCAGGCCCATGGTACCGATTCATCCGCCAACATTGGGAGACCACGCTTTTCCCGCGTGCTCGCTCTATGGCTTCATTCGACCAATTCTGGATGGAGACCTTGCAAAAAGGCGTGTTTGAACTCGAGGTACAGGCACGTCGCCAACCTAATTTTGAGGCGAACAAAGCACTGGCGTTACTCCCAACGGCATTGCCCGAAGCGACAACCAACGAGCCTGGGGATCTCAGCAAGAAAGAGATTCAACTCGTCGCAACACCCACAATGTTCGACGGTGAGCACGCAAACAACGGCCACCTGCAAGAAACTCCTGAAGTCGTTACTAAGCACGTCTGGGGCTCTTACGCCATGGTGTCCCCTGCCACATTCAAGGCAGCAAAACTCAAGTCCGGACAAGTACTCAGCATTGCGCTAGAGAACGTGGTTCGCGAATTCCAAGTCATCATGCAACCAGGCATGCACGACGACGTCATCGGCATTCCACTCGGATACGGCCGAACGGCAGCCGGTGTGGTCGGAAATGAAGTCGGCGAGAACGGCTTCCTCTTTGGGCATGAGTCGGAAGGACGGCATATTTTGGCCGGCCTGAAACTCGAAGTAAAAGACAGCAAGCGCACCGAGAAACTCTCGGTGATCAAAGGAGCAGGCGTTATCGACCTGCACCGCCGCAACTACTTCGCGTCGACAACCCTTGAAGAATACAAGGAAGACAAGTCGGCAGGCGTACACAAGCACCCAGACCTCAATGACATGTGGGATCGCCACAAGTACGAAGTCAAATGGGGCATGGCAATCGACCTTTCGAAGTGCACTGGATGTTCAGCTTGCGTCACAGCATGCCAGGAAGAGAACAACATCCCAGTAGTCGGACGTACCGGTATTCTCGAAGGCCGAGAAATGCACTGGATGCGCATCGACCGCTACTACGAGATGCCGCACGAGGCCGCTCACAAGCAGTCTAACCCAGTCAACTTCGCTGCCCTTGCACACCAGCAGTACAGCGACTCTGGCGACCCAATGCTGCACCCTGAGCCTCTTGTCGCACTTGCTGAATACATGGATGAGCCACGCGTGCTCTTCCAACCGATGATGTGTCAGCACTGTGAAAATGCCCCTTGCGAGAATGTGTGTCCGGTGGCTGCCACCATGCACAGCGAGGACGGCCTCAACCAGATGATCTACAACCGTTGTGTGGGTACCCGTTATTGCTCCAATAACTGCCCATTCAAAGTTCGACGCTATAACTGGTTCAACTACGCCGTGGACCGAAGCGACACTGTGTTCGCTCGACTCTACCCAGAGCTCGGAGAGCACAAGCGCCTCAATATCGAGGAGCCGCTGCCGATGGCGATGAACCCAGAGGTGACCGTCCGCGAGCGAGGTATCATGGAAAAGTGTACCTTCTGTGTACACCGTATCCGCCGCGCTAATTGGACGCTTCGTCAAGAGGGACGCACCAAGTTCCGCGATGGCGACGTGGTCACAGCTTGCCAACAGGCATGCCCGGCCGACGCTATCGTCTTTGGTAACCTCATGGACGAAACCAGCGCAGTGGCAAAACTGCACGCTGTAGAACGTAAGATTACGCCACTTGATGAAGTCGGAGTTCGCTCGTCTGTGGCTTATTTGACTAATGTTTGGAATGCCCCGAAGCCTGCGCATGAAGCAGACCACGGAGCCGCTGACCAAAAAGAAACACACTGAGTTTAACCGACACTGGACGCGACAATGAGTATTTCTGCAATTCCAGATGGAGAGCTCCAAGGGCTCCCACACATCGAGAAGGACGCTGGTCCTCTCGGGGGTACGCAAGCAATTCGCGAACCCCTGGTCACCGGCAATAAGTCCTATGCGGATGTGAGTGAAGATGTTTCGAAGCATACCGAAACCTTCCCGACCAAGCTTTGGTGGGGTGCCTTTGGCATCTCCGCGCTCTTCGCCGCACTATTCGTCGGCTCACTCGGTGTGGCGATTGGAACTGGTATCGGTACCACCGGTATCTCCCACCCCGTCGGCTGGGGTGTGTTCATCATCAACTTCGTTTTTTGGATTGGTATTGGTCACGCCGGAACTCTGATTTCGGCCATCCTTTTCCTCTTCCGACAGAACTGGAGAACGGCGATTAACCGTTCGGCAGAGGCGATGACCATCTTCGCGGTTTTGACTGCTTTGGTCTTCCCGTTGATGCACACGGGTCGCCCATGGCTCGCTGCCTACTGGCTGCTTCCGTTGCCAAACGGCCGTGGTCCGCTCTGGGTTAACTTCAACTCGCCCCTCCTCTGGGACGTGTTTGCGGTTTCGACCTACGGCACCATTTCGGCTGTGTTCTGGTACATCGGACTCGTGCCGGACCTCGCGACCCTACGTGACCGCGCGAAACACCCGATCCGCAAGAAGATCTACGGAATTCTCGCGCTCGGTTGGACCGGCGGAAACCGCTCTTGGCGCCATTATGAGTCGGCGTACCTCATGCTCGCCGGACTCGCGACACCACTCGTGCTTTCGGTTCACACCATCGTTTCGTTCGACTTCGCAACCTCGGTGATTCCAGGCTGGCACACCACCATCTTCCCACCTTACTTCGTGGGCGGCGCTATCTTCTCGGGATTCGCCATGGTGGCCACCTTGCTCATCATCATGCGTAAGGTCTTCAATCTCGAAAATTACATCACGGTCAACCACCTCGAAGCCATGGCCAAGGTCATGCTCACGACCTCCATGGTTGTTGGCTCGGCCTACGTCATCGAGTTCGTGATCGCCTATTACTCGGGCGTCGAAGGTGAGCGATTCCACTTCGCCAACCGTATGTTTGGACCGTATGGCTGGTCGGGATGGATTCTCTACACGTGCAACATGTTGGTTCCCCAACTTCTGTGGTTCAAGTCTATACGCAGGAATATCGCGGTCCTCTTTGTGCTCACCATATTCATCAACATCGGTATGTGGTTTGAGCGCTACGTGATCGTCGTCATCTCCTTGCAGCGTGACTTCTTGCCAAGCTCTTGGGGAGGCTACGGCTTCAAGGTCATGGACTGGGCACTAACTATCGGTTCCTTTGGATGGTTCATGACCATGTTCCTACTTTTCTGCCGCATTCTACCTACGATCTGTATGTTCGAGGTCAAAGCTGTGATGGACCCAGATAAAGCGTCGCGATTCGCGCAACAAAAGGGAGGTCAATGATGAGCGAAGACATCAAAGACCAAGAAGAAAAAGAGCAGACAGCTGAAACAGCTGAAGAAGTCTCAGAAGAGTCCGAAGCTGCTTCCACTGAGGAAGCAACATCGGAGGAAGCTGGCGAAGAATCGCAAGCAGAAGTCGCAGAGGAGGAAACTCCTGCTGACGCCGACGAGCCTTCGGATGAAGCTGCTGAGGAGCCTGCTGCTGAAGAAGAGCCTGCTGCTGAAGTCGAACCTCCAGTGGCTGCTGCTGACGAAGCTGCGGCTGATGAAGGCGATGTCATGGGCATGGCAGCTTTCTTTGACCACCCTCATCACCTGCTTTATGCAGCCGAAGAGGCACGAGACAAGAAGTTCGAGCGCTGGGATGCTTACTCCCCCTTCCCTATTCACGGGATGGACCAAGCCATGGGCTTGAAGCGGTCTTGGATTCCTTGGGTCACCTTTACGGCTGGCCTCACGGGTACGATGGCCGCTGCAGGGCTACAGTTTGGAATCATGGGATTCGATTGGCCGATGGTCTATGGCGGAAAGCCATTCATCGCCTGGCCGTCTTTCGTACCGATCATGTTCGAGCTCACCGTGCTTTTTGCGGGTGTTACAACAGGAATCGTCATGCTGATCGCAGCCGGATGTTTCCGACGCAATCACATCATCGACCCAGGTATCTCGAACGATAGGTTTGTGCTTTGGATTTCTGCCGAAGACCCAGCCTTTGAAGCCGAAGAAGTCAAAAAGTTCATGCTCGACCTGAATCCGTCTGAGGTTCGGACCGTGAGGAAGGCAGGTAACTGAAATGAAGAATCTTAAAAAGTTCATTACAACCGGTGCCCTCTTGGGCCTGAGCCTCGGCGCAAGCGGATGTTTGGATTGGTGGCCCGAGTTCGGAATTCCTGCGGGCAAGCAGCCTTGGGGCGAGCTCAACCCACTCCAAGAGATGCATACGTCTCCTGCAATCAAGGACCAGGGACCCGAGGGCATGCGCTACCTTCCCCCCGGCACGGTACCAGTAGGCTTCAGGCCAAACCCAATTCCTGCAGACCAGGCAGCGAATTCGGCGGTCCTCAAAAACCCTGTGCCCATCAACGATCAGTCGATGCGATACGGCAAGCTTATGTACGAAACAACGTGCATCGTTTGTCACGGCGACGACGGAAGAGGCATGGGTTACATCGTACCCAAGTACCCACAACCACCCGACCTTACGTCAGCGCGTGCCCGCGATTGGACGGATGGACAAATCTATCACGTCATTTCGCACGGCCAGGGAACCATGGGTTCTTATAAAAGTCAGCTTAAGCCGGAAGAAAGGTGGGCCGTTGTTAATTATGTAAGGGCGTTACAACGCGCTCAGTACCCAGAACCAACGGATCTGGAAAACCTTACGGAATGAGTAGCGGGCCTGGCCCACACCAACTTGTACGCACCGGGTGAACGCACCCTTGATTTAATGAGTTTGTACTTATGGCACATCACGAACACGAAGTAAGAGCCCCCAAGGCCTTTGAAGTTCCTGCCAAGTTTCGCACGGCTTGTCTTGCGATGGCTGTTCTGGGGTTTGCTGGTTTCGGCGTAGGACTCTTTGTTGATTACTACGCGGCGTGGAACGGCTACCTCATCGGCTTTTGGTTCACGCTGAGCCTCGGCCTTGCCGGTGCGTTCCTCAACGCCACCCAGTACCTGGCAATCGCGGGCTGGAGTGTGTCCGTCCGAAGGATCGGCGAAGCCATGGCACAATATGTTCCAGTGGCTGCGGTCCTTTTCATCGGGTTGATCTTCGGTGGTGAAAAACTCTACCACTGGTGGGACCCAGCTTACGTGCAAGCCGATTCGATCCTCCAAAAGAAGGCTGCCGTCTTGGATAGCACCGTTTTTTCGGCGGCATGCATCATCTCTTTGGCGGCCATGTCGGCCCTTATCTTTAAGATCCGTAGTCTCTCATTGAAGATGGACTCATCATCAGACCCATCAATCTACCCGAAGCAAAAGACCATCAGCGCGGTCTTCCTTATCGTGTACGTAATTGGTTTCGCGATTCTCAGCTGGTACTGCCTGATGTCACTTGAGCCCCACTGGTTCAGCACCATGTGGTCGGTCTATATGTTCGCTGGCATGTTCCAGAGCGGACTCGCTTTGACCATCTTGATCATGCTCTGGTTGATGGATCGCGACTACTTTGGCGACTTTGTGAGCACTAAGCAGGTCCACGATCTGGGCCAGTTCATGTTCGCGTTCACCGTCTTCTACATGTACATCGCGTTTAGCCAATTCCTCTTGATTTGGTACGCGAACATCCCTGAGGAAGCGATGTTCTACGTCACCCGTGGAACCCCACCAGATGTCACCACGGGATGGGAAGTCATCACCTGGAGCATTCCAGTACTGAAGTTCCTCGTACCCTTCTTCATCTTGCTCCCTCAGGAGCACAAGAAGAACAAGTACAATATCCTTCGATACACAGCGGTCGGACTTGTCATTATGCAGTTGGTCGAAGTGTGGTGGATTGTAGCCCCAACCCCCCATGAAAAAGGTGCACTCGCGGCAGCGCCGTCGATGCCAATCTTCGAGCTCCTCACAACGATGGGCTTTATGGGTGTCTTTGGATTTGTAGTTGCGACCCAGCTCGCCAAAGCCAACCTCGTACCGACAAAAGATCCGTTCCTCGCTGAGTCGATCGAACATCATCATCATGGGGTGCGGCCTCCGCGTCCCGAAAATATCGTGATTTCCTGAGGGTGCCCATGAAGTACTCATATGTAAAACGCGCCATTCAAGGCGCTGTCCTCGCCGGGGGCGCCATTGCTCTCTTCCCAGCACTGGACGTGGCAGCACAAGGCATCGGTTTGAGAAAGCTCGATGAAATGCTTTCACCGACCAATGCGACTCTTGAGCGCGGGCAAAAGGTTTATGCAGAACAGTGCGTTTCTTGCCACGGCGAAGATGGCAAAGGTGGTGCGCCGCTCGCGCAGAACTTTGACCCTCCCGCCCAAGCTTTTACTGGTCAGTTCAAGTATGGCCACGGTCCAATTGCGATTTACAACGCGATTTCGGTCGGTGACATGCAAACACCACCAGTGGAGGGACAAGAGACGATCAGTGCCAAACACCCGGCCGTCTTTAACCACGTTCCCTTCCAAGACCGCTGGGCAGTAGCGCACTATGTGCGAACGCTCGGTGGAAACGGAGCACCTGACTCTGCGGCACTACGGGAGCGCGCAGAGTTTGAGGCTGAGAATGGCGTGTGTTTTGAGAGCGTCAAGGCCGGTATTGCTGACCGCGTCGCCCCTAAAGGCGATGAGCAGCTTGCTAAAGGCAAAGAACTCTACGCAGCCCAGTGCTCATCATGTCACGGCGCGGAAGGAAAAGGCGACGGTGCTGCTGCGGCGGCGTTGAACCCCAAGCCAAGAAACTTCCACTCTGTTGACGAAAAGTGGACGGTCGGAACGAGTCCACTCGGGGTGTTTAACGTACTCAGCGTAGGTATTGCTGGTACATCGATGGCATCTTACGCTTCTTTGAGCGAAGACGATCGTTGGGCGCTGACACACTATATCCGTCAGTGGGTTCCTGAAAACCAGCTACAAGAGTCAACGGAGGACGAGGTGGTTGACGTTTGTCGTGCGCTAAGCACGCCACCGAAGCCCCCCGCCATCCCGCTCGAAGTCGCGATTAACGCCCTCATCAAGGATTATCCGACCTCGAGAGCAAGGGAGTTCGCCAAGTACGGTGACGTGCTCTTGCATGCGGGTGCGGACGCCGCAAAGGGCGAAGCCGTCTACAATGCATCTTGCGCCTCCTGCCACGGAGCTGGCGGCGTTGGGTCTGCAAACGGACCTTACGGAGCGTTTCCTCCTTATCTCTACCTCCAGGTCAACAGGCTCGTTCCTGCGATGGCCGGTGGAGATACAGCGTCGTTTGCTCAGCGGTCGATTGGAGGCGTGCACGCCACCCTTCCTGACATGTCGGCCGCTTCACATTTGACGGTTGAAGATTGGCGAAATGTTCAGGCATATGTCGCGCGTTTTGAGGGTGAAGGCACCGTTCGGGTGAACGAGCCTGCGCCGCCTCAAGTCGACGCGGTAGAAGAGCCGGCTGCACAAGCACCGGCAACCGAGAGTGTTGAGTAGTATCGCATTGGCGAGTGAACATAGGTAAAACAGGAGCTGATCGACACAGGCCTCGCAGCATTTGGTAGGCAGTTTCGGTCAAGGTAAATGGGCGTTATGACATCATATAAGATTGAACGGAGAGCGATTCTCCTTGTCGCCGTTTTCCTGGTGTTGGCGGTACCAACACTGGCATTCGCGGTCCCGGGTTCGGGTGAGTTTATTTCGAACTATGCCCCAGGTGGGCGTTCGGTCACCGAACTCTACAATATTCTGGCCAAGATCTGCCTTGCGATCCTTCTGCTCGTCGAGGGCTTGCTCCTCGTCGCGATCATCAAGTTTCGCCGAAAGAGTGCAGACGAACGCCCCGTGCAAACACACGGTAATCTCAAGTTGGAGATCGGCTGGACACTGGCTGCTGCTGTAGTTCAGGTTTATATCGGCGTCATCACCATCAACGTGATGACTGAGGTGGAGGTCATACCTGAACCCGAGAATATCGGGATCACGGTGGAAGCCATTGCGTACCAATGGGGCTGGCAGTTCAGGTACCCCGACTACAATGGCATGCTCACCGATGACCTTGTGGTCCCCGCCCACACAAACGTCAAGCTCGAGATCACCTCGCGCGACGTGATTCACTCAATCTTCATCCCCGAACTCGGTGTGAAGATGGACGCGGTGCCAGGACGTTTCAATCTCTGGTGGTTCAACGCGGATGGCCCCGTGAACCAGGTGCTCGCCGAGGGTGAGCGCGCGAGTCGTGTTGAGAAAGAGCGTAAAGTCACCACTCGTCCCGACATCGTTTCGTTCTTCAACCCAAGACCAGACCGCGATGTGACCGGCCTTGAGGATCGAGTCACCTATCTTGCGGCGAGCCGCACGGTTGAGGATGTGTCTCCCTATGCGAAGTACGATGCTGTGGAATACCGCGGGATGTGTACTGAGATTTGCGGAAAGGGCCACTACAACATGTACTTCAGAACCGTGGCGATGACTCAGACAAGCTTCGACCAATGGGTCAAGGACCAACAAACAGGCTCTACTGAGGCTGACGGTGGTGCAATTTATCAGCAAAAATGTGCTTCATGTCACGGTGCCGACGGCGCAGGCGTTCCCGGTAGCTTCCCTCCTCTCGTCAACGTTCCGTGGACCAATGACGACACGATGAAGGATGCTCACATTGAGGTTGTTCTCAAGGGTAGCGAAGCATCGACACTTCAAGGGCCAACCGAAGTCAACGGCGTAGTGTACAACAGTGTGATGCAGCCATGGCACGACACCATGAACGATGTGGAGATTGCGGCCGTCGTGAATCACGAGCGTATTTCGTGGGGAAATAAGGGCACCGAGGTCAGCGCGGAAGACGTAGCGCGTGTCCGTGCTTCTCTTGGGCTTCCACCCTTCCCTGCCGGCGGCGCAGAGCCAATTCCTGAGTCCGAGCTTCTGGCTGAAGGCGAGAACCTCTACGCAGCTTGCGCGTCCTGCCACGGAGCGGATGGCAAGGCAATGAACGGAGTTCCAAGTCTCGCGGGCAACACGACCGTGCTCAGCGATGTCAAAGGAACCGTTGCTTCATTGGTCAACGGCCAGGACAAAGAACAATGGCCTGGAGTGAAGTCTCCGATGGGACGATCCATGACAGACCGACAGCTTTCGGCCCTGATCACCTACATGCGTAAGTCATGGGGCAATGAAGGCGGTGTCGTCCTGCCGGATGAAATCCAGCGCCTAAGAAACGAAGTACAGAAATAAGAGACCTTGTGCAGCTCCGGCTGCCGATATGAGGAACGATATGGCTAGCCATACTAAAGAAGAATTTGACCTTGGGTTCCTTGCACCTTTGAACGAGGCCGCAAGAAAATCCAAACTCGTAAACTTGATGCAGTGGTTTGGGTCGACCGACGCAAAGCGCATCGGCATCATGTACATCACATTCGCGGCACTAAGCGGTGTCTTGGGTACGATTCTCTCATTGATGATCCGCGCCGAACTTGCGGCGCCAGGCCTCAACCTTATGAGTGATGATTTCTACCTGACCCTGCCGGGAATGCACGCGTCGGCGATGATTTTCTTTTTCATCATTCCGATGTACGCCGGGTTTGCGAACTTCATCCTGCCTATTCAGGTAGGCGCTCCAGACATGGCGTTTCCAAAGCTCAACTTGGCTGCGTTCTGGTTGCTGCCACCGGCTGCAATCATCGCATTCTCAGGGTATCTCATTGATTCAGCCCCACAGTTCGGTTGGACCGGATATCCTCCACTTTCGAACTCGGTGTACTCACCTCAGATCGGCGCAGACCTTTGGCTTCTCGGTTTGGTCATCGTGGGTACGAGCTCAACGATGGGAGCTGTGAACTTCCTTTCAACAGCTTTCAACATGCGTTGCAAAGGCATGACCCTCTTCCAACTCCCGCTCTTCACATGGTCCGTAATCGTGATGAGCTTCCTTGTCCTCGCGTCGACCCCTGTTCTGACAAGCGCGCTCTTGATGCTTAACCTCGAGCGACTCTTCCCGAACACGTTCTATTTCTTCGCACCTGAGGGCGGTGGTGACCCCATCCTCTACCAACACCTCTTCTGGTTCTATTCGCACCCGGCGGTGTACATCATGATCCTGCCAGGGTTCGGAATGGTTTCCGAAATCATCCCTACGTTCTCACGCAAACCAATCTTTGGTTATGCAGTCATGGTTTGGTCCATGATCGCCATCGCGTTCCTTGGATTCTTGGTGTGGGCTCACCACATGTTCACCAGTGGTATCGGGCTTACGGTTCGGATGGTCTTCATGTTCCTGACCATGCTCATTGCGGTTCCGACCGGTATTAAGATCTTCTCTTGGATCGGCACCATATGGGGTGGAAGTCTAAAGTTTTCGACATCGATGATGTTTTCGCTCGGATTCATCGCGATGTTCACCATCGGCGGTCTCTCGGGTGTGGTGTTGGCTGCTGTGCCGGTCGATATCCAACTCCACGACACCTACTACGTGGTGGCACACATCCACTACGTTTTGGTGGCCGGTTCTGTGATGACCATCTTTGCTGGATTCTATTTCTGGTATCCAAAGATGACCGGACGCATGCTCAACGAGAAGCTAGGTCATATCCACTTCTGGGGAACGTCCATCTTCATCAACGTGACGTTCTTCGTGCAGCACTACTTGGGCGTCAAAGGTATGCCGCGACGTTACGCCGACTATGATCCGATTTTCGCAGACCTCAACTTGGTTTCGTCTGTCGGCTCATTCGCGCTCTTCGCATTCCAGTTCGTCTTCTTCTTCAATCTCTTTTACAGCCTGAAGAAGGGCGCTGTGGCTGGACCAAATCCTTGGGAAGATGCACAAACTCTCGAGTGGACGATTGCGTCACCTCCAGATCACCATCAGTTCCATCATCCCCCAGTGTGGACGCCGATTGACAGAAGCCATGGACACGACCACGGTCATGACCTTGCTGCGGCAGAATGAATAGATTAATTGGGCATTAAAAGTACTAGGAATCTCTCATGGGTAATGTAGCAATCGGGCCGGGCGAAGAGTCTCTCGGCGTATCAAATGGGAAGGTCGGAATGTGGACCTTCCTCGTCATGGACGCCATGACCTTCGCCGGTTTCCTGGCAGGGTATGCGCGCCTGAGATGGAAGGAGCCCTTGATCGAAGGAACGGCCTGGCCGAATCCTTACGAGACATTTGGCACCGTGGGTATCCAGCTCACTGCATTCAACACCTTCGTGCTAGTTTGTAGTTCTGTGACCATGGTGCACGCGCTTGCTGAAGTGATGCGCGGCAATATGGAGCGGGCTCAAAAATGGATGTTGGCGACCATTGTCGGTGGCCTCTTCTTCCTTGGAATCCAGGGCTTTGAGTGGACCCACCTTATCCTCGATGTTTGGCCGTATATCTTCGATCCCAATCATTCGGTGGACTACAACCTGAACTTTGCTGCAACCTTCTTTTCTCTCACCGGGTTCCACGGCGGCCACGTGTCGGTGGGTGTGATGTACAACATCATTCTCTACCTTGGGATGTCGCGCGGAAAGATTACCGCAAATCACGGAGATTTCGTTGAGATCGCCGGGTTGTATTGGCACTTCGTGGACCTTATCTGGATCCTCGTTTTCACCTTCGTTTACCTTATCTGACAGGACCTGACATGGCACACAAAGAAGCCAAGTGGTACGGGGTATTTCACGTCCAATATATGGTCATCTGGGCAGTATTGCTTTTCTTGACCATCGTCGAAGTGTATATCCCGGAACCGTCATTGATTCCGCTTTTCGGCATCGAACAGTTTCCAAGAACTTTCGTCATCATTTCGCTGATCGTTCTCGCTCTGGCGAAGACACTTTTGGTGGCCGGTTACTACATGCACCTCATTGGCGACAAACCGGCAATGATTGCAATTGCCTCGGCTCCCTTTATATTCTCCATCTTCCTAACCGTGGGTCTTTTTCCGTACTAAGTGAGTACCGGAATCCTTTGACACCACCGGTGGAGTTCATTAGAAGGTGCGCGGCAATCAAGGTTGCCGCGTTTTCTTTTTTGGAAATGTTTGTCGTTGCTGCGGTGTTTTCTCCGCGGCCCGAACCCGCGAACTGACTATGAGTGCCATTGTAGAATCCACAACTCGCCCCTCTCTTCTGAGCACGATTCGGGCCTACAACGAGCTCACAAAGCCCGGTATTATTCGGCTTTTGGTCTTAACGACCATTTGCACCATGCTTGTGGCGGAGAAAGGCGTACCCCCACTCGAATTGATGTTTTGGACTCTCATCGGGACCGCAATGGTGTGCGGCTCCGCTAACACCATCAATATGGTCTGGGACCAAGATATCGACATCATCATGAGCCGGACCGCGCATCGGCCCATTGTGCGCGGCGATATCTCTCCACGAAACGCCCTTATCTTCAGTGGTGTTATTGGTTTCCTCGGTGTTTTGATCCTCACCTACTTCGCCAATCCACTCGCGGCGCTCATGGGCATCGCGGGACACGCTTTTTATGTGGTCATTTACACGATGTGGCTTAAGCGTCGGACCCCACAGAATATCGTGATCGGCGGAGCTGCCGGAGCCTTCCCTCCGCTGATCGGTTGGGCGGCAGTAGCTGGGGAGCTTTCGCTGACAGCATGGTTGATATTCGCCATCATATTTCTTTGGACCCCGCCCCACTTCTGGGCATTGGCGCTCTACAAGGACGTTGAATACGGCAAGGCCAATGTGCCTATGATGCCAGTCGTCCGCGGCAAAGAAACCACTAAGTTTCAGATGATGGTTTACATGATGCTCCTTTTGGGGGCGACCACTCTGCTTACCGTCACCGGCGTTATGGGTTTGGTTTATTTTGTGGCCGCAGTCTTCCTGGGCATTGCGTTCACCTACTTCTGTGTTCGTACAGCATTTGATACCGACCCGGCCGAGCCGTATGCAAAGAAAACGTTCGCATTCTCAATTCTCTATCTAGGTCTACTCTTTGGTGCCATGTCAGCCGATTCATTGGTCGAGTTGCATTTCACACAGCGAAACGAGCTCACCAGTATTGCCCATGAAGCCGACAGAATCCGAATGAGACAAACACAAGAGGAGTTGCAGCGTATTCACAACGATGACTCTGCTGCAGCAATTCCTGGCCTTGAAATCACCGATTCCGAGCGTGGATACTAATTATGAGCGAAGAGAAACTCACGGTTGAGCAGTTTGGCAGCGTGAACCAAAAGAACAGCAAATGGTTCGTCGGAATCATCGTTGGCTCTTTCATATTCGCTTTCGCATCTATCCCACTCTACCGAATCGTCTGCAAACAATTCGATCCCGGTGGCTCCTCCTACTTCAACGGCGTGACGCAATCGTATGAACCAACAGCGCCAGTCGATGAGTCCAGACAAGTCAGAATTCGTTTCACCACGAATGTAGAGCGACAACTGCCCTGGCGATTTAAGCACGGGCAGGAGTTTGCCACTGTAAATCCAGGAGCAAAGACCAATGCTTCTTTCCAAGTGACAAACACGAGCGATCGTCGGGTCACAGGCAAGGCAGTCTACGATATCAATCCACCTCAGGCAGGAGCCTACTTCAAGAAGGTTGAGTGCTTTTGCTTCAGGGAGCAGGAACTCGCGCCAGGCGAAACAATGGACCTTCCTCTGGTCTTTTGGTTTGAGAGTGACCTTCCTGAAGACATCAAGGACATTACGATCGCCTACACGTTCTTCAACATGGAGAACTCCTTCGAACGTGATGCTCAAGAGAGAGCGAGCCGATGAGCGAGAAGCCTTGGACAACGGATGAGGAGACTCAAAAGCGTACCAAACGCTTCGGGCTTATCGTCTTAAGCCTCATCATCCTCATGATGGTTGTTACAGCGGTGTCGCGATTCTACGGCTGGTGAGACCATGCCAAAGTTCAAGCCTAAACTCGTCCCTACCCTTGCCACGCTGGTGGGTTTCGGGCTTCTAATCGCGCTCGGCACCTGGCAAGCCCAACGTTACTCATGGAAGCTCGACATCGAAGAACGGCGCGACCAGAACATGGTTTCGGCGCCCATTGAAGTCTCCTCTCTCAAGGAGATCAAAGACCTCGACTACCGCAAAGTACACGCCAAGGGAAAGCTCCTCACAGAGTACTCGGTTTTCTTCAAGTTCCGGATGATCGACGGAAAGTCAGGCTACTGGGTAGCCTCCCCGATGGTCTTTGATGACGGAGCAATTCTGGTCCAGCGCGGCTGGAGTCCCATCGAGCAAAAGCCAGAGAACCTTGACCTCAAAGAGGCCGATAGCGTGGAGGGACTAGTCTACGCGCTCGACAGGGTAATCGCCGACGCAGACACGCGCGACGCGGTCAAAGAACTCGATAAGGATACACTTCAGGGCTGGAACACACTGGATTTGGATGCGGTTTATGAAAGACTCCCGTTTGAACGCCCTCAGAGGCCTGCTCTGCTCGTTTTGGATAAGAACGTTGACGCTGACCTAGTCGCATCTCTAGAACACATTACACAGCCTTACATGACGTCTGAGAAGCATCTTGGCTACAGCATCACGTGGTACACTTTGTCGGTGGGGCTTCTTATGCTCTGGCTTGCGTCGTGTTTTGGAAAGATTGGCGGACACGCACCTCGTAAGAGATAACTCAGCGGTCGCCGAAGAGCAGACGCCTTGCCTCGGCTACATGCTGCGCGCCGAGAAGCGCCGATTCCTTGAGCTCATCCTTCACCTCCTGGATATTGGCTTTCGGACCGAGAACGCGTTTAAACCCGAGCTTTCTCGTCTCGGCCACACGCCGAGCCGCTTGAGCCACCGCTCGCACCTCGCCTGTCAGTCCCAACTCTCCAAAAATCGCCAGGTCGGACGGAACCGCTCGCTCGTAGAATGACGAGAGAATTGCCATCGCAATCGCTAAGTCAGCGGCAGGCTCCATGAGCTTCAAACCACCGGCGACATTGATGAAGACGTCCATTCCCGCAACCTTAGCGCCCGTCCTTTTCTCAAGAATGTTCAGGAGCAAGATCACGCGATTGGTATCTACACCCACTGCAGTGACCCGAGGGGGCCCGTAGTTTGTGGGTGACACGAGCGCCTGCACCTCCACCATCAACGGTCGAGTGCCCTCCAGAATGGGCACCACGACGCTTCCGGGAGCGTCGGTAGGCCTGCCCTCCAAGAACGCCGCAGATGGGTTTCCAACTTCATGTAGGCCGTCTCCGCGCATCTCAAAAATACCCACTTCGTTGGTGGACCCAAACCGGTTCTTCACGGCGCGAAGTAATCGAAACGCACCGGCATTCTGAGACTCGAAATAGAGGACCGTGTCCACCATATGCTCAAGAACTTTCGGCCCGGCGATTGCGCCTTCCTTGGTCACATGGCCCACCAACACGATTGGAATGGAAAAACCTTTTCCAATCTGAGTGAGTCGACTTGTCACCTCTCGGAGTTGAGCAACGGAGCCAGGCGCCGAGGTTAGCGACTCACTTTGCAAGGTCTGAATAGAGTCGATCACGGCAAGCGCTGGCCGCTTCTCGGAAAGCAACTTCTCGACTCGCTCTACACTCGTTTCGCCCACAACCCAAAGTGCCTTTGAATCCACACCCAGACGGTTCGCTCGAAGACGAATCTGGGTCAGACTCTCTTCGCCCGAAATGTAGAGAACTTCGAGCCCCTTGGAAGCAAAATGACCTGCCACTTGAAGTGAGAGCGTGGATTTGCCAATCCCGGGATCACCGCCCAACATCACGATACCACCCGGCACAAACCCTCCACCGAGAACCATGTCGAGCTCTGCGATATCGGACTTCACTCGCTCCTCGGCGAGCATCTCGATGTCACCAAGGCGAATTGGCTCGCCCCCCGCCGCAGCCCCGTAGCCAGAACGGGCGGACGCCACAGACGGCGGGCCCTCAGGCTCGCGAACCTCTTCGACCATCGTGTTCCACTGCAAACACGAGGGACAACGCCCAAGCCATCGCGGACTCTCATGTCCGCACTCCTGGCAGACGTGCATCGTCTTTATCTTGGCCACCGAGGCCCCCTTTTATTGTTGGAGTCTAAACTCGACGCGTCGATTGATGCTTCTATTTCGGTTCGAGGTGTTCGGAAGAATCGGTCGATTCTCACCATAGCCTTCGGCTGTAAGTCTTTCGGAGCTGATTCCCTGGTCGATCAAGTGTTGACGCACGGCCTGCGCACGTCGCTTCGAAAGGTCCAAATTGAAGTCATCAGGCCCCACATCATCTGTGTGCCCCTCGATTTGTACCTTCTTGATCTGAGGGTTTTCTACCAGAAGCGACGTCACTTGTTGCAGGAGTGGGAACGACCGCTGTTGAATCGTCGCTTCACCGTTATCAAAGTAAATCGTCTGGCGTATCTCGATCTTGTCATCTCTCAATTCTACCAAATCCTCTTTCGGTGCCGGACTCAAGACAAACATCAACTCGAGCGTTTTATCGCCGACCACCTCGATATCGCGTCCACGAGACAGGAACCCAGGGGCAGTAACGCCCACGGAGTACTTCCCTGGCTTGAGTTCCTGCGCATAGTCTCCCGCTGCGCCCACAGGAATCTGCTTCTCTTCGGAACCCGTAAACCGCACGCTTGCACCCGCAATCGGATTACCTGCCTCGTCTCGTACATCGCCGCGAACCGTACCGGCCTTTGGAAGCGCCTTCATTTGCACGGCGAGCGGATGCTCACCTGGCTCGCCTGGAAGAGTTCGTTCAACCTCGATGGGCTCGTAATCAGGATGTTCAATGGCGAACGTCACCCGCGACCCAGGCATGAACTCGTACGATCTAAACTTTCCGTCGGCACCGGTAGCTTGAGCGGTCTCGCCGCCAAGAGGATACCGCACAATCGCGCCGGAGATCGGCTCACCGGACTCTTGATCCCTCAAGGACCCTGCGACCCATGCCACCGGAGCGGCTTCTGGAGTCTTGGACTCTCGCTCTACGTATTCAATCTTTGGTGTCGGATCGATGGTCCACTGAACCCCGACGACCAACTCCCATGGAAGCGTCACAGGCAGTCCCGCTGCGTCCTCCGAGGTCAGGCCGATGTCCACACCAGCGTGCAAACCGAGGTTCTCAATAGGCTCGGACTTCACACCAACCGAAAGTACGTTCGGGAACGCCGGAAAACCGAGGTCCGAAACACATGGGAGATTGGGTTGGTCACACACACCATCTGCGCCAGAGACGGGAATCGCCATGCTCCACGCAAGGAACGGCGAGACGTATGGGAACTCGTATTCGATTCCTGTTCCGATCTCCACCGCGTCATAGGCGGAGAGTTGGTAAGCAAATCGTTCTACTCGCGTCGGTGTGAGGCCATCGGGCACGAGGTTTTCGGACCCGTCCATTCGGTAGCCGATATTGAGGTGCGCATTCAGATGCATTTGGTCGTCGCTAAGCTCCGAACCCTTCATCGAAACCAGCAATCGTGGCCGAATGCCGAAACCCGAGAAGTCCACACCCGTTGAGCCGAAGCCCGTAGGTACAAAGAAGGTCGAATCGAGGCCGAGGTAGAATCCCGGGGCGACGTCGAAATAGCCTTTGAGTCCAAGTGCCGCATCCCCTTGTGAAAGCATGGCTTCCGGACGTCCAAAACTATTGACGTTCGACTGAAAACGCAGGCGCAAATTGGCAGAAAAATACTTGAAAGGACTCGCTTCGATCAGGAGGTTTCCTGCGAAGAAGTCGTTCGTGTCGTTGAAGCGTATGGTGTTTGAACCGGTGTAGAACTGACTCATGAGGGCAATTCGGTAGGTATGTGGTGCACCACCCCACGCGGAGCTCAAGTTTTGCAATCCGACACTACCTTCTAAGTTGAGCATCGCGCTGACAAGCCGCGAGTCGCCCTCGTCCTCAGTCTCTTCCTCAGTCGGCACCACCGCAGTGGCACTTACGCCCGGCGCAATCTCAACTTCCGACCCTTGATCTGTCTCTCCGGTTGCGTCTTCGGCCTCCTCAGCTGGGGCTGCCCCCTCAGTCACAGGTTCAGTAGCTGCGGGCTCGGCCGCGTCATCTGTAGATCCCGTCTCCCACGGCATATCCTGAGAAAATGCAGAAAATGGCAGGCCCGTAACGAGTAGCGCAACGGCTACTCTCTGTGAAAACAACATGATGACTCCGGCGGCAAAAGGCCTAGATCGCTTTGTAAAATCCCGGTCTTTGCTAGGTCAATCTCACACAGGTGTCAAGATTCCGGCCATCTCTAGACCGACCCGGACAAGCCCAAACACCACTGCGCACAAGAGGGCCAGGGGCCAGAAATAACGACCAATTCGGCCTTCGAACCACGTGGAGAGTCCAGTTTCGCCTTTGTAGAGCTCCCAAGCGCTCACCAGCGCAGCGACAAGGCAGGCCAAGATCATAAAGATGCCAAACGGATGAAAGTGTACCGACGCCGCGAAATCTCCGTGCAGCGCGTGAGTCCAACTTCGGGTCATCCCACAGCCGAAACATGAATACCCAGTCACCATGCGGATTGGGCACTTCCAAAGTGAAACGCCGCCCGATGCCAGGATCCCCGTGTAAACGAGGGCCCCGACATAGGCGGCGATAAAAAACACTCTTCGGTTTCGGCTTGTAGCCTTCATCTTAGAAACCGCCAGCAGCTCCGCCTGGTGAACCGTTTTCCCACGCCTCGTTCAAGCCTTGCTGGATAAAGAAAGGTCCTACTCCAATAAGCAAAAGCACAAAGAGAATTGGAGCGTCAAACTGGGGCTTAACTCCCCAGGTGTTTTGAATTTCCACAACTGAATTGCAGAGTCGCCAGCTAAACCAAATACCCCAAGCCCCGCAGGTGACTATCGAGAGGAGAATCTCTTTTACGAAATTGTACTCCTCGCGGCCAAGGCCCTTGTTGATGTCGTCCACGACCCCATACATCCAAATGAACCCGTAAATACCGCACGTCAACATCGGTAGAAAAAGTACCATCAACGGGTTTCTAACTTCGCCTCTTTGCATCGAACTCTCCATTTGTAGTTAACTGGTTGAGGGTCGACACTCTCACACTCAGACGGGGATCTCAACCATCCCAAGCATCCAAGACGCGAAACTTCAGGTTCTTTCAGACGCTTAGGAGACCCTCACGCTGTTTCTCGATCAGTCGATGATAAACGCCTTCTTTACCCACCAACTCTCGGTGCTCACCGGTCTCCACTACCCTTCCCCTCTCCAAGACTACCAACTTGTCGGCGCCGGCCACGGTGGAGAGACGATGCGCGATGATCAGTGTCGTCCGACCGCGCATCAACTCCTCGAGAGCCACCTGAACGAGTGACTCACTCTCCACATCGAGCGCGCTCGTCGCTTCATCCAAAATCAGAATACTTGGGTCCTTCAGTACCGCACGGGCAATGGCGATGCGTTGTTTTTGACCACCAGACAATCGCACACCACGCTCGCCAATCAAGGTTTCCAAACCCTCGGGAAACTCATTGACGAAATCCCATGCATGGGCTGCACGTAGTGCGTCTTCGACCTCGATCTCAGACGCATCAGGACGGGCATAAAGCACGTTTTCACGCACGCTCCCCGAGAAGAGAATCGGCTCCTGTGAGACCACCCCGATCCGTTCCCGAAGGCGGTCAGGGTGCAAGCTTCGGATATCCACGCCGTCGATGAGAATCCGCCCGTCCACGGGATCGTAAAACCTCAGCAATAGTGCGGCAATCGTAGACTTACCCGCTCCAGAAGCCCCTACAAACGCCACCTTCTCCCCTTCTTTGACCTCAAAACTCGCCTCTTGCAGCGCATTGACGTCCGTTCGAGTTGGATACGCGAAGGTCACGTTTTCGAAACTGATATTCCCTTTGATCACGATGTCTTCAGTGCCTGAACTCTCGATCTTTGGCACGCGGTCTATCAAGTAGAAGACCCGCTCCGCCGCACCCGAAGCCTTCATGAAGTCCGTCCAAAGACCGCTCAAAACTCCCAGAGCAAAAGCGACCATCAAGGTATAGAGCAAGAATGCGGTCAACTCACCGGCACTCATGCGTCCTTCCATCACCAGGTGTCCGCCGTACCCGAGAATCACCGCGACCGCGCCGTAGCCGAGCAGGGAGACGGCTCCACCAAAAATCGCACCGACCATGCCGCGTTCGCGCGCCGCATCGAACGATGCCTCCACGGCGACTTTGTACTGACTGAGGGCAAAAGCTTCGGCAGCAAAACTGCGCACCGTACGAATCCCGGCAATGGATTCATCTGCTATCGCCGTGGAATCCGCCAGCGTGTCTTGCACGCGGCGTGAGAGTGCGCGGACTTTTCGCCCGTAATACACGGCGAAGCCCACCACTGCAGGAACCGCCACGACCATCACCATAGAGAGTTCCAGGGACGTGAAGAAAAGCACGATGATCCCGCCAAGCGCCTGCGTGAGATACCTCAGCGACATCGATAGATTCGTGGTCACAGCACTTTGTAAGACCTGCGTGTCATTGGTCAATCTGCTGGTCAACTCCCCGGTCTTCTCAGCGTCGAAAAACCCGATTTCCTGGCGAAGAATTGCGCTGAACAAACCCTGTCTTAGGTCCGCTACAACCCGCTCACCCACTAAGGTGAATAGATAGTAACGAAGGCTCACAAACACGGCCTGAAACACAAAGAGGAAGACGAGCGCGCCACCAACCAGTGTCCAGTCGTACTTAGCGCCTTCACCCAATAGGTCATCTACGCCGATGCGGGCAGCCTGAGGGTATAAGAGGCCCATTCCGCTCGCCGCAAAGAGCGCAAACGTGGCCACGATCAGGACCTTCAAATGCGGGCGTGCGAGGCCGACGATGCGGCGAAGTGTGATTTTTGTCTCTGCCATTTAGGACTTCATTTTCGCGGGTCAAACTTCTATCGCTACATGTTAGCATGATGCGAAGGGAGACGCGTTGTGGACATTTTCAAACCAGGAGTCAATTGCCTTGATGTCTACGAGGATATTGAGGTCAGTATCTTTCGAGATTCGAAATCCTATTTCGATGAACTCGTCGAAGCACTCAAAAATGCCCGTCAGACCATTTATATTGCCGGTTGGGAAATGGAATCCCAAATGTGGCTCCAGCCTGACTCGCCATCGCCAAAGACGCTAGAGTCGCTCCTCAAAGAACTTCTTTCAAGCCGACGAGACCTGCAGATCTACTTGCTCATCTGGGATATGAGCGAGGTCAAAAGGATGGCGAACAATCCTATAAAGATGCTCAGACCCGCGTGGTTTCCTCACCGCAGACTCAAGCTTCGACACGACGACCACTACCCTTTTGGGGGCTGTCATCATCAGAAGTTCGTCGTGATCGACGACCAACTTGCCTACTGCGGCGGCATCGACCTTACGGTTGGACGCTGGGATACCCCGGAACATCGCCCTGTGGACTCGAGACGTAGCGACGCATTTGGTGTTGAGCATGGTCCTATCCACGACTTCCAGCTCCGAGTTGACGGCGAGCCAGCAAGAAAGATGGGAGCACTCTTTCGTGAGCGTTGGCTGAGGGTTTCGAGGAGACCACCGCGAACTCCGCGCGTCGCGCCTTACCCTACACCTTTCGAGAGCACCTTGAGGGCAAAAACACTGGCTCTGGCACGCACAGACCCAGCTGTGACGCCGTCGATCCGGGAGATCGAGAGGCTCTTTCTCGACACGATCGCCGCGGCAAAGTCCTATATCTTCATCGAGAACCAATATCTAACCTCGCCGATCATTGGGGATGCCCTCTCGAAGCGCCTTGAAGAAGCCAATGGCCCTGAGATCGTGATTATTGGCCCACGAGAACCCGCTGGATGGCTCGAGGAAATCACGGTTGGGATGCTGCGCTGGCGGGTGATTGAGCGCCTCCGAAGAGCCGATTCATCTGGAAGACTCCGTATCGTCTACCCCATGGCATCGGTCGAAAATGACGTCACCCTCTACGTGCATTCAAAATTCATGATTGTGGACGACGCGTTCATTCGCGTGGGGTCTGCAAATATATCTCAACGATCGTTCCGAATCGATTCTGAACTCGATATCGCGGCTATTTCCGAAGATCACGAGACCCTGCGTCGCCTCCTTTGTGAGCTGCTTGCCGAACACACAGCGCTTCCCCTTGACCGTGTTCAAGACGCTCTTCGCGACTCAATTGCCAAAGGCTTGGACGCTCTGATGCTCGAAGGCGAGAGCTCAGACCGAAGACTCGTGACGCTAGGGAATGCACCACAGGCTGCGTGGCGAAAGTTCGCCCATGACGGCGACATCCTTTTCGACCCGGATAGACCACGCTCCTTGGCCCAGATTGCGGATGTCGTGCTTGGCGCAAAGGCTCGCAAACGGTTTTTGAAGCGAGTACCAAACGGCCTAATCTCCACCATCGTCTGGACCGCTCTCTGCCTGATTTCAGCCAAAGTCTTGCATTTATCTTCTGTAGACGTGCTCCAAATCGATGCGTTCTTCGCGAGCTGGCAAGCGCTGGTCGCTATCACGTTGGGATGTCTGGTCTTGCTCTCGTTTGGCGCGCCCATCTTTGTGGTTTTGGTCTTTCTCAATCTGGTATTCGACGGCATCACCTCAATCCCTGCCGCACTCCTTGTAACCACAGGTGCTGCGGTGGTTTCCTACAGATTGGGCCAAAGAGTCGGAAGAAGCGTGCTCAATCGAATATGGGGTTTGAAAGTCAAAGACGTCCAAAAAGAACTCTTTAGGCGAGGAGTCTTTAGTATTGTGGCGCTACGCTTTTTGCCTATCTCCACATTTGCGGCTGTGGGTTTAGCCGCCGGCGCCGCCTCACACCCCTTTAAACCCTATGTCATTGGCAGCGTTCTGGGCATGGTACCGAACGTGTTGCTGCTTTCTCTCACCGCCATGTTCATCGCTCGATACGCGCGTTATCCAAACCCGTTCGAACTCGCGCTTGTGGCCACTTCGCTAGCTTTCATCGCCCTGGTGATGAAAGCCGTTTCGAGGCACCTTCAAAGAAAGAGTTAGTATTTGCCTTGCTCAACTCGAATTCGTGACTACAGTTGCCGCGTTCATATCCGGGCGCAACGCCCAAACCAAAGTTTACTAAGAAGTTATGAGTAAAAGAGACTATTACGAAGTTCTAGGACTGGGTCGAGACGCCGACGAACGCGCCATCAAGAAGGCGTACCGCGAATTGGCAATGCAGTTCCACCCGGACAGAAACCCGGGTGATGACGTCGCAGAAGCCAGCTTCAAGGAAGCCGCCGAAGCTTATGAAGTTCTCTCCAACCCTGAAAAGAGAAAACTCTACGATCAGTTTGGTCACGAGGGCCTAAGCGGCCGCGGAGCAGGTCCTGGCTTCGGCAGCGTAGATGATATCTTCTCTCAGTTTGGAGACATCTTCGGAGACTTCTTCGGTTTTGGACGTCAGCGAAACCCCAACGGCCCAAGGCCCGGGGCGGATCTAAGACTCGATATCGAACTCACCTTTGAAGAAGCCGTTCGCGGCACACAAAAAGAGGTTGAAGTTCGCAGACACGCTGAGTGTGAAACGTGCAGCGGCTCCGGGGCAAAACCCGGTACCGAGCCCGTGGTTTGTTCAACGTGCGGCGGACGCGGACAAGTCCATCACTCACAGGGCTTCTTTACCCTCTCTTCAACCTGCCCGCATTGCCGTGGACAAGGCAAAGTCGTCAAAGATCCGTGTGAAGACTGCTCCGGTGCTGGAGTCACTGAAGAGAAGAAAATGGTCACCGTGAAGATCCCGCCAGGGGTTGACCACGGAACCAGACTTCGAATCCGAAATGAAGGAGAAGCAGGCCGCAAAGGGGGACAACGCGGAGACCTCTACGTTTTCCTTCACGTTGAGCCGAGCGAGATTTTCGAGCGCGACGGAGCCAACATTCACCTCAAGGTTGGAATCTCATTCGTGCAGGCCGCCCTTGGTTCGGAACTTGAAATCCCGACCCTCGATGACCCAAAGAAGATCACCATCAAGCCGGGAACACAGTACGGGGACACTCTGGTCCTAGAGAACCACGGCATACCTCACGTCAACAGGCCCAACGCGAAGGGCGCACTCATCGTTCACTTTGACGTTCGGATCCCCACAAAGCTGGACTCAAAACAACGCGAACTTCTGGAAAAATACGCCGAGATTTCAAACATCTCGACCACAGAAGCGAGCTTCTTCGACAAGCTCAAAGAGAAGATTCTCTAAAGGTTGAGTCGCTTGAAAAGTGCTTCAGGCATCACCTTGATCACACCCATGATTCCTCGCCAAAATCGCGGGTAGTACATCTCGTTTTCTCCACGCGATGCCGCTCGCTTAATTGCAAGTGCAGCGTCAGCAGGGTCAGCCACTGGAATTGCGGTTTCCATGCCGTAGGTCATGCGGGTATCCACAAAGCCAAGCTTGACGGTCAGGACATGCACACCTGACCTAAAGCACCGATTTCTCAGGCCTTGCAAATAAAGGGCGAACGCACCCTTAGCGCTTCCGTAGATATAATTTGATTGCCGTCCACGATCTCCTGCCACGGAACTCAGCCCGATAATCGTGCCCGAGCTTCGCTCGATCATCTTTTGAGCCACCAACTCTGAAACACTCACCGAGCCGGTGTAGTTGATATCGATAACCCTTCTAGCCGCGCTCGGGTCTGTCTCGGACTCCTCTTGTTCCCCCATGTCCCCAAAGGCAACCAGAGCAACTTCGATGGCGCCGAGCTCGGACTCGACTTGCTCGACCAGCGCGGCGTGCGCGTCGAGGTTCGTGGCGTCAAAAGCCCCAAAGCCTGTCCGCACACCAAATCTCACCTTCAAATCTGCGGCGATCCTTTCGGCCTCCGCCACGTCTCTTGCCGCAAGATAAACCGCGTGCCCTTCCTCGGCATAAACACCCGCAATGGCGCGAGCGATGGGCGATGTCGCACCCAGTATCAAAACGCTCACTTTGCACCTCCCACAAGTCCAAGGCGACGCCCCAACTCGGACTGGAAGATATAATTCGGATCCCATTCATCACGAACGGCTTTCCACTTTTCCCACTCCGGGTACATCTGCCGAAACTTCGCTTTGCTCAGCCGAGCATCTTTTCCGAGATAAACTCGGCCACCGCTCGCGATGACGATATCGTCGAGTCGCTCCATCATGTCCAACAAAGGTGTCCCAAAATTCGGGAAGTCGAGCGCCAATGTGGTCCCTCGAGACGGAAACGATAACCCGCCGTGATCTCTGTCCCCAAACTCCTTTATCACCGCGAGAAAACTAGCCATCCCCGAGTTTGAAATTACTTCCAAAATCTCACGAACAGCATCCTTCTCTGGAACCACCATCTGATACTGCAAAAAGCCACGCGACCCGTAGAGATAGTTCCAGTTATCGACAGCATCCAAAGGAAAAAAGAACGGCACGTAGTGTACCGAACTCGACGTGGTACCTGCCGGGGTTTTTCTAAAATATGCTTCATTAAAGAGCTTGATCGTTGCCTTGTTGAGCCAGAGATTCGACTCCAAATCGCGCACGTTCAATATGCGTTGTGCAAAGGATGCCAGGGCATCAAGAGGCGACGCCCCGGTCTGCACATCAGCGGGGGCGTGGCGTCCTCTCATAAAGATACCGCGCCCCATGGAAGCACCTTGTTTGACGCAATCCACCCAGCTCACAGTATGAGTAAAATCCGCGCTATCGGCGCTGACTTCAAAGAACTCGTCGAGGTTGTTGACCCTGACCGACTCCATCAAGATGCCCGGTGACTCCACACGTTCCAGCTTGACTTCCAAGCTCAAAATCACGCCCGTCATGCCCATCCCGCCGACGGTCGCCCAGAAGAGCTCAGGTTCGCGTTCACGGTCACAAATCACGATATCGCCCGACGCAACAAGGAGCTCGACGCGCCGCACATGATCTCCCCAGCACCCATCCACGTGGTGATTTTTTCCGTGGATATTGCACCCGAGCGCACCTCCAACTGTGACGAATTGAGTGCCGGGCACCACAGGTGGAAAAAAGCCTCGCGGCAAGAAGGTATCGATGATCTCCTTGAGGCTCACGCCTGACTCCACGCGCAACCAACCGGTCTCCGGGTCGAAATCGAGCATTCGATTCAAGCGTTGTGTCAGGACAACCCTGCCGTCTTTGATCAACGCAGCGTCCCCGTAGCTTCTGCCTAAGCCATAGGCGAGCACGGGATGTCCGTCTCTTTCACTCAGCGCATTCTCGACGTCCTTCATCCTTTCGGGACGCGCCACCCATGCCGAATGCCTCGGATATCGCCCCCAACCTTCCAATTTGGTTGGCGCCCATTGAGTCTTCATATCTCAATCCTTCGCTTCATCAGAAAACGCTACGTGAAGCACACTCTCTTCTGCTGGTACACCGATTCTCAGCGGGAATCCATAGTGTCCTAAACCACGATTGACATAGAGCCGCATGCTGCCGCGAGAAAACAGTCCCTGGTCAGGCACCACGCCCGTGGCGCCGACAACTGTAAACGGTACTCCAAGACTCAGAAGCCCAAGCTGTCCACCGTGGGTATGTCCGCTCAAAACAAGGTCCGCGGACTCGTCCGGAAGATACCGAAAATGTGAGGGGTCGTGCAGAAGTACGATCCTGTGCGTGGTCTTTCCACCGACGTGATTGAAGACTTTGTCGATATGGTCCTTGACCTTCAGAAACCGATAATCGATGCCGACGATCTCCACTTCACCAATCGCCGTTTCCACACGCTCCGCGGAGTCGATAAGCCACGAAATACCAAGCTCAGCGCACACGGTCGCAGGCGTCTCGGGTGCTTCCAAATCGTGATTTCCACGACACGCAAACACCCTGCCCTTCATCGCAGCCAGCGGTTCAAGAGCATACCTCAAGGCCTCTACATCTCTTTGCGATTCCATGGTCATGAAGTCGCCCGTCAAGAGCACTAAATCAGGGTCCTTAGAAACGATCCTCTCTACCGCCCGCCGCGCTCGCTTGGCCGAGACAAACGGCCCGAGGTGGAAATCGGTGAGATGGCCAAGCCGCAGACCCTGAATCTCCGCCGGCGCTACGGTTTTTTGCCTCTGAAAACGACCAGAGTGCACACGACCAATTCCAACCTCAGAAGGTGAGTGAACCAAAGATTGGATCAGCCCAAAGCCAGCCACAACAAAAGGAATCGCGAGAAGCATTGGCTCGACTCCCATCACCTTCATCGCCGCCCATGGCAGAGCCAAAACAGTCGCTGCCACTAAAAAGAGCGCGGGCCAAGTGATGACCAGTCTCCACCAGAGCGGGCGAAGCCGCGGTCTAATCAACGAAAGAAAGTGGACATGAACCAGCGCCACCCCTGGGGCAAACCAGAGCTCGTATTCAGGAAAGAAAAGAATCTCCCAGATTGCAGACTGCACACCCAGAAGTACCAGTAAAAATACCGCATACACTCGATTGCGCAGCACCAGCGCCAGCAACACGGAGAGCAAAAATGCGCCCCATAGTGGATATGTCATTAAGACTCCTAGTCGGTCTTCAAACAGATGCGCGCAATCAGCCCAGGATGCGTGTTTTCAAATTCCAAGGTCCATCCGTGTACCCGACACACTCGACGCGCGATGTTCAGACCAAAACCCTGCCCACCTGGGTTCCTATTCCTCGCGTCATCAGATCGAGCGCCGCGTTCGCCGAGCTCCTCGAGCATTTCTTCAGGCACGCCCGGACCATCATCCATCACCTGGACACACCAGACTTTGCCGGCACCTCGGGACTCTTGCTCGAGCAAAACACTGACGTGGCCTCGCGGCTCGACGTACTGTATCGCGTTCTGCACCAAATTGCTCAGCGCCTGTTCGAGCAACGTTGAGTCAGCCTCAATCTCCACAGCCTCTTCAGGAAACCCAGCGTTAAACTCCACGTTCTTCCATTGAGCGACTGGCCCGTGCCGCTGAACCACACGCTCCAAAAGCTCGACCAAGTTCACCTGATGTTTGACCACATTTTCCGACCGTTCAAGGCGCGCCGCAGCCCCCATATTTCTGACAAGAGACGAGATATAATGCGACTCCTGCAGCGCAGCCTCCACGTGCTCTCTCGAATCTTCATCGATGGCTCGCACCAGCCTGTGCTGGAGCACCGTCAGCGGAATCGCGAGGTCGTGCGTGGTGTTCGACACAAACTCAGTCAAGGCCTCATCACGAGCTTTGAGGTCGTCGATGGTCTGTCGAACGCGCGCGCCGAGGCCGGAGAAGGCACGGGCGAGGTCGCCAATTTCGTCTTTGTCCTCGAGGCTCGACTCGACCCGGAAATCAGCGGCCTCCGCGCTCTCGACCTCTTTTTGCAGCTTCCGAATTCGACGCACAAGCGGACCAGCAATCACCAAACCTGTGAGAAATAGCAAGAACGCGAGCGCCACGCTTTGACCGATGATTGGCTTGAGCACAGGCCCGCGTGGTGGCGGCCTCGACCACGTCAAGAGCATGACTTCACATGCCCCTCCCATACCAGTTCGCACCGCACTTGCTCCGCTCCGCCGAAAACCGAGATCGTGGACCGGCTCCTCGCTCTGAACCACGTCTTTCAGGCCCGCGGGAAACCTAGGTGCATTCGGATTCTTCGATTGCAGATTCAGGTCGTAGGCCCAGCCTTTAACGCCCCTTCGCGAGAATTCCCAGGTTTCGGGCCTCTCCAAACACCGAAGCGGCGGGCGCGCTGAGATTCTAGTCGCCATTCGGTCGCTGACCCTCTCCATCACGTCGTTCCGCTCAGCACCCACTCGCCACAAAGTGAAGAGCGCAACCAAAGGAACAACCAGCGCCACTATCACGAGCGCGACTTTCAACGGAAGTTTCATGCTTTGGTCTTAGGCGAAGAAGCAAAACGGTAGCCGATGCCCCAAACCGTCTCTAAATGCACCCCAGCATCCCCGAGCTTCTTGCGGATTCTCGAGACGTGTACATCCAGGGTCCTAAACCCGCCCTCGCTCTCCTCATCTAGGACGCGCTCCACAATCTGTGCACGAGAAACCGACTTATCCAGACGCGAAATCAAAAGGGCCAAGATATCAAACTCCACGCGTGTCAGATCTATCAACTCTCCGTTGACCTTAACCTCGCGCTCGTCCTCGAAAAGCGTCAGCGGTCCAATATCTCGGCTCGAACTTATAATCGCTGGGCGCCTGAGCCGCGCATCTACACGGGCGATGAGCTCTTCAGGCCAAAAGGGTTTCGTGACGTAGTCGTCCCCGCCCAACGAAAACCCTCGCACCTTGTCGTGGGTGTCCGTCTTCGCTGTCAAAATGATGACCGGAACCTCAGATGATTCCCGCCAACGTTTGAGCAAATCAAACCCATGGACGTTGGGCAGCATGAGGTCGAGGATCACCAAATCATACGACTCAATGTCTTCTCTTCGCGCCGTTGCTCCGTCCGTGCACCAACGCACAACGTGGCCAGCACGCTCAAGCGTGCCGACCACTTCATTTCCGAGGTTCGCATCATCCTCAACTACCAGGATTTTAGGCATTTACTCTCCCTTCTTTGCCTGGCCCTTTCTCTTACCCTTACGGTCGCCTTTGTGCTTAGCCTTCATCGCGTCGAACTTCGCTGCTTGTTCAGCACTCAGCACCGCACGAATCTTGCCTTTGACCTCTTGCCGATGGGCCTTTAGCTCAGGGCGCGCCTGGCGTCGGTCAGAGTCGTTGGCTTCAAGAATCAACTCTCTTTCAGCCTTTGCGTCTTCCATAATGGACTTGATTTGATTTCGCTGGGGCTCGGTCAGCTCCAACTCATCGGCCAACTTCTCAAGCCGAGGTCCCCTCTCACCACGCTTGCCCTTGAACTTGGCCTTGCGCTTTTCCATCTTCGCATCGAGTTTCGCGAGTTGTTGCGCGTCCAAGGTCTTTGCAAGCTCGGCACGCGTCTCAGCCTTCAAAGCCCTCATCTGCGCCCGTTTTTCTTCCTTTGGCAAATCGCTCTTCTTGAGCTCTTTAAACTTCGCGCGTTTATCCTCTTGAATGGTCTTGAACGCCTTTTCCTGCGCCGGGGTCAGTTTCAACTCCGCCTTGATCTCTTCAAGACGCTCACCCTTCTTTCCTTGATGTGCACCCACGACACCCACCATACCGACGGTGGTCATCAAGAAGGCGCTGGCTACTAAAAGTTTCTTCAGGTTCGTTTTCATCTCGTTCTCCATATTTGGATTCTCTCAGACGTCCATCGCCTGACACACTAGATTCTACGAACCGACTCTTAAGAGAGTCTTAAGCGATTTCATTTTTTACAAAGAACTAGAAATGCCACGGGAAATCCTTGTAATCCTGTGGCCTTTTCTCCAAAAACGCGTCTCGCCCCTCTTGGGCTTCATCGGTTCCATACGCAAGCCTTGTGGCCTCGCCCGCAAACAACTGCTGCCCAACCAGCCCATCGTCGATCATATTGAAAGCGTATTTCAGCATTCGAATCGCCGTGGGGCTCTTCATGCATTCACGCGCCCATTCAAGCGCCGTCTCCTCGAGTTTATCGTGGTCAACCACAGCATTGACCATACCCATCTCGTAGGCTTGTTGAGCGGTGTAGGTACGGCCGAGGAAGAAGATCTCTCGAGCAAATTTCTGACCGACTTGCCGAGCCAAATAGGCCGACCCGAAACCACCATCAAAACTAGCGACATCTGCGTCGGTTTGCTTAAACTGGGCGTGCTCACGGCTCGCGATCGTCATATCGCACACCACATGGAGGCTGTGCCCACCGCCCACGGCCCAGCCCGGCACCACGCAAATCACAACCTTCGGCATAAATCGAATCAGCCGCTGAACCTCAAGAATATGAAGCCTCCCAAGTCGTGCGGGGTCCACACCCTCAGCTCCCTCATATTTGTAGCCATCTTTCCCGCGAATCCGCTGGTCACCACCGGAACAAAACGCCCAGCCAGCATCTTTAGAAGATGGCCCGTTTCCGGTCAAAAGTACCACGCCCACGTCCGGCGTCATGCGCGCGTGGTCAAGGGCGCGATACAACTCATCCACGGTCTTTGGCCGAAACGCGTTTCGGACCTCGGGACGGTTAAAGGCGATACGAACGGTGCCCTGATCCTTGGCACGGTGATACGTAATGTCCTCAAAATCGAACCCCTCAACAGCTTCCCAACGTGACTCATCAAAGATTGCAGATACCATGTTCTTCCTCTCGGTTTTCAGACCGCAGGATGGTAAAGTCTGCCCTCGATTACTACAACCTCATCTGACCTCGCCCATGGCTCAAATCTTTCCCGCCGAACTCCCCGAAGGCGTGCATACGACTCGAAGCGAACGCGCGATCTTTGAGGCTCTCAAGGCCGGTCTCCCCGACGATTTCTACGTCTACTATGCCCTGCCCTTCGTCTCCGGCGAGACTGCAGCTCAGGGAGAAGTTGATTTCATCATCCTGCACCCCGAGCTCGGGATGCTCTTCCTCGAGTGCAAAGGCGGCGGCATCGAGCGCGACCACGATGGAACCTGGTATCGGATGAAGGGTAAAAAGCGCGAAAAACTCTCGCGTACTCCCGCCGAACAAGCCAAGAGTCAGGTGGAGGCGCTTGTCACGAAGTTTCGCGGCTCGTGTGTAAGACTGTTTGGCTCGATTTCAGGCCGTTTCCCAATGGTCTACGGCTGGGCAATCGCTTTCCCCTTAAGTGTCTGGGAGAGCCACAATATCCCGCCTGATATGGAGCCAGAAATCTTTCTTGACGCCGCCGTCCTGGAAGACACGCATCGACTCGTCGTGGACGCCATGAGCTTTTGGGCCCGAAAGCATGAAACACCTCCGACGCTCTCAGCCGATCAATTCGAGACGTTTCGCACCAATGTCTTGAGCCCGGAAATCAAGCTCGTACCACTCCTAGACCGCGTGCTTCCTAGCGGGGCGCACCCCATGGTTCGCCTCACAGACAAACAGGCAGCCGTCGCCGAAAGGATTTCCGCCTCCAAACGACTCATGATCAACGGCTCTGGCGGCACCGGTAAGACCTTGCTCGCCTTTCACTCGGCACAAATGATGGCCAACGAGGATAAGCGCGTCTTGCTCCTCTGCCATGATCCTGCGCTGGCCGAAAAATTCTCTCTGGTCACGACCCAGCTCGCAAGACAGGTCCAGGTGGCACACGAGGCCACCCAAACCCTCACCCTCGACTCATCCTCAACCCTCGCGTTCAAGCGCCCGAGCGAAGATGAACGCACCATTGCGATCGGCAAGGTCTCGGACGAGCCTGCGACACAGGCTATCGATTCGGTGGATGAGACCACTGTTCGATTTGCCAAACCCGACCTCAAACTCAAGTCGCGGCGTTGGTCTGTTCAACTCCCTGGAACCATCGAAACAATCGATTATCCGCGACTTGTTTTTAGAGCTGCGATGCTCCTGAACGAGTCGCCGCCTCCCCAAGAGAGGAGTGCGCACACCCTTAAAGCTGCCCTCACCCAAGACCTCATCGGCCCATGGGACGCGATCGTGGTGGACCAAGGCGAAAGCCTCTCCCCTGCCGCACTGGAGGTCTTAGAAAGTGCCCTGACACCCGGGGGACAACTCGTGGTCTTCTACGACCCTGATAAAGCGTCGGGACGGCAGTATATGCCAAGAATCGGCCCGGAGATTCCGCTTATCTAGCACCAGAAAATCTTTCGTGATAAGCCTCATGACCGTTTTTGAGTGAGAACAGTCATGGCCGAAGAAATCGAAAGAAAATCCAATTTCATCCGCGATATTATCGACAAAGACCTCGCGTCCGGAAAGCACACCAAGATCGTGACGCGCTTTCCGCCCGAGCCCAACGGCTACCTCCACATCGGGCACGCGAAGTCCATTTGTCTGAATTTCGGCCTGGCCATCGACTACCAAGGCCAATGCCATCTCAGATTTGACGACACCAACCCGGTCAAAGAAGACATCGAGTACGTTGAGTCCATCAAGAACGACGTGAAATGGCTCGGTTTTGATTGGGGCGAGAACCTCTTTTTTGCGTCGAATTACTTCGAACGAATGTATCTCCTGGCCGAAAAGCTCATTCAAAAGGGGCTCGCGTACGTAGACTTTCAGCCTCACGAAGCGATCCGTGAACAAAGGGGCACCCTGACCGAGCCCGGCGTTGAAGGGCCTTATCGAAACACCTCGCCGGAAGAAAATCTGAAGCTCTTTAGACAGATGCGCCAGGGCAAATACAAAGATGGTGAGTGCATCCTCAGGGCGAAGATCGACATGACCTCTCCCAATATGGTCATGCGAGACCCTGCACTCTACCGCGTCAAACACGCGCATCACCACAACACTGGCGATGAGTGGTGCATCTACCCAATGTACGATTATGCGCACTGCCTCGAAGACGCTTTCGAGGGCGTGACCCATTCTATCTGCACCCTGGAGTTCGAAAATAATCGCGAACTTTACGACTGGGTGATTCAAACCACGGAAGTTGAGTGCCAGCCAAAGCAGATTGAGTTTGCGCGGCTCAGCCTCAACTACACCGTAATGTCCAAACGAAAGCTCCTGCAGCTCGTTCAGGAAAAGCACGTCAACGGCTGGGACGACCCTCGGATGTTCACCATCGCTGGTTTGCGCCGACGTGGCGTCACGCCCGAAGCCATCCGAAACTTCGCGTCGTTGATCGGTGTGGCAAAGGCCAACTCCACTGTGGACATGAGCCTCTTTGAGTTTTGCGTGCGTGACGATCTCAACCACCGTGCACCGCGTGTGATGTGTGTGATCGACCCCATCAAGGTCACCTTGACGAACCTTCCAGAGGATTTTTCCGAAACCATCGACGCCCCGCTTTGGCCATTTGATGTACCTAAGGAAGGCTCACGAGACGTCGTGCTTACGCGCGAGATCTACATCGAACGCGATGATTTCATGAAGGACCCGCCCAAAGGCTATTACCGCCTCAAGCCCGGCGGTGAGGCCCGGCTACGATATGGCTACGTCATTCGTTGTGATGAGGCGCTTGAGGACGAATCTGGAAACGTTCTGGAGCTCAAGTGTTCCATCCACATGGACTCCAAGGACGGACGTGGATTTGAGGGAAAGAAGGTCAAGGGCGTGATTCACTGGGTCTCTGCTACCCACGCATTGCCCGCAGAGATACGCCTCTACGATCGGCTTTTCTCGCATGAAAAACCTGACGCCGACGGCGATTTCCTGGCCCATATCAACCCAGACTCATTGAAGATTTCTTCAGGGTTCATCGAGCCAGCGGCTCTCACACTGGACGAAACGCATTTCCAGTTCGAACGAAACGGCTATTTTGTTCACGATTTGGACTCTTCCAAAGACACACCAATTTTCAACCGCGTCGTGTCGCTCAAAGACTCGTGGGCCAAAGAAGTCGCAAAAACAGATGCTCCCGAAGAAGCACCGCCCAAACCTGAGCCCAAGCCTGCGCCGACCGAGAAAGCCGAAGGGACGCCCCAGAAAAGTTCTAGGGTTCTGGAAAGAGAAAAGGCACGAGAACAAGACCCAGCGCTGGCAGCCCGCTATGCTCGCTACCTGGAACTCGGAGTGCAGGACGACGAAGCCGACCTCCTCTCCGGCGAGGTCGAAAAAGGCGACTACTTCGAGGAGCTACTGGCGGTCTCGAGTGCGCCCGCCTCCGCCGCGCTCTGGATGGTCAACGAACTCCTCCCGCAAATCGAGGAAGACGCGCTCCCGAGCCTCAAGTTCACGCCTGCCCAGTTCGCTGAACTTGTGAAACTCGTGGATGACAATGAAGTTGTTACCGCGGCAGCTCGTGAAGTTCTCCAAGTGATGCTCACGGATGGCGGCAGTCCTGAGGCTATCGTGGACCAGCGCGGTCTGCGTGTCCTTAAAGACACCTCAAAGCTCGACGCCATCATCGACCAAGTTCTCGCCGAGAACCCCGACGAGCTCGCGCGCTACAAAGAAGGCAAGACCACGCTCTTCGGCTTCTTCATCGGCAAAGTCATGAAGGCCACAAAAGGCGCGGCGGACGGACACATGGTGCGAGAAAGACTGCAAAATCGTCTAGAGTAGTCCAATCGCTTCATTGAGTGCCGGCAAAACTTCCTCGGCCGGCCCCTTCAAGAACACATCTGCATCGGCTGAAAAATGGGACTCGTGGGTGTTCACTTCCACCACGTAGAGCCCTCGTTCGCTTGCGTACGAGGGAAGCTCAGCGGCCGGAAACACAAGGCCCGACGACCCCACGATCAAACACACAGAACTTTCCAGCAAAGCTTCGGTCGCGGCATCCACTAGCCCTCTCGGCAAAGGCTCTCCAAACCACACAACATCAGGCCTAAGGAGCTCACCACACCGCTGGCATCGGTTTTCGAGCCCCCACTCCGCATTCGAATAATCCCTGGTTTTGCAGGCGTCACAGCGCGATATCCGCAATGAACCGTGCAAACGCAGCACTTCCGCGTCTACATCTTCGTGTTCAAGCGCCTGCTCCAAAAGGCCATCCACATTCTGGGTCGCAAAAACACAAGGTTTGAAAGCAGCCAGCTTGGCCAGCGCATAATGAGCGCCATTGGGCCAAACACGGTCAAGCGAAGCGCGCTTTTGGTTGTACCAGGCCAGCATCCGCGCCGGATCCTCGTCGAAGGTCTTGCGCTGTGTGTACGGCAAAACCTCGGGATGAATGTATTTGCCTTCCTCGTCCCGATAGAGCGGCACGCCGGACGCGGCACTCAACCCGCTTCCGATGAACACAAAAATGCCTCGTGCGGACTTTATTCTCTCCGCCACCTGTTCCAAGACATCCAAGCGCTACTCCCTTAGTGATAAAGCTGTGTTACGCTACGCTCCGATGAAGCTCATATCAAGACTAGTCGCTGGTTTCTGCCTATTTCTCTTCGCATGTGACGAAGAAAATGGCCCCCAGCCCATTGCCTTTCCACAAGACCCACCAGATCTCGGCTTTTCGGATGCCGGAACCCCCGACGAAGTCGCGCGTCTCTGTCAGCCTGGCTCTCGCCGATGTGTCGACGAAACTAGCCCGTTCTACGAAGTCTGTGGTCCAAATGGCGCCTATTTCGATCTCGAAGCTTGCGAACCTGGCCAGATCTGCCGCGATCGGCGATGTGTAGACTTTGCCTGTCGGGCGTCTGAATCGATTTGTCTCGGTACGCGCTCGGTCGCAACATGTGCCGCGGACGGCCGCTCGTACGAAAACGAGAGCGAGTGTCCAAACGACTCGGTTTGCCGCGCCGGAACGTGTGTGGATCTCTGCGCCAACGCCGAAAACGAAGGCTCGTATATCGGCTGCGAATACACCGCAACCCGGCTCTTCAACCTCAGCGAAGAAGACTACGCGTTCGCCATCGTGGTCGGTAACCCCAACCGATTCCTGCCTCTCAGCGTCTCACTATCTTCAGCTAATCAAGAAATCTTGCTCGCCCAAGGTACGCCCAAGACCTCAGAGATTATCGACGAATCCGGGGCAACTCTACCCATCGAATCCGTCGAAAACGTGGTCGTTCCGCCGCGAAACATGGCCGTCTTCGTGCTCGATATCCGCAACAATACACCGATCAAGATCAAGTCAACTCGGCCTGTCATCGCAGCGCAGTTCAACCCCTATTGCTGCAACCAGAACTACAGCAACGACGCGTCATTACTCTTCCCAGACTACACACTTGGAACGCGCTACCGACTCACGAATTACCCGGCATTTGGCGAGCTACCTCCGGAAGCCATCGTGATCGCCCAAGACTCAGACACGACCCTAAGCTGGCGCGACTTGGGAAACACCTACTCTCAGAGCATTGATGCCAATGCCTCATTCACCATCCGTTCCGTCACCCCGGATATCTCAGGGATTGAGTTGAACAGCTCGCACCCCATCAGCGTATTCTCGTCTCATCCTTGTACCTTTATCCCTGACCAACTCTGGGCATGTGACCACCTGGAATCCCAACTCTTGCCCGCCGATTCTCTCGGGTCTCAATACATTCTCTCGCCGATGAGAATTCGAAGTGACGACCCCGAAGACACCACGGAAGGTATCTACTGGTGGCTGACAGCTGACGAAGACGTACAGGTAAGTTTCGATCCTCCGCTCTCAAGCCTGGACGTTCGGACGTCCTCCTCCACACAAAGGCGACTCTGCCGCGTACGCGGCGGCTCCCTCACACTCGAGGCTGGCGAAAGCTGTGAAATTGGACTCTATGAGCCCACCTCGCTCTCGGCGAGCGGTAGGCTAAGCGTAGCGGGCTTTTTGTCTGGCCAAGAGAGCACGGGCAAACAGTTTTTTGGCACGCAAGCCGGAGATCCGGCCATGTTCCTTCTCCCCCCAATCGATCGCTTAAGGACTGACTATTCCTTCATCTCTCCGCCTACTTACGCGGTGAATTACATCACTGTTGCTGCGCCCGCGAACGCGGTGTTTCTGCTCGATGGAGAACAACTAAAGCCTGAGTCAATGCTTCAAACTCAGTCCGTTCAGGTGAACTCCCAGCGCTGGAAAATCTTTACGGTCCGCATTAGCGCAGGCGTTCATCGCATCGAATCAGCGCAGCCTTTCCAACTCTTGGTCTACGCTTATGACGACTACGTCAGCTACGCCTACGTCGGCGGATTAGACCTGGGACCAAAACAATAATCGGCAAGAGTGCACCTCCGGCCCCTCCCTCACAGCCACATCCGCTATCCGCCAAGACAGGAACATCAACGGACATATCGGCATCCGGAAAACCCAAGTCTGGCTCGGTACTAAAACCCAAATCCTCAACGTCCACGTTTGTGCTACCACCACCCAGAATCTGAAATCTGACCGGCGCCCCACTCACCACTTCGGTCTCGTCCACAACGACACGACCACGCACGCACCAAGTTCCGGCCTCTAAGCGATCTGCCTCGATCGCCCCTTCGAGCCTCAACGAAGCCCCCGGATAGAACACCGTCTCCCCTAGCGAGGTCACGTCTTGAGGAAACTCCATACCTTCGGTGCAATTCCCCAAACCGAGCTCAAGATATGCCGCCGAAGCCCCGACCGGGAGACTCCCACGGTTCACCACATTCACACCGATCTCGATGAGATCTCCCGCCGAATAGACCATCTCGCTTGCGCTCAGCCCGGTGAGGAGCAGATCCTCGGGCACACCTTCACCCAATTCAATGCCGGAGCTATACCCGGGGGTTCCTGTACCGCCGTGGCCCGCAAATCGATCCACGGCAGCGGGAGCTCGTTCAAGCGGGCCAGATACCCCAACGACCTCTCGGCTCTCTGCGTCCATCCAATAGACCCGGTGGTTGGTGTTTGGATTCACCCATTCGCCGGGCTCGAACATCGTAAACGCGATGTAGCCGTTCGGAGTGGTGATCAGCGACCCAAGCTCGCCTCCTAGAAGAGTGATATCTTGGCGCCACTCAAGCTCCAAGGCTGGACTAAAACTGAGGATCTCCCCTGCCGCGCCAACGATGAGTCCGCCATCCGTTCGCCCTACGAGATCCCTGATATCAGCCAGATTCTCTGCGACAACCAGTTCCGAAGGTCCATCCGGGTGAGTCCTGTTGGCGAGCTGCCGATGTGAAGCACCTGAAATGCCAAAGAGATCTACGGTGCTGAGGCTTGCGCTTGGGTAGTTCGTCGCCACCGCAATCTCACCGGTCGGCAACAAAACGGCGTCCTCAACCTCGCCGAACGTTCCACTTGGCAAGGTCAACGAGCGATACCAACTGTTCTGATTGCTCCCGAGCTCGCGGATCAGAACCACATTCGAGAAGGAATCCGAAAAGAGCACTCTCGAAACAGCGCCCTCAGAATCAAATCCCGCCACTGAGGCCGAGGTCACGCGTCGATATCGCTGGCTCGGGTCGAGCGTAAACGCTCGCGCGCCGTCGTTCCAAATCGAAAAACCCTCGCCGTTGGATTGCGCCAGAAGCACACCTTCGCCCGTCACCTTCAGGTCGAGCGAGGCGATGAGCGTTCCTGACGTGGTGGACACGTCCCCGAGATCTGAGACCCGTGTTCCGTCAAAGTCCAAGACGCGCGTGCTCTCGACGCCGCCGTAGAATAGAACACGCACGGCATCCACGCCTTGCGCATACGATGTCCCAAGGAATCCGAAGCAAATCAGGGAGAAGAAAAGGGTTTGGTGAAATACTCTCAACGCTTTTCCTTGAACCTGTTTTGGATGGAAGCTCCGAGCTCGGACTCGTCTTTTCGCGCGCGCTTGAGCGTGAGTTCATCGGTTGCTTCCACCCACACCTCGGGCTTCTCGCTTCGATTGAGTCGCTGGTATTCCGATGTGACGTTCAATGCAATTCCTCGACTAAACACGATGATACGCGCGATGACTCGGCGACGAAGTTCTGAATTTACCTGCTCAAAATCGCTCGCGTTGACGAGATATTCCCGAGAACTCAGCTTGGTTTCAAGTCCGCGTGCCTCGAACTCTTCAACTACCGCGTCAAAGAGCAAATCGGCTTCACTCGGGGCCTGACTCTGAGTCTCGTTTCGCTTCTGAACTTCTTCAGCCGTGCTGCCACAACCACTACCCCACAAGAGGGTGGTTGCGATTATGAAGACAAACCAATAATGTACTCTCACGATAACACTCAACGTGGACGACACCTTAACTTAACTGAGGATAACACGTGATTCGAATAATAATCTTCCTGCTCGCTACATCACTCGTCGCGTGCGGAGGTCCCGAGAAGACAGCCGAAAACGAGACGCCGGTCAAGACAAACGGCATGGTCGCTCAGGAACTCTTTGTTCAGGGCAATCAGGCGCTTGATGCGGGCGACTACGATAACGCCATCAAAATCTATCAAGACGCCGCAGAACGCCATCCAGAACGCTGGGATATCCCTATGAATCTGGCCATCGCGTATTCGCGCACGGCCAAGTTTAAGGAAGCCCTCGGCGCAATTGAGGTAGCGTTTCAGAACGGTGGAAAAGAACACCATCAGGTCTATTTCAACCTCGGCAATATCTACCAGGAACGCGGGATGTACGGCCAAGCGGTCGACGCCTACCGTGCTGCCCTCGCGCTTCAGCCTAAGCCCGAGATCGACACACTCGTCAATCTGGGCGCCTCGTACCTCTTCATCTTCAAGTACGACGAGGCTCGCGCAACCTACGACTATATCAACGAACTCTTCCCAGACGATCCAAGAGCCATGCACGGCATTGGTTTGATCTACCAAACACAGAGCAACTACCCAGAAGCTCTCGAGTTCTACGAGAACGCGCACCGAATCGATTCAAACTTCTCAATGTCGTATTTCAATAAAGCATGGGTCCTCGCGCAACTTGAACGCTACGACGAAGCCGTACAATCGATGCAAACCTACCTTGATCGCGATCCTGAGGGTCCGTACGTCAAAAGAGCCAAGAATTTGATAAATTCTTGGAAGAGCAAATCTGCGTCAAAATCTTGACACCATGCGGGTTTCAGCGCCGTTGACCACCAACGTCCTACAAAAAAAGAAAAAAATCCCTTGACCATGCACTCTCGAAGGTCTTTAGTTTAAGACACGAGAAAAAAATTGCATGTCCACGGGGATGGAAAGCAATGGTGTTGTGCTTGTAATTGTTAGGAACTCGGGAGGAGTAGTATGCACAGGGGATCAGTAAAATGGTTTAATAACGCGAAAGGCTTTGGATTCATCACCAAAGGCGACGTGGAAGAAGACATCTTCGTCCACTACAGCCAAATCGCTGGTGATGGCTTTAAGACCCTTCGACAAGGCGAAAACGTTGTCTTCGAGCTATGTGCTGGTGACAAAGGACTTCACGCAGAAAACGTGGTCCGGGAAGAAGAGAGCGACTAACGCGCTCAGACGTTGATTTCAACGCGCATCAGTTCGCTTCCGAAGTACACGTAGTCTCCATGCTGGAGACGCTCTTCGTTGGACACGCGGATGAAGGTTCCGTTACGAGAATCGTGGTCTTGAACCACAACTTGGCCGTCCTTCCACGTGAGTCTGACATGCTTTCGCGAGGCGTGTCGGTCGTCAGGGAAGTTCATATCGCACCCCTCTCGACCAACTAGAACGTCGTTGTTCACAGAACAGAATGACGCGCCAGGCTTTCCTCCACGCACGATCTGCGTGACTCGGAACATATAATCTTTAGGAGGGCTGATATACATCAGAGTCTCCTCTCTCATCGGATATTCCGCCTTCAAATTCAGGTACTCGATCCGAAGGAGCTGCTCACCCACCAAGATCTCCTGCCCGTCGGCGACTGCTCGCGGACCACGAAGTCTTAGGAATGTCCCGTTGTGGCTGCCCTCGTCCTTCAGATAGAGAACGTTGTCGCGGTACAAGAAGCTCGCGTGGCGCGGACTCAAGTAGTTATCCTCTGGAAAGAGAATGGCGCCTTGCTTTCGGCCCGCAACGTGTTCGGTAGCATTGAGATGGTAGCTCAGGCCCTCAAGGCCTTCACCGCGTATCAAGATCAACTTGGCGCGACCTGGAGCCTGCATAGCCCCAAAGAACATCGTCTCGTTGGCTGCGCCCGATCCTTCATCAAAATAACGAGCCCCACAACGACCACAATAGTGATGACCATCTGGAACTACAGCTCCGCACTCTGTACACACACGCGCATTTGGCATGAATTTACCCTTTTGAACTAGATAACGACCCGAAGAGTACGACCGATTGACCTGCTGATCAAGAACCGTTCACCCGTCTTTGAGTCAATTTGCAGCCGCTCGCACTCGATAGTCCGGATGTTGCCGATGGCGCGCGACCAATTCCATGGCCTCAGACGAGGCAATTTTTTTCAACGCCTCAATACACGCCACCTTCATTGCGATAGGCTCGCTCAAGAGAAGCTCCCTCAGCGCCCCTACTGAAGACGTGGATTTTAGCTCTCCAAGACCCCAAACGGACGCTTCTCGTACCGAAGAAAACTTATCCTTGAGTCCGTTCAAGAGCGCGCGCTCAGCTGCGGGATTACCTCCCGGCCCAGCCAGGATACCCATCGACTTGGCAGTCTGAACACGTACTTCCCACGACGAATCGCTCATCAACTTGGCCAACTCATCCACGTGCTCGCGCCCGCCAACTTTCGAGAGCGCAAACACCGCTTGTGTACGTACGGCCGAATTTTCATGCTTCAAGCTTGAAGTCACAAATCCCAGATTTTCCTTATCACCAAGACCGTGAATCAGCTGCAAGACCGCGAGGCGTTCCGAGTCATTCAAGGTCTCTAGACCTTGCAGCTCACGCAGAGATGCACGGGCAATCGACTTCCAGAGGTCCAAATCCCCTTCAGGCACACTTGGAATCACCTGGCCCAGTCGAGGTCTTCCACTGGAATCCACAAGATCCGCCACGACCTCGTGCCCTCGCCCAGCTCGCACCACGTCTACGGCTACCTGTGCGATCGTATCTGCGTGTTCGCCCAGCAACTTTGAAGGATCACCGCGCTTGATAAGCTCGGCCTCCACCCGAAGGTGTCTCAGAAGACCCTCAACATCGATTTTGCGTTCACGGACCTGAATCAGCCTTGTCTCGGAACGCATTTCCTCCAGCCGTTCTTCTGAATTCTGATCGACGCTTCCCCACTGCCCTAGTGCAACAGCCGCCCTTCTACGGGTCGTCATGTCGTCACCCCAAAGCTGCTCAAAGAGTGCAGCCACTGCTGCTTCATTGGCCACACGGGAAAGTCCCCATGCAGCCACGGTGCTCGTCTCGGAGTTGCCCTCTTCCAAGGACTTCTTTAGGGCGTCCACAGCCAGTGGGTTTCCAGAGCGCGCGAGCCCCCAGACCACAGCTACACCCATGTATTCCCCAAAACGCCTCTCACCCAAGGTCTCGTAGAAACTCGCGAGCTCTCGAACAGCCTTGTCACCGCCAATCCTCCCGAGCCCCAACGCTGCCAGCGTTTGTTCTCGCCAACTTTGCCCGCCCTTTAGGACATCCACAAGTGTGCTCACAGCCTTCTCGCCGCCCACACCGCCTAGCGCCCAAATCCCAAGCTCCCTGAGGTTTGGATCGGTGTCCGAAACCAACCGAATCAAAGGCTGCACTGCTCTCGGCTCGCCAAGATGCGCCACCGAAATAGCTGCCTCGACGCGCAAATTCTCTGCGGGATTATCCACCAAATTAGCTAGCGCAACCGCTGCATTCTTTTGACGCAAATCCGCCAGGAGTCTAATCGCTGCGGCACGCACACCAAGGTCAGAAGCTTGAAGCGAATCCACCAAAACAGGCAAAGCACGCGTGCCGATCTCCTTGATTTTACGCGTCGCTTCAGCCTTGTTGCTCGCAACACCAAATTGGTCTTGGGTCACCAGTGGAAGCGTCAATCGGTCATAAACCTCGACCATCACTCGCCGATAAACCTGCTTTGGCGGGCTTCGATACACCAGAGGATAAAACTCGGCCTCCACTTCCTCGAGCCTGTCGTCCGCTTCGGCTAAAGACACTGCGCGGCGCGCAGCGTCCAAGATCAGGTTTTCGTCCTCAGCCTTCTGAACCAAGTCCCTCAAGTACTTCTCGGCCTCTGGAAGCTGCCCCAATTCGATCAAAATCGTGGCCAGCTTCATCTGGATTTCATAGGCCCTTGGGTCTAAGTCCACCGCCTGCCTGTATTGAACTGCAGCGCTCTCTTTGTTGCCCATCTTCATGTACACATCGCCAAGACGGGCCTGCGCCATCGCATCATCAGGGTTCAGCTGAACTGCGAGGGTCGCGTAGTGGACAGCCTGGTCGTCTTGATAGAGACGCAAGGATACTTCCGCAATACGGTGAAAGTAGTCTTTGGAGCGCGCCGGCATGAGCTCGGCGAGCCGCTGGAGCGTTGCAATCGCTTTCTCGAGCTCTCCGGTTTGCTGATAGAGTTTGTCCAAAGAAACCAGCGCGTCGATCTCCACCTCTTGTGACTTCTCGCCGGCATCGCCACGCTTGGCAATCGCCGCCAACTCTTCATAAATGGTCTCGGCGTCTGAATACGCCATCAGCCGAATATGGGACTCTGCTAAGAAGAACCCAGCCTGGATGTCCCGCGGGCGAGACTCAAAAGCCTGTTGGAACTCCCGCATCTTTCCTCGGAGGCGGTTCGTTCTGCGATAGATATTGATGATCCGGCTTCGCGCCTCATTCGAGGTCAAGGCGTGGTCGGCGTTATCGAGAACATACGTCCACGTGTCGATGGACTTCTGCCACTGCCGTGCGTGCTCGTAGGCAAGGGCCAAACCGCGACGCACCCCTAAGTCTTCCGGCGAAATCTCCACCGCTTTTTCGTAGTGAGTAAGGCCGCGCTCGACCATGCCATGCTCGGCGAGCACTTGTCCAAGCTTCGCGTGAGCCTCGGCCGCAGTGAGGTTGGAGTTGAGCAGTTTGGTCCACGTCTCGACCGCCTTATCCAGCTCACCACTCTGATAATAGAACTCGCCCAGCCCCAGAATAAACGCGTCATTCTTCGGCTCGAGCTTCACCAGTTTTTGATAGATGCGAAGCGCCTCATCCCTCATTTCAAAACGCATATAGGCGTCCGCGAGGTTCATATGCACATCCAAGTCACGCGAGTACCGGCGCTCAATGCTCTTGAGCAGGCTCGTAGCCTCGTCTCGACGCGCCGACCGCATGTAGACGCGCACCAGGTCAAACTCGTAGCGCGACTGTCCGCGCGAGACCCTAATCAAGTCTTTATACGCCTTGATCACCTCAGCCTCTTGGCCGCGTCGCTCCAAAATCCGAATCACCTTCAAGCGTGCATCTGCGCTACGGGAGTTTAGCCTCGACGCTCTGCGGAACATGCCCAGAGCCTCTTCCTCCATCCCCAACTCTTCATAAAGCTCAGCGAGCTCCATCGACTGGTCATAATTGGGGTTTCGCCACTGGTTCTCGTACTCCTCAACTAGCTCAGAGAGCCTGTTAGTCTTTCGGTAGACGCCGACAATTCTCAATCGAAGCTCTTTGTGCAGCCAATTCGACGAAGACACCAAACGCATGGCGCTCCGATACGTCTCAAGCGCGTCGTTGTCGCGCCCCATCATCTCGTAGAGCTCACCCATATCGCGCATCGTGGTGGCTTTGGTCTTCGCGTCGCGCCCGGCGAGCTTCACAAGCTCTTCGTACTGCTCGAGCGCCTTATCGTAGCGTTTGTAGCGCACGAGAATCTGTGCGTACTCCATCCGCAAGTACTCGTTCCGAGGCTCCATTTGAACCAGCTGATCGTAGTACTGCTGGGCCTTTTCCCAGTCGCGCCGGTGGAAGGCCAAATCTGAGAGTTTACGCAAGATTTCTTGTCGTTTGGTCCGGTCAGTCTCGAGCTCCAGCGCCTTCTCAAAGTCCACGGATGCATCGTCCTCGTGCTGCAGCATGAGGTGCGCCGTTCCTCGACTCATCCACGCCAGGGAGGAGTCTGGACTGAGCTCAACCGCCTTATCATATTGCTCAAGCGCGCTTGTATACTCGCTCTTTGCCTTGAAAAGGTGCCCGAGTATGAGCCGGAAATTGACCTTATCGGGATTATCCTCAACCTTCTTTTCATACTGGGAAATAAGGTTATCCAGGCCCTTTCCCTTGCCCACGTAATCGAGCAATTTCTGAAAAGCAAAGCCTTCGGTCGGCGTGCGCTCAAGCAGTTGCTGATAGCGCCGAACGATCTCTTGCGTGCGGTCCGACTGCACATCCCAGTCCTGAGCATGCGCAAAATCACCAGCCATAACACTCAAAAAAAGTGCAAAACCGAAGGCGTATATTCTCTTCATCTCTTTTCCTTATCGAGACTCAGGTAGTCCATGATTTCTCTCTCGAGCCCTTGAGCTTCGTCCAAACTATTCGCCTGAGCAAGGGCCTCGCGCTCACCGTTGGTCCACTCGATCTCAAGCATCCGCTCATTGCAACGAACCCTGGCCAAATCCTCAAGCGGAAAGGTCACGCTCTTTAGGGCGGTTCCAATCGACCTCGATTCCCAGACCAAACTCTTTTGGCCCTTGTCGAAGATCCACATATCTTCCCTACCAAACCGCGCGATCGCGCTAAGAATTCCGAAAAGTCCTCCGAGAATAAGCGCGCTCAAAACTTGGAGTTTCCAGTCGACTGGATTCGGCCCCAGAAACGATGCCAGAAAGAAGAGCAGAGAAAGACCGCCCACGCCGCCTCCAACCAAAAGCCCGCGCTGAAGTCCCTCGCGCACTCGGCTCGCACGCGTCGGCTTCATCAGGAGGACGCCGGATTGACGCTCCAATTCCCAATTCATGCTTCGAACTCCTGATCACCGCTACGATAGCGCACCACGTAGAGATCTTTTCTTCGGTCGAATACGGTCCGCACGGCACCCGTTCGTTTTGTGCGCCGCAAAAGATCGAGGTCCAAGTCGTGGACCAACATCGTCTCCACGTTCGGAGTCGCCTCGGCCGCCACACCGTCCCTAGCAAACGCGATATCAGAAGGCGTCAAAATCGCCGATTGTGCGTAGTGAATGTCCGAACCATCGACCTCGGGAAGGTTGCCAACGGCACCACTCAAGATCACGTACACATGATTTTCAATCGCGCGAGCCTGCGCGCAAGAGCGCACCCTTAGATACCCGGACCGAATATCGGTGTTAAACGGCACAAAGAAGAGATTCGCCCCTTTGGCCATCGCGATACGGGAAAGCTCCGGGAACTCGATATCGTAGCAAATCAGGATCGCGATTTTTCCACAGTCGGTATCGAACACCTCGACGTCATCGCCAGGTGAAATCCCCCACCATTGCGCCTCTGACGGCGTCACGTGAACCTTGTATTGCTTGGAAATCGTACCATTTCGGTGAAAGAGATAGGCGATATTGTAAAGTCGCTCTCCTTCCACGCAGAGGTGCGTCCCAGCAATAATGTTCACGTTGTAGCGAATCGCGGACTTCTGAAAAAACGCAATGTATTCATCCGTATACTCGTTGAGCCGTCTGGCCACTTTACCCGGCGATTCCGAGGGCACCAAGGACATCAACTGGTTTGTGATGAGTTCTGGGAAAATCACAAAGTCCGACCGGTAGTCCGACGCGGTATCCAAAAAGAATCGGCATTGTTGGGCAAAATCCTCAAAACTATCCAACGCCCTCATCTGGTACTGAACCGACGCCACACGCACACGGCTCGGAAGCTCATCGTCGATAGGGACGTACTCAGGATTGAGCCACTCCATCAACACACCAAAACCTTTGGACTCATCGTCCTTAGGCAAGTAGCCGCTCAAGACACGCTTCGCCGTGAATTTATTCGAGCGCTGAGCATTGAGCACCGGATCGTCGATCTCCGAGCGAAACACTCGCCGAACGTACTCTGGAGCTTTGAGCTTATCGGCCCAGAGGTGATAATTCGGCAGGCGCCCAACGATTAGAATTCGCTGCAAATTGAGCTCTTTGACCAAGTCCTTTCGCGCGTCGTAAATACGCCTGGCGAGCCGCATCCCACGGCATTCAGGGTCAACGGCGATATCGATCCCGTAGAGAGAGTCGCCCGTTGGATCATGCGTTGAGAGCATGCCCTTTCCAGTCACCTGATCGTAAGTGTGGTCGCCGATATAATCTTCTTCGTGCACGATCAGACTGCTCGAAGTCGCAACGAGACGACCGTCGAGTTCGATACCGATTTGCCCCTCAGGAAAAATCCGAAGATGGCTCTCCAGCTCGTGTCTAAGCCATGGAACCATACCGGGAAAACACCGGTGATGCAGGTCTTGGATCTCATCCAAGTCCTCTAAACTTAGTGGCCTAATCAATAATCGTGCGCTCGAATCCTGTGATGACATAACTCTCCGTAGACTTCGTCTTGTTGGTGCACCTTCTAGCACAAATCCGTATTGTCGGTTATCACTTCTGCCGATGGACCTACGAAGAAAAAACCGAGCTCATATCCCGTGGAGAATTGTTCTCTGGTCACTGGTCTTAACGGTCTTTGTGCTCGACATCTTGAACGACACGCCATTGCACGCAAGTGTCGAATTTCCCGCCGAAACTCCAGTGGAGCTCACACGCGACGTCGCGTCAGACGTGCTTTTGGTACTCGACTACGATGCGATTCGCGCGAGCGGTGATTCATTTTCCCAGCGCGACTTCAGTGCCGCCTGGATCAACACCTTCGAACAAGAACTTGGCCCGGTTCGAATCGCCACGCCCAAGACGCTGACTCGAAAATCGATCGAAGAATCGTCCGTGGTGGTGCTCACCTCCAGCGTCTCTAAGTCCGTGCCCGATGCTCTTATCTCCATTCTTAGAGAGAACTTGCTAGACGACAGGCTGCTGGTGGTTGTGGAGCGCCCCGAAGGCCTGCTCAGGGAACGGTTTTCGGCCGATGGAAAGGTCGGCAAACAAATGGGGCAGACCTTCACCTTCGTCCGGGATCTCCAGGACCCATTCAAACAAGAACTCTTGCAAATGCCCGTGGATATCGAATTCATCGGCTCCACCAGCGCACGTGAAGGCGCACAAACATGGCTCTCCATTGACGGAGCTCCGGCCATCTACGAAACCCCTATCGGCAAAGGCAAAGTCATCACGTTGGAGTTCGATTTCGGCGAGCTCATGGTGGCCACGCAACAAGGTCAGCCAAAGGACGACTTCTCCATCGCACGACCGGAACCCCGAACTTGGGACCTCATTCGAGACCCTCGACTCAAACAAAATGCGATCCCCTTCGCGGACCTCCTCGAGCGCTACGTCGTTCACACGGTCATCGGCTCAAACCGAGTGCTTCCCTTCTACTGGCCGTTTCCGGCTGGCAAAGACGGTGCACTAGTCGCCGTCCATACCGATAGCGAACTAGGCAACGGTGCCGCATGGATGCTTCGCCACGAGGCCGAGAACAAGCGCGCCTCCACCCTCCTGAGCACCTCTGACAACCTCATCGATGCAGACACCGCGCAGTCCGTAGACCAATTGGGTGGCGACCTCGGCCTGCTCTGGCGCCTGCAATCTACACCTCACGAGATCTTGGACCGATTTGGCCTCGGGTCCATCAAACCTTTCGCAAAAGCCGTCGTCCTCGAAACTCAACTGGAGAACTTGAGGAAAAAGGCCAGCGGCCCCGTTAACACCTCCATGATTTATGATAACTGGTGGACCACGGATTGGGAGACACCACTCAGCGCGCTCGCTTCAAAGGGCGTTCGCGTCGACCTCTCCTACTCACAAGATCAACAAAGTGGGTTTGCTTTCGGCACAGGGCTCCCGTTCTTAGCCCTCGATAGAACCGGACTACCTCTCTCGATTCGCGAGTTCCCAGTAACCTTTCCGCACGGCTACAGAGCTGGCCCGAACGAAGAAAAGCTGCTCCAAAACAGCAAGAATGGGCACCATCAAGCTCTCGTACACGTCAGCGCTCCGGTCGCTTTCGCGGACTTCCCCGACATCCAGAAGTTCAACGCCTGGCTTGAGCTCACAGAGCTCGCCGAATCCTTCGACCACGCCTACCTGAGCGTCAACCAATTCGACGCGTTCCAACGTGCCCGAAGGTCAGGCACCATCAACTCTGCACGAAGTGAACGCGAGCAAGAGTTAGTCATCGAACTCACAGTTGAGGCAAAAAGACGAGACCTAGAGCTCGGAATCCCTGAAGTCGTCGACTCCAAAGTATTCAAGCTCGCGCGCCCCAAAGGCAGTGAAAGCTTCGGAAGTACAGAGTTTGAAACTCGAGTCGTCAACTACTCCGGCAAAACCGTCCGACTCATCCCGCTGAACTCCGGATTCACCACTATCGAGGTAGTTTGGCAATGAGGATTCGTCGAAACTCCAGCGTCCTCCACGCATTGCGGTGGGACTTGCTCATTGCGGTCGTTATCCTCGGTGTGTGGTGGTTCTTCTCGGCCTTCGAAGAACCCACGCTCAGGCCGGCAACGAGCCCCGAGTCGTATGGAAGTCGCCCACCCGACCGGGCCGAAGGAGATATCCTACTCCTGCTTCCAGATACCCCGTCAGCTGCCGCGAATTCCATCGATGAGCTCGACTGCTCTTACGCGTGGTTCAACGCACTCTGGCGCGAGTTCGGCTCGTTCTCAACGGCCATGACGCGCGACCTTAGCCCGGAAGTTCTGGCGGGAAGGCAAGTCGTCATTCTCCCAGCACGTGTGGTGCGCTCCATGCCGCCGGCTGGCGTTCAACTCCTCTCCGATTTTGCCAACGAAGGCGGCCAGGTCGTGCTGGAGATGCCGAACGAAAACTGGTCGCTGATCTCCGGTGTACTCTCCGATAAGAAGGTGAGTCGAGCACAACAGATCACATCGGTGGACGGACTCAACGTCCACGGCACGCTCAGAAACGAACTCACCGGCATCCCATTGAGGGGAAACCTGATTCAAGCTCCTCCGCTTGAACCCTACCCGACCGGCCCCGTGCTCCTCGAGGTGGACTCACAGCCAGGATGGCTCCAGCTGCCCACCGGCAAGGGCCAAGTGCATACCTTTCTCTTCAATGTCGGTTGTTCGTTGACCGCGCTGCAGCAAGGCACGCCCGCCAAAGACATGAGCTTCGTGCCGGGCGACGAGCCGATTAAGTCGAGCCAGCGCGCAAACTCCGCCCTACTTAAGGCACGCGCCCCGCTGGCCGATCTTCTGGTCCGCAGCATCTTTGAGCGTCTTCGCCATTTCCGCCCCATCCCCCGACTCTGGCTTTTTCCAGGCGCCTCATCGGGGGCCATGATGATGACGCATTCTGCGAGCCGTGACCCAAGAGCCGCGTTTGCATTCGCAGAATCCGCCAAGAACGCCGGGGGCACGGCGACCATCTTCGCGGCGAGCGACCGCTTCACCAAAGTTCATGCGGAGCTCGCCGAGAAGCTCAACGTCGAGATCGGCTTGCACTGGATTCAGGGATTCACACGCCCGCCAGTGGTCGATCCCGTGGGGCTCGGGGCCGTTCGCCCAATCGAAGAAGAACTCAATATCGACCAACAATTTATGCGCCTCAATCTGAACCTCCCAGCAGAAAGGGCGCTGCGCGTGGTCCGCCTCGAAGACATGCGGGTTCAGAACAATTGGGCAGGCACCTTTAAACAGCTCGCGGCCTCGCGCGTTAGGCTCGATTCGAGCTTTGGCCCCACCGAGCCCGACCAGTGGGGATATATCTTCGGCTCCGGGTTTCCCTACTATCCTCTGGACGAGACGGGGCTGCCTCTCCCACTCCTTGAACAACCTTTTGTGCTGCATTCCGACAACATGTCTCAGACGCGCCTGAACACGTTGCTCAAGGATTCTCAGGCGCTCTATCACCAACCTATCGTCATCAGTCTTCCTTCCAATGCGATGAGGTCAAATCCTTCGGCCGGCATCCTCATGGCCTTTGACCAGGCTTTTGAGCTCGCCAAAAAGCACGACCATTGGGTCACCAATCTCGGCGAGTTCATGGATTTCCTCTCCACCCGCCGTCGCTCAATTCTAACGAGCCGTTGGAACGCCGAGGAACGCACCTTAACCGTGACGCTAAATCTCGTCGGCACCACGTCATCCACCCTCGAAAAGGGTGCGTTTGCGGGACTCGCCGTCCCCCGGACCTTCGAAAACCAAGAGATCATCTCGGTCTTTGTGGATGAAAAAGAAGTCCCGCTCAAAGATGTGGCCACAAACGGAGCAAACACCGACCGCATCATCAGCGTCCCCGGTGGCCGACACACCATCGACGTCATCTACGCCGAGCCCCTACCACCGACTCTTGAGCCCTAATTCGGTGTGGCCTTGACTATTAGCGCGCGAAAGACTCCAATAGAGCGACAGATCTCAGGAGTTGAACATGGAAACCGATCCATTCGCCCAGCAAAATAGAGTCGGGCTGACCACAGCCTATACACCGCAGTTCGATGACGTCGTTCATAACTTGCAGGTCATGTTCAAAAGCATCACCCCGGCCATGTGGACGCTTATCGCTGGCGTGTGCGGACTCCTGGGACTCGCAGAGATTGTGCAGACGGCAGGGATCATCCTCTTTGCTTCGGTTCCCGTGCTTTCCTTTGTCGCAGCGCCTGTACTTAACTTCCTGGAATTCGTAGTCATTCTCATCTGCGGCGGTGTTCTCTTTTCGCTCTTCGCCCCGCTCAAACTCAGAATGCTCGGCATCACCCAGGGCGACCAAACCATCGCAGAGCTCATCGACGCGATGAAACCCGTGTTCCTCTACTCACTGGGCTCCTACACCATCTTGGTTTTTGGCACGATGATCGGGAGTCTCTTCTGCATCATCCCAGGCTTCTTGGCACATGGCGTACTCTGCCTCGCGCCCTACTATTCAAGCCAGGGCACCTCGCCAATTACGGCCGCTCAAGACTCATTTGAAACCGCAAAGAATCACATTCCACTCGTCGCCATGGCCACGGGCATCCTGATCTTCGCTGGCCTTTTTTCCTTTGGATTCACGCTCGGCGTCGCGTCACTGCTCGGCGGTGGAACCATCCAGCTCATCATCAGCAAAGTGCTCGCCATCCTCGTTCAATGCGCCATGTTTCTCCTCGGCTGGTTTGCGGTCGGCTCTGTTTCCCTGACCATCGACACCGCCCAAACCGGTGAACGCGTAAAGGCTTAGGCGATAATTGCCGAAAACATGATGCACTGCGTCATGCGAAGCTACTGGAATTTCACGGAAAACCTGATATACGCCGGGGGTACCTTCTTGAATTGTTCACTCGAACCAAGGCGAATTTCATGATGCTTGGAAGAACTTGTGCTCTGTCTGTGACACTTGGTGCCACCATCGCATTAACCTCTAGCGCGGCATTTGCTGGCGGATTCGCAAGCGCGAGATTCGGCGGCGAGCGCGGAAACCCGACCGAAACCAACCCGTCCACGCTTTACTACAATCCCGCGGGAATCGGCATGTCCGAAGGCACCCAGCTGATGATCGATGTCAGCACCGCCTTTCGTACGGCCAGTTACGACCGCCCAGTTTCGGCGATCGACGACCAAACGCCATTCCCCGACGACCCGGAAAAGAATGCAAGGGCGCTGGCGGCAAACTCCGGCCAAGGCACGCTGAACAATATCATCGCCTCGCCGATGTTCGGTATCTCGTCAGATCTCGGGCTCGATACGCCCCTGAGGCTCGGATTTGCCTTCTACGTGCCTTTTGGCGGCCAAGCAGCTTGGGACGAGCAAAGCGCAAGCGACGAGTTCCCTGGAGCCTCTGACGGCTCTCAGAGGTGGTACGCCATCGACGGAAGCATCCGGACCATGGCCCTCACCGGAGGCGTCGCCTACCATATCGAACCCGCAAGGCTCTCGCTCGGCTTGACCGGCAACGTCTATCTCTCATCCATCGAGACGCTCAGGGCCAGAAACACGGACGGATCCGACGACCTCGAAGCCGGTGGAAACCTCAAAGAGGGACGCTCACTGGTCAAAGGTGAATCCACAGATTTCGGTCTCGGAGCCGGTGTACTCTGGGAGGTCTGGCGCAGAAAAGCCTGGCTCGGCGCAAGCTACCAATCCATGCCGAACTTCAACGGTGATATCGAGTACGAAGGAACCCTTCAAAACTACCTCGGACCCGCACCGGGCAATGAGGCAGATATCAAGCTCACCTCAAGCTTGCCGGACGTGTTCCGACTCGGCATTCGCGTGCGTCCAAAGGCGCGCTACGAATTCCGACTCTTCGGCGACTACACCCGCTGGAGCGTCTTTGAGAACCAATGTCTGGTCAACTCGACCATCGAAGACGCGGCAGCCGCTTGTGCGGTTAACGACGACGGATCGTTCGCAAGCACCGACGCCGACACCGGCCGTGTGATCCAAAACCTTCCTAGAAATTACACCGACAGCTTCGGCGTCCGCGCTGGCTTTAGCTACTGGTTCAGCGCCGATCTTGAGATGCTTCTCGGAGGTGGCTACGATTCGAATGCAGTACCTGACGAAACCATCGACGCATCGCTCATGGACATGGACAAGTTTACAGCATCACTCGGCGTAGATTACCGATTTACCAAATGGTTCAGCGGCGCGCTCACAGCAACCAACGTGTTCTACCTCGAGCGAGACACATCTGGCTCGGACGGCAACAACGACCTGCGTTTGCCCTCAAGACAGCCCGGAAATCAGGGCGTCTACAACCAGAATATTTTCCTTATCAACACAAACTTGAACTTCTCGTTCTGATATAAAAGGTATGGCAATGCATAACTTACGACCACTTGCGCTATCTTCGCTCATGCTTGCAAGCGCCTTCCTCGTCGCATGCCCCAACCCTCAAGGTCGCTATGACGAGTTTGGGGAAAAAACCGAGGAGTTCCGCGGAGGAAGCACCAATAACGGGCAGCCAAACAACACCGTGCAAGTAGACTTCTCCGGACGCTACTTCATGGCTCTCGCAACCGTGACGGCTCCTTCTTTGCCGATCTATTTTGACACCACAGTCACGGTAGACGAGAACTTCCTCGTGGACTTCAGCTTTCAGCCTCTCAAAACGGACTTTGACGCCGACGGAGCGGCCCGGCCTGACGCCAGAACACCAGTGGGCGACGCGATCGTAGTCGAAAACGTTCAGCTTACGGAAGAGGGCACCTTCACCCTCTCCCTCGTAGATGCGAGCGTAGAAGGAGAGGCTAATCCGCTCAGCGGAGCAGAAATCCTCGCAACAATAGAACTCCAAGGTTTTGTCACGAGCTCCACTAGTTGGTGCGGTTTGGCGGGAGGCGCAGCTACCCTTCCCACCATGCTCGACCTGACGGGCTCAACATTTGGCGCGGGAGTCGTAACCGACGAAACACTGGCGGAGTTTGTTCCCATCCCTAAGTGCGAAGGAAACATCGTGCCCGAACCCGATATGGGGGAAACGGACATGGGTGATATGGATGGCGACATGGGACCTGAAGCTGAAACACGTTGCCCCGGCGGCCTAGAAGGCGAGTATCTACTTACCTTCCACGCCAGCGGTCAGTCAGAAAGACGGCAGGTGGCGCTCACCCTTGAAAGCAATGGGGACAGCGAAGTCTGCTATGCTGGAACCGTCAACTCTCTTGTCGACGATTCCCAAATCGGCACCGTTGAGTTCGGGATTGAGCTCGACGATGTATTGACCATTGTCGTGCCTGATTTCGCGATTCCTCCCGGAGCTACTCCGATTCTTCCAGATGGAGGCGAAGCTAAACTCATGTTGGAGGCGTCACACTGGACCACTGAAGGCGCCTGTGGTGATCTGACCTTCTCACTCGAGTCAGCAGGCATCAGCCTTCCTGGAGACTTCGCGATGATCAGGGCGGAATCTCAAGACTTCACAATTCAAGATGCAACCACCTCCTCCTCTTGTTCTGTCATCATTCCCAATGAAGACTGCGGTTTGGCACCATTCGCGGGCACCTGGGATCTGAAGTTTGAGACGCAGAGCTCGCAAGGAAACCCAACGTTGGTGACTCTTGAAATGGCAACGCATCCGCTGACCTGCCTCACAGGTGCCTGGATCGCCAAATCTGATGGCGAGACCGTGCTCGCCACGCTGCAACAAGCATCCGCACGGCCTGACGGCCAGGTCGAACTGCAAATGCGCAACTTCCGCATTCCACCAGGGGCAAACCCGCTCCTTGCTAACGGTGGCACCGCTGACGTGGAGATAGTCTCCACTGAGGCTGACTCCGCTGCCGGAACCATGTGCGGAACCGTATCAGTCAACCTCTTCGATCCATTCCCAACGGCATCAGCCGGTACGTTTGCGGCGAGCAACTCCGGTGAACCCGCCGAATCCTCATGTCCTGAATAGGACCTAGGACTTCGGCAACGGAGGGGGTGTGACGATCTCAACTTCAAAAACGTGGTCGTCAAACCCCTCCAAATCACACTCCAAAAGACCTATCAATCGGCGGATGAACTGACTCTCTTTGATGTCGTGGATTCCGTCCGACTCCGTGACTCTCGCTACCCGCGCAACCACACCCTGCCTCTCGCGTGGGCTCAAGCCTAGAAGCGGTTTGCAAGCTTCTTTCAGGTCAAAATCTTCCTCGTCAAAAGAGGCCAGACGCATCGATAGCTCAGTCGAGAACTCGCCCACGATATCGTGCAAGATATCCGAGATCTCGCCAGCCTCCATGCCATCGAACTCATCGTCTGCGTGAGCCGCCCCCATCAAGATATCAGCCAGAGCCAACACTTGAACTGTATTCAACTTGATCTCCATTTTTTCTCCAATTTGTTGATTCCTGAACGAAACCCGCGGTAAACTTTGCACTCAACTTAATGAAACTTCATGAATGCGAGGTGTGTGATGAAACTACTTTTTTTAGCTTTAGTGGCCCTTTCGATTTCCTGTGGCGAAGAGAGTGGAACAGCTCCCAACCCAGACCTCAACAACACGAATAACACCAATAACCAAACGACTTCGAATAATTCCAATTCTGCGTCGAACAACGGCACGCAAAGCAATAACGCCACGAATGCCACGTCGAACAATCAGACAAACACGAACAATACCAATAACACCAACAACACCAACAACACCAACAACACCAACAACACCAACAACACCAACAACGGGAACCCTCAAACCTGTAACCCCGATTTCGGCGAAACCGAGGCGTGTGGAGGTGATGTAGTTGGTACTTGGAATGCTTCGGATATCTGCGGCGAATACGACTTCACGCAGTTGTTGCAGCAGTGTCCCAACGCCACGGTCTCTGACCAAAATTACGAAATGACTGGGACTCTGGAGTTCGACGACCAGGGAAATGTTGAACGAGACGTCACCGTCACGGCTTCCGCTACTGTCCTAGTTCCCCAAGAATGCACCACAGGGGCTGGAATTGCTCGTTGCACGCTTCTGCAAACGGCGATCAACACCCAACCTGGCGCAAGTGGAACTTGCACCGCTGTGGGCAACGATTGCGAATGTGACATCACCTATACGGACACCACAAACAACACCTCAACGTACACAGTCAATGAAGGAGTGCTTTCTGTTAGCCGACTCGGAAACACCGCGACCTATCACTACTGTGTCTCCGGTGGCACGCTGCAGGCAAAGGAGTTTGGGCAAAATGCACAAGAGGATGATTTCACACAACTCTACTCCGCTGAATAACCCCTGCACAAAAATCCTCAGCCCTTACGACTAACGCTTCGGACCAACAGCCCGGAGCGTTTTTTATGAAATGGATTACACTACTTACTCTTTTGTTTGCGGCCTCGCCTGCGTCTTCACAGGAGCTGAACCTACACGAGAAGTCTGAAACCTCTCTTGAGCCTGCGGTGGAGCTAGGTCTCGGCGCTAGAATCGGCGGATACGGATTTCGACACGTCAACGAAGAGGGAAACCTCGACTGGGATAATTGCCGCATGAACGGTACAGGCGCGTTCCTGACCGTCGAATACAAGAACTTCTATTCCGAGGCCGCGCTCGACCTCTACCATGCCGTCGCGGAGCCTGTGAAATCCGGCATCGACCGCATCTCTTTACACTCCACCCTGGCCGTTGGCGCACGTTTCCGAAAAGACAAACTCATCTCTCCACTCGTCACTCTCGGCGGCGGCGCCGAATTCTCAGACGTCGAAGTCTACGGCACACAAGCCTTTGTGATTGCCCCCGTAGCCTTTGTAGGCGCAGGCGGAGAACTCAACTTCTCGGGACTGAAACTCGGCATGATGATCCGCTCCAATGCCATGCAATTGCCTGTCTACAACTCAACTCGCCCAGACGAGATCGAATGGGAAACGGAGATTAGTGGGCAAGCACTCTTCACCGCCCGCTACGTCTTTCAATAGCTCCGACTTGCCAGGCCCAAGCCTAACTCGCGTCGCATCTCTACGTAGAGTGGAGACGCCGCGAATCTGGTCAATTCGCGCAGGCACTCCTCCGAGTTCGCATCGGAGAAATGCGTGGTTCCGTATTTGATCAAGCTCGCGCTCAACGCCAAATCTCCGCAGAGAAGGAGCCCAATCCGGTTCGCGGTATGCTCCGTACCTCGAAGCCAACGCACAATATCAACCTGCCCGCCGCGACGCTTGTATTCGGCCACCAGAGTCCTCAAGGATAGACTCATCTGGTCAGGGATTTTGCGCATTTCCTTGACCGCCTTCGCAAAATTCGGATCGCGACTCTGGGCCGAGAAACCAAAACTCGGATCTACCGACTCCAAAGTAGCCAAGAACATGGTGTAGATCACTGAAGCATCAAAACTGAGCGCGCCAAGATACGTCTCGGGACGCGTGGCGTAGAGCATGCGCGCCACCAAGAACGCATTCTCCCTATCATTTTCGCTTTCCAGGCGGTCAGCTCCAACCCCCAACGCAGGCCGCTCCGCATTCAACGCCACGAGGCCCCTCTCACGAATGCGATACAGCTCCGGAAGTGACACAAGCCCCAGGGTCTGCCCCGCGTAATCATAGAGTTTGCGAAAGACGCCCTTCCCTTGCGGAATGAGGTCTTTCTTTGGGTCCACAACACCCTTCAGGTTTTCTGAATACATCGGCCTCAAGGCCTGAGAGGCATACGACAAAATGGCAGAGATCAACGGGTCTTGGTCGGGGTGCACCACTCGTCCCATCGCCTCATGGTTCAGCCTGCCTTTCGCGAGCTTGAGATTCTTACCCAGATATTCTTGATAAAACTGCTCTTCGGCCGGCATCGAGACGCGCAGAAACGATAGAATCGCCGCCATACTCCACGCTTCGTCAAAGCGCTCGTTAGCCATATAGAGGTCAAAGAGCGCGCTATAACTCTCCACCCTCAAGGGATCCTGCAGCAGGAGCTCCCTGTGGATTTCCTGACCACCCGCCACATCTCCCGTCTTCCCATAAAGATCGGCGAGTATCAGAGCGGTGCCTTCTTCTTCGGGGTAGCGAGACCTCAGCACCTCAAATACACCGAGAGCCGACTTCAAGTCGCCGAGTCGCGTGCGATAAATCTCGCCCAAGCCTCGCAACAACATCCGCTCCACGCTCCCAGACTTGCCAATATCGGCAAGCCTCTTGAGCATCCGTCGATACGCTATCTCGAGCGCGCGCCAATCCTTGGACTCGGTTAAAATGCGGTCGATCGCCTCAAATGCCTTCAAAAAACCCGAATCAGAATCTAAAGCCACGTCAAAATGCCTAAGCGCCGCGCCACGATCGCCGATATGGTCTCGGTAGAGTACAGCAGCCGTGTAATGAAGCTTTGCTTGCCGGCCGCTATCAGACTCTCGCTCGATCAGCCTCTCCAAGACCTTCACGGCCAGTGGGTACTTCTGAGTCTTGGTGTAGAGATCGAGGAGCTTGCGCAAAACCACGATGGATTCTGGGTCGATATCGATCGCTCCGCGATAGGCTTGCATCGCCAAATCAGGACGGTTGAGCTTTTCGTGGCATACTTCGCCCAGGCGACAGTACTGCCGAAACCTCACCAGGGCCTCCGACTCGGCACGAATCCGCGCCTCGGCCAAGGGTACCCATCGCCCCCAATCCTCCCTCGCCTCATAATGTTCAACCAAGAATCGAATCGCATTCAGGTGCCCGGGATTTAATGCCAACACGCGCTCGAAGAACTCCACCGCTCGATCATTCTGCCCAAGGCTCTTGAAGGCCAGCCCCGACATGTAAAGCACACCGAGGCGCTCGTTAGGCGCGAGCGACGTATCAAAGTCCTCCAAAAGCCTCTGAAAGCCCCTCAAAGCTGCGCTGTGGTCACCCAACTCGAATTGCAGCCTAGACAGACCCTTGAGAGTCCGAAAGTCACGAGGATTGAGCTCAAAGGCTTCTCGATAGGCCTGGGCCGATTGCGCCTTTCGCCCAAGCCTCTCGGACGCCAGAGCGATCTGCAACCATCGCTTATGAAGCCACATCGAATCTCGCTCATCGCGATACCTCCTCACCAATGTCTCTAGAAGCCCCAGGGCCTTCTCCCACGCCTCATCCGCCAGATATGCGTCGGCGAGCGGCTCGGCCGCGTCCAAAACCTGAGAGTCCGCTGAAATCGCCTGCTCATAGAAATGAAACGCCGCCAATGGCTCCTTCAAACTCCTTGCGTATATATGACCGATTTCGGCCAGGAAGCGCGCGCGCGGGCCAGCCTCAGCGGTCTGCGCCTCGGCACGCAAGGCCTGCACGAGATCACGAGGATCCGGGTGCGCCGCCTTGAGCCTCGTGACGGCCGCATCGATCTCACCGAGTTTCGCCAGAACCCTGCCGATTTTCGACTCCAGCCTCACACGCTCCTCGGGCGCAACCCCAAGCGCTCGTCGTTTCAAAACTTCCAGAAGATCCGCCCACGATTCCTTGTCCTCATAGATCGCCTCGAGCGCCATGCTCGCCGCGCCATGCGTAGGCTCGATGAGCAAAACTTGTTCGAAGGCCTCGGCTGCGGTTGATGAATCGTCCAAAGGTCCTTGCGCAAGGCGCGCGAGCTCAAACCAAATCTCGACTTTCTTAGTGGGGTTCGACTCGATTTCGGCCTTCAGAATCAGGAGTTCGGCGAGCTTTCCGAACTGATTGCGCTTTCTGTAAAGCGCGTCCAGCTCGCCCAAAGCCTCACGGTCTTCAGGGGCCAGCTCCAACACCTGCCAGAGCAGTTCCGCTCCCCTCACCTCGTCTCCGGCAAATCTCACGGCCCACTTGGCTAGCCGCTTCAAGACGTTGACGCGATCAACACCTTGGGCCTCTTGGCCCGCAGACATCACGGCTGAGACAATCTCGCTCCACGAGCCAGTCTTTTGCCCCAAACGCTCCAAATCATCCAGAATCTGAGGCTGCCCAACCACGTCGCTCCCAAGCGACGAGAGCAAGACCAAGAGCGCATTCCCCGCCTCTCCCAGTCGTTCTTCGAAAATCCGCGATGAAGCCCGTCGCGCCTTTAAAAAGCCTTGTACATCCGTCGAAAGCCGCTCAGACCTGTCCAAATAGAGGGCGGCCAGAGACTTCCAGGCTTCGTGATCGCCTGATTCCCCCATCTGGAGATAGAGTTTCTCGAGCCTCGGCTCCGCAAAAGCCGTCCAGTCTTCACGCCCCGAATGCATCATCATCTCAAGCACCGAGACCATCTCCCCTTGGACCTCAGACCCATGAATGGAGCCGAGACGCTCAAGATGAACCACAAGTTCTTTCCAAGCCTCGCGACGCCTGAGGTCTTCTCGTATCTCGTCCACGTTCGCTCCCGGGTTTCAGACTCTTTCAGGGGAGTTTATCCACCTTCTGATATATGCTTCAATATAGATTACATGCTTCAGGAGCTCGAATTATGTGGAAGTCTAATTTTTGGATGGCGCCTCTAGTGCTTTTTCTCGCGGCTTGCGGAACCGATGATATCAAGAAAGGGCCACCGCAAGGCAACAATACGGACCCGAACAATTCAAACAACGGGTCGAATAACCTCAACAATTCCAACAACACTCAGACCACCGGTTCCAATAATCAGGTGGATATGCCTCCAGACATGCAGGCCGAGTGTTCGGATGGTGTGATCTCCGGCGACGAGACCGATGTGGACTGCGGCGGATCTTGCGCTCCTTGTGAGCTCGGACAGGCCTGCACCCAGCCGTCCGACTGCTCAACCAACGTCTGTGAAGACGACCTCTGTGCACCCGAGAAGCTCGAAGTTGGAGCTGCCTGTTTGGAAGCCTCGGAGTGCCTGAGTGGCCAATGTGTGGCTTTTGGTGACGTGCAGATCTGTACCGATGCATGCGCCAACGGCTGCGCGCCAGGAACCACCTGCTTCGATGACCTCTGCGCCCCAGACTCCTATTGTGAGTCCGAGAACGGCATCGGATTCGGACCGGGATGTGAGAATACACCCTGTGGCATCTGCGACGAGGTCGCAGAGTGTGTGGAAGAAGGAAATACCTTCACTTGCGTTTGCCCTGAAGGATACGCGGGAGACGGCACGTCTTGTGCCGACGTCAACGAATGCGACACTAACCCGTGCGACCCCAACGCAATCTGTTCCAACAATGAAGGCGGGTTCGAGTGTGCATGCCCTGCGGGTTATAACGGCGATGGGTTTGCGTGTACCGAGATCAACGAATGCGACCTCGGATTGGACAATTGTAGCCCTAATGCTGCTTGCGCCAATACCCCTGGCTCCTTCTCGTGCACATGCCTCGCTGGTTTTGAGGGCGATGGCGTCCAGTGTGTGGACGTCAACGAATGCACCAATGGCACCGACGCGTGCCATACGAACGCAACCTGTAATAACACGCAGGGCAGCTATACGTGTTCATGCAATCCTGGCTTCCAAGGCAATGGCACCACATGCACGGACATCAATGAATGCTCGAATAGCACCCTGAACAACTGTCATTCGAATGCCTCATGCGCCAACACTCCGGGCTCGTACACATGCACCTGTGACCCAGGCTATCAGGGTAACGGCACTACATGCTCAGACATCAATGAGTGCGCAAGCAATCCTTGCCCTAACAACTCAACCTGCACCAATTCGGCCGGTTCGTACTCCTGCGCTTGTGCGCCAGGCTACCGATTCAACGCGGCTACCAATTCTTGCGACAATATCAACGAATGCGCCGAAAACACTGATAACTGCAGTCCCCTCGCGATTTGTGTGGACCAACCCGGAACGTTCGTGTGTGCCTGCAGCCTCGGCTACCAAGGAAACGGCGTGACATGCACCGATGTCAATGAGTGCACAGCTGGTACCGATAACTGTTCAGACAACGCCACCTGTCTCAACACCACGGGTTCCTACACGTGTGAATGCAACACGGGTTACACCGGCGACGGAGTTAACTGTGCAAACGTGGATGAATGTGCCGACGGAACCGACCTTTGCTCTCAGTACGCGACATGCTCCGATACTGTCGGCTCTTACGATTGTACCTGTAACACCCCTTTCTATGGAGATGGCTTGAGCTGCGCGCGTAGCGGAGACACCTGCGGCGACCCATTCACACTCGTAGACCTCTCTACGTACACGGCCACCAACGTTGACTTCCAAAATCAGTACACCGTGACCCAATCGTGGTGCCCACAGCTCGACTTCTCGGGTGGAAACGGAGCCGACAACGTTTGGATGTTCACCCCTGACACCACCGGGTTCTATCATCTTCGCGTTCAGTCCGATTATGACGTGACGATCGCCATCTACACCGATTGCGCCACCCCAGAATCCACCTGCGTTGGAGGAATGGACGACGACACCGGCTCCGGCTCAAACACCGAACTCATCGACGTCGAGCTCGTTGCGAACACCCCTTATTTCATCGTCGTTGATGCATACTCGTCGACCGGATCGGGCACGTATTCCATCGATATCCAGCCCAACGAGTGTCTCAACGGTACCGATGCATGCTCCGATATCCAGACCTGCGAAGTCGACTACTTTGGATCGATTTGCACCTGCCCTGAGGGCTATGAACCTGACGGAACAGGAGGGTGCGCGGACATCAACGAATGTGATCTATCTCCGTGCGGTGACGGAACCTGCGTCAACACCGATGGCTCCTATGAGTGTACCTGTGACGCACCTTCTGTGCCGCTCGATGATGTTTGCATCATTCCAGCGCTTGGTGACCACTGCTCAAATCCGTTCGTTGTTGGAGCGGTCCCGTACAACAACGCCTCGAACAACTCGGCCGCCAATGCCTTCTACAGGTTTACAGATACCAGCCAGTGTGATGGTGCAGCCTACTCGCCATTGAGTAGTAGCCGGGAAGAGGTGTACGCCTTCACTCCGACAGTCGCAGGGAACTACACGTTCACAATGACGCCGGGATACGATGCCGTGCTCTACATCGCTGAAGATTGCGAAACAATTGAGACCACATGCCTTGCGGGCGCCGATGATTCCGTGGGCCAGGGAGTCGAAACCATCACGGTAGACCTTCTCCAGGGCCAAACATACTACATCTTCGCAGACGCTTACGGCTCGGGCACAGGAACCTACAGCCTGGACATCATCTGCAATAACTGCCCGTAGAGGAGGGCTCTGTTCAAAATGCAGAGCAGATATCCATAAAGCAGTTAATCTTCACGAAGTCCTGACCATCGACTTTTTATGGGTCTCGCAATCGACTCTCTATGGGTTTCGCGATGACCATCGACTTTTTATGGGCCTCGCAATGACCATCCATGTGAGACGGAGCCCTCATTTACTTGGAGACTTGCTTGCGAATGTGCTTGATGAGGTCCGGAAGGGTATCCTTCTGGGCCTTTTTGATGAGTGCATCAGGAACCGAGAGGTCGGGAACCGCGTGCACCTTGTAGACCACAAGGGAGCGCGTGTTCTCGATATCAAAGCTCTGAATGCGCCAAGAGCCTACGTTGGACTCAAAATCGCCTTCGATGAGCTGCCACTCGCGACTCCACACGGGCGGGCCGACCTTATGAGTGGCCTTGGTCTTGGCCGTCAGGTCTGAGATCGGCCACGGCATCGCCGTGGTCACCTGGCAAACGACTTCTTTGCCATTTCGGCTAATCTCCTGGGCTTTCGCCACGCGGATCATGGTCTTCTTGTAATTCTTACACTCAGAAATCAGGTCCCAGACTTTTGAGGGTGGCGCGTCGATCACCGCTGTCACGGTAGCTTCCGGGATATCTGAGCCTTTGATCGCTTTGGTTTCAACGATGATCTCACCCTTCGACAATCGACCATGGTACGTCTCTTGAGCGTGTACGGATGACACCAAAAGCCCCAACACACACACAAACATCACCTTCTTCATTCATAACTCCAATTTCACATGGCCGCTGAAACTCGCTCGAGTCAAGCAGGATAGCAGGCTCAACTAGACACGCAACCCAACGAAAAAAGCCGTCCCTTTGTAAGGACGGCTTAGCATACACAAAATTCACGAACGCCTAGTTGAAGATCACCACGCAACACCCTTGGGAGCAGTACTCATTGCTCGCGGCGCATGGAATCGTCGCCGAGCAAACCTGCTCCCCATCATCGCATGTGTACGGAGGGTCGTTTGGATCGGGGTCCGGGTTGTTCGTACCCGGTGTATTGTTTGTGCCGGGCGTGTTGTTTGTCCCGGGATTTGGGTTATTTGTCGTATTGTTCGGGTCCTCGTAACAAGAGGCAGGAAGGTCAGCAACGGTTTTGCCACCACACAATTCGCATTCGCCGCAAGTGTTGATGCACTGCTCGGTCTGCTCACAGGTCGTGCAAGACTCGATATCACTCAGCGAACAATCACTGCCCGTCACCACAAAGACCGGACCGCTGCCATCATTAGGATAGACTTCACAACAACCGAAACAATCACATCCGTTCGGCGTATAGGGGCGGCAGAAGTCGATGCATCGCTGAGACACCGTACAATCCGGATGATCCGCTGGAAGATCGCCTGTCAAACAATCCGTCTTATACCGACACCCATCATCGCCCTGCCCTGAGTTGCCATCAAAGAAACAGTCTTGCCAAATGGGGTCCACGTTATCGCCAGGAATTCCCGTTGCGAAGCTGCCCTCGTCATTATCGTAAGGTCCCGTGCACTCAGCATCAAAACCGTCCGTGACACCATCGCCGTCGTTATCGATCCCATCGGAGCATTCACACGCCACATCTCCGCAGAGAACTTGGCCCTGCTCGTTCGTATCGAACGGAGAAGTCCCGGTATTGGATCCGGCGTTGGTCCCGTTGTTCGAGGCGCCACCATTGTTCGGTCCCGTCGTTCCAGTTCCAGTGCCATTGTTGCTCTGAGTCGTGTTATTCTGATTATTATCCCCACCATTAGGTCCCTGACTGGTGCTCGAATCATCCGAACACGCCAAGCTCAATGAAGCTCCCAAACAAATCAACCACATCTTCGCGCGCATAGTGCCTCCGATTTGCGGCAGGTGTATTCCAAGATGCCGCATTTGGTCATAAAATCACGTTCTCCCGTTAGAGGCCCTAGGATAACCATTCTAGCATCGCACAACAAGTTTACCGCGAAGACCAATGCCGAATCTCAAGATAAAAGTGTATTCTGACTTACTTCGAGGCCTTTTCGTGTTAAACTCCCGTTAGAGCAAAGCTGCCCAAGACAACCCAATACCTAAAGGCGTCATTGCATATGAACTCCTGGAAGCCTGACATCTTCGCGTATCTCGATTACAGGGCATATCTAAGGGACTTCTACGACCGAGCGAAAGAGCATTCTCGCGTCTATTCATTTCGCTACCTCGCTCGCCGCGCAGGCTTCAGCTCTCCAAACTTCATTAAGCTCGTCATGGACGGCAAACGAAACCTCGGCGACGCGAGCATCGAACCCGTCGCGAGAGCCCTTGACCTCGACGAAGACGAATCGAGCTTCTTCCATTCTCTTGTCATCTTCGATCAGGCCGCAACCGCCGAGCAAAAAAACGAGGTCTTCGAGCAAATCGCAGCCAGCAGACGCTTCCGAAACGCAAGGCGCATCGACCACAACATGTTCGAGTACCTCTCGCACTGGTATTACCCAGCGATCCGAGAACTCTCTGCGCGCCCCGATTTCAAACCCGATCCGGCCTGGATATCGCCCAGACTCCACCCGAAAGTCCCTGAAGCGCAAGTCGCTCGAGCCCTTGAACTACTCTATGAACTTGAGGTCTTAATCCCAGACGAAGACGGCACGTGCTCACGAGGACAACCAAGTCTGACGACTGGACATGAAGTCGGATCTCTTGCTATCGGAAACTTTCACCGACAGATGATGTCAAAAGCTGCGGAGTCGATCGAGTCGACCCCACGAACCCTGAGGGACATTAGTGGTTTGACAGTATGCGTCTCAGAAAGCCTCATCCCCGAGATCAAGAATCGGATTCATCAATTTCGTGAATCTCTTTTGGAACTTTGTGATAGTGATGAAGGACCTGAAGTTGTCTATCAAATCAATTTTCAACTTTTTCCGCTGACCAAGAACGAGCCAGAAGAATGAAACGTCTTATCCCTATCCTAATTTTGGCGTCCGGATGCGTGGGGACTGATGTCGGAAACCCTCAGGACAAGAACGACGTTGATGTGACCATTACGCTCGAAACAGATTTTCAAACTACAACCCAGACCTTAGAGGCAGAAGGTTTTAGTATCATTGAAGCCAACGCCACGCTTTTTGCCGTTGAAATGTCCAACAACTGTGATGTGGACGAGTCTGCACTAACACAGGGTCCCTTCGCCGTTGACCTGCTCGTCACGGAGAGCATCCCTGTCAAAACTCAGGGCCCAGGTACCTATTGCAAGGCCACTTTCAGTTTTGGAGAAGCAAACAAGCCTCTCGAAAACTGGCTAGAGATTTCCGGGACTCTGCCCGACGAGCGTGAATTCAGAATTGAGGCGAAAAGGTCAGAAAAACTCATCTTCAACGGGCGAGATTCGTTTGTTGTGGATGATGACGGTGCGAGCTTCAATTTGAGCTTCGACGCACTCAACTGGCTTAAAGACGCGGCCCTCCCAGACGAAAACCCGGTCATTATCTCCGACAATTCCAACGCCGCCCTCTACAATCAGTTCCGTCAATACTTCCGAGACCAGAGCAGGCTCTACAAAGACTCAAATCGGGACAATATCATTGGCCCTGACGAGCGGAACCCGATTGCCGACCTCATGGCGAACTAGTCGGCGAACTAACCCTCACCTCTTGAATCTCAAACACCGGGCGGCCATCGCAACTTCCCCTGACGTGCCTCCACGCTCCGGGAGTCTGCCAGACCACCAGACATCGCTGTTCTCCGAACTCAATCTCCAACGTCATCGGGCGCAACGTCTCAGCTTCGAGCTCAATCGCCAACTTTGCCGAAGCATATCGGTAGACGATAACATCCTCTTGAGCGTCAATAAGCCGTATCCCAACAAATCGGACTCCACCCAAATTCGACTGCCATTTCAGGCTCAAAAGATGCTTCAGGAGCCGATGCCCGACATCTGTCGACGGAATCTTCGACACATCATACGACACCCGCGACACGCCCTCGCCCACCAGATCAGCGGCAACTTGCCCCTTGACCTCGTCGAGGATCATCCACGTGCTCAACTTTTGAGGAGGCACCTGGCTGATGCCACTACTCGGGATCACTAAGACCCCGAGCAGGACCAGAATCAGGTGAGCGAAGTGCATGTCTTCTTCAGGAATTCGAGCACACCATCACGCAATTCAGGACGCTCAAGCGCGAAAGAAACGTTCGCTGTAATCAGTCCGAGACGGTCGCCGATATCGTGCCGCACGCCGTGGAATGATGCGCCAATAAGTGCGCGCTCTCGACTCAGGCGAGCCAATGCGTCTGTCAGTTGGATCTCACCGCTTTGGTCTGATCGCACGTCTTCAAGATACTTGAAAATAATCGATGGCAAGACGTAGCGACCAATCACGGCAAGGTTGGAAGGCGCGAGGTCTTGGGCGGGTTTCTCCACGAGCATACGCACGCGCCAGAGTCCCTCACCCCATTGCTCTCCGTCCATAATGCCGTATCGGCTAACCTCTTCGCGAGGCACTTCCATCACGCTGACCACGCCCTCACCATACTTCTCGTAGACGTCGAGCATCTGGCGCGATGCCGTAGGTTCAGCGGAGATGATGTCGTCAGGAAGCAAGACCAAGAACGGCTCGTCCCCAACCACATCTTTTGCACAGAGAATCGCGTGACCAAGCCCCAGTGGCTTCTTCTGACGCACAGAAATTGTGCGAACCATGCGGCCGATATTGCGTACGACTTCAAGTTCCTGGGTCTTTCCTCGTTCCTCTAGGATTCCCTCGAGCTCATAGCTAAAGTCGAAATGGTCCTCGATCTGGCCCTTGCCACGGCTCGTGACCAAGATGACCTCTTCGATGCCCGATTTGATACACTCTTCAACGATGACCTGAATCGCCGGAACATCGACGATTGGAAGGAGTTCCTTCGGTACTGATTTTGTAACGGGAAGGAGTCGCGTCCCAAGTCCCGCTACGGGGATAACTGCCTTTCTTACTTTCTTATGCATCAATCCATTCCTTGTTTTCTAAACGTTTACTTCTTAGCTTTGGGGTCGCTTTCAACCGCTTTCGGCTCGTACTTCTTCCATACGATCGGCTCGCCCTTCCTGACTCGATTGAAGAAGTAGAGCGAGACGAGGAAGAGCAGGATCGACATGTACTGCCCCGGAGTCAGGCCGAAATAGCGAATATCGCCTCCCAGCTCCGGTGGCACTCTCAGGAAGTCGAGCGTAAAGCGAGCTGGCGCGTACATCATACCAACCAACGTCACGAAGAAGTACGTCGGCCGCGGCTTTTTGTCCGCAATCATCACGGTGGTCACAATCACAATCCACCAAATCGACTCGTAGAAGCCCAGATCGTGGCGGATCGTTCCGTCCGTCCATTGAATTCCGAGGAAGAAATCGGTCTCAGCACCAGGGTGGTCGTGAACCGACGCACACCCGAAACGCCCGAACATCCAGCCAAACGTCAATCCATACGCAGCGAGATCGACCATCTGCGGAAAGTCGATGTGGGGGTGGCGCCACCTGTAGATCCACGCCCCCAAAATACCGCCCAGCAATCCACCAAAGCTCGAGATCTGTCCCCAAACCTTAAAGAGAATCAACGGGTCTTCGAGGATTTTCTCAGGCGTGTAGAAGACGACGTCAAAAACGTGCGAAAACACCCACCCAATCGCCACCAGGTAGATTCCAAAATTCTGAAACTCTTCGCCTGATATCCCAAGCTTTTCTTCAGCCCTTTTGCTCGACATATGAAAGGCGAGCATCAAGCCTAGTGCCACCAAAAGGCCAAATGAGTGGATTTCAAGGGGTCCAATACCGCCCAGAGTAAAATCGCCCAGCGGCTTGAAGGGCCCAAAGGTAAAGGCGTCGTATGGGATTGAGGCTAATAAATTCATTCAGAACTCCAATGCACTTGCCGAATTCAGCCGGTGGAACGTACACAGAGTCCAAGATTCTAGCAACTTGGGGAACATTCCTGCGGCTCGGATGTCGAACTTCATACAACCGACTACCGAGGCCTACGCATGAAGATGACTCTCGCAAAATCCCTACTCATCTTGGTTTTCACGTCTTCCACAGCGTGTGGATTCCTCGATGAAGACATCTGGATCGACGAAATTGATTTCGAGGAATCGCTCTCAATCTCCGGCTACTCATCCTTTGGGATCTCGTCATGCGGTGGATACAGGCTCTACCGAAGGGCGAGCGTGACGTCGTTGGACCCGATGATTATCAGGGTTCCGATTCGTCGCCCCAGGCCGATCGACTCCGAACAAGAATCGATGATTCAACACGAAACCAACGCAACACACGCGCAGCTGGCGTCGTCCAATACCCGCACTCAAACGCCTGATTGGCTCATTCCCTTTGTAGAGGCATCCGAGCTTGAGCTCAGACCATAATCCTTGGCACCACTTCTGGTTGGTGTTAGGCTCTCACTCATTCAGAACAATAAGACTTGTACAAAGTGCCTTTGCGAAACATGCAAAACTGAGAGACAATGAAGGCCTGAGTGAGAACCATGTCGGCTACGGAGACTACCATCACGCCACCACTCCATGACGTCGCCCCAGACGCGTTTCCCCAACCCGGGGAAGTTTTCATGGAGAAGTACCGCATTGAGAAGATTCTCAATCGCGGAGGATTTGGTTGTGTGTACCGTGCGAGCCAGACTGAATTGCAGCGAGCCGTGGCCATCAAGGTCCTCCAACCTGCATCACGCATCGGCTTCCAAGACGACAGCGAAGCCGAAGCCAAGAGACTCCAGGTGGTCACCCGACGGTTTGAACGCGAAGCCCAGCTGGTTTCCCAACTGCGTGACCCCCACACCGTCATGGTCTACGACTTCGGCCACACGCCCTCTGGCCTCCTCTACATGGTCCTTGAGTACGTTGACGGCTTGCCCCTCAACGAAGTCTTGGAGCGCGAAGGTGCGCTTGGCGCCGAACGGAGCGTCAAAATCATCGAGCAAGTGCTCTCGAGCCTTCAAGAGGCTCACGCCTTCAACATGCTTCATCGCGATATCAAGCCCGCCAATATCATGCTCTTTGACCATGTGGGCCGGCGCGACCAGGTCAAAGTGCTCGACTTCGGGCTAGCAAAGGCAATCGATGATCCCCATTTTACGGCCGACAACCCGGACCTGACGGATGCTGAGGTTCTGATTGGAACCCCCCGTTATATGTCGCCCGAACAGATTCGCGGCCACAGACTCACTCCGGCGACAGATATGTACAGTCTGGGGCTCGTCTTCTACGAGCTTTTGACCGGCGAGAAAGCGGTGGATGCTAAGTCCACGATGAATACCCTCGCACGTCACGTTAACGACGAGCCCATTCAACTCCCGGCTGAGATCAATATCCCCAATGGCCTCCGAAGCATCGTCAATCGCATGCTCGACAAGGACGCCAAGAGGCGCCTGAGTTCGTCCGAAGACATTCTCAAACTCCTAGACTCTTGGAACTCCAAAGAAGTCCTCGTCCCTTTGCCGGCGAGCGCACTTGCCGACGAGATCGAAGTCGTCAAGGTCGTCACTCCGCCAACTTGGTTTCTTGCCGGAGCTTCGGCGCTGGTCGTCGCGTTGGTTTTGGGATCACTTTGGACGATCACTTCGCTCTTCAATAATCCTGAGCCAAAAGACGTGTCTCTCGAAACCTCTTCCCCAATGGAAGCGCAGGTAGCGAAGAGCGAGCCCGCCATGGCGGAACCTGAGCCCAAAGAGCCTGAGAAGAATGAACCTGAAATGGTTTTCGACTCCCCTCCTGAAGTCGCAGCCGAAGAGGCTCCTCTCGAGGAAATCGCTCCCGAAGAGACCCCGCCTGAGCCTCTTGAGGAGGCTGAAGTTAAGGTCGAAGAGCCCAAAGACGCGCCAAAGGTCCGCAAGACTTCCAAACCCAAGACAGACAAGAATAAACTCGACTTCCTGAGAACCCTGGATTCCGCCAAATGATTCGAGTCAGGCTTCATCTACTCTTTGCCGGCATCGTTACATGCTGCCTGGGATTCGCCACAGAAGTAAGCGCTCAAGGCGCAGAAACCATCGTCAAAGTTCAAACACACTTTGAAAAAGGCGCGGAGTTCTTCCAAAAAGGGGAGTACGAGGCAGCCATCGCCGAGTTTGAAGCAGGAAACGGCCTCCTACCCAATCCGATTTTCCTCTACAATATCTCACTTGCTCACGGGAAACTCGGCAGAGTCGAGCAGTCCCTCGCGGTTGCAAGACTCGCCGAAGCCACAGGGCTCGACGAACCAGACGCCACACAGAACCGAGCTCGCATCTCCGCGCTCGTGACTGCTCAACAGGCGCTGACACTCGCGAATGCCATGGAACCCGTGCCCAAGCCCGTGCCTCCAGTGGAAGCACCGCTCTTCTCCACACTTGGCTGGATCGGAGTCGCGAGCGCCTCCCTCGGCGTGGTTAGCCTTGTGGGTGCCACAATTATGGACGCGAGCATCGGCACGACCGTTGAGAACTACGAGGAAGCCGCAGCATCCGGAGACGAGACGAACTACCGTCTCCTCAAGTCTAAAATCGAATCCGACCAAGTCCTCACACGTTCCCTCTTCTTCATCGGCATTGGCCTCTCCGCCGCTGGCGCAGGCCTCGTCGCCTACGATCTTTTCTGGGACGAAAGTACCGTTGAAATGGCAGTTTCCCCGACCTCCAACGGGATCGCGGGTACCCTCAAAATGACGTGGTAAGGGATTGCCTAACCTCGACCTTACCGACGACTCTTTGATCTCTGCCCGCATGGCGCTTTGGCGCTGGGATCTGGCGGAGAAGCGAGTGACCTGGCACCGCGGGCTAACTCGGCTCATCGGTGGGGTGCCTGAAACCTACGAGGATGCACTCAATCTCATCGCGGAAGACCATAGGCACACCTTTGACGACTGGATGAAGCGCGCCGCCAATGGCGAGGAATGCCGCGGCCTTCTAAGGCTAGATCTCTCGAATATCGAGCTCGAAATCCGACTTTTTCCTCAAATGGCTAACGAGCGTGTCGAAGGCATTATTTGTTGGATGTGCGATATCTCAGAGGCTCGTAGCGAGCGAGGAAGGCAGGAACGCCTCCTTGAAAGGCTGCAGGAGTCAGCGAAGATTGGCGGATGGGAAATCGAAATCCAAACCCACGAGATCTACTGGACCCCTCAGGTCTTCGTACTGCACGGACTGCCGGTTACTCCAAATCCGCCGACCCTGGATGAACTCTTTCAGATGTACACGGCTGAGTCTGTTGCCAAAGCAAAGGCGGCCGTCGCCAGGACGATTCACGAAGGCCAGCCGCTCGCCCTCCAAGTTCAACTGAAGAACGGAACCGTTCTTCAACTCAATGGTGAATTGGCGCTAGAGCACCAAAGGCCCTCCACGATTACCGGCACGGTTCAGGACGTCACGAGGCTGGTCACCACTGAGAAGAGCCTCCATCGCACGGAGAATCGCCTCAGCCATATTCTGGGCTCAGTTGGCACGGCGATTTGGGAGTGGAATCTCACCTCCAACGAACTTTCAATGTCTGACGAGTTCTACCACCTCTTAGGGTACGAAAAACACGAACTCCCAAACGATGCGTTCTTCTTTGAGAACTTGATGCATCCCGACGATATCCCGCGATTGCGCGACGCCACCATGGAGCATTTCAAGGGAAATACGGATATCTTCTCCGTCGAATACCGCTGGCGCCACAAGTCTGGGGATTATCGCTGGACGCTTGGCCGGGGAAAAATCGTTGAGAGGGACGCAAACTCCAACCCAATGGTTTTGGTCGGATCAAATATCGACATCACTCAACAAAAGGACCTTGAGAAACAGGTACTAGCCGGCATGAAGCTTGAGGGTTTGGGCAGGCTTGCGGGCGGCATCGCACACGATTTCAACAATCATATGATGACGATTTTGGGCCACTTAGAGTTGCTCTACACTCAGGACGAGCTGCCTGCTCCTGTGCTTGAGGATCTAGACGCAATCTCCACAGCCGCCCGCAGTGCTTCACATCTGACACGTGAACTTCTGGCCTTTGCGCGACAACGCCCCCCAAAACCGAGACTTGTGGACATTTCGGCTGTTCTGAAATCGACCGAGACATTGATTCGCCGACTTCTAGGAGCTGAGCGGGAAACCAAGGTTGTTCTCGACCCGGATCTTTGGCTCGTCGAAGTGGACCCGGCCCATTTTGAGCAGGCGATCATCAATCTCGTCCTCTATTTCCAGGCGTCCGAGTCGCGCCCGATTTATATCGAGGCCCGAAACTCTACCTCGGAGCCCCCACGGGTCATTGTGCGGGTTTCAGACTCGCCCCCTAACACTATTGAGTCGCTCCAGAATCAGGTCTTTGAGCCTTTCTCGAGCAGCCCCAAGGAATTCGGTGGCACGGGGCTCTCGGCAGCCTACGGATTCATCCTGCAGGCCGGTGGGCAATTGAGCGCGTTCGGTTCCCCCACAGAAACTACGGCTTTCGAGATTTCACTGCAGGCTCATCAACCAGCAGGGGTCTCGGCGAACCAACTGCTTGTCCTCGTCGTCGAGGATGACCCTCTGGTACGAGATGTCACAATCAAAGTCTTGGAACGAGACGAGTTCCATATTCTGAGCGCCCAAAGTGTATTGAGTGCGCGACAGATCATGCAGCAAATCGACCGCTCAATTGATGTCTTGGTAACCGACGTCTTTCTGCCAGACACGTCGGGAGTCGAGCTCGCAAAAGAGGTCCTCGCCGGTGACCCCTCGATTGGTATCGTATTTGTTTCCGGCTACTCGAGGCACCACATAGAGCTCGATGGGCCCTACACATTCGTGCCTAAACCGTTCACCCCACAATCCCTGATTGAGGCCGTTTCAGCGGCTTCAGTTCGGCGGTCATCAGATGAGTAGACCACCATTCTTCGGCCTCAGCTTGAGACCAGGGATGACGTGCTAGAATCTCTTCCAACTCTTCATAGAGCTCATGGGTCGAAGGACGATCGCCAGGTTCCTTTGCCAAACAACTGAAAAGAAGCTCGTCCAACTCTTTGTCTCCAGTGTCGAGCATCGGAGCAGACTCGTTCTCATGGAGTCGCATGATCTCCATGATGGACGTCGCCTCGAACACGTTTTTACTCGTCAAGATCACGTGCGCAACGCAACCGAAAGAATAAACATCCGACTTGGCGTCGATCGCCTGCCCTTGAATGGCCTCAGGTGACATGTAGAGGGGCGTACCGATAATCTCCATGACTCCCGTCACTTTCACATCCGTCTCGACTTCCTTTGCGAGCCCGAAGTCCAAGACCTTCACAAAATCATAAACCCCGCCCAACTGGGTGATCATGATATTGTCGGGTTTGATATCACGATGAATCACGCCGCGGCGGTGTGCCTCTCGAAGCGAACCCGTAACTTGCAGAAGAATGTGCAGCGCACGGTCTAAAGGCATAGCCCCGAACCGGTCGACCATCTCTTGAAGTGTCACGCCATCCAAGAGCTCCATCACGTAGTAGAATTCGCCATTTTCAGTCCGCCCATAATCGTAGATCGAGACGGTATTGGGATGTGAAAGCTGAGCGTTGAGTTGGACTTCGCGCTCGAAGCGCTGCAGAGAACTCTCATCTTTTCCGATCAGCACCTTGACCGCAGTATCGCGCTGAATCAGCGCGTGGCGGGCCTTGTAGACAACCCCCATACCACCCTGTCCCAGTCGCTCCACCATCTTGTATTGGCCCATCTCTTTGGCCACTTCAATATCGCGTTCGAGCTGGCGCGAACGACCGAAGCCAAGGACTAGAAGCCCCAGAAGGAAAGACAAACTTCCACCCACCGTGGAGGTGATGATGGTCAGCGTCGGACGCCTGAGAACCCTCTCGTGAGTTTCTACCTGCCAGCGCCGCCCACCAAAATCCAGAGGCCTGACCTTCAGCTCGCGGCTCGACTCAAATGCCGAGGTTTGAAAGAGCGGTATCGCGTCTTTCTCCGTGATATCGGAGAGGCGAAACTCCAGATTCCTCTCCTTAAGAGCCGCTATCGACGCTTCCTTGATCGGCTCGATTCTGAAAAGGGCTATGGCAAATCCCCAGGTTTCTTCAAGTGACAAGGGGGCATCGGGAATCCCCAGATACAAGGCGATTGTCTGAGCGGCATCTTTATCTTCCGCCAAAACAAAAGGCACTGATGCTATGGGCGTGGTGGACATCGCGGCTTTTTCAAGCCGTTGCTTACGATCTGGCTCCGAAGCGAGGTCTAGACCTAATGCACCTGGCGAAGGCGGTTCGATATAGAGCAGTGGCACATAGATCGGGCGCCGCGGCGACGGATGCATCGACCCATCGGCGTGCAGCGCCCTAATTGAGAAACCTTCGATGCCCTCGTCTTTCGTAACGCGCGTCTCGAGTTCATCACGAGTACTGTCCATAACCACCGGCGCCCACTCTAGCGCGGAAACCGATGGATGACGCTTGAGCGCACTCTCCGAAAACCGAATGAATTCAGTTTGGGACACATGCTGACTGGCTAAGAAGTATGAACCAATCGAGTAAACGATCTCGTAGGGAACCAAGAATTTTCGCTCGATGACACTCTGAGCCTCACTCGCGTCCCGATCCCTCGCTGCCATGATCTGAGCCGACTCCCCTCTCCAAATCAAATAGCTCAGCGCGGTTGTGAGCAGGAGCCCGACCACCAGTACGAGGACCGCGTTGCGCCGAAGCGCACTCGCGTCGTGGGTGACGACAATCGCCTTCCCAATCTCCCCAATACTGATACGCCCTGTACCCACCTAAACCTCCGCAATGTTTGACGATTCTATGGCAATACCACAGTTTGTCCATGAACAATCGAGTTTAGGTGTGTCGAAAGTGCAAATTATGCGCAGCTCAAACTAGAAATCAGCCTGACGTGGAGCGCGCGGAAACGGAATGACCTCGCGGATATTCTCAATCCCAGTCACGTATTGAACAGCCCGCTCAAACCCAAGTCCAAAACCAGCGTGAGGGGTCGTTCCATAACGCCTCAAGTCCCGGTACCACCAGTAGTCTTCCTTAGGCAGGTTCATCTCATCGAGTCGCGCATCGAGCACATCAAGCCTCTCCTCGCGTTGTGAGCCACCAATGATCTCTCCAATCCCAGGCGCGAGCACATCCATGGCCGCTACGGTCTTCCCATCATCGTTCATCCGCATGTAGAAAGCTTTGATGTCCTTGGGATAATTCATGACCGCAAGCGGACCGCCCACGACCACATCGGTGAGATACTTTTCGTGTTCAGATTGGAGATCGGCGCCCCATTCAGGCTTGAACTCAAACGTAGTCTTGGCGCGCTGAAGCTCAGCTACCGCGTCCGTGTACTCGATACGCGTGAATTCGGATGCCACCAACTTTTCCACGCGCTCGATGATCCCCTTGGACACAAACTTGTTGAAGAACTCCATGTCGTCGGGCCTCTCGTCCAAGACGGCCTTGCAGATGTACTTCAAAAAGGCTTCCGCCAAATCGGCATCATCGTTGAGATCTGCAAAAGCAATCTCCGGTTCGATCATCCAAAACTCAGATAGGTGGCGACGAGTGTTCGAGTTCTCGGCACGAAACGTTGGACCAAACGTGTAGACGCGGCTCAAGGCCATGCAATAGGTCTCCACGTTCAATTGCCCCGAAACCGTCAAATGCGCCTCTCGTCCGAAGAAGTCTTGAGAAAAATCAACGGCTCCAGAGTCGGTCTTCGGGAGGTTTTGCATATCCAAAGTCGAGACGCGGAACATCTCCCCTGCCCCTTCACAATCGCTCGCCGTAATGATGGGCGTATGAACCCAGACAAAACCGTTCTCAGCGTAAAAGCGATGAACCGCCTGAGCCAAGCAGTTGCGTACACGCGCCACAGCGCCGATCAGGTTCGTCCGAACGCGAAGGTGAGCGTTGTCCCTGAGGTGCTCCATGGAATGGCGCTTTGGCTGCATAGGATAGGTCTCAGGGTCATCCACCCAACCATGCACGGTGACGGAGTTGGGCTTAACCTCCACGGCTTGACCTTCGGCCGGAGACTCTACCAACACACCCTCTACGCTCACGGCGCAACCGGTCGTCAGGCGCAAGATCTCGGTTTCGTAGTTGGTCAAATCCTGCTCGGCCACAACTTGAATCGGGTCGAAGCAAGAGCCGTCGTGCACCGCGACGAAGGAGAGTCCGGCCTTGGAGTCCCGGCGAGTCCGAACCCAGCCCTGAATCAGGACCGAGTCCCCGACCTTCTTTTTGCCAGCGAGAATGTCTGCAATTCTATCGTTCTTCATGTTCAAACCTTCCTGAGAAAATCTGCGGCAGTGTGTCCAAGGTTGACGATTTGGACAAGTGGAGACCACATTGGGTCTGCAAAATCGGTCACATTGGAGATGATATGGACCTGGAAACGATTCGAGAACACGCGCTGGGGCTCAGCGCGGTCACAGAGGACTTCCCGTTTGACCAAGACACGTTGGCTTTCCGTGTAGGCGAGAAGATCTTCCTACTCGCGTCCTTGGAAAAGGTCCCGGCGGCGTTCAACGCTAAATGCGACCCCGAAAAAGCCATCGAACTTCGAGAGCGATACCCGGCGATTCAACCCGGATATCATATGAACAAAAAGCACTGGAACACGATTACTCTCGACGGAACAGTTCCTAGGGAGTTGGTCTTGGAGCTCGTCGAGCACTCTTGGAGCTTGGTGGCTTCAAGCCTACCTAAACGCAAACAAAAGGAACTCGGAATCACCACTTAAGTGATTGTCGGTCGCGAAAAAACTGACCTGTAGGCGGCTCCTTCTTATCGAGCTCCGCAGCCCAGACAATACCCTCGGCCCCTTCTTTCACGCTCTTATCCGCCGAAGTCCCACCCATATCCGTCCTGACCGAACCCGGGCAAACAGCATTAACCCTGATCGGGCTTTCTGAAGCCTCAAATTCTCGCGCTAGAATTCGGGTATAAGCATTCAGTCCAACTTTTGAGACGCGATACGCCGACGAAGGCCATCCCTTCATCACATGGCTCTCAAACGCCACGTCTTCTTCAAATTTCAACATTAACTTGTTGAGATCATCGAGCGTCAAATCAGGATCGCTAAACCGCTCTCGGAGTTCCAAACCTAGACACGCTAACTCTCCCATCCCGCTACTTACATTGACGATACGGGCGTCGGTGCCTAAGAACGGCTTGAGCGCCTCGGTGACTCTGACCGCCCCATAGTAGTTCACGGCCAGTGTGTCCCGCACGACTCGAAGGTCAAAGCCGTCGAGTGCAACTCCCGCGTTATTGACCAGTATGTCTACCCTTCCATGTTTATCTTGGACCCTTTCAGCGAAGTTATTCACACTCTCTACGTCACTGACGTCGAGTGGCCTAAATTCGAAACCGTACTTCGTAGCCATATGTTGGCCGGCTTCCGCGTTTCGTGCCGTGAGAATCACGTGATGGTCTCGTTGCGCCAATTGACGACAGACTTCTAGACCTAGACCACGATTCGCGCCTGTTACTACAGCAATTCGCATGAATTCACCATTCTTGGAATGTCTACCTCCGAATCCGAACACCGTATGTTGTGGCTTCGCGGCGAGAATTGCAACCCTTGATATTCATGGAATCCAAAGGGCAAAAAAAAGGGCCCGCCGAAGCGAGCCCTTAATCATATATTCCTGATTACCAGCGGTTGCGACCACCACGGTCTCCACCGCGATCGCCACCACGGTCTCCACCGCGATCGCCACCACGGCCGCCGCCGCGATGTCCACCGCCGCCGCCGCCGCCGTCACGACGCTTGTCTTGGGCTTCATTGACAGCAATGTTACGGCCGTCAAGTTCTGCACCATGCATCGCTTCGATAGCTGCATCAGCATCGGCTTCATCAGAGAACGTCACGAAGCCAAACCCACGAGAACGACCGGTGTCCCGGTCGGTAATCACTTTGGCATCCGTCACTTCACCAAATGGCTCAAATGCATCGCGAAGGTTCTGATCCGAGGTGCCCCAGGCAAGACTTCCAACAAAAAGCTTCTTCATCTCAACTCTCCAAACGTGAGGAACAACCTCACTCGTTCTGACCGGTTCTCCGGTCCGTTAACTCGACATTCCCACTCGGAACGTCTTAATTTAAAGCCTCGTACCAACACCGAAGCCACATTTGACCACGAGTTTGAGTTCTTCAGTTGTGAGAGCTGTCACCGGCAGGAGTACTGCATTGAACCTGTCAACCATCCGGGGCGTGCCCTTCACCATCAGGTGAAGCTGAATCTCTACATAACGTCGTTCGTTGGTAACCTTTCTGACTCAGCGGCTGACAAGCTGGTTTAACAAAGGGGTCTGTACTTCGTCTAACACCTTCAAATTGGACGGTCAATGCTACCGATTCGATTTTTGCCCATCTCTACGAAAAACCGTGTTTTTTTCACCCTATCAAAACTCCTCCTCACAACTTGAGGGAACGGTTTGATGGATACGCATGGAATAGTGCTGGTTGGCAGAACATTGATTCTCTGCAACCATATGCTTGAGGAGCCTATGACACCTATGAGAGCAATAATTTTCGCGGTCGCTTTGACCTTCGGGTGCAACAATCAAGCACCTGAAAAGCTCAGCGAACAGCCTGATTCTGAGGTTCGAACAGTCAAGTCGAAAACCCGGAAGCAACTCAACCAAACGCCTACTGAACATCTTCAGACGCTAAAGAGTCGGCCGATTCCAGAGCTCGGCTCAAAAACCACGCTATCAGACGAGGATTTTCAAACTCTCCTGACAGACGAAGAATTCAAGATCTTGAGGAAACAAGGCACCGAACGAGCATTTAGCGGTGAGTACAACGATCACAAGGAAGCCGGCACGTACCATTGCCGCGCTTGTAATGCGCCACTTTATACCTCTGAAACCAAGTTCGATTCGCGCACCGGTTGGCCGAGTTTTTGGGATGCGATCGAAGGTCGGGTGGAAACACGACCTGATAATAGCTACGGAATGACTCGCACTGAGATCGTGTGTGCACACTGTGACTCGCACCTCGGCCATGTATTCGACGACGGTCCAGAACCTACTGGACTCAGACATTGTGCCAATTCACTTTCGCTGGTTTTTCACCCGGAGACCCCATGAAGTTTGGATTAGCTCTAATCGGAGCACTTCTTCTCTTTTCAGGATGTAATTCGGATATTGGACTAGAAGGTGCACTTGTCGGAGGCTCTTGCCGCGACTATCGCGACTGCGAGCGGGAATGTGTGGGCGGACGTGACTTCCCTGACGGTATGTGCACCGTCTATTGCCGAGATGACCGGGACTGCCCGTCTGGCACTGGTTGCATCGATCGAAATGGCGGTGTCTGCGCTCTCTACTGCGAAGTCGATGCGGATTGCAGACGAGCATACGATTGTGAAGACGTGCGAAGACGAGGTGGGCCCGGCGATGAGCGAGTTTGTATCGGTGACTGAGTCGCACGACCACACTCACGATCACTCCCATAGCCACGGACACAATCATGGGCATGGACATGGGCACCATCATCATGTCGACCCGAATGCGTCTGACCTAAAGCTTGGCCTGACTGTCGCGCTAAATGTGATCCTCACTGGCGTTCAGGTCGCAGTGGGCATTTTCTCATCGAGTGTCGCGCTCCTAGCCGATGCACTCCACAACGCTACAGACGCGCTCGCCCTCATGATCGCGTGGGGTGCGCGCAAAGTAAGTCGCAAACCGCCGGACTCCAGATTCACCTTCGGCTATCAGCGCATCGAGCTGGTCGCGGCTCTCATTAACTTAACGTCGCTCTTGGTCCTCTCCGTCTTTCTCATCAAAGAATCGGTCGAAAGGCTATTAGACCCGGCCCCTGTCATGGCTCTCTGGGTGATCGGTGCGGCGGCTGTTGCACTGGTCATCGATCTCGGAACCGTGGTGCTCCTCTGGACTTCGTCCAAAGAGAGCCTGAACATTCGCGCCGCCATGCTCCATAACCTTAGCGACGCCGCGACCTCCGTGGTGGTTTTGGTAGGGGCGATCATCATCCACTTCTTCGAACTTCATTGGATCGACCCGGCACTCGGCATCTTGATCGCGGTCTATATCTTCTACATGGCGCTCACAATGATCCGGCAGGTTGCGGCAACGCTTATGAACAATGTCCCGCCAGGGGTTGACCCAGACCGCATTCGAGCGGCCCTCCTCCAAGAACCTGAGGTCGCTAAAGTCCACCATCTACATATCTGGCAATTGGACGAAACTAAGAACGCCGCGAGCGCACATATCGTGCTCAAGGAAGACCTCCCTGTGTCTGCAACCGAAGAAATCTCCGGGCGCCTCAAACATACCCTAGGGCTAAGCTCGATTGAGCATGTCACCCTGCACTTTGAGGCCCCTGGCTCAGTATGCTCGGACGAAAACTGCCACTAATTCACTTAAGAAGGAAAGTTGCGTAGCGCGAACTCGTAGGCGTTCTTCCACGCAATCTTCTCGACGAGCTTATCCACACCGATCTTCTCGATCATTCGGGTATGTGCGTAGCGTTGAAGCACCTTGCGCAGGTCTTCTTCAAAAAGATCGAAATCTAGCACCGTGGCATATCTTGAGAGTGGATCGATCATCCCGTCAAAATCAGATCCGATGCAGATACAATCCCAGATGGACGCCTTCTGGGACGCCTTGAGTCGGTCGTCCGCCATCACCACATCCACCAACGCAAAGATCTGGCGCATCACCACATCGGCCCACATGTCGTCGGGTACGCTTGCACGTGGAGGCACCCCGCACACGCGTTGGTCAAACACAAGACCTATCAAGCCCTTGCTCTTCCAAACCATCGTCACATCCTCATCGGCAAGGTTGATATTCCAGGCGTAGAAAGGCGGCGAATGGTGATTGTCGGATTCGTTGGGCGCCGCGGCGATCAGCTCGTCGAGGGTTGCAACACCAGAATACGCGCCGTGGCTTACAATCACAGGGATCGGGCGCTTAGGATGCTTCTCGTTATAAGGCTCAATGATCTCAGCATAGTACTCCTTGCGAGTCTGAGCGCTCATATGTTTGCAGTCGATGTGGATTCGACGCTCATCGAGGTCGTTCAAATCTTCGTCGATCCCGAGAAGTTTGCGCGTAACCTTTAGGCCCAAATCCCCCTTCCTTTCGAATCCTTCGTTGAGACGGGGCGTTTGGTCCATCACGAGACCCGCTGCATCCGGCACGCTATGGGCATGCCCACAGATTCCATTGTCGAAGTGGTGGGCCAAGGTGATGAAGAAGAGAGGAAACTCAAGCGTTTTGAGGGTCTCGATTCTCTCGAACATCAACTCAGGGCTCACGGGTTTGCCGCTTGGACCAATGCTAAACACATAGGCCCCCTCGATGGTCAGAATCAGGCCCACATCGTCGGAAAGCTCAATCACACTGGTGAGTTGGTCAGATGAGCGAATCATTTGGTAGCGCCCAGTCACGCTCTCCTTCTTGTCCACTCCGTCCTCGCGCCAACGCACTTCCCCACTCTGTCGAACGCCGGATTTACTCCGGAAAAACTCGTACTCGAGCAGAAATTCGGACCAGTAATCGTAGGCGTCCGAGGCGAGGAAGGTGATGCGTTTCATACCGTATCGCATGAAAACTTTCTGAACGAATTTCCTTAAAGGACCTCGGTTCGCAAGTACGCGCGTTGCCGCCCCCAGTGCGGCCTTACCGTCTCCACGAAGCAGATTCACCCCGCCTTCAAGGAAGGTCAGCCCACTCATCAATTTCATCGCCTCGAGCACAAAAGGATGGCGCTCTCCGCTCTCGTTCATATGCCCCCAGAAAAACCCTTTTTCGATTGGGCAGGACGACATGAAGACCAGTCGGGTGCCGGATTTTAGGAGTTTAGGAACGTCCGCCTGGGCGTAGCTTCTACCGCGCTCTCCCTTCTCCATCGCGCCTAAATCCTCGTCCTGCGGCACAAACCACGGGTTGAACTTGGACGGGTCATCTTCTTCGGGATGATTCCTGAGGCGGTTAAAAGTGTAAAAACCGGGATGGTTATGAAGATCGGCGAATAGTTTTGGCATCTTAAAGTCCTGGCATCTTACGTTGACAGACGCGCCAAGAGTGACGACCCTGTCGCCCTCACCGCGGCTGCCATGAGCTAAGGAGGTTGGCATGAAGAGTTTGCCCAGAAAAGGACGTTCGTCAAACGAAGTTCTCGATGCAATGCGAGATCTTAAGAAAGAAGATGTGCAATGGGAAGATGGGCGCGTCTGGTGTTTGGTTTTTCATGCGGGAGATGAGATCTCCCAATTCCTCAAGGAAGCCTATACCACGTATTTTTCCGAAAACGCCCTAAATCCAACGGCTTTTCCAAGCTTAAAACGCATGGAAAACGAGGTTGTGAGCATGGCGACACGCCTCCTCGGCGGAAACGACTACACGGTAGGCAACCTTACGACAGGCGGCACCGAGTCGATTCTGATGGCCGTCAAGACGGCGCGTGAATGGGGACGAGATCGCGGCATTAAGAAACCTGAAATGGTCGTCCCAACCTCGGCTCATCCAGCTTTTGATAAGGCCGCTCATTATTTTGACGTGAAGATCGCGCGTGTGCCGGTGGACAAAGACTTCAAAGCAAGTGTTTCGGCCATGCGCAAGGCGATCAACAAGCGAACTGTGCTCCTGGTAGCCTCGGCGCCTCAATACCCGCAGGGCGTGGTTGATCCCATCCAAGACATCGCGCGGCTAGCCTCCAAGAAGGGCATTCTCTGCCACGTTGACGCGTGTGTAGGCGGCATGATGCTGCCTTTCGTTCGCGATCTCGGATACGAAGTGCCACCCTTTGACTTCTCGGTGCCGGGCGTTACCTCGATTTCTGCGGACCTTCACAAGTACGGTTATGCCGCAAAAGGCGCATCGCTGGTGATGTACAATAGCCCTGAGCTACGAAAGTACCAGTACTTCGCCTACACCGACTGGCCAGGTGGAATCTACGTTTCCCCCACCATGACGGGAACTCGCCCTGGCGGAGCGATCGCTGCGGCGTGGGCTATCATGCATCGCCTGGGATTCGACGGGTATCGCGAGATCGCGCAGAAGGTCATGCAGGCTCGCGACAAGATTCGAGACGGCATCAACGCGATTCCTGGCATTCGAGTCCCAGGCACCCCACACATGAGTGTGATGTGCATTGTGTCGGACCGGGCAGACGTCAATATCTACGAAGTTGGTGATAATATGTCGGCCAAAGGGTGGCATATGGACCGACAGCAGGACCCAGACTCGCTGCACCTCACCTTAAACTTCGGACATATCGAAGCGGCTGATGAATTTTTGAGCGATCTCGAGGACGCGGTGGCGGCAGCGCGGTCCACCTATGACCCAGAGGCCGCAAAGAAAGAGCGACGCCGAAACATGCTCATGAAAGGCGCTTTGAAGATCCTTCCCGGACCCGTCGCCACCAAAGCCACCGAGCTCGGCACCAAGATTATGGGTATGGACGGTGGCCTGCCGAATCGCACGGCCGCCATGTACGGAATGATGGCGAGTCTTCCGAACCGAGGAGACGTGGAATCAATCGTCATCGACCTTCTGGACAAGATGACCCGACACGAGCCCGGGACAAAACCAATTCTACCCGAAGAAGAGTGAAGTCGAGCGATGGGAAAACTCGTCCCGATAGTTTCGTTTTTTGTGGCGATCATACTCGCGATGAGCGCCCTCCCCGCCTCGATTGAAACCATTCAACTCGCTGACGAAGTTCAGTCTTTTCGCTCCACCCGGGCTCTCGTAAAGTCCCGAGCCGAAGAGAAACACGACCGCGGCCCAAAGACCCAATCTCTAAAGTACGAGTACAAGGTTGGGAACCGTAAATACAGCGGAGACAACGACCTTACCAAGCTCACGGACGACGCTGAAGATATCCAAAGGCTGGTCCGAAAAGAGAAGGACGGGTCGGAAACCGTGCTCATCTACTACGACCCCGATTCTCCGGGCCGCTCAGTGATTCGTAAAGATATAAAAACAGGTGTCTCATGGGCGATCATCGTGATTACGGGGCTCTTGAGTTTTGCCACCGTGGGCTCTTGGCTTCACAATCGCAAACACGCAAAGGCCCTCTCAAAATTCACGCGAAAACGGTGACCTGATGGAACTCCAAGATTGGGACGTGACGTGTCGTGGTTTGAAACTATCAGGCCTGACTAATACTGCCATCGGGGACGAGGTTTGCCTCGCTTTTCATGGATGGCTGGACAACTCGGCGAGTTTTGTGGGGTTGATGGAAGAGGGTCTGAACTTGTTTGCGCTAGACCTCGCCGGTCACGGCCGCTCGGACCACCGTGTGGGTGCTTCGTACTTCATACTCGAGTGGGTCCTAGACGCCGTACACGTGATGCGTGAACTAGAAGCCCGGGGCGCTCAACGGTTTCACTTGATTGGCCACTCTCTTGGCGCGGGCATAGCAGCGCTTGTCGCAGCCTGTGCACCGGATATCCAGGTCGACTCCCTCGTGTTGATCGAGGGCCTTGGACCTTTGAGTACAGCGGCCGAAGATGCTCCCGACACGCTACGAAGGGCACTTTCTAGTCAGACAAAACCGCCCAGGAAATATCCCTCCGTCGACCCCATGGTGAAGGCGGTTCAGACCACACGGCCAGGCATCTCTGAGGCGGATGCAAGGCGCCTTGTGGACCGCGTCGTGGCAGGTTCAGACGAGTATTGGTTTGCTCACGACGAAGCTTTGAAAGACACCAGCTTGTTGCGCCTGACAGAGTACCACGTGCTCGCATTCTTGAATCAAATCAAATGCCCCACCCTTTTGATTAAGGCCGAAGATGGACTTGCGTTCCCTGAAGAACTTAGCAAACCCCGGATCTTATCCATCGAGAATCTGCAGATTGAGACGCTACCCGGCAAACACCATGTTCATCTCGAAGATGCCGAAGCGGTGGCGGCGTTGATCAGGTCGTTCCAGAGTCGGGTCGCCTAGAGGCTCTCCATGCCTTGATGCCCACCACAAAGAGCCCAATGCTGTGGTAGAAGACATCGAAGATGTCGATAGGCCGGGTGAGTTCGCCCCTAGAAAGCATGCCGAATTTCTCAACAAGGTGTGGCTCAGGCCCGAGTGGCCACGGCGCGAGCGCAAGCCAAGCCGCCAAGAAACCTAAGATCCACCAACTTGTGTTATCGATGGAGCGACCGACTCGCTCGGGGATTGATTTGAAGTCCATAAAGCCTCCGGGGTTGGAGGCTTCCAACCTTACTCAACAATCGTCGCGGTCTTTACGAAGTCAAGGTCAGGGAACATTTCTTTGAGGTAGGCATTGCCTTCGCGCTGAATGCGTCCTTGGTCTGGTCCACGGCCACGCGGAGCGCCTTCGCCGTACTCTTTGTAAAGGCTATCAACAACTTCCATGCCCGAGACCACTTTACCAAACGGTGAGAAACCCATTTGGTCGAGGTTCGCGTTGTTTCCGAAATTGATGAAGAGCTGGGTGGTGCGGGTGTTAGGCCCTGCGGTTGCGAAGACGAGCGTGCCTCGAGCGTTGGACTGCTTGACTGCGTCGTCTTGAATACGTGCTTCGCGCCACTTTTCCATGACCTTTGGGTTGCCGTGGATGCCGAACTGCGCCACGAATCCCTCGAGGACTCGGAAGAACGCGATATCATTGAAGAACCCGATTTTGACCAGGTTGTAGAATCGATCTGCGCCTTGTGGTGCCCAGTCTCTGTACACTTCCACCTCAAACGTTCCTTTGGTGGTATCGAATTTCACTTTGTACTGATCAGGAGCCTGCTCGTTTGCGAGCGCTGGGTTCATGAGTGCATCTGACACGTTTTCCTCCGTGGCCGGGGCCGTTGTGGGTTCAGTTTCTCTTGCCTCGGCCGGTTCTGCAGCCGCGGGCTCTTCTACCTTAGCGGCCTCTTTGGTCTCTTGAGGTGCCTGGGCATCCGCTTTCGCGGCTTGTTTGTTGTTGTCGCAGCCAAAACTCATGGCCAAAACGAGTACGAGTGCTAATGATCGAATCATGGTCAACCTCCTTATGGGCCGCTAAATAGCAGTCCCGCACACCCTGCGCAACCTCCGCCAAGCTGGACACCGACCCCAGCCTTTGGGTATGACATCTAGAATTCCTGATATTGCGGGTTTCTCATGGTTCGTCAGTGGTTCTTTTTCATCGCGTTCTTAGTCATCGTCACGATTTCACTGGCGGCCTATTTCGAGCCGAAGGTCCTTTGGTCCATGGTGATTCTCGGGCCGATCCTCGTGCTGGGTTTTCACGACTCAATGCAAAAGGAACACACGATCCTCCGGAACTTTCCGATCCTCGGGCATGGGCGCTACCTGCTCGAGTCAATCCGGCCTGAAATCCAACAATATTTCATTGAGATGGACACCGAAGGTCGTCCTCTGAGTCGTGAGGAGCGCTCGGTGGTCTACCAGAGGGCAAAATCCGAGCTCGACACGGTGCCCTTTGGAACTCAGCACGATGTCTACGAACCCGGCTACGAGTGGGTCAACCACTCGCTAAACGCGACTCAGGCCCCACACGACGCTCCCACGGTTAGAGTCGGCGGACGAGACTGCACACAACCTTACGACCTCTCACTCTTCAATGTCTCGGCCATGAGCTTCGGGGCGCTCTCCCCCACGGCTGTTGTGGCGTTGAACGCCGGAGCAAAAAAGGGGGGATTTGCCCATAACACGGGCGAAGGAGGCATTAGCCCCTACCACGACGAGCCCGGCGGCGATCTCATCTGGCAAATCGGCACGGGGTACTTCGGATGCCGAACGCTCGAAGGCGATTTTAATCCCGAGATGTTTAAGAAGAATGCGGCCCGAGAGACGGTCAAGATGATCGAGATAAAGCTCTCACAAGGTGCAAAACCCGGCCATGGCGGCATCCTGCCTGGCGCCAAAGTGAACGCACAAATCGCTCAGATCCGCGGCGTCGAGATCGGCAAGGACGTGCTCTCGCCCCCAACACACCGGGCATTCACAAACCCCATCGAGCTCTGCAATTTCATCGCTCAACTCAGAGAACTCAGCGGCGGAAAGCCGGTCGGCTTTAAACTCTGTGTTGGACGCCCAGAGGAATTCGCGTCCATCGTCAAGGCCATGCTCCAAACCGGGATTAAACCAGATTTCATCACCATCGACGGCAAAGAAGGTGGCACCGGAGCTGCTCCGCTCGAGTTCTCGAACTCGGTGGGTATGCCGCTTAGAGAGGGCCTAAAGCTTGTTCATAACACGTTGAGGGCAGCCGGCATTCGCAAAGAAATCACCCTCATCGCGGCAGGAAAGCTCGTCACAGGCTTCCACATTTTCCGCGCGCTCGCCCTTGGGGCAGACGCCTGCTACTCGGCACGTGGGTTTATGCTCGCGCTCGGTTGTATTCAGGCGCTTCGGTGTAACTCGAATGTGTGTCCAACAGGAGTTGCGACCCAAAACCGAGCCCTTTGGATTGGGCTCGACCCAACGCTCAAGTCCGATCGCGTCTATCGCTACCATAAAGCGACTGTGCACAGTTTCCTGGAGCTAGCGGCGTGTGCGGGCCTAAAAGATCCTCGAGACGTCCCAGCTGAGCTTCTGATGCGCCGCATCGACGAATCGACTATCAAGACCTATGCAGAACTGCACCCTGTGGTGCCTGAAAACTCTTTTGAGACCGGAAACTGCCCGGACTGGATTCGCATCCCTTGGGAGCACTCGGTAGCCGAGAGGTTTTAGTACCTGTCCTACTTGCACCAATCCAGCGCTCGGGTCACACTAGGTCCTCAAATTTAGCCGCAAGTCCAAATCGGAGAATGAATATATGGCGACCAAGAAAACCCAAAAATCGAAGACCACCAAGCCAGTAAAAGCTACGCGTGGTTCATCTCTTCTGCACTTTGCGGATCACGACTCGCAGGAAGCGAGCGACCTTAAATACGGGGCGCAATCCACCTCATGTGCCGCGATCGTCAAAGCGGGGCCTGTAGTAACCAAAGACAATTCGTACTCGGGCGACTGGTCTCCTGAGACCGACTGAGTCTATTTCCTGACTCGTCCGTGCGGCGTTCCTTCCCGGAATCCGCCCTGGGTTTGAACGCCCACAACCACCCTCTCTTGAAATTCTGCCCAGTTGAGCGCGCCTGCGTAGGTGAATGCGGATTGAACACCCGTGATATTATCTACCAGAATATCGCCCACGCTCTCGTGTCCTTCCTTGAGATAGATACGCGATGTGGAGATTCCTTCGCGGAAGTAGCCTTTCATCGCCTTTTCGAACGCGTCGATTTCTGCGCTCCTGTCGTGGACGGCTCGCGCGCTGGCCATGCCGTAATTCTCTTTGTAGAGGAACCCTTCAGCGTCTTCTCTGAGGTCCCCGGGACTCTCCCAAGTACCCGCCAAACCAGTGCCGATCATCACACGAGAGGCTCCGGCAGCCAGATAAAGTGCCACATCGCGAGGATGACGCACGCCGCCGTCTGCCCAGACGTGTTTTCCGAGGGCTTTAGCGGCGTCTGCGCAAGCGCGAACCGCGCTGAAGGTTGGTCGCCCAGCGCCAGTTTGCATCCTTGTCGTACACATGGCCCCCGGGCCCACGTTGACTTTGATGACGTCGGCGCCTGCCTTGATGAGGTCGTGCGCACCTTCCGCGGTACACACGTTTCCTGCCACGATCGGCAGATCGGTGATGGCCCGAATCTCGGCCACTACTTCCAACATGCGAGCCTGATGGCCGTGAGCAGTATCCAAAACAAGGACGTCAACACCCATCTCGATGAGCATTTTCGCCCGCTCCGCTGCCTTTGAGGAGATTCCCACCGCGGCCGCGACCATAAGACGCCCCGAGGCATCGAGGCTGGGCTTTAGGAGTTCGAAACGAACAGCATCTTCGCGGCTCAGAATGCCGCAGAGCCGGCCATCTTGGTTCACAACGGGGGCGGCCTTGACCCTGCCCTGCTCCATAAGCAAGAAGGCTTCTCGGTTTGCTGTCGAATCAGAAATCGTGAGTAAATCTGCGCTCATCACGTCGGCGACCGTGGTGTACTGGTCTCGGTCGCGCAAATCAGAATGCGTCACCACGCCTAAGGGTCTATGGTCCGAATCCACCACAACCACCATGCCGTGAGCGCGTTTCCGGATGATTCCCTGCACGTCTCGTAATGTTGCTTCAGGCGTGACCACGAGAGGCGTATCGAAGTGTACCGGTGCCGACTTGATGTGCTGGACAATTCGCTCCACCGTCTGAGGGCTCATGTCCTGAGGCAATACCCCCAATCCTCCATAACGGGCCATGGTTTCGGCCAGGCGCTTTCCCGTGACAGCGTTCATGTTGGCGGACACGATAGGGTGCGATCCACCCGGGAAATCGGGGGGTGTAAGGTCAACCGCTGTGCGCGAACGGCCCGAGAAAAAGCCCGGCAAGATAAAGACGTCGTCGAGCGAGAGCTCGAGAGATTCGTCGTGTTCAGGATGGATAAAACGCATGGAAATCTCCGAATTTGGGTGTAGAGACGATCCGACACCCTAAAAATGGGGTCAACCTCGAAGTCGCGTTGCAACGCATGTTTCATGTGGCAACGTTTTTGGGGTGGCCCGAATCAGGGAGAAATTGCGATCGGGCTCATAGAACCTGGCGATCCTCCAACAAACATGATGTGGCACAACCCTCGCAATAGATGCACGCGACTCTTTTGGAATGGGACTGATATGGATGCACTTACCTTTGAAATGATGTTGGTACTCGGGATTTTGGCTGGAGCCATTTTGCTCTTTGTCACCGAGATCGTTCGGATCGATGTCGCCGCCATCATCGTGATGGTGGTGGTCGGACTCACGGGATTGGTGGGCCCTAAGGAGCTCTTTGCTGGATTCGCATCAAACGCGGTCATCTCGATCATCGCGGTCATGATCTTAGGCGCGGCGCTCGATCGCGTGGGCGTCATGAAGAAAGTAGCAGCGTTTCTACTGAAGATTGGTGGAACCGGAGAAGGCCGCATCATCACCCTGATCTCTTCGTCTGTCGCCGGAATTAGCGCGTTCATGCAAAATATCGGGGCGGCTGCGCTCTTCTTGCCGGTCACCGAAAGGATGGCAGAGAGAACGGGCATTCCGGTGTCCAGGATGCTTATGCCCATGGGGTTTGCAGCGATCCTCGGCGGAACGATTACGCTCGTCGCATCAGGGCCTCTCATCCTTTTGAACGACTTGCTCGCGGCATCTTCCAAAAACCTTGGCATCGAGATTGAGCCCCTCGGGCTCTTTACACCAACCCCGATCGGCCTCGCTCTCTCAGCATCCGGCATCGCCCTATTCGCGATTTTCGGAAAATGGTTGCTCCCCTCCAATCAAAAGTCGGACTCCACTCAAGACAAGACCAACCTCCAACACCTCTATGGAATCCAAGATCAGATCGAGCCGTGGAAGGTTGAGGCGACAAGCGCTCTCGTCGGCAAGTCCGTCGGGGAAATTGAAGCTGATGTCCACGGCGTATTCCTCGTCGCGGCATTCAGCGAAGAAAACGGCCTCGAGTTGGCTCTGCCCATGGAGTTCATCATCAAGGCCAACATGGTGCTCGGGCTGGTGGGCGATGATGAGGACCTTGCTCGCTTCGCACAAGAATCCGCATTGAAGTCCCATAGTGAAAACCCATTCAAACTCTTCCACGACCCAGAACGCGCTGGTATCGCCGAGCTCGTGATACGACCCGGCGCCGACGCGCTTGGAAAGACAGTCCGGGACTTGAGGCTCAGAAAACGATACGGCGTCACGCTTCTCTGCATTCATCGCCAAGGCGAGTCGGTCCGCGGAGACTTGAGAAATGAGGTTCTTCAGGGTGGTGACGTCCTCGTTGTCTTTGCGCCATGGGAACAACTCTCGGTGCTCGCTGAGAGACGCGACTTGGTCATCATCTCTGATGTCCCAGACGAGACCTCCAAACCCGAAAAGACGTGGTGGGCACTGGCTGCCTTTGCCATCGCGCTCACCCTTGTCATCTCTGGTACGCTCAAACTCTCACTCGCACTTATGGTGGGTGTTGTGATCATCCTCGTCTCCAAGACCTTGAGCCCAGATGAAGCGTATCGCTCAGTGTCATGGAAGACCGTCTTTCTCTTGGCTGCCCTAATTCCGCTTGGCCAAGCTGTTGAGACTACCGGAACGGCTCAGTGGATTGCACAGGGTGTGATTTCGGCCGCGGGTGACCTGCCGATTTGGGGCATGCAATTGACCATCGCGCTTTTGGCCACGGTCTTCTCGCTGACCATCTCCAATGTAGGTGCCACGGTGCTCCTCGTTCCATTGGCAGCCAACGTAGCGGTCGGCATCGGGGCGAACCCGGCTCAGTTTGGCCTGATTGTGGCCATTGCAGTCTCAAACGCGTTTCTTCTGCCGACTCACCAGGTCAACGCCCTTCTCATGGGGCCAGGAAACTACCGAGTCAAGGACTTCCTCAAGGCCGGAACCACCCTTAGCGTTCTCTTCCTCGTCGTGCTTGTGGTCTCGGTCAATATCTTCTTCTAGCCGTATCTGGGCCGCATGGGTCTTTTGTCCCCACACACTTGACCCCGGGCCTCACCCCCCTTGCGTGTGCCACCCTGTCACATACCCACACAGCCCCCCACACGCACCCACACCACCACACAACCTAATTAAACAATCAAAACAAAGACTTAACACATCACCCAGATACAGTGGCACGCACCTTGTAATAGACTAGACCCGAGGACCTGAACCCTACGAGGTAGTTATGAAAGCCACATATATCGCCGCCGCAATTCTCGCTTCGACATTCGCATTTGGTTGCGGAGAAGAACCACAGCTCATGAACCCTGGAGCTTCTCCGACCAACCTAGCGCCGAATGCTGGCAAAACGCCAAATCGCACGAACGACCCCAACCGAGATGGCTCACCTGCCAACGGTGGCGACAACGGCTCAACACCTAGCCCAAGCCCGTCCGCTGCAACCGGTGGACAATGTGAAGACGGCACCACTTGCGGCGCAGGACAAGCTTGTGTCTCGGGCACAAACCTCTGCACGAAAGCTGGCGCTTTCCGAATCACGCTCAGCTGGGAGACCGCACTGGACCTCGACCTTCACGTCGTCACACCGAGAAACGAAGAGCTCTACTACCGAAACCGAGTTTCCTCGGATGGCGGCGAGTTCACACAAGATGGATGTATCGCCGGACGTTGTGAACAAGAGCAAAGCCCATTCGGTGAATCCGTGGTCTGGGGCGACTTCGCCACGCCAGGAACTTATGAAATCTGGGCCGTCAACTACAACGGCGGTGAGTCCGTTCCCTTCGTGATCGAAGTCGAGTTCGAAGGCGAGCGCGAAGTATTCCAAGGCACCGTCGGTGGCGGCCGTGGCGAAGCTTCCAGCGTCCATGCCTTCACCATCGAAGGCGTCGCGCCGGAAAACCCAAACTCCGATACCGCATGTAAGCAGCAGCTCGACCAGCTCGGAATCCCTTACCGCAACTGGTCGTACTCCACGCAATCAGCAGGCGGCTCGTCATGCACCGTTGAGGAGCCGATCACCATCACAGGCCCTATCAATGGCGTAACCTATCAGTACTTGGACACGAGCCCAGGCACCATGAACATGACCTGCGATATGGCGCTCGCCCTGCACCGACTTGGAGACGTTCTCAAAGAGAAGAACATCAACAAGGTCAAGCACATCGGAACCTTCAATTGCCGCAATATCTCGGGCTCATCGAGCCTCAGCCAGCACTCCTACGGACACGCCATCGACCTCTGGGAATTCGTCGGAGTTGACGGCACAAACTACTCGCTCGAGCGTGATTGGCAGCACAACACCAGCAGCCCAACGACCCACAAAGCTCAGGTTCTGCACTACATCGGACGGCAAATGCACGAGCGTCGCATCTTCAACATCGTGCTCACGCCGAACTTTAACTCCGATCACGACAACCACTTCCACGTGGACCTCAAAGCTGGATCTCACTACTTGCGCTCCACGGTCGATCCGGAATACTTCTTCGATGACCTGCCTTACAGCGAAGGCTGTGGACACGCTCACGAAGACTTAGATGGAACTCTTTGAAACACACGCACACCTTGATGTCCTAGAAGACCTCGAGACTGAACTCGAACAAGCAAGAGCGGCCGGCATACATGAATTCATGTTACCGGCCGTTTCGCCGTTCAACTGGCAGGCGTGCATCGAGATAGCTCGCGCCCACACGGGCATCTACTTCGGACTTGGAATCCACCCGCAATGCGTGCGGGAGTTGACTGACGCTGAGGCCTCCGACGCGCTCAAGAGCTTGCCTGACCTGATTCGTTCCTCTGGGGCCCGTGCCATTGGCGAGCTCGGGCTCGACTGGCGATGGGATTCGGATCCCGACGCCCGCGCACGACAAGAGAGAATCTTTCTGGAACAACTCGATATCGCTGCCGAAACTGGACTTCCGCCCATCATCCATTGTTTAGACGCCCACGGCCGATTCCTGGAACTCTGGAAATCTCATCCGTGCAGAAAGAACACGCCTGGCATCATGCACTCGTATTCCGGAAGCGCTGAAATGGTGGCCGAATACGTGCGCGAAAACCTCTACATTTCATACAGCGGCGCCGTCACTTGGACCCATGCCAAACGCGTCCCAAAAGCGTGCAAAGCCACGCCGTTGGATCGACTGCTCATCGAGACGGATGCGCCCTATCAACCACCTCATCCACTCGAAGAAGGGCCCAATCGCCTCCCAAGACTCACGCGTGTGGTCGAGGTCGTGGCAGAACTGCTCGGCCTCTCAAACGCTGAAGTCGCTCAAATCACCACCCAGAATGCTCGGACCGTGTTTGGGCTCTAAGTCTGCGCTGCTTCTGGCCACTTTACTTCGTCAAAGAGCGTGTCCCTCAACTGCAAGATTTCCGCAGCCACGCTGATCGCGATCTCCTCGGGACGGTTGCTCTTCATCTTCAGCCCTATCGGCGCTCTAAGCGAATCCAAAAACTCCTCAGAAACACCGCGTTCAATCAGCGTCTGACGAATCTTTCGAATCTTTGCCGCGCTTCCCATCACACCCACATAAGGAAAAGGACGCCCAGATTTCCAAACACCCCAAAGAGCCTCGATATCCCCTGCCATATCCGTGGTCATCACCACCACATGAGTGAACGGCGCGTAGTTGAGCTTTCCCGCCGCATCAGCGTAATCAGGAACCACCTCCAGCCAACGCGCCCAAAGATTGTCCTGAATCGTCGGCAGGTTTGCACGCGTATCAAAAATACTCACCACGTAGCCAAGTCGGTTCATGACCTCCGAGAGCGCCAAGCCACAATGCCCTCCTCCCATAATCGCAATGCGTTTCCACTGAAAGATCCTCTCGGAATACGCCCAAGACTCTGCCTGAATATCCAAGGAAAAGAGCGGCCTGTCCTGACTTGTCATCTCCACTTCAAAGCAACCATCTGAGTCGATTCGCAGAACGCCGGGGCGATCTTCGAGCTCCAAGAGCGCGAGATCGGATATCGTACCGAGGTGTTCCGGTCCAAGGACCATAGTCAAATTGGTCTGCTCCCCGGCACAAATCATACCGGACTTTTTGCCTTCCCCTGATTTCCGATGAACGAGAGTTTCGATCTGCGGCGCTTGCCTCTGCCGAATCGCTTCCCGGGCCTGACTCACAAGCTCCACCTCCATTGAGCCGCCACCGATGGTGCCTTGCATTTCTCCCGTCTGGGAAACGAACATTCGTGCGCCCCACGTTCCAGGCGAGTGTCTCGTGTTGGAGACCACCATCGCCAGCCAAACGTAGCGTCCGAGTTCAAGTTCTGCTTCCAAATTCGACCAGAATTGCATACCACCTCCGGGGCCCGTACCATGGCACATCTCATGCTCTGACGCATCAGGAGACCACCTTGCAGCGAATCTACAAACACCCCGAAAACAAGCCACATGAATTCTTCGGACTCATCACGGTTTCGCCGCATATGCTCGACCTCTTCGAGATCGTGCGGCGCGCTGCACGCTCCGAAGCAGCCGTGCTGATTCGAGGTGAGTCGGGAACTGGCAAAGAGCATATCGCCAAAGCTCTCCACGAGCTAAGCCCTAGGTCTAACAAGGGATTTAACGCCATCAACTGCGCCACGCTCACACCGGAACTCCTTGCTTCCGAGCTTTTTGGCCACGTCAAAGGCGCGTTTACCGGCGCAATCCGCGACCGAAAAGGTCTTTTTCAGACAGCGCACCAGGGCACGATCTTCCTCGATGAAGTCGCTGAGATTCCGCTCGATATTCAGGCGCGCCTACTTCGTGTGATTCAGGAGCAGACCTTCATTCCGCTGGGCGGCACCGACCCTGTTAGCGTCGATGTTCGAATCATCTCGGCCACGCACCAGTCTCTGCGCGAAGCGGTGCAGCAGCGGCGCTTCCGAAACGACCTCATGTATCGCATCCGAGTCGTTCCTATCTTTATTCCGAGGCTCGCCGAGCGCGAAGGGGATGTTGAGGCGCTCACCTGGTACTTTATCGACGAGTTCAATCGGCAGGGGCATCGCCAGATCGAGGGTATCCGGCGTGATGCGATGGAACTGCTACTCGAACATGAATGGCCCGGAAACGTTCGTGAGCTCCGAAATGTGATCGAATACGCCTTCGCCATTGGCGAAGGGCCAATTCTCGAGATCGGCTGCATGACGCCTGAACTTCGCGGCGAGGCGCCCACTCCGACGCAGCCTTTCGGACAGAATCACGCCGAACGCGACCAAATTCTGGACGCACTTGCCCGCTCAAACGGGCGCAAGTCCGAAGCCGCGGACCTTCTCGGCATGTCGCGCTCCACGCTCTGGCGCAAAATGCGCGAACACCACCTCATCACCTGAGCTCCAGATGAATCCAATCTACACCCGCGAACTAAGCCGATGGCTCGGAACCGACCACGCGGACCGCACACCACCACTCGCGCTAGTTGACGCAGTCAAACAAGTTTCGGACGGTCTGATCAAAGAGCGCCAACTCGTCGGCACGGCGTATCTCAACACCCAACTCCTTCGAGAGGCTTACCAAACCTTCTGGTGGCCAATGACCTACTTGCACGCCGCCACCGTGCTCGGCCACGCCGTTGAGCTTGAGGATGGCGCAAAAGTATTGGACTTGGGAGCCGGTGGTGGCTCGTGCTCTGCCGCTGCGCTGGACCTCGCCAATCGCAACGGCGTGTCTATCCATCTCACGGCACTCGACCACGCCTCCGATGCCCTTAAAGCCCTCCAAGAGCTACTCAGACCACGGCTCAATGGAAGCACGCTCAACACAAGCACATTGGACCTCGAGTTCATGGATAGTACGGAGCAATTCGACCTCATCTTGCTCGGCCATGTGCTCAACGAACTCTTCACGCACGACCCAAACCGCGACCAACTCCTTGTCGACTTCGTAGACTCGGTGTTGAAGCGGCTCAAGCCTAACGGGAAGCTCGTGATTATCGAGCCTGCCCTTAAGGAAACGTCGCGAACGCTCCACCGAGTCCGAGACCAAGTCATTGCATCAGGTGCATCAGTGGTCGCACCGTGCACATATCAAGGCCCCTGCCCTGCCCTTCAGGACAACGATTGGTGCCACACAAGCCTGAGTTGGGAGCCTCCGGTCTACATTCAGAAAATCAGCAATCTTTCCGGCATTGACCGCACACGGCTCGCCTTTTCGTACCTGGTTCTGACTCAGACACCTCAGAAAAGGGACGCGTACCGAATCGTCTCCGAGCCGCTACACACCAAGGGCCGGCTCAGGTACCTCGCTTGTGGTCCAGAAGGCCGCTTACCGCTCGTCGCTCCTGAGTCTCGCGTCAAAGGCGAGAACGAAGTTTTCCGCCGCCTTCCACCCGGTGATTTGATCGAGTTCGGGGAGGGTCAGGAAAAAGGCGACGGGCTCGATATTTCCAAAACCTGGGTCCGGCGCGTGGGTTCGCAAGACGAGCCGCTATGAAGGTTCTCGAACTCTTTGCAGGAATCGGAGGTGTCGCAGCCGCTAAACCTGCACAGATGCAGATTGTAGGGGCCGTAGACGCGAGTCTTCACGTCCTGCAAACCTATGCCAAAAACTGGTCGCACCCCACTTTTCAGCAAAACATCGAGGGCATTTCACCTGCGTTTCTGGAAAAACTCGAGGCCGATTGCTGGTGGCTTTCACCGCCTTGTCAGCCCCATACCGTGCGGGGAAATCAACACGATGTTGATGACCCACGCTCGGCGAGTTTTCTAAGATCTCTCGAGTTGATCTCGGCGCTAAAGCCGACCGCCATTGGTTTTGAAAACGTAGAGGGGTTCAAGGGTTCAAGAGCCCACGAGCTCCTCCTCGAGTGCCTCGCCCCTGACTACACCTGGCACGAGACGATCCTCTGCCCGTCAGAATTCGGCGTTCCCAATCGTCGCCCTCGGTTCTTACTCGCCGCGCATCGCGGATTCGAGCCCAAGATCCAAGCCGGTGACGCCGTCAAGACACCTTTGAAAGACTATCTCTTGCCCCCGACTCCTGAGCTCTACCTGACCGAGCATGTCCACGAGAAATTTGGGCAAAGCATGCACGTCGTAGACGCAGATGATCCGGACGCACTCACGGCCGTCTTCACCTCCGCCTATACCAAGACATGGATGTTCGCGGGTTCATTCTTGAGAGAGGCGGATTCCAGGCTTCGAGCTTTTTCTCCTCACGAAATCTTGGGTCTCTTGGACTTCCCCGCAAATTTCGACCTCAGCGGCCTCGGGAGGCGACAGGCCTACAAATACATAGGGCAAAGCCTCAGCGTGCCCACAACGCGCGCCGTGCTCGAAGCACTTATTTCCGACAGAAGTTGACTTCCGGTCAATACTTCCCAAGAATCAGGTATAACCAAGAGTCGGAGCTAGTATGAAGCAGTCCCTGATCCGCGTTTTCGCGCTCGCCGTACTCATTGCCGCCGGGTGCGCTGAAGGCGATACTACCGGTGAGCCTCAGGTACCCATAGACATGGGCCAAGATATGCCCACGGACGTCAATACCACCGACTCTGGTGATGACGCCGGGACAGATGCGGACCCAACGAATGACGAAGGATACGAAGTTTGTGTTCTGCAAACTCGCCCTGCAACCCGAGGCGAATGCCCGACTCAAGATGAAGTCATCGAATTCGGCGATATGGAACCTGGTCAATCTGAAGAGCGACTCGTCAGGCTCGCGAACGGCAGCGACCGAAACATGCTTGTTCAAAACGTCACCCTCGAAACTCCGAGGAGTGAACTCTTTGAACTCGAGTTCTTCCGACTCGCCAACGACGGGGGTGTCACCGAGCTCCAACGCCCATTCAATATCTCCGTGGGCGGCGAGATTTTCGTGCGCGTGATCTATACGGCTGACGCCCCAAACACCGCTATTCCCGCGGAGTTCCTACTTTTCGAGGTAGATCATGATATGGAATCGTACGAGATCGAAGTCCCGATCGTCGGGTCAACCATCGCGTGTGCGGCTGGTTTTGCCGACTGTGAGGCGCTCTCGCTTGGCTGTGAGACCAATATTCTTACCAATACCGAGCGTTGCGGTGGGTGCGGCTCGATCAACAACTGTGGGCCGAACAACGTATGCGTTGAGGGTCAATGCCGCGTCGGGCAATGTGCGTCTGAGAACTTATCCGATTGCGACGGACTTTTTGCCAATGGCTGCGAAACCGAGATCACGACGAGCCCTCTAAACTGCGGCGGGTGCGGCACAATCACAGCCACTGGCACCCCTAATCCCGCGTACATTTGCCCAGGGGAAGCCGAACTCAATGCCGTACCTACCTGTGCTCAAGGCTCGTGCGGATACGGCGAATGCCTCGAAGGCTGGGGTGATTGTACGGGCGAGCCAGGTTGCGAAACCGACTTCAACACACCGGACAACTGCGGCGGGTGCGGAAATCTTCCCGGCACAGAGGGTCTGGTACACCGCTGTCGCGACCAGTTCCCGAATGTGATCGTGGCGTGTGATATCGGAACTTGCTTGCCGTCCGATTGCGAGGCGACGTGGTACGATCTGGACGACAACCGTACTGTCCCAAACACCAACGGGTGCGAGTATCAATGTTTTGGAAACCCTGCAGACGTTGATCTTCCAGACAATAATTACCAAGACACAAATTGCGACGGAATTGACGGCGACGCTGCAGCCGCAATCTTCGTTTCCCCACTTGGACGCATCGGTGGCCTGGGAACTCGCGAAGATCCCGTGTCCACCATCCAAGCGGGCATCATCATCGCCGGCTCACAAAACAAGGACGTGTACGTTGCCGCTGGAACCTACACGAGCAGCACAATCACGATGCTCAACGGAGTCTCGATCTACGGCGGGTTCAATGCCGTAAACTGGTCGCGAGGTGCCGCAGAACAGACGACCATCAACAACAGCGGCGGTGTCTCAGCAGGCCGAATCATCGGGTTGCGAGGCACCAACATCACCTCCCCGACCTTCATCGACCGCATCAATATCGTAACGCCAAACGCCGCAGGAACCGGCGTGGATAACTACGGCCTCCATTGCGATAATTGTGACGGGCTCACCATCAAAAATGCCGACATCGATGCTGGCGCTGGCTCAGACGGTATTGACGGGGTGAATGGCTCAGACGGTGCGAACGGATCAAACGGCGCCAATGGCGGACGCATCACCAACTGCACAGCCAACGGTAGTGGAGCTCCAGGCGGCGCAGGTGGCCAATCACCAGTAAACGCCAACGGCGCTGCAGGTGGACAAGGTGGCTCATCAAGTCCCTCGAACGGATCAAACGGCGGCACCGGAACAGCTCTCTCAAGCCACGCAACACCTGGCGGCTCGGGCGGAAGTGGAGGAGGCTCCGGAGATGGCGGAGGAAACGGAGGAAATGGAAATCCAGGAGCTGACGGCGCAAATGGAACCAACGGCCTACCGGGTGCGCCAGGACCCTCAGGCTCCTTCTGGGGAGGGCTCGGAGGACGCAACGGCGGCAACGGGCAGCATGGTGCTGGCGGCGGTGGTGGAGGCGGAGGCGGAGGCCACGGCTGCTTCTTCTGCAATAACGGTCCTGCAAGCGGTGGTGCTGGCGGAGGTGGAGGTGCACAAAGAGGTACGGGCGGCACTGGAGGTACTAACGGTGGCGCGTCTTTTGGCATCTATCTTTACAACTCGACCGGAATCTCAATTGAAAACTCAGAGATTTCAGCTGGAAACGGTGGCGACGGAGGGCGCGGAGGAAACCGTGGCTTCGGGGGCGGAGGCGGAAACGGAGGGACTGGCTTCGATGACTGCACCGACCGCGGAGGAAGAGGCGGAAACGGAGGTGCTGGAGGCGACGGAGGAAACGGCGGGCATGGTGGTGGAGGTGCCGGTGGTGCCTCGTACGGCGTCTATCGAGTGAACACAACCGTGAGCCTGGGCTCCTCCAACACCATCACTTTCGGCGCACCTGGCTCCGGCGGCTTCTCTCTTGGCTCAAACGGCCCCACCGGTGGCTCCGGCCAATCAAATTAAGTCGATCGATCTTGCAAGACCACGATTAGCACGAGTACCCTCGCACCCGTTCGATTTCTGTGTCATCAAATGGCTGACTAACGCGTTTCGTGGGCTATGCTCGAATCTCTTGACCAAAAACGGCTGATATTTGTCACCGGTAAAGGTGGTGTGGGTAAAAGCACTTGCACCGCAGCTCTGGCGCTGGCTCTGGCCAAAAGAGGGCGACGCGTGCTGGTCGTTGAGACCGATGCCTATTCCGCGATGAGCGTGATTCTAGGCGCCCCTGAGAGCGAACACACCATCATCGACGTAGGTCACGGGCTTCACGCCATCAACTTGCGTTCCGCACAATCCCTTGTTGAAACGCTCACACGCTACCTGCCTAGCGAACGGGTCGTAAAGGCCATCACCCAAAACCGCGTAACCCACTCGTTTTTTGACTCCGCACCCTCGGTCAGCGAGTTCGTGCTCCTCGATAAAATCATGTCCTTGCTCGATGATAAGGACAATCACTGGGACCATATCGTTGTGGATTTGCCGGCATCAGGACATGCCGTCACGTTCCTCAGCGTACCGAAAACGCTCAACGGCATGATGAAGGGCGTTGGACCCATCGCAAAGCGTGCACAAGACGTGGACGCCATGATCGCCTCCACCACACGGGCGGCCATTGTTGCGATTTGCCTGCCGGAAGAGATGCCCGTCAATGAAACCATCGAGCTCAGCGCGAATCTCAAGAAGACGCTCGGACGCGGACTTGACCTCACTTTGGTCAATATGGTCCACGACCGACCTGTTGATGAAGACGCTGAAGATGATTTTGAGCGAGCGAGTATGAGACTGCGCATTCGAACCAACCCAACGGGGGTTCTGGCCGATTCTTCCGTGGCCGCCCCACTTCGGGTCCTCGCTGGGAATCAGCTTTCGCTTAAATGGTTCAAACGCGACCAAATCTATCTCGGCTTGCTCCGCAAAAATCTCAAATGCGAAATTGTAGAACTCCCGATGGTCTACAAAATTAAGGAGCGTGATATTGTCGACGAGTTGGCGTCGCACCTGAACACCGACCCTGATCCCGCTTCACTGGCTTCATAAATGAGTCGATTCAACACCATGGTCAAAACAGCCCGCCTCATCGTGTGTGCAGGGCCAGGTGGGGTTGGAAAGACGACGACCAGTGCAGCCATTGGACTCCGGGCAGCGCAGGCCGGTCGAAAGGTCATCGTGCTCACGATTGACCCAGCAAAACGGCTCGCCAATAGCCTCGGTTTGGACGCCCTTACGAACGAGCCTCAACGCATCGATTTGACCGAGGATGAAAGCGGCGAACTCTGGGCGATGATGCTCGACCAACAACAGACGCTCGATGATCTAGTGGCACGTTACGCGCCGGACAAAGGCGCGCTGTCTCGGTCCAAAGAAAATAATATCTACCGCCTACTCTCTTCCGCTCTCGCCGGAATGCAAGAGTATATGGCGCTCGATAAACTCCACGATCTCTACACCGGCGGCTACTTTGACCTCGTGGTGCTCGACACCCCGCCCACCAAGAATGCGCTCGACTTTCTCCAAACCCCTGGACGCGCTCGTCAATTCTTCGATGATCGCGTCATGAAGTGGTTTATCCCTAGCAAGACCGCCAAGAAGGGCCTCTTCACCCGCGTTTTTGACCCCGGTTCCGTCGTGCTCGGACTCTTGGGAAAAGTCTTCGGCGAAACCTTCGTCACAGATTTGGTCGATTTCTTCGATACGCTCTCATTTCTCCAAGATGCTTTGCGAACCCGCGGAGAGATGATCGACTTCATTTTGCGCGATCCACAAACCCGTTTTGTGCTCATCACAAGCGCGGACTCTCGCAGGATCAAAGAGGCACTCTTTTTCCACGAAAAACTCAAAAGCCTCGACCAACATGCCGAGGCCTTTGTCCTAAATCGCGTCATTCCGCGCTTTGATCAGGAAGACCTCGACCTATCCACCATCGAGGCCCTTGGTGCGCTCCTCGAAGACGATAACGTGGAAGGTTTACCCGAGAGCCTTCGCGCCAATTACGCCCGCCTCACAAAGCTCTCCGAGCACAATCGAGGAATCATCGACAATCTAGCTCGGCAGGTCGGCTCCGACCGCCTCTTCACCATTCCCATGTTCGGCGAGGATGTACACGATCTGGGCACCCTAGAGATGCTCGGTCGCCATCTCACCGAGTAAGTCCGGGTCATGCGGCACGAAATCCTATCCATTCTCAAGCTCGCCATTCCAATCATTGGCGCCCACTTTCTCTCATTGATCATGGTCGTGACGGATAACGTCATGGTCGGATGGATGAAGGACGATGACGCCCTTGCCGGCCTTGCGCTCGCCACTGGCTTCTACAGCCTGATCACCATCGTGGTTGTGGCCTTCGTGGGCGCGATTAGCCCTCTGGTCTCAAAGGCTCACGGCACCGAAAACTGGTTGCAAGCCGGGCACGTGGTGCGCCAGGGCCTCTTGCTTTCATTGGTGATCTCCGCCCTGCTCGCCCTGGGTCTCTTCTTCGCCGAACCGCTGATTCTCTTGACAGGCCAAGACCCGCTCGCGGCCAGCATCGCTGCGGACTATCTAAACGTGATGATTTGGACCGTTCCGGCTCATCTCGGATTCCTGACGCTCAGAAACTTCACTGAGGGCTGCGAAGATTCGTTACCGTCCGTCGTCATCGGCGGAATTGCCGCCGCGCTTAACGTAGGCCTCGACTACGCGCTAATCCTCGGCGAGTGGGGATTTCCCAAACTTGGCGTCGAGGGCGCCGGTTGGGCCACAGCGAGCCTCACATGGCTAAGTTTCGTGATGTTGGGCGCATATATCCTGCTCAAGAAGAAGTACAAAAAATACGAATTGGTCGCGCTTCCTCGGCCAAACTTCGGGCTCTTCCGTGAAATCCTGAGGCTGGCCATCCCACTCGCGGGCGCTGTCGGCATGGAAATGGGGTTCTTCGTGGCCTGCACCTTCCTCATGGGTCGCCTCGGCGTCACCGAGCTCGCCGCGCATCAGGTCGCCCTCAACGCTACGAGCCTTTTCTTCATGATTCCGCTCGGACTCTCCTTTGCGGTGAGCATTCGAATCGCCTCGTACATGGGACGCGGGGACATCGCAGGCGCGCGCCGAGCATGGCACGCAAGCCTCTTCATCACGCTGGCCTTCCAGTCGTGCATCGCCCTCTTTCTTATCACCCAACCTGAGCTCATCGTCCGAATATATGAGCAAACCGGCGAAGTTGAGACCCTCGCCATTCAGTTCCTCTTTGTGGCCGGCCTCTTCCAGTTCTTCGACGGCTTCCAAGTCCTCGGCATGGGCGTCTTGCGCGGCCTCGAAGACGTTCGCTACGCATTCGGCGCCACATTCGTAAGCTTCTGGGTCATCGGAATTGGCACCGTCACCTACTTCTATTCTCAAGGCAACCCACACGGCATCTGGTATGGCCTCCTTGTCGGGCTCGCCGCAGCATGCCTGGCCCACCACTCCCGAATTTGGCTCAAAACCTCGCCTTCGTTGACATAGGGGCGCTGGCACTCCAAAGTTGGCCTCAAGTGTTCCCAAGCTCGGAGGGGCTATGTTCTGGACAATTGCTGGTTTACTCTCAGGGGCCGCGCTGCACTTTGCGACTCTGATGCAAAAAAGCTCGCGCACTCAACGCGCACAATGGATGGGAATTCTATGCCTGCTTTGGCTTGCCAACGCTGCATTCGGCTCACTCTGGTTTGTGCTCATTGAGCTGGACGTCGCCCTTGCAGTCTCAACGTGGAGAGTTGTGCTACCGATATCCACATTCTTCTACTGCGGGCTGGTGGCGTCGTATCTAGCGATCAACCGCAAGGCATCGACCGACGAGGTCCCAAAGAACTCATCGTGGATGGTGGCTCTCTCTCTAATGGGATATCTGATAATCTTCGGTACATGGATGTCTCGTGTGATCCTTCACACTTAAATCGGAATCAACATGAATTTCAAAATATGCCTCTCGGCCGCAGCCGCACTCACCCTTCTCTGTCTCGACGCGAGCGCACAAACGGTAACCAATACTGAAGAACTTTTGGGCGCCATCGCAAACGCGGAACCCGGAGACACCATTGAGTTGGCGGCCGGTACGTATCGCGTGAATCAAAATATCTCGGTCAACCGGCCGGGACCCGTCACACTCACCGGTCAAGACGCCGTGATCGAGTTTGATGCCCTCGAGGGGTTTAAGGTGAGCGCGCCAGACTGGACCTTCCAAAACCTCACAATTCGCGGCGTCTGCGCCGATGATAACGATTGTGAACACGCGTTTCATATCGTGGGCGGCGCTGACAACACCACCATACGCGGGTGCGGACTTCATGATTTTAACGCGCAGATCAAGGCCAATGGCGAAGGCGAGCCGCGCCAATTTCCAGACAACGTACTCCTCGAATTCAACGAATTCTCCGACACGAGGCCTCGTCAAACCGCGAATCCCGTCACCAAGATCGACGTCGTAGGCGGGCGCGATTGGGTCATCCGACACAATATCATCCGGGATTTCGTCAAGGGCGAAGGCAACCGAATCTCCTATGGCGCGTTCCTGAAGGGAAATAGCCGCAACGGTGTTTTCGACTCCAATTTTGTGGCCTGCTCCAATGGGTTCGAAGACCCGGGCGCCGTCACAATTGGCCTCTCGCTCGGCGGCGGTGGCACATCTCCGGACTCCATTTGCGAGGACCAATCCTGTACCCCTGAACATCAGGACGGCTTGCTCCAAAACAATATCATCGCAAATTGCTCGGACGTGGGCATTTACATCAACAAGGGCGCAGGCACCTCGATTCTCAACAATACGCTTGTTGATACGAGTGGCATCGACATCCGGTTTGATTCTTCGACGGCGATTATTGCGAACAACTTCGTGGACGGTCGTGTACGGGAACGCGATTCTGGCACCATCTCAGATTCATCCAACAATATCGTTGAGATCGACCCTGGTCAGTACTTTCAAGACGCTCCAAACCTCAACTTTGGTTTGCTCTCCGCCGAGGAAGTGGTGGATCAAGGCCGCGACGAAAACGTTACTCACGATTTTTGCGGTCGCGCTCGAACGGCCCCCCTCGACATCGGCGCTCTCGAATATAGTCTCGGCGCGCCCTGCGTGATTGCGACAAACCTTGAAGACCTTCTGGATTCCAAAGTCCCGAGCCAGAACAACAACAATAATCCGAACAACCCGAACAACACCAACTCGGGAACCAACAGCTCCAACTCCAACCAAACCAACGGCACCAACGGCTCGACCGACACCAATAACGCCAACAACACCAATTCCGGTGAATCCAATAACTCGAACAACCAGGAGACCTTTGAAGATGACGTCGAGTTGGAGAACACGGGCTGCGGATGCGCGAGCACGGATGGTCCACCATGGACCATCGTGATCCTCTTGATTGGGTTTGGCCTTCTTCGCCGAAAGAGAACTCCCCTGACTTGACAACTCCTAGTTGTGCCGCTAGGTTGCGCGCTCCGCGGAGCCGGAAACCCTCAAATCGCCTTATTTCATCAGTACTTCAGGGCATTTTGAGGGATAAGTATTTAACTGGAAAGATTACGCTGCCTCATGGGGAGGGAGTGATTTTGATTTCCCTAACGTGTACCTAATTTTCGAGTAATTCATGGCAACCCAATTTCCATCTAGCGCAGACTTCGAAGCGCTCCTCGCCGAGTACCAAACCGATCAAGCTGAGGTGAAAGAAAATCAAATCACCAAAGGTAAGGTTTTGGAAGTCGGCCCCGACTACGTCCTGGTCGACATCGGATTCAAATCCGAAGGACGCATCCCAGTTAACGAATTCAAGACCGATGACGGCGTGATCGCAGTGAAAGCTGGCGAGACCATTGACGTCTACGTCGAGCAAAAAGAAGACTCAAGCGGACAGTGCTTGCTCTCGAAAGAGAAAGCAGACCGTCTCCGTGTCTGGGACGAAATCGCCAAGAAGGTGGAGAACGACGAGCTCGTTCGCGGCCGAATTACTCAGCGTGTCAAAGGCGGCCTTCAGGTCGACATCGGCGTCAAAGCATTCCTTCCTGGCAGCCAGGTCGAGCTTCGCCCAACACGCAACTTGGACCGCTACATCGGCCAAGAGTACGCGTTCAAAATCATCAAGTTCAACCAACAGCGCGGCAATATCGTCCTCAGCCGTCGCGCCCTCCTCGAGAAAGAGCGCGAGCAACTCAAGGGCAAGACCCTCGACCGCTTGCACGAAGGCGCGATCATCGAAGGTATCGTCAAGAACATCACCGATTACGGTGCGTTCGTTGACCTCGGCGGAATCGACGGCCTCCTCCATATCACTGATATGAGCTGGGGACGCGTTGCTCACCCATCCGAACTCTTCAACGTTGGCGACGAAATCAGCGTCAAAGTGCTCAAGTTCAACTCGGACACCGAGCGCGTCAGCCTTGGATACAAGCAACTCTCGCCTGATCCCTGGGAAGGCGCAAACGACCGCTACCCAGAAGGCGTTCAAGTACTTGGCCGCGTGGTCAGCTTGATCGACTACGGCGCGTTCGTGGAGCTTGAGGACGGCATCGAAGGCCTCATCCACATCTCCGAAATGAGCTGGACCAAGCGCGTCAAGCACCCATCGAAGATCGTCAACGAAAATGACATCATCGAAGTTGTGGTTCTTAGCCTCGACCCAGAGCTCAAGAAAGTCAGCCTCGGCATGAAGCAAATCGAGCCGAACCCATGGACCCTTCTCGAAGAGCGTTACCCAGTCGGTACACGCATCCTCGGAAAGATCCGCAACATCACCGATTTCGGTGTGTTCATCGGTATCGAAGACGGCATCGACGGTCTTGTCCACATCTCGGACATCTCCTGGACGCAGAAGATCAAGCACCCATCCGAAGCTTTCAAGAAAGGCGACGAAGTGGAAGCAGTGGTCCTCAACATCGACGTGGACAACGAGAGATTCTCCCTCGGTATCAAGCAGCTTGAGCCTGATCCTTGGGAACTTATTCCTCACCGTTATCCACCAGGAAAGATTGTCGACATCGTCGTTACGAAGATCACCGACTTCGGTGCCTTCGCAGAAATCGAAGACGGTGTGGAAGGTCTTATCCACATCTCCGAGCTCTCGAACGAGCGCGTCGAAGATCCAGCGAACATCGTCTCCGTAGGCGAGAACCGCAAAGCTGAAGTTATCAGCGTGGATTCGCGCGACCGCAAGATCGCTCTCTCCATCAAGAGCTTCGTGCGACGCAACGAGCGTGGCGATCTCCGCGAGTACGCGGACGAAGTCCAAGGTGGAAACCAGCTTGGTGACCTTCTCAAAGGCAAGCTCGGCGATCTTTCGAGCGAAGCTGAAGAAGATTAATCCTTAAGCTCCAGAGCTTTCAAAAAGGCGGCCGCATTTGTGGTCGCCTTTTTTTGACACTATGTCCCTACCCTCTCTGATCGTCATCGCCGGCCCCACGGGCGTCGGCAAGACACGTTTTGCCCTCGAGTTGGCTCAGGCGGCCAATGCCGAGATCATCTCGGTAGACTCACTTCAAGTCTACCGTGGTCTCGACATTGGGACCGCCAAGGCCAGCTCTGAGGAGCGAGCGGCGGTGCCTCACCACCTCATCGACATCCTGAGTCCTGATGAAGACTTCAACGTCGCTGATTTCATGGCTCAGGCCGACAAAGCCGTCGAGGATATCGTCGCGCGTGGCAAAAACATCATCGCCGCCGGTGGGACAAACCTCTACATGAGGGCCTTTGTCCATGGGCTATTTGATGCCCCGCCGCCAGATGATGGCATCCGCGCGCGCCACAAAGAACTGGCAAATTATTACGGGGTGATCTGGCTCTACAAAGAGCTCGAACGCGTGGACCCTACGCTCGCCGCTCGCATCCACCATCAAGACCTCGTGCGCATATCTCGAGGACTCGAGGTGTTTGAACAAACGGGAACACCTCTCAGCCGCCTCCAAGATGCGCATAATTTTCAAGACCCGCGGTTCCGAGCCTTTAAGCTCGCCCTGAATCGCCCCCGCCAATCTCTCTATGAGCGCATCAACACACGCGTAGACGCGATGATGCAAGGCGGACTCATGGCCGAATACGACGCGCTCATTGAGGGTGGATTTAGTCCCGACTTAAAGCCCTTGATGTCCCTCGGCTACAGGCACGCCAGATTCTTGAGAGAAGGAACATGGAGCGAGCCTGAGATGGTGTCTGAGTTACAGAAAGACACACGCCGGTTCGCCAAACAACAGCTTTCATGGCTCCGAAGTGAACCCCAAATCCAATGGGCACTTGCCCCTGAGCTTGAGGACGCTAGAATCCGTGCCCGCATGCTTGAGGATCTTTGCGCGTTCTTTGAAGGCGAAGACCCCAACCTCGATTGGGCGCAAGATCAAGACCCCTACAAGAGTTGACCAATGTCCAAACTCGTTTCCGAAAATATCTCGACCCTCAGACCCTACGAGCCCGGCAAGCCTATCGACGAGCTCGAGCGCGAACTCGGAATCTCAAATTCCATCAAGCTCGCGAGCAATGAGAACCCGCTCGGACCTAGCCCAAAAGCCGTCGAAGCCATGCAGAGTCTTTTGGCCGAAGCTCATATGTACCCCGATGGTGCCGCGTTCAGGCTGAGAGAAGCTGTCTCGAAGAAGTTCGATATCCCGATGAACGAGATCATCACCGGTAACGGCTCCAACGAGCTCCTCACGCTCGCTGCGCGAACGTTCGCGTGCCCGGGTGAAAATGCGGTCATCTCGGACTATGGTTTCGTGGCGTACAAGATTGTGTTGACGGCGGCCAACGTGCCCTTCACGAGCGTTCCCGTTCAGCCGGGCTTTGAGCAGGACCTCAATGCGCTCGCTGCCGCCTGCGACCAGAACACCAAGCTTCTCTTTCTGGCTAATCCCAACAATCCGACCGGAACCTACGTTGGAAGAAAGGCGCTCGAGAACTTCCTCAAAGAGGTACCACCTCACGTGATCGTGGTGCTGGACGAGGCCTATGTGGAATACGCGGACGCAGACGACTACACGAGCGGACTTGAGCTACGCGGGCTTCGCGAACGCCTCTTGGTCTTTCGAACCTTTAGCAAATGCTACGGCCTCGGCGGAATGCGAGTGGGCTTTGGGGTTGGACCAACGGAGCTCATCGACTACATGAACCGCATTCGCGAGCCCTTCAACGTCAATATCCTGGCCCAGGCCGCTGGCGCCGCCGCGCTCTTCGACCAAGACTTTGTAGAGCGCACCGTCAAAGCCAATGCGGAATCCATGGTGCTCTTCAAGCGCGCTTTGGAAGACATGGAGTTGAAGTACACACCTTCACAGACCAACTTCTTGTTGGTCGAGATGCCAGAGGCAGACAAACCACTTGGAGGCGCCGTCTATCAAGCGATGCTACGCCACGGCGTCATTACTCGCCCGATGGCGGGATACGGTCTGCCAAACCACCTTCGCATCACGCTGGGCACGCCAGCCCAGATGGAGCGTTGCGTCGGCGCACTCAAGGCGGCACTTGAGGAGGTCCAATGATCGTCGCCATCGATGGGCCCGCAGGGGCTGGTAAATCGACTATTGCTTCGGAAGTGGCCAAACGCCTTGGGTTCCAACTCATCGATACTGGCGCCATGTACCGCACCGTCGCGCTCAAGGCGCTGCAAGCCGGCGTGGATCTCGCGGACGCTGAAAAGCTCAGCGAGATCGCCCACCAACTTCATTTCGAGTTCGCATGGGTTGACGGGACCAACCGTATCAAGGTCAACGGCGAGCCCCTGGGCGACGCTATACGCACGGAAGAGGTCTCCAAGGCGTCGAGCATGGTCTCGACCCACGAAAGCGTCAGGGAGGCTCTCGTGGCCCTTCAGCGCCAAATGGGCAACCAGTCTGATTGTGTATTAGAAGGCAGAGATATCGGTTCGGTGGTTTTCCCAAACGCAGAAGTTAAAATTTTCCTGACGGCTTCCACCAAAGAGCGAGCACGACGACGCGCCGAACAGCTCAAGGAAAAGGGCGAAACTCCGGACGTCTCGGCGATTCAGACGGAGATCGAGAATCGCGACGCACGCGACACCCAACGAAGTGCATCACCGCTGGTCAAGACCGCCGACGCCCACGAAATAGACTCTACGTCTCACTCTCCCGAAGAAATTGTGGAGATGGTCCTCGACTTTGCGCGCAACGCTCAGAGCTGAAACCAGAATTTTCCTCGCAAAAAGAGCGAGAGAAAGTCCATGGACAACGCCACGGCCACGTGAATCATCACGCCCCCCCAAATATTGCGGGTAAACACGGAAAGTGTGCCCAACGCGAGGCCCGCAATGATGGCGCCTATCGTCTCGGGGAAAGGTTTTCCGAAGTGAATCATGCAATACGGAATGACCGATATGAACACCGCGTAGAACCCAAATCTGGGCCTCAAGGCGTGGATCAAGAACCCGCGGTAAAAGAACTCAAGACTCAAAAACTGCAGTGCGTATGCCATCTCCCATGCCAAGAACCCGCGCCAATTCTCGCCCGCCTTGGAGTAGAACGGGTACGTGTTCTGAAACTCCGGGGTGAACGCCACGGCCACCACAAATGGAAAGACGATCAGAAAGAGAATCACGTAGATCCAGGAGTGTTTGACCGTACCCTTAAGGCTCAGGCCGTGTTCGCGAAGGCTTCCCCTCAGGACCAGCTTTACGAAGAGCGCAGGGATCAGAAGATACCAAAAAAACGTTGAGCCCGCCCAGTACATGAGCCGGAAGAGCTCGGCGTATTCGCCCCTTCGAAAAATCTCTCGGAGCCCGTTTTCCGGATTCTCGGCGATGAGTCCTATGACCGGCGCCCAATGTCGGTAATCGCTTGACCCGCCATAATACTCGAGCACCGAGACACAAACGCAGGCCAGCACCAAAACGCCAGCGATCTTGAAATCGAAACGGTCACCGTTGGCCTCTTTAAACGCCAGCGTTTCTTGCTCCAGTTTCCACACCGCGGCCCTAAAGCGCTGCCACAAACCCGAAATGAATCGCATCAGAAGATATCCCAATAGAGGAAAAGTGCGCCGTTAGCCTGGTCGCCAAATCGTGACCCGACCAACCAGCTTGGGGCAAATTGGTACTCCACTCGAACTTCGTTGGTGTTCTCTCCTTCATCGGCACCGAACACGTATTCGTAGGCGAAGAAGACGTTCTTTCCAAAGTACTTGCCGACCTCAACACCGGAGATTCCCGTCTCGTCAGTGCGCAACCTGAGCATATCCACCGGATAGAACCCTTTTGCGCGTTCCTTGAGCATTCCGGAGAGAATCCCAGATGCGGCTGCAACCGCCTGTGACGCAACGCCCTCTTCCTCGCCTGCGGCGTTGGTGGGCGGCCTGTCGCTGACCAGAACGTAGATGATCTGAGACTCAGTCATCTGAGGGTCACTGCTCATGCGAAGCTCCGGGCGAAGCGCCGTTCCACTCACACGGATCACCGCTCTCGGGTCGCCAGAGGTCGCCGGCCCAACCACGTCGGTCACCGCGCGATCGAGCGCGTAGGAGGCTTCTACCTGGATCCTAGGATTTGGCGGAGATGCCCCGGTGAACGCGATGATGCCCTGATCGACTCGGAAGCTCTTGCCCAAGAACTCCACCTCACCTCTCGAAGTTTGAATCTCACCCAAAATCGTCGCACCGCTCGAATCCACATCGAGCGCCAAATCCCCGCGGAATCTCACCACAGCGTTCGGGTGTCGAAGCTGGCTTTCCGGAGCAATTGATACCTGGATCTTAGCCAGCGCTGCCCCGCCTGCCGTGAGCTTCGCCAAATCGGGAATCATCATCATGCCCGCGTCCATCTCAGCCCGCTCCAAAATCACGATATCCGAGTTTACGTCCAACGGATGCGCATTGGATTGATTATTTTGAGGAACGTCCAACACGAGGTCATTCACGGTCACATTGGCACTCGTCAACTCTTGTGTCAGGTCAGCATCCAACGCCACATTCCCGCTCACGTAGACGGGCATCGGGGTGAAGCCGGTCGTGGCCACATTGTCCAAGTTCAGGTTGATCTTGGCACCGGTGGGAATCATGTTCGCGATTGGAATTCGCCCGCTCATATCCACTGAAGAATTCGATTCTTCGATGTGCATCTCCTCTACGTCCAAGTAGTTCTTTTGCGCGGTAATCCGAAGCTTCCCGTTCTCTACGCTTCGCCCGAGAGTCGGGAAGAAAACGTTCAATCCTTCGATGGCAAACGAGCCTCGCGGCTCGATATTTTGCCACGTCCCTCCAATCGCAAAATCGGTATCCAAAGTGCCCTTCACCTGCGTCATCACTCGGTCCAAAATTCTGGCCGGAAGCAAGCCGGCGAGCGGTGTCTTCTCAGCCTTGATAGCAACCGCCAAATCGCCCTCGGCCAGCGGTGATTGCCCAGCCGCAAGGGCGAGTATATCGGTGAGAATCGGGAAATCGCCCACGACAACAGCACTTTTTTCGCCGTCGTGCGTCACCGACATATTCACCGAGGCACGGCCAAACATCGCACGCACATCGAAGTTCAAATCGCCCGTCTTTCGGTTGGCAAAGAGCGTGTCCTTGATTCCCAGAACCATATCGAATTCCGGCGACGAGAGGCTGCCTGCCACGTTCATCTCGGCCTGCATCGTGCCGCGGATACTCGCGAACGTGTAGTCCATGGCGCTGAGCTTGGCCACCGGCAGCTCGGGAATACGAAACTGCGCACGGATCGGCAAATCCTGAAGATCTTGGTCCCCAAACACATAGCGAATCGGGAACGGAACTTTCGCCTCTCCGGTAAACACTTCATCGGCATCCCACTCTAGCCTGAGCTTTGAAATTTCCAACATCTCTTCAGAAATATTGGATTCGATATCTAGCTCGATATCCCGGAATCTATCCCATCCAAACCCCGACAAACTAAACATCAGACCGGCGTTTGGCTCACCGAGTGTACCTTGCACCATCGCCTGAACTCCAATCGTCCCTTCCGCCTTTGCGTCTCTAAATTCGGAGATATTGATGCGCTGAACGTCGTACTCATTGAGCTGCATATTCAGCCGAAGGGGACTATTCAAAATCTGGGCACGCATTGCGCCAATATCCTCTCCTTTGAGCACGCGTTGAACGATCTCGGCCACAGGCAGCCCGCTGTACGCCTGAATCACCAGGCCCTCGTCGTTGCGGTCCAAAATCTCGGCTTCGAAGCGAACATCTAGACCTTCCGCGTCACTTTCCTGATAGCTCAGCTTTGACCTCAGGCGCATAGGTCCGAGGCGCAAATCCGAGCCTTGCCGAGGCATGGTCAAGGCGGCATCGGCCAGAAGAAACGAGGCTTCGATCTCAGGGCTCGACACCCGGCCCCGAATACTCACATCAGCGCTCGCCTCGCCCTCGAGTGAATACATGGTGAGCTGAGGCAAAATCTCGGAGAAAAACGAGAGATCTTGTTTTTGAAGCTTCACTCCCAGATCAAAGTTTCGATCCCAAAAAATCTCCCACTTACCTGTGGTTTCCAAACGAATCGGAACGCTTCCAGCCCCCGCTAGAATCTCGCGTTCATAGCCCTCTACTTCGAGCGTCTGAACACGTAACAACTCGTCCTCATAAGACCCCTGAATTCGGATCGTGAACGGTCCATAATCCTCCCAGTACAAATCGGTAAAAGTCAGGTCCACCAGCGCTTCGGGCTTTTTGGCGGTGCCCTTTAGACTGAACGTGCCATCAACCTGCCCCTTCACCGGCGGGAAGTCCTGAATCCCAAACTGATTGGGCAGATCTTCAATCTTAAAGCCCTGGACGCGGCCCTCTACATCTTGGTCAACACCCATATGCAAGTGGCCGTTGATTTGAATCTCCTGCTCGTCTTGCTTCAGCCGCACATTGTCGAATCTGTAGATGCCTCGTTTGGTGTCGAAACTCATGCCGTTTTCAATGACCCAGCCGTTATCTCCAGGGCTAACCGAGAGGCCATGGATCTCAAAATCATCCAGGGTTGGTGCATAGGATCCCGTCAATTCGAGCGCGATATTCTGGGGCGCGCGGCCTTCGACCTGGTTTCCGGAGACTCGAACCTCGAACTCCCTTTTTCCGGTCAACACCAGCTGCCCCACGAGGTCTGAGAACTCGTAGAGGCGTTTTTCCGGTGCTCCCACGGGAACATCCTGAGCGCTAAAATCCACCGTTCCCTTCAAATCTTGGGTAGGCCCGTCCACTTGAATGTTGGCACGCACCATGCCGAGCCTCTCCTCCTGCATTTTCAGGGATTCCGCCTCCACATCACCGCGCACCGAAATGGATTCGACCATCTGGGCTCCGGTTTTACGGGCGTTGATGGTCACCGCACCGCTCAAGTCCGCATTCGCCTTGCCAAGCGTAGCACTACCAAAATCTAGCGCGCGGTTGTTGGTCTTCACGCTGTACGAATACCGTGAATTGGCGATTTCGCGGACGTTCAGATTAAGGTTCGAGTTCGCAATTCGAATGCCGGGCCCCGAAAGACCAGCTACGTTCACACGAGCGTTGAGCCGCAGATCTTGGATAAAATCAGCCAAACTCTCAAAAGGTTTAGAAACCCGGGTATCCAAATCGAACACAGCTTCTGCCAGCCCGACCCGCATGCCCGCAGCACTCGCGCGGCGAACCCGCATATCCCCTTTCACCGAGACAGACCGCGTGTCAGGCCGTGGCGAACGAATATCGATCTTAAGGTCCCCTCGACTTTCCGGAATCACCACGTCTTCCATGGAAAACTCGCGGAGATCCCAACGGATATCGCCGGCCAAAGTCTCCACAAGTCCAATGCCCGTCTCTTCGAGATTGAGCTTGCCCACGAGGTCTAGATTGCCTTGAACCTTGGTATCCGTCTTGAAGACCTTTGAAAGTTCACCCATGGAATCCCCGGTATTCAAACTCCCCTTGATAGCCAAATCACCGGATAGGCTGTAAGCGCCCGTCAGCTCTGCCACCGCATAAGGCGAATCCAAGTTCAGCCGGGTAATCTCAACCTTTGAGTCCTTCCAGACAGCATTCACTTCACCGGAGTTAAGCCGGTAGTTATCCACCTCGACCACTCCTAGCCGCATCACCGCTTCGGCTTGAAGCGTCTGGGGGTCGAGGCCTTCGGTGTTGAAATCGAGCTCCAAATTAACGAGCGAAGTCAGGGGAATCTCAGTCAAAATCTCATCGGCCCTGAGACCGCTGACGATAAGTTTGCCTTTGGTTTTCGGCTCTCCCTCTGCCTCAGCAGCAATCCCGCTGAGCAGTACTTCGAGCGAGACCTTCCCCGCCCCGTCGGTGCTAAGCTCCAACCCAACGTCCAACGCGCTGAGAGGGCCGCTCGCCTTGAGCTTACCCTTCACGCCTTTTTTCAGATTCACAGGACTCAACCCGTCGAGCCAATCTTGCTCGCCAAGAATCTCAAAATCACCTTTTGACTCCACGACCTCGCCCTTCATGGACGCCGCTAGCCCCGTGATGCTCGCCACTCCTTCGACCTTGAGTTCTTCGAGAGTGGCGCTCAGCGATTCCGCAGCCACCACTGCGCTCAAACCTTCAATTTTCAGCTCTTTCTGAAGTACCCCTTCGACCGCAACGTTGGTGCTCAAGGACTCAAGGTCCGCAACCACACCGCCCGTGCCCAAATCGAGCTTCACCCCCGCTTTCATTGCGAGCTTGTCCAAAACTACCAGCGCACCAAGATTCGAATCTTCGCTGAACTCGGGCTTCACGCGAGTGCTCGCCGCTTCGATGGTCTGGATATCATCGCTAATAAACTCTTCGTTCACGAAGACGAGCGCCCCTTCGAGTTCGATCTCGGGTAGATTCACGTTGAATTGCGGCGGCTCCGACGGCTCCTCAGAAGGCTTCACCAATTTCGCCAGATTCAGCCCGTCCGCCCCCTGCCTCGCGTAGAGCTCAACCCCGCTGAGTTTCACGCTATCTACCGTCAGCTCACCCCCGAGGGCTCCCCAGATTGCGTAAGTGGCCTCGGCACGCACCACGCGAGCTACAATCACATCATCCGTGTCATAGAGCTCGACACCTTCAAGCTCGAGTCCGCCGAGGAGCGAGCCAGAGAGCTCGCCAATCACCAGTCTGCCGTTAAGAGAATCGCCCGCTAAATCTTGGGCCAAATCACGAATTTGGCCCTTAGCCCATGGGGTTTGGACCACCACAAACGCGAGCACCACCAACACCAAAACGCCGGCCACGAGCCCCAAGAGCCCGCGCAACACCCACCGTTTTTTTGAAGGTGTATCGCTCAAAACGAGTGTCCTATTCCGATGTAAAAACTATAGCCCGAGATACGCTCTTGAATGGGGTCCTGGTCCACGGGAAGCGCACTCCCCAACGTGCAATCTGCAATGATAGCAGGACATCTTCGGAAACGAATATCGTTCTCCAAATCCGAGATAGTGTAGGCGAAATCGGCACGAATCGGACCAATAGGCGTCAGCCAAAAAAAGCCCAGGCCCGCACCGTAGAGCATCGTGTCCACGAGCTCTGAAATCTGCACAGACCCGGTTTCATTCGCTTCCGTATCGGTAAAGAGCTGGCCTCGCGACACCGATGCCGCATCCACATAAAGAACGCCCCAGAAATCGCCAATTCCAAGCGCGTTTTTGGAGAGGCGAAGACGGCTCTCGATGGCAGCCTCCATCGAGCTCTGTGCTCCAATCGGCAAAGCTTCCCCTGCCTGCGTGTAGTAAGAAATCTGTTGGCGCCCAAAACTACGCATCGAGTCCACGCCACCCGCATAGAGCTTCTCTGGCACCGGGATCCCGGTAGCGCGTCCCACATTGTAAATTGTGGAAAGCCTGGTCCTAAACGCCAGAACCTGCGGGACCCAGAGTTCGTAAGGAAAGTAGACCTCGCCGCCAGCACTCACCTTCACAAAATCACTCTGCCCAAGCGTTAGATAATCCATAGCCTCTTGGAAACTGAGCTCCAGCATCCAACCTGAGCGCGGGTTTAGGATATTATCCCTGAAATCGAGGCGAATCCGTTGCTCCAGATACTCCAAGACGTAGTCCTCAATAAACTCGTCGGATAGGGCGAGCGAGCGGTCTACGTTGGTGATTCGGTTGAACGAGAAGTTGTAGAGAATCTCGACCGTAAGGCGCTTGAAAAACGGCCTCTCGAGACCAATCTGAAATCGCGGCGTGAAGAGATTATAACCCTCAAACACATCGCGCTCAATCTGCACGCGAGCCTTTAGATTGGTCATGCGCTCGAGGAACTGCGGACGTGTAAATCGAAGGTCACTCTTCAGAATATAACCGTCGTTCGCGCGGTCAAAAATGGTGGGCGCCCACGCCCAACCGATGGCGTTGAAGTGCTCGATTCGCCTCAATCCGCCGAAGAAATTCGGATTAGACCAATCAAATCGGGCGAGCACGGCCTGTCGGTTGACCTCGGCTTCGGCCGAAACACCCACACGTGCGGTCCAGAGCTTGTTTTCCTTTAGCCGCACCACGATTGGCACCACGGGCTCCAAGTCTTGGCGCTGCTTCGCCGTCTCAAACGCCGAATTCTGAAGGTCGCTGACACCTAAAGTTCGTTGATTTGACGTTTCCGGCTTGGCAGCCTGTGTCGCCTCACCAGGCGCACTAAAGGCTTCGAGCTCGCGCGCAGTAGCCACCTGGACCACACCAAAGACCCTCAAACCGTAGATATTCTCTTGAGTTTCCTGGAGCAGGTCTGGATTGAACTTCTGACCTTCTTCAAAGGCCAACGCGCGCTCAATGAACTCGCGGTCTACCGTATCAAGGCCCTCAATCTTCACGTCTCCAAACGTACAGATTGGCCCCACATCTACGTAGAAGTTGACTTCCACAGTCTCAGCAACGGGGTCCACCAAGACCCTGCCGCGCGTGGTCGCATACGCGTAGCCCTTGCGCTGCACCTGCAGCGAAATCTCTTCCTTCGCACGCCCGTAGGCGCTCTCGTTGAAACGGTCTCCAGGCCTAAACGTCACCACGCTGAGCAAATCTGCGGGGTCGATCTCGGCGCGGTCAATACCCTCAATATTGATTTCAGATATCTTGGCCGGCTCACCCTCTTCGATCTGAATCGTCAGGCGCACTGTCTTGGTCTTGTTGTCTTGCAAGACGTTCTTCGAGACCACCTTCGCGTTGAAGTAACCGCGAGACTTATAGAACGTCTCTATTCGCTGAAGGTCGCGCTCCCACTCCACCGAGTTAAAGTACGAACGCTCCGAACCAATAAGCGGAATCCACCCAACATCTGCACGCCAACCCGGGTCTTCCTTGGTCACCAACCCTTCCTGAAGCTCGGACAAATCGATCGCGTCAGTGCCACGGATATTCAGTTGAGCCACCAGGTAATCTGTTGCCCCAGGCATTACATAAGGTTTGCGCTCCGGCTCAGACGCACAGCCCACTAGAATCAGGGCCCACGCCCATATGAACAAGAATCTGTGCAACACTTAGCGCCTATCGAAGCTCGCTTCCAATTCCATCAACGGTATGCGGTAGTACACGGGCCGGCCGTGAGGGCAATTCGCCTTAAAATCAATCTCATCCATCTGCACCAAAAGTGCTTCCATCTCCGCTATACTCAAGTCCGTGGGACCACGCACCACCGAATGGCAAGCCATGCGTGATAATACGGACTCCATAGCCTCTTCTACGCGTGCACTTCGGCCTTGGTCCGCAAAATCATCGATGGCATCGCGAATCATTGCCTCATGCTTGGCCTTCTGAAGCACTGCCGGAACCGTCTTGAGCACAAATGAATTCCCTCCGAAGGGCTCAATCTCAAAACCAGCCTGCTCAAAGAACTCGAGCTGGTCCTCCAAAGTTTGAGAGCGAAGCGCGTCCAACTCAATGCGTTGCGGAAAGAGCAGAGGCTGCACGTCCTTCAAATCATCTCTAAAGACCGCTTTGAGCCGCTCAAAACCTATGCGTTCGTGCGCGGCGTGCTGATCGATAATCACCATGCCGGTGGCGTCTTCGCACACGATGTACATGCGTTTGAACTGGCCCACGACCCGGAGCGACGAGAAGTAGTTCTGCGCCCCTACCGCATCCATGGTCTCATGACTCACGCGCGGTGGCTCACTCAACGGGCTTGCGCCGCGCACCCCAAACCCTTGTTGCAGGTCCGGCGACTTGGGCCGCTCAAAAAACGGTGAGAGAACGCCTGGGTTTCGATGAACATTGGGCTTAAGCGCTGACTCAAATCGATGCCTCGCGTTCAACGGCTCAAAACTCGCCATTTCTGGAGACACGAGCTCAGGCGTTTTGTCCCGATCGACCTTGCGCAACGAGTAGACCTTTGCCGGCCGCTCCTCAAGCCATGGTGCGGCCGCAAGCTGGTCGGCGATCGCGTGGTACACAGCGCGGAAAACGGAGTTCGTGTCGTGAAAACGCACTTCTGTTTTGGCCGGATGAACGTTCACATCCACCAATTCAAAAGGCACGTCCAGATACAAAACCACGGAGGGCCACCGCCCCTTCTCCACAAACGTGCCGTACGCCTGACGAATCGCCGCGCGCACCGTGGAATCGCTCACAAATCGCCCGTTCACAAACGTGTACATATTGCCAGCGCTTCGCTGATTATGGCCGGGCTTAGACATGTAGCCGCGCGCCACAATCCCGTTCACCGGCGGAAACTCCGCCGTCTCCACAAGATCGTCATAAACATCGCGCCCCATCACGCTCAAGATGCGGTCGCGCAGGTCCTCAACCGGCGGAAGGTCAAGCACCACCTTGCCATCTTTCTTCAGCAGAATTCGGACGTCAGGCCTTGAAAACCCAACGCGAATGAGGGTCTCGGTAATATGCCGAGACTCGGTGCCACTCGTCTTCAAGAACTTCAGCCGTGCGGGTGTGTTGAAGAAGAGGTCCTCCACCATGATCTCGGTTCCAGCGGCAATCCCGGCCTCTTCAATCTCCTTCAAGAGCCCACCCACCACCAAGACCCGCGTCCCCGAAACCTCGCCGTGAGGCTTCGTTTTAATCTCTAGCCGTGAGACCGACCCTATCGAAGGCACGGCCTCACCGCGAAACCCCAGCGTCCCGATCCGAAACAAATCCTCGACTTGCGAAATCTTGCTTGTGGCGTGGCGCTCAAGGGCCCTCAAGAGGTCGTCCTTTCGCATCCCGCAACCGTCATCCACCACACGAATGCGCTTTTGGCCACCGTCCACAATCTCGACTTCGAGACGCTGTGCGCCCGCATCGAGACTGTTCTCCACCAGCTCCTTCACCACCGACGCTGGCCGCTCCACCACCTCACCCGCCGCGATCTGGTTCGCGAGTTCCGGCGAGAGTACGCAAACGGTTTGGGGTTGCGGTTGTTCCCTAGAGCTGGCCTTCACATCTCCTCCTTAACTTGGACGGCAAAAAAGGCGTCGACAAGGAGGCAATTTGTACTTGAGTCAGCGGATTTTTACCAGCCAAGCCTAGTCGGAATCCGTGTCCGTCGCATTGGTAGCCGGTTCGGTGGAACCAAAGCACATTCCAGCGTAGGCATAGGGCGCCGATTCCCAGACCGAATCCATCTTTTCCGCCCTTGCAATCGCTACGGTCGAGAGCTCGGTTGGGCACGCCAGAACTGCCTCACCAAGCTCGGCCCTGGTCAGGCCGGCCAAGCCAACCGGTGCCGGCTCCTGACAATAGGTGCGCTCGGTGGTTACAAGGCGACCATCCTCGCCATCAGCAAAAAGGATACCTCCGAGAAGACCCCACATATCTCCTGTGGGAGATTGATAGAGTGCGGCACCGATATGATCCCCTGCCTTCAGCCCCGGCGACGACGTGGTCCATTCTATTTCCTCGCTACGAGGCGCAAAAAATGGCCTCGGTTCCCACTCATCGAGCTGATGATGACCCACGCGGATGGTGACAGTATCTCCAGGACTGCCGTGGTAGACCTCCTCAACGCTGAGCACCAACTCCAACGCCCCATTCACGGGACCGTCGCACTCATTGACGATTTGAGAGTTGTCAGTTGCCACCACGGCAGGAAACGCCGCCATTTTCACCTCCAAAAGACGACCCCACACCACGGTATCCGCACTTCCTAACCAGTCACAAAGAGAAGGGGCATCCGGCTGCCCCTCACAACTTATTACATCCGCACCCGCCGGCAATTCTGTCGGTTTAGCCTCATCTTTGTTCTCAGGCAGTCCTAACTTCTCGGCGCATCCAAACACCAAGAGCAAAAACCATCCAAAAACCAACATCTTCTTATTCATAACGTCTCCCCAGAAAAGTCACATCTTCGGCTACAAATGCGCACTCTAGATAAGACACCATTTCATCGCAAATCTTGACGTCTTGGGGCGAATCACACCCCATTCTTGGTCTGTATGCACCAAAATGTTGAAAGCGGAATCTCTACCAAGTACATGGCAAAGCTCAGTTTTCATTCCACGACCTGCGATCTTTCTCCTTGGAGTTTTTGTGCTTAAATGGCTCACTTTTTTGCTTCTACTTCCGCTGCCAGTACTCGCCTCATCTGGCGGCTATCCCTTTGCAAACTGCGGCGGTTGCCACTCGGGTGGCGCGGGTACAACCGTTCCTACAATAACCTTTGAACAAGAAGTCTACGTGGGGTTGCCAACCACAGTTTCCGTGACGGTCGCCAACGCAGTTCAATCCCACGCAGGCTTTTCCCTCAGGCTTACGGGCGGGGAATTTCCCACCGCGCCAGGAGCAGGTGTCAGGAGATTCAACGCGACGGACGTGTCACACAGCACGCCAGCGACCTTGCCACGAACTTGGACGATGACGTGGACGCCGACCGCCGCGGGAAACGCGAACTATTCCATTTGGGGAAATGCGGTCAATCGAAACGGAAGCAGCAGCGGAGATACGGTTAACCCGGTTCTTGTAACGGGCTCAAAGACCGTATCGCTCAGACCAGAAGGCTTCGCGTGCAACTCAATGTGCCAGCAACTCGTGTGTAGACAGCATCTGCTGCGATTCTGCATGTGATTCAGCGTGCGAAGAATGCAGCACAGGTCAATGTACGGCCATTGCCGCCGAACCCGTTGCCGGCCCCACTACGTGCTGCCAGGTGGGCTTTCGTTGGAACGGCATGCAATGCGAGGACATCGACGAGTGTGCCGCGGGCACAGACACCTGTTTTTCCGGCGAGCCTGGCGCCGCAACATGTATCAACACCGCCGGTGGATTCGCGTGTGAATGCCCTGATGGCTTCAGCGGGGACGGCCAAGAGGCCGGCACGCAATGTGCCGAGAACTGCGGTAACGGGTCACTTGATGAAGGCGAGCAATGTGATGCAGGCGCCTTGAACGGTGTAGCGGGTACGTGCTGTTCGGCGACATGCCAGAACATTCCAGACTGTTGCACTCAAGACGCCCAGTGTGCCGACGACAACGCGTGTACCGCCAATACGTGCAACGTGGCAACGGGCGCATGCGAGGCCGAGCTCTTGGAAGGGTGCTGTCTGACCGACGCCGAGTGCGCTGCCCCCGACCAATGCTCAATCGCCACTTGTGAGGCGAATACGTGCGTTACCGCCCCTCTTGCCGATTGTTGTCTTGAAGATTCCGAGTGTGATGATGCCGACCCGTGCACCACAAACACCTGTGCCGATGCCGTATGTGTTTCAGAGCCCATCGAAGGGTGTGAGATGCCCGACGAAGATATGGGAAACATGCCTGATATGGGAGTCGTCGACCAACCTGACATGGACCAAGCCGATATGGATGAGGGTTGTGGATGTGCATCAGCCAACGCACCATCCAACGGAATTTTGGCCCTGCTGCTCCTCGGTCTTGTCATAATTCGCAGACGCGGTAGAAAAAAACGCAGTACATATTGAATCTTTGGGACCACTATACGTCCGACGAGCCCACATTAATGGAGAAATGTTTTGCGATTCGCTCACCTACTACTACTGGGCCTCTTCTTCACAATCGGTTGTAAATCGAAAGCGCCCGGTGCCGAACGGTTCAAGGGCTCCATGGAATGTGAAACGTTCGCAAATGTCCCCGACCTCCACGAACAGATCAACTCGTGGCAAGTCTTCGAATCGGACGGTCAAGTCCATGTCGTAGCTCTAGGCTGGAAAGAGATTTCACATCTCTCCTTCAATGGAAAAGCATGGAGCAAGGTGGATACCTTTTCGCACGGATCGGAGACAGGTAGGGTTGTGGAGGCGATCGGAGCAAAGGGCGGGGTTGATGTCTTTTTCTACAACGAGTCGGGCACGTTTCATGTTCGACGAACCTCTCTAGGCTGGGGTAATCCCCTCAAGCTGCACGACAAGCAAATGGATGTGGAGGCCACGTTTCATGATGGAAAGCTCTATGCAATCTCGCGTGATCCTATCTTTGAAAGCGAGGGTAAAACTCCCTTCGGCGAGTATGCCATTCGAGCGTTTGATGGGGACAAATGGTCTCCACCAGTATTCTTGGGCGTTCGTTCAAGCCAGGTTCCTCCAAATTCGATGCACCTACTATCTCACAGCGGACAACTCCACGCGCTCTACTTCTCGGTGTACGAAAAGACCTCAATGCACCCCGGAGAGTATGAATCCCACAACGATGCAGTCATTTATCAGAACTTAAGTGCTGAGGGCTGGAGTAAGCCCGAAGAAATTGCGGGACCTTACGCAAGACCGGGCAAACTCCATGTGCTCGACGGCAGGGTTCACGTCTCCTTTGGCGACTTTAAAAATACTCTCAACATTGCTCGGCAAGAGCCTGACGGCACGTTTAAGACTTTGGAGGATTCGCCGTTCGAAAAGATGGAGGCCCCTTCTCTACGGTCGTTCACCTCAGACGGGAGGCTCCTCTACAAACAGAACCGAACAGCCATGCAGGCAACAGTCATTGGGTCGAGTATCGAAAAGAAAGAAATCCTTAAACAGGGAACGAACCAGACAAACTACTGGCTCGTTGAAGCAATCGCGGAACAAGGACACGCCGATTTTGCCATTGCGCCCAGCGGCAATTTAGGGCAACTCGCAACCTACTGTCCAGGACCCACTGAAGGTTGAGTGGCTGCCTTTCTCCCCTCATGCCAACGCAGATTCAAAGTCTGGACGCAACTGGATCGATTCGATAGATTCTTGCGATGCAAGACATCATCAGAGGTATCGCGATGCGCGTCGAGTCACGCGACTCAGGGCTTGGACTACTTTCTGGGGTTGGACTCGTCATCGCGAATATGGTGGGAGCGGGAGTATTCTTAAGCGGCGGCTTCATGGCGCAAACTCTGACCGCGTCGCAAATCCTGCTTTCATGGGTGGTCGGCCTAGGAGTCGCTCTCCTCGGCGCACGTGCCTACAGTGCACTCGCCACTGAAAACCAGCGCTCAGGCGGCGAATACCGATACCTGCACGACTACCTCCATCCGTTTCTCGGGACGCTTTCGGGGTGGGCCTCTCTACTGGTGGGATTCTCGGCCACGATCGCCATCGACGCATGGGCGGCCGGAGCATTCTTGAAGCGCGTATTCCCAGAGGTGGAGCCGCGAGTCGTAGGACTGATTCTGCTCCTCGCAGTCACGGTCGTTCACGCGGGGAGGCTCAACGTTTCCAAGATTTCGCAGAACGCACTCGTGGGGCTGAAAGTCGTCTTTGTCTTTGCCTTCGTAGGATTTGGCCTGGTACTTGGTTCATGGGCTTGGCCCACCTGGACCCCACCCAATCCGAGCGAGTCCTTTCCCTGGCAGAGTTTCGTCTCCAACCAGTACTGGGTTGCCTTTGCCTTCAGCGGCTGGAACGCCTCGATCTACATCGCACAAGAGTTCAAAAGCCCGGCACGAGACGTACCCCGCGCGATGCTCATCGGCGCAAGCCTCGTAGGCGCACTCTACCTCGTTATCAATTGGATCGTTGTGGCAAACCTAGACCCCGCCACCGCCTTTGGCGTGGTGCGCTACGACTCTGAAAAAGTCACGCTCGCCCATCTAGTGATGGAAACACTCGTGGGTCCAACGGCGTCCATGTTCGTCTCACTCGCCGCCGCGGGCGTCTTCATCTCGGCGCTGAGCGCCATGGTCATGCTCGGCCCAAGAGTCTACTCGGCCATGGCTCAAGATGGCGCACTCCCCAAAATGCTCGCTTTCGAGGGCGATCACCCGCCCAAATCCTCGTTCGTGCTGCAATGCGCAATCGCCGCGGCGCTGGTCTTGAGCCAGACCATCCTAGACATCATCACAAGTGCCTCGGTCGTCCTCATGATCTTCTCGGGTCTGACGTGTCTCACGGTGGCACTTGGCCGCGTCAAGGCCCCGATGAGCGCAAGAATCTGCGGCGCACTCTACACGCTTGCGGTAGGCGTCTTCCTTCATTTTGGAGAATGGACCTCCGCCACCTTCTACACGGTTGGCTTCATCGTCGCAGCCGCGCTAATTAGTCAGATTCCAAGGTTCAGAAAAGGAGTGGCAGATGGCCAATGATCTCAAGAAAATCTACGTCGACTTTGACGGTGTGCTGCACGCATACGAGCAACCATGGTCCGGCCCAGCGGAAATCAAGGATGGACCAGTGGTGGACTCGAATACCGGCAAAGACGCCATCCAATGGCTCACCACACTCTTGCAATCCGGGCATTTCGAGGTGCATATCTATTCGCGCAGGTGTTCGAACCCAAAATCCGGCGGTATTGGCGCGATGACTCAGTGGCTGATCGACCACGGACTCGCCGCGCGATATCTCAAGAGAATCAAGTTCGCGACCGGCAAGCCGGACTACTTTTTAATCATCGATGACCGCGCGATAGGCTTCGACGGTCATTTTCCTCAACCGCACGAACTCAAGGACTTTAAGCCCTGGAATCGCTGAGCGTTTATGCAAAACCAATTCGCGTCTCCGGCAGAGCGACTCACGTTCATCCAGACCGACTCTTTTGCGAGTTTTGTAACCTGGTTCGGCGTGCTTTGTGCCGGGGCGCTCGGCAACATCCCTTCTCAGGATGTAATGCAACGCGTGTTTTCTGCACGAAGCGTCAAGGTGGCTCGAATCGCCTGTTTCAGCGCCGGCACCCTCTATCTCACGCTCGGCCTCGTCCCCATTTTGATGGGCCTCGCCGGCCATATGCTTTTTGAAGAAGGCACAGCCACGCTGCCCAAGCTCGCGGCGCTCTTCCTGCATCCCGCGCTCGCGGTGGTTTTCGTGGTGACACTGATGAGCACCGTGCTCTCCACCATCGATAGCGCCCTGCTCGCCCCGGCCACTGTACTTTCCCGCAATGTTCTGGCTCATATCCCGCGCTTCTCTCACATAAACCCACTGCGCCTAACTCGCGTATCGCTGGCCATTGTGGCGGCTTGTGCCACGGGCCTCGCGTACTGGGGAGAATCCGCCTACGCCATGCTCGAGTCCGGTTACGAACTCGGCATGGTGAGCCTGCTCGCCCCTCTGGTCTACGGGGTCTACCTCGAATCCCCGTGCCCTAGAGGTGCCATCGCCTCGATGCTCAGTGGAACCTTGGTCTGGCTGCTCCACGCGATCGTCGGCTGGGAGAGCTTCTTTAATCTCTCCGAACTCCTCCCTGTGGGTCTGAATTGCACCGCCCTATCTTTTATGGCCTACTGGCTTTTCAGGACTCGCACTTCTTCATGACGTGTTGCGCTGAATACCTCACAATGGTATACCATCCCTTGGGAAGGGTCGAACATGATAGTTTCCTTTGATGATGGTACCGCCGAGGAGTTTTTCAACACTGGAAAAATTCCCCGGAAACACTGCCGCTGGATGAACGTTAGCAGGATCGTAGCGCGAAAGCTCGACATGCTGAACGCTGCAGCGGAGCTAAGCGATTTGCGAAGTCCTCCTGGAAACCAACTTGAAGCACTCAAAGGCTCCTTGGATGGCAAGTTTAGCATACGAGTCAACGACCAGTGGCGGATTGTCTTCGGGTGGACCGATGATGGACCGGAAGAAGTGAAAGTGGTGGACTACCACTGAGGAGATTGAAAATGAGACGAACTATAAAGCGAAAGCCCACGACACCTGGCGAGATGCTATCCGAAGAATTCTTGATTCCCGCAGAACTCACGCAATCGGAATTTGCTCTGCATCTCGGAGTCGATGTCAAAACTATCAACCGATTGATAAACGGGCGAACACGATTGACGCCTGCCTTGGCATACAAAATCGCGGCAGCACTCAATACCACGCCGGACTTTTGGATGAATCTTCAAATGGCTGTAGACCTTTACGATGTATCGGCCGATTCAGCACCACTCCCTCTTCCACTACCGCAATTCCAACATCCTCAAGGATAGCCATGTCAAACGCTCAAAGCCCACCCGCCGAATCCGTTTGGGCCGAAGAACTCGCCTTTCTACAAAAGTTTGACGACGGCCCGAGGCCGCCGGGTTGGCGCCTGACACCCCGTGCCGTGGTCACCTTCATTTGCGGCTCCAACGAACCGCTGAAAGCTGGAAAAGGAAAGGCCAACGAGCTGCAAATCACGCAAAAATTCGTGGGTCCAAAAGATCTGATCGAGCGCTCGGTCATTACGCTTGCGGGTGAGCGTGGCCTCTTATTGGTAGGCGAGCCGGGAACGGCCAAGTCGATGCTCTCGGAGCTCTTGGCGGCGGCTATTTCTGGAACCAGCGCACTCACGATTCAGGGCTCAGCCGGAACCACCGAAGACCAGCTCAGGTACGGATGGAACTACGCCATGCTCATGGCGAATGGACCCACCCCCGAGGCGCTCGTGCCCTCGCCCGTCATGACCGGTATGCGAGCAGGCGCCATAGTACGCGTTGAAGAAGTCACGCGCTGCCTTCCTGAAGTCCAGGACGCGCTCATCAGCATCATCAGTGACCGCCGACTCGCCGTGCCCGAGCTTGCGGAAGGGGAAGGGGCGCGAATCGAGTTCGCCGAGCCAGGGTTCAACGTGATAGCCACGGCAAACCTGAGAGACCGCGGCGTCTCCGAGATGTCGGCAGCCCTGAAGCGCCGATTCAACTTTGAGATCGTGCACCCCATAGCCGATCTCGCCCACGAAAAAGCCCTGGTTCTAAGACGCGCGAAATCAGTCGTTACGCGCACCGGAGTTGGGTTCAACGTGGATGAAGCTGTGCTCGAAGCCATCGTCACGGCGTTCAGAGACTTGAGGTCGGGCCGAAGCGCCGAAGGCTGGGCTGTAGAGCGGCCATCCACTGTGATGAGCACCGCCGAATGCGTGGCAGTGGCCTCGGATATCGGCCTTCAAAACGCCTATTTCGCGTCTGATCGAGACCCTCTCTCGCTCGTGCCCTCGTACCTCTTGGGCGTAGTCCTCAAAGACAACCCTGTTGACCGCTCCAAACTGCTGGCCTATTGGGATAGCACGGTGAAGCGCAGGGCGGACTCAGGAGCGCGCCTCTGGAAACGCCTCCTTGAATTGCGAAATGTCGTGGAACAAGCCCACGCTGAAGCATTCTGAGGAACTATGGGCCAGGACGCTCAAAATCTAGAGAAGCTCGCGAGGGCTGAACTAGCCGACCTCGTGGCGTGCAGGACACCGCTCCTCATCGGTGTTCGCCATCATTCGCCTGCACTTGCGGCCGCGATTCCTGAGCTCTTGGCGGACTTCAACCCTGACGTCATTCTCATCGAACTGCCCATGGAGTTCGAGCCCTGGCTTCAATGGCTTGGACACTCGGAAACTAAGGCCCCCGTCGCCCTTGCGTCGGTAAACAAGGCTGGCGGAGGCCTTAGTTTCTATCCATTTGCGGAGTTTTCTCCGGAGTTTGCGGCCGTGAAGTGGGCCGTGGCACACAGCGTGCCGATCAGACCCTGTGACCTACCCTCAGGGGTGCGCGTGGATTTGGCCAGAGAGCCGCACGAACACTCCGACCAACCCACTATCTCAGCCGCACTCGAGACGCATTTTCATTCACCGGATTTCGAAAGCCTTTGGGACCGCGCGGTCGAGGTTCACGCTGCGGATGCCGACGCCGAGGCGCTTCGAAGGAGCGCGCTCTACATCGGCTGGGCATTGCGCCAGGACGCCGAGGGAGTTGTGCCTGAGGTGGATCTGATTCGCGAAGCTCATATGCGCAAAGTGCTCGCGGAGTGTCCGGGCAAACGTGTGGCCATGGTCATCGGGTCTTTTCATGCACCGGCGATAGCCAAACCGCCAGACTCCTCGCCAGATCTGAGCGCTGCGGCCCACGAAATGGTGACCTCGTTCATTCCGTACTCCTTTGAGCTCTTGGATTCGCGCTCAAATTATCCGGCCGGGATTCGCGATCCGATGTGGCAGCAACGGGTCTTAGAGGCGCATCGTGCCAAGGCCAAACTCGATGACACCGTTGCGGACGTCATCGTGCAAATTTGTCGGGAGATCCGCCGTGTTGGGCATATCGCAGGCGTTCCAGACGCTGACGCGGCTTCACGTATGGCCATGGATTTGGCGGCCCTTCGCGACCTCCCGGGCCCCGGCCGCCAGGAAGTCGTGGAAGCTATTCAGTCAGCGCTCGCGAGGGGCGAAATCGGCGGTCGTGGACGGATTTTGGCTAACGCGATGGACACCGTGATGGTTGGGCGCGAACGCGGGAAAATCCCAGCGGCGGCGCCAAAATCGGGGCTATCAGCCCATGTGCAAAATCTCTTCTCCGAGCTCGGATTGCCCGGCCCTTCGACACGTTCAGAGGCCCCCACCACGCTCAGACTCGAGCCCATGCGAAATACGCGCGACCGCGACCGCCATATCGCTCTGAAGCGCCTTGCGTCATGCGCAATTCCTTACGCCAAGGAAGGCCAAGTTCAAGGTCTCGGCAACGCCGAAGCCGTGTCCACATCGTGGGAAATTCAATGGCAACCAGGCACCGACGCCATGTTGGAGCTCGCCGGCATTTGGGGTGTCACACTCGAACAAGCCACCCGCGGTGCCATTCAGCGAAGAGAAAGCCAGCTCAAGCTCGACGAATCCTTGACGCCTTCGGAAAGGTTGAGGGTTTTGACCGAATGCGCGGATTGCGGCCTCGTGGACATGGTCCAAGAGCGGCTCGACGCCCTTGAAACTGAGTTCGTCAACGAAGCAGACCTGACGGCCCTATTGGGGCTGATGCGCTTTTTCGAGCGTATTCACGGCGGTCATTTCCCTGCCCTCAACTCCGACTCAACGCTTGTTTTGCCACCCCGCGCCCCCTTCTTGGCAGCCGCACTGCGCGCCATCGAGGGCTTGATCGGTAGCGAAAACGCGAGCGACGCCGCAGACCTTATGGAGATCGTGCTCCTCGTTCGGGCTCAGCGAGAAGAAGAAACGCTCGGGCTTGGACGCCTCTTCTATACCCTCAAGACGTTTAGGACCGAGGCCTCTCCACTCATTCAGGGGGCTGCGACCCTCGCGCTTCGCGTCTGTGATGAGTTGGAGCCAGAGAGATTTGTGGAAGAGACAGGAGCCTGGATTGACGCTGGTGTGGACCAGTCAGCCCGCCAAACCATGAGCGGTCGCATCAAGGGTCTGCTCGTTGCCGGTTCGGGAATGTTTGAGTCCGATGCTTCGGATTTACGCGGCATTTCGACCCGGATTCACACCATTGAGGACGAGGCGTTTCTCGAGCGACTCCCGGCCCTTCGCGAGGGTTTTGACGTTCTGACCTATGGTGCACGTGACCAACTCCTCGAGTCGTTGCAAGACGCCTTCCCGAAGGCGCTGGACCCACGCGGTGCGCGTGGTTTTGAGTTCGAGGAGAATGCAGCGTTTATCGCGCTCCTTAAGACAGCCGACCATCGAGCCTTCACGCGTGCTCAGGAGATTTTTGAGGCGCCAAGACAAGCGGAGTTCACAGACGTTCAGACGCCTGAAGAAACCTTGGGCGCCACCTCGAACTCGCTGGATCCCCTCACCCGCTGGAAACTCATCCTCGGGCGCCAGAAGGACCGCCAGCAAAATGCAGGCTCGGTGGCGCGTGCCTTGGACCAACTCTACGGGCAAGGCCAAGGCGAAGGATCAGGACGCGGCATCGGGCAAGGTGGTGGCCAAGAAGACGCCTATCCTTCCATGCGCGAATGGACCGAAGATATCGAAGCCCTCTTTGGTACTAAAGTCCGCGAAGAAGTCATGGCGCGCGCCATCGAACTGGGCCATGCAACCGTAGCGTTCGAGCTCGAAAACGCGCCCGTAGAGCCCTCAATCGAGCTTCTGGAAGGCCTGCTTTCGCTCAAAGGTAGTCTCTCCGAGTCACAAATTGCGCATTTGAGACCCTTGATTCGCTCGGTCGTTCAAGCCCTCGTCAAAAAGCTCGCAAACCGCATTATGCCTGCCTTAACGGGCATTTCGACCCCTCGCCCGACTCGCCGAAAAGGCGGTCCAATTGACTTCAAACGCACCATCGGGGCGAACTTAGACCGTGCGAGACGTGACGAAGATGGCGTGGCACGTATCGTACCGGACAAGATTTACTTTAAGACTCGTGCCAAACGATCTCTGGACTGGCATATCTCCATCGTAGTGGACGTCTCCGGCTCCATGGAACCAAGCGTCATCTACAGCGCGCTCATGGCTTCGATCCTTCAAGGCCTGCCTTCAGTCAGCCTTTCATTCATCGCGTTCAACACCCAGGTTATCGACCTTTCTCACCTTGTCGACGACCCATTATCCCTCCTCCTAGAAGTGGAAGTTGGAGGCGGTACGCATATCGCAAAGGCGCTCAAGTACGCGAGAGAGCGAGTTAAGGTTCCAAACCGCACAATCCTCGCGCTGGTCACGGACTTTGAAGAAGGTTGGTCGGCGGACGGCATGGTCCGCGAAGCGCGTGTTCTGGCCGAGAGCGGCGTCCACCTCCTTGGTCTTGCGGCATTAGATGACTCAGGCAAACCAAGGTACAACAACGCGCTCGCGAGCCTAATGGTCGCAGCAGGTATGCCTGTTGCGGCGCTCACTCCGATGGAGCTTGCGGAATGGGTCGGCGATGTCATGCGAGGCAAGAAATGAAAAAGCCAACCATCTCGCCGGACGCACTTGCGCAGATTACCGAGGCCGTACCCGGCCGAATTCGCAAGAAATTCGATGCTGCACCTGATGCTGCCAACGCCTGGCAATGGACAGAAGACGGCGCTGATTTTGTGATCGCAGCCGATGATCAAACGGTAAAACTGAGCGGCCCATCCATCGCAAGCCCTGAGCAAGTCTCGTGCACCTGCCTCTTGAGCCCTCGATGTTTACACGTCTTGAGCGTAGTACAGACGCTCGCGCTCGATGACGCAAGCCCGATTGAAGTAGCGCAACCAGAGCCCGTTGAGGTGGCTGAAACACCTTTTGAAGGCCTCGATGCGGCACAGATTGAAGCCGCAGAAATAGCATGGAAAGCGGCAGCAAACCTCCTTGAGCGCGGCATAGTACATGCCACGTTGACCCAACATTCTGATATCTTACGAGCGCTCCATCTGGCGCGCCTGCGGGGCCTTTGGCGCCTGAGTGCGGCGGGCCAAAGGGTCGCAGAATCCATGCGATTTTTCCGTGAGAAATCGGCGGCTTTTGACCGGGGACTTTTCGCAGATGAACTCCACGAATTCCTCTTAGTCGCGCACATGTTGCGAACTAAGCCCTCGTTGGAGTGGGTCGGACGAGCACGCCGAAAGTACGAGGACGCCGGCTCGCTCAAACTTTCGGGGCTTCTTGGAGAACCCGTCGTAACGCGCACAGGTTACGCGGGCGTAGTCGTCTATCTGACCGATGGAACCCAGTGTTGGACGCTCTCGGATGTGATGCCTGGCGATGCTTCGCGTGTTTCAGGTGCATGGAAGGGTGGCTTGTCGATTGGCGATATCTCGATGTCGCCGATGCAACTCAGCCGCTCAGGACTTCTGGTTCAGGGCGCCACGGCTAGTCCCGAAGGACGTCTTGGTTCAGGCCAAAAAGTCAAGGCCGTCACTACTTCTGGGACTCCGCTAGCCGAACATCCAAAGTTTAAGATTGCGCTCAAAGATCAGATCCAGGCGATTTTTGAGGCCAAACAGGCTGGTACGTTACGTGCCGGATACGACTTCTTATTTATCTGTGCTGAGGTGTTGGGTGGCTCACAGGATGCATTGATCGTCAGGAGCCTCAACGCTGACGGAAACAACGCTATATTGAGAGCCGTGCCGGCAAACTTCGTCGCGGCCCTCAAGTATGCGGACAACACGCGCATGCTCGCGCGAGCACCGGGCCTAAGGTTTAGGGCTGTAGTTCGACTTGTCGACGCAAAGATCGATACCATTGAGATTCTGGCCATCGCACCCGAATTGGACGTCGAAGAAGGCGAAGTCACGCTTGAGTTGCCACCCGAGTTTGAAGGCCGTTTGAGTTTTGGGCTCGATGCGATCAAGCCAGAATACGCCGGTGCCAAACTCTCTGCGCCCCACCCCGTTCAGTTTGGAGCCATCGATCTAGAGTCGGCAGCCCAACTATTGCGGCGCCGCGTGGTTGCTGCCGCATATGGCGGCCATATTGCAACCCAGGCTGCCGCCCAAGGCATTCAACGAGACGTGGCGAGGCTCTCTTCGTGGATGATGAACGGGGCGAGTTCTGAGCTTTCTGCCCTTTTAAGCGCCTCGCGCCCCAAAGAACGCACGCTTACCGGGGAGCTCGCCACTTTGGACGAAAACGCCCTCGCGCTCGCGTGGTGCCGCACTTCCACCTTCCTAAACTTACTTCGGGAAGAAGTTGTCCGTGCGGGCTATTGACGAAATGGCATGAACTGCGCTTTAAGGTGGGCAGTTTTTCCTTCCCCTTTTCCAGCTAAGAGAGGCGACCATGAGTAACAAGCCCACCATTATCTACACAAAGACCGACGAAGCCCCAGCGCTCGCCACATACTCCTTTCTCCCGATCATCCAGGCGTTCACAAAGCACGCCGGAATCAACGTTGAGACGCGAGACATCTCGCTTGCGGGCCGCATCCTCTCTCAGTTTCCTGAGGCTTTGACCGCTGAACAACGCGTCGAAGACCACCTCGCGGAGCTCGGTGCACTGACCAAAAAACCTGAGGCAAATATCATCAAATTGCCCAATATCAGTGCGTCGGTGCCGCAGCTTGTGGCTGCCATCAAAGAACTTCAGGCACAGGGCTACAAACTCCCCGACTACCCTGAGAACCCGGAAACCACCGAAGAAAAGGACGTTCGCGCACGCTATGACAAGGTCAAAGGCAGCGCCGTGAACCCCGTCCTTCGCGAAGGCAACTCAGACCGACGCGCTCCCAAAGCCGTCAAAGAGTTCGCTCGTGAGAACCCCCACTCCATGGGCGCGTGGAGCAAAGACTCCAAGAGCCACGTCGCTACCATGCAAGGAGGCGATTTCTTCCATAATGAAAAATCGCTCACGCTCAAAGACGCTACCACCGTGAAGATCGAACTTGTCGGCGAAGACGGCTCCACTCAAGTGCTGAAGGACGGCCTCAAGCTTCAAGCAGGCGAGGTCCTCGACACCACCGCCATGAGCAAAGACGCGCTCGTCAAGTTCCTCGGCGAGCAAGTCGAAGACGCGAAAGCAAGCGGCGTGCTCTTCTCATTGCACATGAAAGCCACCATGATGAAGGTCTCCGACCCCATCATTTTCGGCCACGCTGTCCGCGTCTTCTTCAAAGAACTCTTTGAAAAGCACGGCCAGACCTTTGACGAGCTTGGCGTCGACCTCAAGAACGGATTCGGAGACCTCGTCTCGCGTATCCAAACCTTGCCAGCAGACAAAAAAGCAGAAATCGAAGCCGATATTCAGGCCACCTACAACCGCGGCCCAGCGCTCGCGATGGTGGATTCGGACAAAGGAATCACAAACCTTCACGTCCCAAGTGACGTCATCATCGACGCCTCCATGCCAGCCATGATCCGCACCTCAGGCCAAATGTGGAACGCCGAAGGAAAGACCCAAGACGCAAAAGCTGTTATCCCTGACAGCTCCTATGCGGACGTTTACCAAGAGGTCATCGACTTCTGCCGCACCAACGGCGCACTCGACCCGAAGACCATGGGAAGCGTTCCAAACGTGGGCCTCATGGCGCAGAAAGCCGAAGAGTACGGCTCACACGACAAGACCTTCGAAATCCCCAAAGCTGGCACGGTTCGCGTGGTCGACGCAGACGGCAAGGTGATTAGCGAGCACGCGGTCCAAGCTGGAGATATCTGGCGCGCATGCCAAACCAAAGACGCTCCTGTCAAAGACTGGGTCAAGCTCGCCATCTCTCGCGCTCGGGCAACCGGCGCACCTGCAGTGTTTTGGCTCGATCAGAACCGCGCACATGACGCGCAGCTCATCAAAAAGGTGAACACCTATCTCAAAGACCACGACACCAGCGGTCTTGAGATTCATATCAAGTCGCCCAAAGACGCCACGCGTTTCTCGCTCGAGCGCATCGTCAAAGGCCAAGATACCATCTCGGTCACCGGCAACGTGCTTCGCGACTACCTCACCGACCTCTTCCCGATTCTTGAGCTCGGCACCAGTGCCAAAATGCTCTCGATCGTACCTCTGATGAACGGCGGTGGTCTTTTCGAAACAGGCGCTGGCGGCTCGGCTCCAAAGCACGTGCAGCAGTTCAACTCGCAAAACTACCTGCGATGGGACTCCCTCGGTGAATTCCTCGCGCTCGCCGTGTCCTTCGAGCATTTGGCAGACACATTCGACAACCCTCGCGCTCGAGTTCTCGGCAAAACCCTTGATGAAGCTACCACCCAGTACCTTCTTCAGGACAAGTCGCCAGCACGACGCGTAGGTCAAATCGACAACCGTGGCTCACACTTCTACGTGGCCAAATTCTGGGCCGAAGCACTCGCTGCTCAGGAAGAAGATGCCGAACTTAAGGAGATCTTCACGCCTGTCGCACGCGCGCTTAGCGAAAACGAAGAGACCATCAACGCCGAGCTGATCGGCGCTCAAGGAAGCCCCGTGGACATCGGCGGATACTTCCATCCGAACGACGATCTCGCGTTCAAGGCCATGCGCCCAAGCAACACCCTGAACCAGATCATCTCAAACCTTCACGGCTAATCTTTGCTGAATCTGAAGCCTTTCAGGCGCATCTAGTTGATGCGCTTGAAAGGCCTGGACCATGAACTCCAAATCAACATTCCAACGCTGGTTGTTCTCTATTAAACCGGCGAGCTGGCCCAAACTCTTGGTGCCCGCTACGCTAGGTTTGGCCTTGGGCATCAGCACAAACGGGCTGGACATCCGGGCGGTCGGAGTCGTCTACGTCTTCACCATTCTCCTCGGGCTCTTCATCGTCTGGATGAACGACTGGGCAGACCAGCGCGTAGACCGGTTCAAAAGAGAGATGTTTCCAGAGTCGTCACACAAGACAATCCACGACGGCTATCTGAGCGCAAATCAGGTATTTACGGCCGGAAGTCTAGCGGGTTTGGGCGCTATCGCGTGGGGTTTTCTCGCAGCGCGCCTCCTCGATAACCCCAACCTCGGAATCGGAGGAATCATCTGCGTGGGCATCTTTGTGGCCTATTCGCTTCCACCCATAAAACTTAACTACCGTGGCGGCGGCGAACTTCTAGAGACCTTTGGCGTTGGACTTGCGCTCCCACTCTTTGCCGCCAGCACCATGGGCTTTGACCCCCGTTTTGTGCCCTGGCCAATCCTCGGGGGTTGGGTCGCTCTTTGCCTCGCGAGTGCACTCGCGAGCGGACTCTCCGACGAAGAAAGTGACCGAGCTGGCGGGAAGACTACCTTTGTGACGGCGCTTGGTAACAAGACCGTAAGAATGGTCATCGACTTGATGGGCCCCACAGCAATCGTACTCACACTCATCGTCGCAAAGATCGGGTTTTTGCCGCTTTGGGCAGCCCTCGTTCCCTGCGCATTTCTCTACTTTCACTGGCGGGACGTGAAAAAACTCAGTTCCAACGCGCTCACCAACGCCTTTGACGAGCAACGCTCCTACAAGCATGCTCTACACCTCGCCATTTGGCGTTACGGTCTCGTTTTGTCCATTTGCATCATCCTAGCGGTACATCTATGAACGAACGCCGCACGCTGGCTCCTGGGGGCTCTCACGCACGTTGCACCTCTGAGATCGCAACGCGACTCGAGATCCCGACCGAGCTTGAGAAGGCCTGGCTCGAGTCTATGACCCTCATTGTCGACGCAAGCCAACTTCATTTCCCTGAGACTATCTTTTGGGATTTTGACTTCCTCGGAGCTGCACTCTTGGCAGAATACCCTGACGCCAACGAACTGAGGTTTCGAGCCGAGCAAATCGTTGGATTCCACAAGGTTTACGGGCAAAACTCCATCATCCGCTTTCGCTATGTGCACGACTTTACATATGGGTTTGACTGGGCCAAATGGGTAGGTCGAGCCCCAGAATTACGTGCAGACTTTGGGCCTTTTTCGCCGGAGTTTCTGGACCACGTCCAAAATCGCGGGCAGGAGTTGCTCCAGCTCATCGAAGAAGACGACGAGACCTATCCGAAGCTTCCGGACGGAAACCCTCGAAACCCCTTCGTCTTCTCGAGAGAACCCTCCGAAGAAACCAAACTCTTCGAGACGCTGGCCGAACGAAACCTCCTACCCGTAAAGGCATGGGAGACCGATTCTGAGGCCCGCTGGCAGGAGCCCTTTGCCAAGCTTCGCGAAGAAGTGGCTGCCGAACTTGGCATCACCAAATGAGCCTTTCCCTGCGCCAACTCCATGTTCAGCGCGGAGAAACCCACGCCCTCAAAAACCTGAGCCTGGACATCCCTTCGGGCGCTAGGGTTCTCATACTCGGCCCAAACGGAGCCGGAAAGACCACGCTGCTCCGCGCTATTGCGGGCCTCGTCACCCCCAAAACCGGCAAGATAGACGTGAGGGGCAAAATCGGTTGGTGCTCGCAACATGAGTGCCTCTGGCCGGACCTAACACCCGCAGAACACCTCGAGCTCTTTGCGGAACTTTTAGGAACTTCCCCACTCACGCGAGAGCGACTCAAGAGTGTTGACCTCGAGACCAAGTCCAATGCCCAGGTCCACACACTCTCGGGGGGCATGCGCCGACGCCTTTCTTTGGCGCTCGCGTTGCTCAACAACCCAGAAATCCTGCTCCTCGATGAACCCGATGCCGGGCTCGACGCGGACGGTCAGGTAAAACTCGCAAACCTCCTCTTTGCCGCTGCAAAAGACCGAACTCACACCTCGTTCTCTTGCTCAACGCTGCGGCGTGTGCGGGCCTCGGGGTTCTTTGCGCAAGCCTCGCAAAATCGGTTCCGCAAGCCATGGTTATGGCATCTACTTTGATGTTCCTTCTCATGCTCTTTTCTGGAATCGTCTTCCCCATGCCGGACTATCAGGTTCTACAAATGTTGATTCCAAGGCATGCTGTGCTCGCCCTTGATTCCGACGCCACGAAACATCTCTCGTGGTCCGCGGGACTCTTCATAGCTTACACCCTGGGCGCTTGGGATACTCTTGGGTCGAAGTGGAAATCCAAGGTGAGTTCATGATTCGCACGTGGCTAAAAGCGGCTCGGCTCCCGTCCCAGTCTTACATCGCGTTGCCGCTCTTGCTCGGCCAAGTCCTCGCGTGGGCGGCTACTGACACCTGGTCGTGGACCGTTTTTGCGCTCGTCCAACTCTTTGGAATCACGGACCAACTCTATATCGTCTGGGCGAACGACTACGCAGACCGCGACACCGACGCCCAGAATAATACGTTCACAATCTTCTCGGGGGGCTCAAGGGTACTCGTTGACCAGAGCCTATCCCCAAAGACCCTGCTCCGCGCTGCACAAGCCATGGTGCTGCTTTCGGTCATCCTGCTTGCAACGCTGGCCTACCTTGTGAACCCGCTAATCTTCCCGATCGGAGTGACCGGTCTGATCCTGCTCTGGGCCTACAGCTTTAAGCCGCTAATGCTCTCGTATCGAGGCGGCGGCGAGCTCCTACAAACCCTCGGTGTCGGGCTCGTTCTGCCGCTTATCGGCTACATGGCTCAAGGCGGAGATTTATTTGGCTTCCCCTGGGACTACCTCGCGATTCTCCTTCCGCTAAACCTCGCCACGGCCATCGCCACGGCGCTACCTGACGTCCCCTCGGATTCGGCGTCCAATAAGCGCACGATCCCCGTGAAATTTGGTCTCGAAATGGCTATCTGGCTCATCGTTGGGCTCGTCATCGCCGCAAGCGCGCTCCACGTCTGGCTCCTCGGTGAAAGAACGTCCGTGACGGTGCCCATCGCCTGCGCTTTCATCATCTCCGCGGTCGCCTTTAAACAACCGAAACCCGGCGATTTCCAACTGAGTATCGTGGTCTTCTTCTCAATTCTCGCAAACCTCGGCTACGTCGGCACCTTGATCGCCTTCACATGGATCTAATCTCTACCTACCCGTTCCTGGTCCTTTGCCTCCTCCTCTGGGTGCCATCAGCGGCTCTCATCGCCTTGCGAAAGGATCTCAGACCCGTACAACTCAGAATCGGCCTGCTTTCGCTACCTTTCGCCACCACCGAGTGGATGTTCTATCCCGACTACTGGGCCCCAAAATTTCTCTTCGACCTCGTCGATATTATCGGATTCGGTATCGAAGATTTCCTCTTTGTTTCTGCCCTCGGTGTCTTCTCCTCGAGCGCATGGTTCGTGGCGACGGGCAAGAGCCTTGAGTCAAAAGCGAGCTCCATCAAACTCTTGACGAATCGTGCCAGCAAATTGCTCCTCGTCTGCGCCATCCTTGTGGCTCTTTGCTTGATTCTAGGAATCCCCATGATTTGGGCATCGCCCATAATCATGGCGGGCCTGACGGTCTTCATCGTCGTCAAACGCTGGGACCTCTTGCGACCCGCCTGGCAAGGCGGTGGCCTCGTTTGTGCCGTCTATACAGCAATCTGCCTCGTGCTCGCCGCACTCATTCCGGACGTGTTCGCCCTCAACTGGAATGTCGAAAAGTTTTCTGGAATCTCCATTTTGGGAATTCCACTCGAGGAGTATACGTACTCACTGACCGCTGGGGCACTCGCCACCATTTTCTACCCCTACGCGTGGTCATCTCCTGTGCTGAATAGGTAAGCACGTGTCGACTCTAGTCCTACTCGTCATCTGCATCAGTTTTGGCGCCCTGCTGCGCGCCAAGTACTCAGGTCATGCAAGCTTGAATACCTGGGCCCGAAACTGGGTCATCTGGATTGCTCTGCCAGCGATGATTCTTCGTGAATTGCCGCGAATGACCTTTGATATCAACGCACTCTGGCTCTTCTCCGTGGGTATCGCGGTATTCGTCGGTGCCATGGTTTCTATCGGCGTATTTGGGAAACTCAGGTCGTGGTCCAAGGCAGAGATTGCGGCCATGATTTTATGTGCGGGGCTCGGGAACACGAGCTTTGTGGGGCTCCCCGTGATGCGTCTCGTGTTTGGCGAGTCTGCGGTTGGCCCGGCGCTGGTTGTGGACCAGTCGAGCTTTGTGGCCCTAGCGTTGGGCGGCACCACCATCGCCGCGTGGGGCGCAGGCAAGACGCTTTCCGTGCGTCAAGCTGCCGAGCGTATCCTCCTCTTTCCGCCTACCGTCGCGGCCCTTTCATCACTCGCCCTCGCACATGTGGGACTGGCACCATTTGAGTCCTATCTGGACGACACACTCTACGCCATCGCCCAGACCTTGAGCCCAATCGCCCTCTTTGCTGTCGGCCTTCAATTCACAGGCTTTCGCTGGAACAAGCCCGAGCAACTCGCCGTGGGACTAACGTGGAAACTCGTCCTCGCACCCCTGGTTATTCTGGGCTTTGCCGCGTTGACTCAGACCCAAGACCCCATTCGCGCTATCGGCATCCTCCAGGCCGGCATGCCGCCGATGGTCACCGCGGCCATCGTCGCAGAATCCGAAGGCCTTGAGCCCGAACTCGCAAGCCAAATGGTAGTCACCGGCCTTCTCGCCGCCACACTCACGCTCACCGCCTTTTCGTTTCTTTAGCGAATACTCCACTTCTGGCCATCCCTTACTCCACAAAGCAAAATGTCCCCCAACCTCTGCACACCCCACAAACACTGGCTCAACTGCATCACCGCATAACATTCTGACCGGTCGGTCCTTTTTGGCACGCAGTCTGCAGAAGTCGCTCCCGCAACTATCGAAGGAGTGTCTCATGCAAGTTTCAAAAATGTTTTTCCTTATGGTCATCTGGCTCGCTGGTGGCTGCTCAACCTACCTCTATTCTCCCCCCGCGCGCGTATCCCCTCTCGAGTCCCCAGGTATCCTTGAAGAGGGAGCATCGTCCGCGGAGATACAAACCAGCGTGAATGGGGCAATCTTCGGGCCGGACCTTGTCAAAATTGGCGCCCAAGTCAGTCAAGGTATATCCGACGAAGTTGAAGTTGGTGGCGAGTTTAACATGATATCTCTTGGACGAGATGACCACGCGGAACACAACATCGCCGAGGATCACCACCCAAACATCTATACGGCACGTTTGAGCGCAAAGTGGTCACCCGAAGTTGTTGAAAACTACGTGGCTTTCACTGCAGGATTAGGTGGTGGCCTCAGCGCGGCTGGTGGATTCGTATCACCGGACGTCGGGGTAGTCATGGGATACAAGAACCCTTACGTAACCCCTTTTGTCTCGTCAGCTGTCTACGTGAGTCAACCCGTGAATCCAATCGCACTCGATATGCGCAAGCATGACGAGGTGGACCCGGATATCCGCCAACCCAAGTTTACACACGGCTATTCGGTAGCATCCGGCGCCACTCTCCATCTGAAGCAAGTTGATCTCACACCTGGGTTTTCCATCGATTTCCTCGACGATTCAAACCAAAGTACAGCGTTTATCGGACTTCACTTTGGATTTCGAGCAAACTTCGATTAGTGTCATCACTAACGCGTATGCAGGCGGAATGATGACGAGAATCGTAATGCTCTTTCTCTTGTTCAGTGGGAGCGGATGTAAGAAGGCCCACGAACCCTGCTCTAAAGAACTAGAAACACTACCGTTGCCGCTCACGATGCAGATCTCAAAGGATGAGAAATCGATTGGGTTGGTCGTCTTTGACGGTCATCAATCCAAGGTTACTCCGGCCGAGGGCGCGGATTCCAATCACCTCGATGACCTGCGGCGTATCATCGAGACAGTAAACACCACAAAATCTGTAGACTTTAGCTACAGCGAACGAGTGGATGATACTCATTTTTCATGTGGCGGCAGTGTTGAGTTGGGCTCTCCGACGTTTGCTGATGGGCTTCGGTGGCATCTCTATTCGACATATTTCGATGTAAAAGTCCTAAATTAACTGAGAAGAAATGATGACTAAATGGATTATTGCCAGCTCCGCACTACTCGTCTCAAGCTGCATGGAACAAACTTCCTGCGTAGCCCGAGGCACCTTAGTTCTCACGCCCGCCGGCCCCAGACCCATCGAGGAACTCGCCGTTGGAGACCCGATCTACTCGGTTTTTGAAGAGACTGGAGAACTCATTGAGACCCGCGTCACAGTGATTCAAACGGCTGAACGAGAGGTCGGGAGCATCCAAGTCGGCAGTACAGAACTTCGCCTTACCACCGACCACCCCGTCTATTGCCCGGTCGAAAAACTCTACGCACCGGCAGGCGATTGGCTCCTTGGAAAGAGGACATCACTACTAACCATTGAGCCCGAGTTTGGCGTTCAGGAAGTCACGGCGACCTCCAAGTTCTCAGGCGTAGACACGGTTTTCGACATCACCGTCGAGCACGAACTCCACAACTTTGTGGCCAACTCCATCGTGGTACACAACAAGTCGCTTTATATGCCATGGGACGCCGGCCCCGACGCATATATCGAGCCCGATCAATCTACCGAAGACATGAACGCGGCCGATATGTCCGACCCCTCAGATATGAGCCCCGACGCGGCTGACTTAGGCCCAACCGGCACACGAGGGACCTGCTCGGACGACGAGCCGTGTGACTCCGGAGAATGTATCTCATTTGGAACCGATGACCCGGCGACTGGCTGGCACACCTGCAAGCAGCCTCAGGAGGCTGCGCCTGGTTGCGGCACCATCGAAGACCCAGACCAATGCTGCCAACATACCGATTGCACTGAATCCGCGGGCGGCTCGTGCGTTCTCGGGCCCATTTTCTACTGCGGTGGTGCCCAACCCGAATTCGCGAACGTCTGCATCTACGACTCCTGTGGATCCAACGCAGATTGTTCGGAGTCCGAAGTATGTGTTCCAGCCGGAGTTTTCCGCGAGCCAGCCTCGAGATGCGTGGCCTCAACATGCGAGACCGACGCAGACTGCACGGCAGGCGCATCCCCCGAGTGCAACCCATTCTTCGACCCGTGCAATCGTCGATTCATTGGATTTCACTGCACGTACGAGTCCTCGGAATGCCGCTCAGACACTGACTGCGCCGCCAACAACTATTGCACACCCGGTGTGGACGGCCAGACCTCGTGCGAAGAATTCTTCCCGCCTCCCTGAATTTGGGGCAAGACACTTGACAATGCGTGCGAACGCACACAAGCTGCGCATCCGGAATCGAAGGAGCGCTAGAAAGTGTCTGAGCAGGCTAAAATACTGAGAGATCGAGTCCGAAGCTTGATCGTCACCCATGCTTCGCTAGACGACACGAGAAGACCGTGCGGAACGCCACTTTCGATGCCACACGCATGGACCCTGCTCGAACTGAAGAACGGTCCCCTGACCGTCAATCATCTCGCAGAAAGGCTCAATATTGACCGAACGAACGTGTCGCGTCTTTGCATAAAAATGGAAGATTTGGGCGAAATCAGGAGAATCCCAAACCCGGAGGACGGGCGTTCAAAAGTTCTTGAGCTCACTGAAAAGGGTTCTCGACTCGCCAATCAGGTGGACCGCTCTAGCGCGGAACACTTCTCGCGCGTCCTTGAAGCTTTGCCCAACCCCAACACCGTCTTGCACGCATTGGATCAGCTCATTGCGGCTTTCCAAGCCGAGGCCTCAGAGGAAAACCCATGAAGTATATCATTATTCTGGCCGCACTCTTGACCCTGGCATGTGACCATAAGCCTGAAGCACGGACCTCGCCTGCACCTAAGCCAGAGACTCAAGCCACAAAAGAGCCCGCCGCGCCACCAATGGATGAACGGTGTTCCGCCCTTCAGCAATTGGCTGAAATGGACCCGAGGACGCCAGTCCCGCTCCAACCCATGATGGCGTGGCACCAAAAACAAAACATGATGGAGCACTTAGAGGCCATTCAGGGCATCACCAAAGCCCTCGCTGAAGACGATTGGGAGGGTGTTCAAGCGTCGTCCAAACTCATTGAGTCGTCCCCTCAGATGGCCCAAATGTGTCAACACATGGGCGCTGGTGCCGAAGGCTTCACCGAACTCGCCCTGGAGTTTCACAAGCGCGCAGACAAGATTGGCGAAGCAGCCGAAACAAAGGACACAAAGGAGGTTTTGAGGGCTACCACGCATACACTCGAAGCATGTACCTCGTGCCATGCCGCCTACAAACAGGATATTGTGGACGCTGCTACCTGGACAAAGCTCACCGGTTCGGCACATCAACCGTCGATGCACCACGTTCACTAAGTATCCTCCACCGATTTTGGCGTGGGCAGCGGGCGTAGTTTGAACTTGAAGATGTCGCCCAAGAGTTGTCCGATTGCAGCAGCAAAAACAGAACTACCCAAAAAGGATACCAGCAACCCTATCCCCAGCCACATCTTCGCAACGCGGACAATCCGTTTGAGATTCAAAGAATTCCCGACATCGGTCACAGTACATAGAAGATTGCATTTACGCCCTTGATGGATAGACCCTAGATTTCGTCGAGCTGTCGTTCAACAACCCATCGGGAGACTGACGAAGATCGAAGCACCACAAGCATACCTGTACTCAACATACACAAGCCCCCCGTAATAAGCGTATATACCAACCCCTTGCCGGAGAGACTGCCTCCAACAATGAAGCCAAAGAGCGCCATCAGGAAGGTCAAGAAGATGGTCAAGAAGAGTCCGACAGAAAGGTCATTGTATCCACGCGTCTTTCCCCGCGCGATTTCCAACGCGGAAAAAGCTGTGACCGAACCTACGGTCAAGAGCGCAAAACCCATCCGAAAGTCACCGAGGGAAAGGGCCCAAATCCCTATCCCTAAGATAACGACGCCGAGCCCAATACTAAGGGAGGCAACGGTAAGAACAGACTTCGGTACCTTCATACTCCACCCCTGGGAAGTGGCCGTGGCTTGAAACCAAACTTTCGATGAAGCACGACTCCTAGGACCACGGCCGCCATCGCAATCACTACTGGCGGTAGAAAACTTGCGTACTCTAGCCCAAGTAGAAACAACGTGAGGGGCAATATCAACGGAATCAAAGACCACTTGCGAGAGAGCGCACGTTGGTCGATTTCGTCCTGTTGGCGCAAAACCTCAACCACCTCAGGATCGGAGGTAGCCAAGAGAGGTTCCATATCGCATTCCGGACAGTCGATGAGTGAGTTGTCGAAGTATCGTCTGCAACTGTCGCAATACATCGTTGATTCCATCAAGACCTCCTAAGGGTTTGCACCTTATACGATTTCCGATTCGACTCCAAATCACAAACCCTTGTCAAACCATCAAAAGATGGTCTGCATAGCCCCCACGAATAGCGCGAGGAAGCCGCCTATCTCCGCCAAAATCAAAAGCACCATAAACCCATGAATCACCCACCCAGGAAGTGTGCCACGCCCTAGACGGTAGGGCTTTCGTAACTGATTGTCTGTGTCCTTCAAGAACCCGTGAATCACATACGTGAGAATAGCCAACGCAAAGAAAATTTGCGGCATTGCCGCAAACGATATCGTCATCCATTCGGCGTACGGCGAGAGTTGCACAAAATGAAGGATAACCAGGCTCGCGAAGGCGTAGAGCAAAGAAGCGCGATGCGCGATATCCACATACGGCGAGGCCGACGCAGACTCTGACCTCGCGATTTCTGCGTATTTCCACACCCCGGTCAACAACCCGACGAGGAGGAAGCTCCCCGAAAAGACCAACGTCATCTTTTCTGCAATGCCCATTCTTGTCTCCGAATTGTCATCTTCTACCACTGGAAAATTACACGGAACTCTGAGATTCTAAGGAACCCTCAAGCGCGACCAAACATATGCAACACCTTCGCACGTTTCCGATCCTTTTCGCAGGCATCTTCTCGCTCATCGCAGGATGCGCCGATGACACCACGTCGGGACCTCCGACCATGACCGATATGGGCTGCACCAATTGTGGCGATATGCCCGAGGATTTGACGGACGACGCGCCAGTCGTGATTCCAGAGGTCTGCGGCGATGGCCGATTAGCCGACGACGAAGAATGCGATGACGGTAATGCTGAAAGCGATGATGGCTGCTCGAGTATCTGCGAAATCGAGCCAGGCTGGGTTTGTGACACCGCTGGTGAAGGATGTACTGCCTCTCTTTGTGGCGATGGAGTCGTGGCTGGCGACGAAGCGTGTGACGACGGAAACACCGAAGATGGTGACGGATGTTCGAGCAATTGCGAAACGATCGAACCAAACTTCATCTGCCCAACTCCAGGCGACGCTTGCCAGAGCACCGTTGTGTGCGGCGATAGACGGGTCGGTCCCGGAGAGTCGTGCGACGACGGGAATGTGGAAGATGGTGACGGTTGCTCGGCAACGTGCCAGCTTGAAGCAGGGTGGGCATGCTCGATTCCCGGAGCCGCCTGCCGCGCCGCTCAGTGCGGAGACGGCATACTCGCAGGCCTTGAACAATGTGATGACGGCGACCTTGACGATTCGGACGGTTGCTCTAGCACATGCACCGTTGAAGACGGTTGGGCCTGTCCAGCCAATATGTCCTGCTTTCAAACAGTTTGCGGGGACGGAAACACGGAAGGCTCTGAGCAATGCGACGATGGCAATAATCGACCTTTCGACGGCTGCTCGGCCGATTGCAAGAACGAGCCGAGTTGCTCCGGTGGAGCCTGTGTCTCAATTTGCGGCGACGGAGTCATCCTGCCCGGACCAAATCAGGAACCTTGCGACGACGGCAACACGCGAGATGGGGACGGATGCTCCGCGAACTGTACTGTGGAGCCAGGATGGACGTGTACCATCGAGCCACAACCTCTCCCTACCGAGTTTACACTTCCCCTCGTCATCCGGGATTTCAAGGGCATTCAATGGTACGACGACAACACCACAGAGTATGGACACATTGACTTCAATGACCCCGATGATGGAAACGGCTCAATCTCCTTTGGAATCGTCAATCCACAACTTGGACCCGATGGAAGGCCCGATCTGGCGTATGCAGCAGCCAACCCAGCTGATGGAACCGGACTCCCTAAGTTCAGCGCAAGGTTTGACGAGTGGTACGATAGCTCCAGCCCTTGGAATGTCGAGGTCCTAAGGTTCCTCACGCTATCCAGAGCCGCTAACCAAGACACCTTTGCATACGACTCAACCGCTCAGGGTTTCCCTCCGTACAGCACCAGCGGGTTCTTCCCCATCGACGATGACGGCTGGGTCGGACAAGGCTCCGAGGCCCTGCGTGCCTCTGATGCAAACGTTAATGACGGAGCCAACCACAACTTCAATTTCACTACCGAAACGCGCTTCTTCTTCGAATACGAAGGCGACGAAGTCCTTAGTTTCTCAGGAGACGACGACCTCTGGGTCTTCATCGACGGCCGACTTTGCCTCGATGTGGGTGGGATCCATCCTGAAATCGGAGCGGTGATGAATCTGGCCGACCCAAGCCAAGAGCCAAACGCTACCCAACGTGCAATCGTTGAGTCATGCCGCGCCCATCTCGACTCACTCATCACACAAGACAACCCGACACCGCTGGTCGAAATGGTTATCTTCCACGCTGAGCGCCATACCACCGCCAGCAACTTCGAAATCGAGCTCACGGGCTTTGTCCGAAAAAGCTCCTCATGCGTAGAAACCTGCGGCGATGGCGTCGTGACCATCAGCGAAGTCTGCGACGACGGCGTCAACGACGGCTCATACAATGGCTGCTCGGAAGATTGCCTAAACTTCGGCGACTATTGCGGCGACGGCACCGTCAATGGCCCAGAAGCATGCGATAACGGCGGCACAAACGATGGCACCTACGGTGGCTGCAACCCAGACTGCTCACTCGCCGGCTTCTGCGGAGACGGGGTAGTTCAACCACTTGACGAAGCCTGCGACGATGGCGTCAATGACGGCTCCTACGGCGGGTGCTCCGAGGATTGCCAGACACGTAGCGACTTCTGCGGAGATGGCATCGTCAATGGCCCAGAAGCCTGTGACGACGGCGTAGCCGCAAATCTGGGCGAGTACGATGGGTGTAACCCCGACTGCACGCGCGCCCCATTCTGTGGAGATGGAATAAAGCAAGGCGACGAGGAGTGTGACGATGGGAACAACAGTGACATCGATGGATGTACACGTACCTGCATCGCCCCACTCCTCTAAGGGCCAAAGCTCTTTAAGAGAGGTTTAGAGAAGGTCGAAACGGTCAGCGTTCATGACCTTGTTCCAAGCAGCGACGAAGTCCTTGACGAACTTCTCTTTGCTATCGTTCTGAGCGTAGACCTCAGCGAGTGCGCGAAGCTGCGAGTTCGAACCGAACACCAAGTCAACTCGGGTCGCGGTCCATTTCACAGCTCCGCTCTTGCGATCTCGGCCTTCGAACTCAAGCGCATCATCATTGGTTGGCTTCCACGCCACGCCCATGTCCAAGAGGTTCACGAAGAAATCATTCGTGAGCTTGCCTGGGGTTGCGGTCAACACACCGTGCTTGGTTCCCCCGAAGTTTGCGCCGAGGGCACGCATTCCACCCACGAGCACAGTCATCTCAGGCGCGGTCAGCCCAAGCAACTGAGCCTTATCCACCAACATCTCTTCAGCTGAAATGGTGTATTTCTGCTTCAGGTAGTTGCGGAATCCGTCAGCAACAGGCTCGAGGTACTCAAACGACTCCACGTCGGTTTGCTCTTGAGACGCGTCCATACGTCCAGGAGTGAAAGGTACTTCGATATCAAACCCGGCGTCCTTCGCCGCTTTCTCTACCGCCGCACAACCACCCAACACAATCAGGTCAGCGAGCGAAATCTTCTTCGCGCCATTCGCAGCATTGAAAGCCGACTGAATGCCTTCGAATACGCCGAGTGCCTTGGTAAGTTGAGCAGGCTCATTGACGGCCCAGTTGCGCTGTGGCTCAAGACGCACACGCGCACCGTTAGCACCTCCTCGCATATCTGAGCCGCGGAAGGTCGATGCAGACGACCAAGCTGTGTACACCAATTCGTTTACGCTAAGACCCGAAGCCAAAATTTTAGCCTTCAAGTCTTTGATATCCGCAGCGTTGGCCAACTCGTGGTCAACGGCAGGAATCGGGTCTTGCCAGATTAAGTCTTCCTTTGGAACCTCGGGCCCAAGGTAGCGCGACTTCGGTCCCATATCGCGATGAGTCAGCTTGAACCATGCGCGGGCGTACGCATCCGCAAACTCGTCTGGGTTTGCGTGGAAATGGCGCGAGATCGGCTCGTAGATCGGGTCCATGCGCAAAGCCATATCTGCGGTCGTCATCACAGGTGGGTTCTTCTTACCTGGAACGTGAGCGTCCGGCACGAGAGTCTGTGCCTCTTCTTCCTTAGGCTGCCACTGCCAAGCACCAGCTGGGCTCTTCACAAGCTCCCACTCGTATCCAAAGAGCATATCAAAGTAGGACATGTCCCACTTGGTTGGCGTTGGTGTCCAAGCACCTTCGAGTCCCGACGTGATCGTATCTTCCGCATTCCCTTTGCCCTGGCGGTTGATCCAACCAAGTCCCATTTCATGCAGGTCAGCACCCTCGGGCTCGGGCCCGAGTTTCGACGCGTCGCCGTTGCCGTGCATCTTACCAAAGGTATGACCACCTGCGGTCAGCGCGACCGTCTCGTAGTCGTTCATGGCCATCCGCGCAAAGGTCTCACGAATATCACGACCAGAAGCGACGGGGTCAGGTGTACCATTTGGCCCCTCGGGATTGACGTAGATCAAACCCATCTGAACAGCTGCCAGCGGGTTCTCAAGCTCACGGTCGCCGGAGTACCTCTTGTCGCCAAGCCAGGTATCCTCGCTTCCCCAATAAATGTCTTCTTCTGGCTCGAAGATGTCTGCGCGACCACCAGCAAATCCGAACATCTTGAGGCCCATCGACTCCATGGCTACGTTGCCTGCCAAAATGATGAGGTCGGCCCATGAGATCTTGTTGCCGTACTTCTGCTTAACCGGCCAAAGAAGGCGACGCGCCTTATCCAGGCTGGCGTTGTCCGGCCAGCTGTTAAGCGGCGCGAATCGCTGATTGCCGGTTCCTCCACCCCCACGACCATCAGCCGTGCGATAGGTACCAGCCGCGTGCCAGGCCATACGAATGAACAAACCACCGTAATGACCCCAGTCGGCCGGCCACCAATCTTGTGAGTCGGTCATGAGCGCGGTCAAATCAGCTTTCAACGCGTCATAATCGATCTTCTTGAATTCTTCGCGGTAATCGAAATCCTCACCCATTGGGTTCGTCTTGTTCGACTGCTGGCTAAGAACCTTCAAATTGAGTTGGTTTGGCCACCAATCACGATTGGATCGGCTCGCCATTGATGTATTTCCATGAACGGGACATTTTCCACTACTCATTGCTGCTCCTCTTAACTGTTAAGAAAACGATGTAGCCCTTCTATACAAAGAACCTGACTTTGACTTCAAGGGCCCTCCAAGGGTCCATGCTTGAGCTTAGACCATATCCGAGCTATAAACTCAAAGACATAATCATCATGATGATGATAACTTAAAGTTATACAAATAATGACCCCAACGCTCAGACAGTTCGAATATATTGTGGCACTGGCCGAAACCGGACAATTCGTTGAAGCGGCAAGGACTTGCGGGGTCAGCCAGCCAGCATTATCCAAACAAATTAAGGACGTAGAATACCTGCTGGGCTTCCCCGTTTTCGAGCGAACTAGGCCTCTTGTCATCGTAACACCTGCAGGCCAAGAGATCGTTCGGCGTGCACGCGAGATACTCGCCAAGACCGAAGAACTCATGAACGCGGCAAAGGCCGCGGCAGGCATTCGTCAAGGTACCGTGAGGCTTGGAGTGATTCCCACCATTGCGCCTTACGGGCTTCCGGGTTTCCTCATGAAGCTCCGAAAGGTCTTCCCCGACGTATCTTTCGCCATCCAAGAAATTCAAACCGAAACTCTGCTCACAAATCTGAAGTCGGGAGCGGTCGATCTCGCACTCTTGGCCCAACCGTTTGACGCGTCGGGCCTCTCAGGCAAAGACGTCGTGATCGAACCATTCGTACTACTCGCACCTACTGGCCATCCCCTCTCCTCGCCTTTCTCGGTCAATGCAGAAGACTTGGCCGGAGCGAGCCTTATCTTGATGGAAGACGGGCATTGCCTAAGAGATCAGGCCATAGACGTCTGTGCCAGAGCCGGCAGGCCTCCGGCCACTTCCGTGACCGCGGCGAGCATCTCCACCCTTGTCAGGATGGTCGAGAGCGGACTTGGGGCCACCCTTTTGCCCGCGAGCGCACTCGCTGCCGAGGTGAGACAGGGCGAAGGCGTTCAAGCTCGAAGCTTTGGAAAACGCCCACCCGGCCGAACGATTACCCTGCAATGGAGACAAACCGCCCCAAACGGCTCATGGTATGAAGAAATCGCCCAAATCCTGCGCGAACATTATCTTGAACTGAATGCCGGCCTCCCCAAGATCGCGGGGCCAAAGCCCAAGATTGTTGCAGCCTAGAAGCTCGAGGCTAATACTCGTTGAAGCCTTTTCCCGCCCAAATTTTTGGGACGCATTTCTCCGCCCGTCGCACTCGGGTCTCAGGGTTCTTTGCACTTGAGACATGAAGGATGAAGCTACGTTGCCGCCCCGGCGTCAACGCCTCATACGCTTCCCACAGGCCGTCTTCAGACAAGAGCCTCGCCTCGAGCTCATCCGGCAGCGGTTCAACCTCAGCGGCATCCACTTTGAGCCCCTTCTTTTGGATCTCCACGGCTTGATTCAAGAAGTTCAGAGCCTGCGAAGCCAGCCGCTCCACATCTTCCAAAGACCTGAATTTGAGCAAACGCGCGTGCCTTGAATTCGGCCCCGGAGCTTCGAGCAGACCTTCGGGATCTTCAAGCAGTACGCCCTTGAAGAAACTGATGGAACAGTAGTCTCTAAACGAGCCCATCATGGCCACATTCTTACCATCGAATGTGTAGCAAGGAGACCCCCACTTCATAGTCTCATCAAGACTTGTGGACCTCAGAATTTCTCTCAGAGCCAAGAGTTCTTCAGTCCAAAGATGCACCTTACACTGGGGCGTTTGGTAATGCTCGCAACGCCCACAGCCCTCAGCAAGATAGGATTCCACACTGGTGTTATTCACGTTTCTCCTTTTTGACTTTCTCTATAACCCTCGTCGCCTCTCGATACGATAACCCACTCAGAAGCTCTCGATTCCTAGTCACGAATGCTTCCACACGCTCAGGCTCGTAGTAGGAATACTCTCTTAGCGCCCAACCGATGGCCTTTCGGATAAAGAATTCTTTCTCGTGGGATCGCTTCAAACAGAAATCAAAGAGCATCTCTTCGTCTGTTTCGGACCGGTGTTTTAACTGAGATAGGATTGCCGCCCGTCGAATCCACATGCACTCATCATCGATCCAACAAGCCAACAGAGGCCTAACCGATACACGTTCCTTCAAAAGCACCGGCGACACAAGGTGCGACGTGGTTTCGTCGACTAGGTCCCACCAAGCGCCTTCGCGGATTAGTTCCTCATAAAGCTCCAACGAATCTGAACTTATGAATCTCTTCCACTTTCTCGCAAACCCGAGCGCGAGGTATTGCTCCTCGCGATGCTCACCACTCCAGAGGGCTCGAACTCCGGCTTCATAATCCTCCCGAGTTTTCGGAATAAATGCCGCGAAGAGCTCTTTGCCGATCGCAGCGCGCAGGGGACTTGAGACACCATAGAATGGCTGGTCGGTCTTCATATACGCGGCCATTTCCGCGGCCTTTTGAGAATCCGCGTGGACTCGAAGTTTTGACCGTGCGAATTCGACGAGATTCTCAGTATCCATAGTTTCCTTGGGCTGTGGTGTGGCGTGAACCCAAATGAGCCAAGTTGTCACACCTCACACGCCATATCTGCGCCAATCCATCCGATACGAATGTGGATCGTTTCTTGCGATATACTACGAGCGTACACAATAAGGAGTCTTCCGTGCAGGACCAAATCACAAATCAATCACGTGGGTCTCATTGGACCCGATGGGCGTTTCGGGCGCTTCTGCATTGCTCGGCCGTGTTGATCATGGCTGGCCTTTTTATCAGCTTTTTTATGACCGAAGCCATTTGGTCGGTCATGGGACATGCCATCTCAGACGCCCAAGTCCAGAACAAGATGTGGACAGAAGGCCTCTTAATCACCGGTTTAGCGGCGTGCTTCTGGGCCATGCTCTACATCGCTTTTGCGTATTTTCGCGAAGGCCGCAAAGCTCGCAAGAAAATGGCGATTGTAAAGGTCACCGGAACCGTCCTCACTGAGACGCTGATCGTCTTCCCCATCTTTCTTCTGCTCACCTTCGGTTTGGCCCAGATGGCTGTCAATAGCATGGCCGGATTGCTCTCCACCCTTGGGGTTTATGAGGCTGCCCGTACCATTGCGGTCTGGGGTCCTGAACAAGGGCACAACCGAACTGGGTCTGGCGCTGTCACGAACGCGCATATCAGGGACCGTGCCAGAATTGCTGCGGCAGCGGTGATTGCGCCCGTGGCGACTCCTTTGGCCCGCTCGGCAAACTTCTGTGACCGTTCAGATACCTTCAATCGTACCATCCGAGGCATGGCCGCGGCTGGCTTGATGCCGACTGTTGTGGGTACCGCGGAAGTAGCTTCGCTGAGCCAGGCCCTCGGAACCGAGAGTTACATGCGCCGTGGTCCCGCGCAGTTCGCCTCGGCGTATTGCGGTACCAACGTCACGTTTACCGGCGGAATCATCACACAGATGGCTTCCTCCGATCGCACTACGTTTACCACGCGTCTTACTTACGACCACAAAATCCAATTCCCATTCATGGGGCGTGTTTTTGGGCAGATGAGTGCCACAGGCTACACCACTCGAATTACTCGGGCGTACAGCATGACCCAGCATTTGTCTCCGAACCCAATCCTGCCTAAATCCAACGACATCCTGTAGGTCCACCATGAGACAAAGCATAGAAAACTTGCTCGCCAGAGCACATCAGAATGAGTCGGGAGCCGTCATGCTTCTGCTTCTTGCTGCATTCTTGATCCTCTTCATGATGGCCATGACACTCTTTGACGCTGGCGTGGCCGCCAACGATAAGATGAAGGTCCAAGTCGCAGCTGACTCGGCCTCGTTCAGCCACTCGGTCGTGAAGTCACGTTCCATGAACATGATTTCCTACGCGAATATCATCAAGCGAATGTTCTATTCGTATCTGGCCACGTATGTGAACGCGTGGGTCGCGATTCTAGCGCAGCTCGCGATTGATGCTGGTGACTGTTTCAAGCTTATTCCAAATCCAGCAGCGTGTTTGAGGTTCTTTGGAGGCCTCCCCATGGTTATCATGGAGGGCATCGAGATGATCGAGAACATCCCAACACTGATGTTCGACAGTGGGGCATCTAAGAAGGAACTCGTCGCTCTCGATATTTACCAACGCTACATGTTCAGCATCACCCCATGGTGGGCGTGGATCGAAGGTACGTCTAGAGCCATGGGTAACGGAGCGATGGTTTCTGGCTCATGGCCGCCACCTCCAAGCACCATCATGAGTATCCGCGACGGCATTACAAGCGCCGCGGGCGGCGTTGATTGGGCCTTGGGAAGCGGCTTCTTGGACATCCTTCCGTCACTTAGCCAAAACACCGACACATTGCCCCTTGCACGACGCGACCACCAAAAGCTCTGGACCTACAAGATGGCACCGTTTGAGTTCAGCGGTACCAAAGGTGCGATTATCTCGGGCTTGGAGTACTGCGCTGAATACGCCTACTCAATGGAGCAGATCATCATCGGAGCACAAACTATCGCGCAGTCCGAAAGTCTCTCAAGCAGCTTCGATCGCAGATGGAAGGCAATCTTCGTAGGTGCCTCCCTCTTCCCCGCCATGGGATGTGCCGCTGCTGGCTTCGCCTACCACGATAGTGGCTATCTCGACATGCGAATCAACGAGTCCACATTTGAAGACCGAAACGCCTGGCTACAATCTACTTCCAACGTACATCTCGCCTACAAACCTAGAGCTGGACGCATGGATGATGGAGCCGATAGAAAGAAATTCGGTATCATCAACCACGAAGGTCAGCGCGGCGCCCTCTACGACAACTCGGGCTATTTCGCCCTCTCGCGAGGCGAAATTGTGTACAAGCAGCCGATTGAACAACTCACCACAGGTGTCTTCAGCTTCGCTTCGTCAATTCCGCTCGTAAGCAACCGACTGGGCCTCAATGACAACCCCGACATGTGGTCGCCACGTTGGAAGGCCAAGAATAGACCCGTGGTGCTTCCCGGCGAGAGCCTAGGCTCTTCGGTACAGGGACCCGATATTGGTCTGAACACTATGGTCAATGACATGATTGCCTACCTTATCCTCGGATCTGTCGTAGGTATCTTCGACGACAACTTCGGAGCCGGAGCTGCGATGGACGACCTCTTCTATCTTCTTCGTATCGGCTCAACCTTCAATCCCGGAAACATGGAGGGCATTGTAAAATGAAAGCCCTATTGAAAAAATTTCGATCGGAATCTGGCTCTGCGATGACCGAATTTGTCATCGGCCTTCCAATCTTCATCATGATCTTTTCGGGAATGGGAGTTCTCTACAGACTCAACCACGAATCCCTTATCGTCAAAGCCGATGCCAACGCACAAATGTGGGCGGACGCCGAGGCAAGCATGGTTGGAATGGTGCCTCTCGTAGGAGCTGCCACTAGCGTAGGCTCAATTGGAGACCTCTTCCAGAACGGTCTCAGCGGTGCCGGCATTTATGCCGATTCAGGCGTCAAAGTCAGAATACCCAAGACCCTAATGCCCGGCGCCGTCTCCGTAACTCCGAAACTCACCATCGGCGGCATTATGGGAACGACCGATGAATACGTCTCTCATCGCCTTCTCAACGATATGGTCGACCCAACCTGGCACGGTGGTGGCTTCGTGGGGGCGTTTAACTCCATCGTTCAGACCTCTGGAGCCGGCCCAGCTATCGCTGCTGGTATGCGCTACGGCGCTGTAGATGGGGAGGCAACACGCTCGTTCTCCACCAAGTTTGGAGACCTAAACTTTGAGTCGGGTAAGCTCGACGTTCCGATGCCCAACGCATCGGTCCACAGGGTTGCTCCCGTGATTATGACCAGACTCGCCCTTGAAGGCACCGAGCGCTACAAGAAGCCGATCCAAGTATTCGACATGTCCATGAACCTCAACAGCGAGGGTCGCGAAGAAATCGAAGAGATGGAGGAATGCCAACAGGAAGCTCAAGACTATCAAAACTGCCGTGAAACCTCTTCCGTGCCGGCTCTTTGCTCTCGACCATCGAGTAGCTGCCAAGACCTGGGCGGGTCGGGAGCGTTGGGTAACTTTGACTTCTCATGGTGTGGCGGCATTGGCTGCTAAAATCCGAGGAAACTATGAATACGATTCTTAAAAATACCCTCAAGATAACCGCTGCTGGTTCAATAGTTTTTGCTATCGGATTCGCCACATTGACGCAGAATCCACAGGAGCCCACGGCCGTCAAAGAAGCTGAGGCGGATATCTCCTTCTTCAATGGAAAGGACGGCACCGAATTCACTCGTGCGATGGCGTCTCTTGGCCTAAAGCCTAGGCCTTACGACTTCAATGGCAACGTCATGTACTTTGCCTCCGGTTATGCCGACGGCAAGACGCCTGCAGACGTGATGCACATTGTGCAAAACGAACTCGTGAACTACGGCGTAAATAAGCGCAACTACAGCGACGTGACGCCTATGCAGGCGCATCTTCGCTCGGTCGACTGGAGACAAGACAAGAACGGCGAGAGCTTCGAGCCAATCCAAGACATCTCCAAAGCCTATATCTCCGGAGAAGTCATTCCGATTGAAAAATCGTCTGGATACATCGCGATGGCGGGTGTCAATCCGAAGAAGTCCTATGAAAAGGTCTTGGAGGACTACAAAGAGCACAAGGAACTCGGACTCAACGAGCAACTTGGTGGCTACCGCTTCATCGACGCGACTCATGAGCCGAACCTTGAAAGAACCATGATTACGGCGGTGTGGAGCGACGATGAATTCAGCTCAAACAAGTTTGAGAACAAGTCTTTCATCAAGCCTCCGCCCGATCCAAACATCCCAGCATGTATTGGTTGTGACCGTGACTTCCGAATGAAGAGTTTGGCATCCGATGAGCCTTACACCGCGAACAAGTTCACGACCAACGCTGACTTGGACACCACATACAACTTCTACCGACAAGCGATGATCAATCGTGGCTGGAACGAGTCGGGATTCCAGCACAAGATGAACAAGCTTGCCCAGCATATCCCAGAAGCTCGAATTCAAGGTCGATTCCTGAATCTCGAAAAGGGAGACCAAGCGATGAATATCATCATGCTCCCGGCAGAAGATGGAAAGGTCAACGTGTATGCGACCGAAGAAGGACGAGGGGCGCAACAAGGTATGGTGAAACTCAAGTAGCCCTTGCTATCTGATTTCGATGTAGTGGCCCTGTGCGCCACGGTCAGAGAGATGTCCTATCGGGCTCAAATGAGCCTCCAACCCGTGCTCCTTGAGAATTGCCTCGACTTCAGACTGAGCAGACTCAGCCACCGAAACAAGTAATCCACCGCTAGTTTGAGGATCGGCGAGCAGCGATTTTGCCCGCTCGGAGATTGATCCAACCTTGTCGCCGTAACTCGCCCAATTGCGTCCGGTTCCGCCTGGGACGCTCCCCTGGTCCAGATACCCTTCCAGGTCCGTCAGGGTGCGAATCTTGTCTAACTCAACTACTGCGTTCAGGCTTGAGCCCACGCACATTTCGCTCAGGTGGCCGAGGAGCCCAAACCCGGTCACATCGGTCATCGCGTGTACACCGGCTACATGCCCTAGAGCTGCGCCAACCTTGTTGAGTCTCATCATCGAGGCCGCCGCCAGACCAATATCAGCCTCGCGCAGGATCCCTTTCTTCTCAGCTGTGGTCAAAATACCAACGCCCAGAGGCTTGGTGAGATAGAGTCTATCACCGGCTCGGGCCGCATCGTTTTGTTTGAGATTTTGCCGGGCGACGAGCCCATTGACGGCCAAGCCAAAGATCGGCTCCGGACTGTCGATACTATGTCCGCCGGCGAGCGCCACACCCGCCTCAGCACAAATCGACCGACTCCCCTCCATCACCTCGCCCGCAATCTCCGGGCCGAGTTTGTCGATCGGCCACCCAAGGATTGCGATGGCCATCACCGGACTACCGCCCATGGCGTAGATATCGCTGATGGCGTTTGCCGAGGCGATTCGCCCAAACTCATAAGGGTCGTCCACAATAGGCATGAAGAAGTCAGTCGTGCTTAGGAGAACGCGGCCGTCTTCCAAGTCCAGAGCTCCCGCATCATCCCGCGAGCTATTACCCACCAAAAGCCTCGACATTGCGTCTGGGGTCGTGGTCCTGTTGGCGAGGATTTGGTCGAGCACTGCCGGTGAAAGCTTACAGCCGCAGCCAGCGCCATGTGAGTATTGAGTCAAACGAACTTTCGTAGAATTCATGCGATATCCCTAGCCTTAAAGGCTCTGATTTGGTTTGCCATTTCATGCGCGTCCCCGTTGACTTCCACACGCATCACAAGCTCAGGGTCACGCCGCCCGAGACCTTTGGCGTACGCGCGGTCGTAATAGGTCAAGGCGATTGCTGCCGCCTCATGCAGGTCCCCTTTTTCCAAGGCATCATGTGCTTCTTTGTGCTTCAAGCCACCGAGCCGGGTCTGAATTCGGTCAAAAGAGTCCTTGAGCAGCTCTGGAGACGCATCTCCATAGACCTCTACGAGCCTCTCGACCCGGGACTCAAATGGAACTTCTAAGAAGAGCACCTGAGACGCTCGGATTGCCTCGTAAACTCGATTTGGCACCTGAACATACCCAACCATCCGACTCTCGTCCTCAATCCACACAGGGAGCCCCTGAACACGCACTCGCGCTAACTCAAAGGCCAGCAAGTTCTCAAAATGCTCCTGAGTCGGTTGAGCCCCGAGGAGAAGGCTTCCAAACGCCGACCCTCTGTGGTTCGCGAGGCCCTCAAGGTCGATGACGGGCTCGCCGTCCTCTTTCAAAACATCCAGGATATCGGTCTTTCCGGCACCAGTTGGGCCCCCGATCACATTGAGAGGTGGCACATCGTCAAGTTGTCCCAGGACCCAATGCCGAAACCCTTTGTAGCCCTTCTCCAAGGTCAGGGTTTCATAGCCATAAAGTTCAAGCAGCCAGGCCACGCTCTGGCTCCTCATGCCGCCTCGCCAACAGTGCACAAGGACCTTGCCAGGAGGCGAGCCACTGGCCTTGATGACCTCTTCAACCATGGTCCGCATTTTTGGACCGACGAATTCAAGCCCTTCTAAGAGCGCTTGTTCCCTACCCTTCTGCTTGTAGGACGTACCGACAACAACGCGCTCCTCGTTGCTGAAGAGCGGGAGATTGTTGACCCCAGGAATGTGCCCAGATTCGTACTCAGCCGGTGTGCGCACGTCAAAAGCGGGAACACCTGAATGCAGGAGCTCCAAAAAACCAGCTATGTCGATTCGTTTTCCCAAGACCATCCTCGTCAACTCAGGCGTTTTGCCACGAGTTATGGATGAACGCTAGACTCAAGCGTTGCACAAAACTTCGCCTAGCAGACGCCTGAAGTGTTATCGCATAAATATCTACGCTCGGGTCGTTGGGAACATCGAGTGTCTTAACCCTCCCGGCTTTGAGGTCCTCGCGCACGCCAATCTCAGGCACCAGCGCAAGCCCGCTCGAGCCATTGGCCAAGAATCGCAACAAGGAGATATCGTCTGTGCTCACCGCCAAATCGAACTCAACCCCATACCGTTCGGAACACGCCTGAACCGGATACCCTTCAAAAGGATGACGAAAGACAAAGAGCCTCGGCGCAACGCTCCCGCTCTCAACCTGCTCAATCAACTCAGGTGTTCCCACCAATTTCAGCGGACTCGTTGCCACCAGATGATGAGTCATGGTCGACATCTCTTGATGGCGTGGCAGCTCAAGACTCAAGACCATATCGATGTCAAAGGTGCGTAGCTGACGCGTAAGCTCGTCGATCGCCCCGCTGTAAACCTCCACATGAAGGTCCGCTTGGTTTAGAAACGCATCCTCAATCCGAGCGTAGACGAAGTTTCTCGAAATTCCTCCGACGATTCCAATCTTTAAGTGGCGGCGCGACTCGTCTTCGCTATCGCGGAAGACTCGATTGATTTGCGAACTCTTCTCGAAAATCTGGTCCGCATAGGCCAGAAGCGCCTCTCCGCGAAGCGTCATCTTCACGGAACGTGTGTTTCTCTCCAACAACTCCTCACCCAGATAGTCCTCTAGCTGCGAGACTTGTTCGCTCACCGTAGACTGTGAAACGTAGAGACGTTCCGCCGCCTTGCTGAACCCGCCATACCGACAAACCGCCCAAAAAGAGTAAAGATGCCGAAAGTTTAGCCACTCCATCTATTTCACCTATAAGTGATAGATAAACTATCTACTAAACCTTTGAGTTAAACGTGTCTATGGTCCGTTCACCATCGTGGTCCTGAGACCCACAGACTAAGGATATCCAATGAATGAGACCCCAAACGTAACGCTCGCACGAGGAGACGGAATCGGACCCGAGATTACCGACGCTGTCCTGAACATTCTTGATTCGGCCGGAGCACGTCTGAATTTCGAGGAAATTCAGATCGGAGAGACTCAGTTTTTGAGCGGCCATAAATCCGGAATTGCCCCCGAGACCTGGGAGACAATCCGCAAGAATCCGGTCTTTCTCAAGGCGCCCATCACGACGCCCCTTGGCGGAGGCTACAAAAGCTTGAACGTGACCATCCGTAAGTCACTCAACCTCTTCGCAAACGTGAGACCTTCAAGGGCCTATGCGCCTTATGTGCCCTGCCAATTTGAGAACATGGACCTCGTGGTCATTCGTGAGAACGAAGAGGACCTCTATGCTGGAATTGAGCACCAACAAACCGCTGAAGTCACCCAGGTGCTCAAGCTCATCACCCGCCCCGGTTGCGAGCGAATCGTACGCTACGCCTTCGAATACGCCCGGGCTCACGGAAGAAAGCACGTCACGTGTATGACCAAAAACAACATCATGAAGCACACGGACGGGCTCTTCTCAAAGGTGTTTCACGAGATTGCTCAAGAATACCCGGACATTCAAAACGACCATCAAATCATCGATATCGGAGCCGCGCGGGTGGCTGCCGAGCCGCATAAATTCGACGTCATCGTCACTCTCAACCTCTATGGAGACATCATCTCGGATATCGCATCGCAGGTCACAGGTTCGGTGGGGCTAGCCGGCTCAGCAAATATCGGCGAACACGTTTCGATGTTTGAGGCAGTACACGGCTCAGCGCCGGACATTGCAGGTAAAGACCTCGCGAACCCTTCGGGACTCCTTCTAGGGGCTACACAGATGCTCGTTCACCTTGGGCAACAAGATGTGGCTCAACGCATCGAAAACGCATGGCTGAAGACCCTTGAAGATGGCGTCCATACTGGCGACCTATTCGGCGCCCAGAGCACCCAACGCGTTGGCTGCAAGGCGTTTGCGAAGGCCATCGCAGAGCGTCTCGGAGAAGAACCGAAGGCGCTCAAACCTGTTCACTACGAGCCCAAAACCATGGTCATTCCAAAATCACGCCCAATCTTGACGCCCTCAGACAAGAAGCTTGAAGGCGTGGACGTGTTTATCGACTGGAATCAAACGGGTCGAATTCCGGCGAAGCTGGCTCAGGAACTGGCCGCGGCGGGTGACGAATGGCGCCTTAAAATGATTACGAACCGCGGAGTGAAGGTTTGGCCGGAAGGCATGCCAGAAACCTTTTGCACCGACCACTGGCGCTGCAGATTTCTCCCGGTTCGGCCCGAAGTTTCGAATGGCGATATCGTGAGCCTGCTCGCGAACTTGCACGCCGCGGGGTTCGACGTCATCAAAACCGAGAATCTCTATTCGTTTGCGGGAGAGCGCGCCTATTCACTCGGCCAAGGCGAATGAGCATCAGAGCGATTTGAGTTGTGCCACGAGCGCGTCAACAGGCTGCTTTAGCCCGTCAACCTTCGCGACGACCCTTCCATTGCGGTCCAACACGCTCATTCGGTTCGTGTGGGTGAATTGACCGTCCGAGACCTCTCTGTACTGGACTCCCAAAACTGCCGCGACCTCGCGAATATCCATGGGGTCTCCGTGCAAGAATGTCCAACGTTCGGGGTCCAGCTCGAATTTTTCTTCGAGCCCCTTGAGCGCCTCTGGCGTATCCCGCTCCGGGTCGAAGGTGATGAGCACAAACTTCACGTCTGGGCTGTCTCCAAGTGCCTTTTCGACCCTTTTCATATCAGCGATCAGCGTGGGGCACGCGGTTTTACACGAACCAAAAAACATGGTGACTAGAACGGGCTCGCCGCGAAAATCCTGAAGCGTGGCATCGGCGCCCGCTTGGGTCTTCCAGCGACTTTCCAGCTGATAGATGCTCGTGTCCGGAAGGGGCCCCTCGAGCGACTCCGTCTTTGTAACTTCCGTCTTTGGAACTTCCGTCTTTGGAACTTCAACTTTGGGAGATTCCGGCTGGGAAACTTCTTCTTTCTTACAAGCCATGAACGCCAAAGTCGGGGCCAATGCAAGAATCAAAAGTTTATTGAATGGCTTCATGGTTCTCCTTTAGTTTCGTCCAAAGGCTGCGCCCCTAGATCGTAGGCGCACCTGAACCCGAGATTGTGCAGCGCGAAAGAGGGCTTGAGGCTTGAGCGAAAAGCGTAGCGCATAAAAGTCCCGTACTCTCTCGTGTTCTCGGCCGTCAGAGCAGCTCCGCCGCAAAACTGCGCATCCAGCGAATCCCCGGACTGCCTGTTATCTGAGCTCACGATCGAGGAGTTGAAATCCTCTACCCATTCCCAAATTAGCCCGTAAACATTGAACAAGCCCCAGATGTTTGGTTCCCCACTGCCCACATCGTCGAGCGTCTCTCCTCCAGGTTTGGAGTAAAACGAGAGCACGCGCTGGTTGAAGGCCAAGTCTTTGGTGGCATCGACTCGAGTCTCGTCGGCCCGAGCCACGAATTCCCACTCATGCTCAACCGGAAGGCGCCCACCTCGCCAATCACAATAGGCTCTAGCCGCAAACCATGACACATGAACGACAGGCTTGAACTCGAGGCCAGAGACGTCCGAATCACCCGGCCAGTGCTCAAGGTAAGTAGGATCTGCGAAAAGCCTTTTTACCTGGTCGCGTCTCCACTGAGGATGCTCTTTCACAAAGCCCAGAAACTCCTCATTGGTCACAGGATAGGTATCCAAGAGAAAGTCCTCAACGCGGTGAGTCTCATTGTCTACGGCCGGATAGAACGGTCGGTACTCGTCTCCCTTGATGAGTACCCGTTTATGCGCTCTCGGCGCGGGCTCTGCCCTCTTCGTATCCTGGGCCCCAAGGGGCCAACTCGAAAGCAGGAGAACACCCACCAAACTGAGCTCAAGCTTTCTCATGGATGGCCAGTGTCCAGCTTCTTCGGCATCGCAGCGCGCAACTCGGCCACCTTCTCAGGTGCCACAATTTTTCCGGTTTTATTGCCAAAACTATTGGTCACGTAGGTCAACACGGCGGCGATCTCGCGGTCCGTGAGGTTGTTGAACGGAGGCATCACACCATTGTAATTTTTGCCGTTCACTGTGATTGGGCCCGTCAGGCCTTGGAGCACTGCTTTAATCGAGCGATCGATATCAGCCATCATGAAGTCCGACGATGCCAAGGGAGGAAACACGTTTTCCATGCCCTTCCCGTCTTGCATATGACAGGTAGAGCACGTTCCCTGGTAGACGGCTTTGCCACGGAGGATAGTCGCCTCCAGCGAGTCATCAGTGTTATCGGCTTGCTCCTGGAGTTTTGAGGCCTCGGGCGCATTGTCTGCGAGGTAGATTTCGTCCACTTCTAGACCTGTATAAACCACCTTATCTTCTGGTCCTTCAATATTTAGAAGGCCAAGTGCACCCTTGTTAAACGCACGGAAAATCGAGTGATCAACCAGTACAAGAGTTCCAGGAACTTCGGCCTTGAACTCAACCACGGCTGAACCGCCTGCGGGGACCAACGTGGTTTGAACGTTGTGATTCTTCGCCGAACCACCCTCCATGTACACGGTATCAAAGATCTCACCGATGACGTGGAAGGAGCTAATCAAATTCGGCCCGCCGTTACCAACGAAGATACGAATATTCTCACCCACGTTGGCCTTCATCGCGTTGTCACCAGTCAAGGCACCATCGCGGCCATTGAAGACCACGTAGGATGCGTCCTCCTTGATAGCGCGTTGCATATCAAAGGGTTGGTCACCTGCAGCTCGGTAATCGCCGGGCGTGTAGAACTCAGACTGCACCACGTAGAATTCTTTATCGACCGGTGGATAACCCTCTTCTGGCTCCACCACGATCAGACCGTACATGCCGTTTGCGATATGCATCCCGACGGGAGCTGTTGCGCAGTGGTAAATATAGGTGCCTTCGTTGAGCGCTCTAAACGAGAATTGAGTCTCGTGACCCGGGGCCGTAAAGCTGCTCGTGGCACCACCACCCGGACCCGTGACCGCGTGAAGGTCAATGTTATGAGGCATGGTGTTTTTCGGGTGATTCTTGAGATGGAACTCGATGTAGTCGCCACGACGAACACGAATCATCGGTCCAGGTACGGCGTCCCCGAATGTCCAATAAGTATACGTTACACCCTCGGCAATCTCTGCCTTTTTCTCGATCACCTCCAGCTCAACTACAACTTTAGCCGGTGTTTTTCGTTTGATCGGAGGCGCGACTTCGGGTGCGTACCCAAGGACCGCCTTTTCAACGGGAAGTGTCGCCGGATCGATATCTGGGAGTGCGGCTGCACCCTCAGTCTTCGCTTCCACTTCTGGGTCCGTTTTCGGGGATTCTGGGGGCGTACTCTCCTTACAAGAAGCAGACAAAAAACATACTAACAACACGAGTGCAATTTTCATAAAATCTCCAACAGAAAGGTCGGATTGGTTCAAATCGACATCCTTTCTATTGAATCAATCCCAATTTAACGTCAGACCCGGAAGTTAACATTCGATTGTAGTCACAGCAACTCTAGTTATGTGCAAATGGAAGAAGGTACTAGTAACCTAGCGGGAATTCGATCACGAACGCGTCGGCGATGGCATAGACCAAACCTTCCTTGGTCGAGACAGTCTGGTCGGTGAACTCTTGAAGCCCCGCGAGGACGCGCTGCGCCTTACCCAGCGCGTAGGTGAAGAGCATGGACGTTCGCCCATTTTTCCGATTCTGCTCCCACCACTCAAAGATCTCTTTCATCACCACTTCGCTTGGGTCCCAGCGATAGATGGGCAAGCCGAACGTAGCCTCTGTGATGAAGACATCACACGGAGCCTCGAATATGGCCGGCAGGATGTAGCGAGACACGCACGCCTCCAATTTCGAAGGGCTCGCCCCACTCGTGGCCGATGATCTTTGCGTCATCGCCGAGCCTCAGCCATCCCCTCGTTGGACACGTGATAGAGCGCGGAACCCGGACGCGCATGGTCGGAGTGGGCACGCGTAATGACCGCCACGTCTACGGCCTTAAGCGGGTCTATCCAGAAGCCTCCAGTCTCGCAACGAAGTCCGCCCTTTTCTGCTCGTATCAAATCCATACCCATCGGATGCACGAGGCCGCAAGTTGATACAGACATACGATCGGACACTCGGGTTTCCACTCTTGGGTACTAATGACCCCAAAGCGTTATGTGGACTTGCGCTTTAGGCTACCTCTTTGCGTAGTTTTCCAGCTGGCATGATAGTTGAAGTAGAGTTTAGGGTCCTTGGTCCAAAGCCGTAGAGAGTCCAAATGCCAAACCACAGCGTCTATCTCCTTTGCATCTTGCTCAGCTTCATTTCGTTTGCGTGTCAGGGTGAGTTAAGTCAGTCGCCTGGAAACATCCAAGTGTCCTTAAGCCTTGACGAAACAAATGTCGAAATCCTCGATGCAATTGAAGTCGGTGAACTCACCAATCCTCCTGCGGGCACCGACACGTTGCGCTACAAGTTCTCACCGGCAGACGGCTCTACTCAAACTCAAGGGTTTATCAACGATCCACGGGTTCTTCGTAGTGAGTTCGACCGAGCGGGGCAGCTCGACCCACATTATCCGATCTCGCCGATCGGCTTGTTGGACGTCCGGATCCCCGCGACTGCGGGTAAGTTGGAGCTCATCTCAGACGACGGTCAACTGCTTGGCAGTCTCGACTTCGACCCGGAAGCACCTAGAACCCAACGCATGGAATTGCTTCGCCAGGAAGACGTGCTCGAGGGACCACGCAAGGTCGTAGACCACGGCCCCTCGGACCAAAAAGCCGATATTCTCTTTCTCCCGGAAGGATACTTGGAGTCCGAACTGCCGCAATTCCACGCTCATGTAGACGCGATCATTGCTCAAATGTCTGAGCACTCAGGCTACAGCGACCACTGGGATGGGTTTAACTTTTGGCGTCAAGACGTGCGGTCAAGAACTCAAGGAACGGGCACCTTTGGCAGGCCCATCGATACCGCATTCGAAACCGCTTCTGGTGTCACTGGATTGGAACGTTGTGTCTTCTTCACCAACCCTGGTGGCATTGCGGCAGCCAAGAGACTTGGAGACCAAGCCGGTGCAGACGTGACGGTGGTGCTGGTGAACACAACTTCATATGGAGGCTGCGCCACCGACGGTCTCGTAGTTTCGGCGCGGCCCCGTTATGTCGCTGACATCATCTCTCACGAGCTCGGCCACGCACTCTTTGGGCTCGCGGACGAATACGAAAGTCATCGCCCAGGAGGCCGTTGTTCCACCGGGCCAAACGTCGCTATCTCACACCGCCACGACGCGCTTCCATGGTCAGACATGGTGAACACCACCGAACTCCCAACCGCACCAAACGCACGGTTTGGAACGATTGGCGCATTTGAAGGTGCTGGCTACTGCGCCCGTGGCAGATTCCGCCCGACCCACAACTGTATGATGAGAACCCTTGGGACCGGCATGTGCGCTGTGTGTAAGCGCGAAATGGGACGCACCATGGACGCACTTGCACCGGCGAGCGAAGACGAAGCCATCGAGATTGAGAACGCAACAGGAGCCAACCTCTGGGTTCGATGCGACGGCCCGGCTCGCTCAAGTTGTTCTGACTGGACATTCATCGAGCCTAACCAAAGCGTCGCGCTTAAGTCTCCCGACGACCGATTTGTCCTTCACAACACTGAGTTCAACGCATCAGTGACTTTCGAGAACACCCGGATACTAGCCACGAGCAAAGACATCACGATCTATGCGAACTCAGTAAATCCGCTCGTTCGCCCAAGCTCCCAACCGACGACCTACGACGTCCCGGAAGGCCTCTCCCCAAGCCAGGCTGAGGTACTGACCCAGCCTCAGGTCGCGCTCAAATGGCGAGCATCAACGAGTCAATCTACCGACCGTGTCATCGTCGAAAAGATGAGTTCTACCGGTGCTTGGAGTGTTTTCCACGACTCCGAACCGATCGGATCCGAACTCAGCATCAGCCTTGACGCCACCAGCGCCAAGTACCGTTGGAGGGTTAACCGTTGCAGCCTAAGTGCTTGCCTCTCATCTCCGTTCGCCTACTTCTCAACCGAGCTCGTGGCCCCACAGGAAGATCCTCCGGTCTTTGCTGACCAAGTCCCGTCGAAGCCAAGCGGACTTTTGCCCGCACACGAATCCACCGTGAACGACAGCCTCGCCACCCTCAGATGGACCGGCGAAGGCGAAACCTACAACGTCACCGTACGGGTAGCAGACCCGGTAACTGGAGAATGGGTAAGCGCCAATGACTACTCAAGCCTTCCAACGCCTGAAGTCACCATCACGCTCTCGCGCGGTTGGCACGCGTGGTCTGTGCAATCTTGCAATGGTGCAGGCTGCTCGGAGTGGGCGGAATTCTCACTCCTCTTCAAAAACTAAGGGTCTAGAAAGGCCCGCACGAATCCATTGCACGGTGCGGCGCCCAACTCCTCAAGGGTGCCATTTTGCACAACCCTCCCCTTATCCAAGACGACTACGTGGGCCTCAGGGTCGATATCCCTTGAATCATGCGTAACCATCAGAACCGGGCGTTCCTGAGCGCTGAGACGAGACTTCAGAAACTCTCTGGTCGTCTTACGAGTTTCCACGTCTAGAGCGGCAAGCGGTTCGTCCAGAAGCAGAAGCCTTGGCTCAATGATGAGGGCACGCGCAAGCGCGACGCGTTGCTTTTCGCCGCCAGAGAGCCTCTTGACCTGCCTACCCTCGAGCTCCGCAATCCCCATTTCCGCGAGAAGCTTTCTAGCCCGTTCGTGGGAATCTTTGCGGTTCATCTTTCTCGGAGCAAGCCCTAGACCAAACGCCACGTTTTCCAAGACGTTCAGATTCTCGAATAGCCCATACCCCTGCGGCACATAGCCAAGTTGGCGCTGCTCAGGCTCCATCCAGATACCTTTACGGTGGCTTTCCAAGACTTCTCCGCCGACCTCGATCTCAGCATCCAGACCAGAGATGGCACCAGCAATCGCCCGCAAAACGGTGGTCTTTCCACTTCCGTTTGGACCGATAAGCGCCAGCACGCCTCCTTTGGACTCCAAGGTGACATCCAAGTTCAGGCGCCCGAGCTGACCCCGGATTGTTGCCATCCAATGCTTCATGCCTCAGTCCTCATGCCACTTAATCCGCGTATCGCGCCGAGGAGTAGAAACCCTATCGCAACCAAAACCAACGAGAACGCGACGGCCAGCTCCAAATCGGATTCAAGGGTCATGTAGATCGCAAGCGGCAAGGTTTGGGTGACCCCGGGCATATTTCCAGCGAAGATCAGGGTAGCCCCAAACTCCCCGAGGGAGCGCGCAAAGGCCAACGAAGCCCCGGCAACCAAGCCCGGAAACGCGAGGGGTATCGCGACTTTGCGAAGCGCCTCTATCTCAGTCGCACCAAGCGTTCTGGCCACGATCATCGTGTCTAGATCAACTTTTCGAAACGCGTTCGTTGCGGCCTGAACGTAGAACGGCGCCGAGACCACGATTTGCGCCAGCACCACCGCAAAACTCGTAAAAGGGATTGTGATTGATGCACTTTCGAGCCAGCCGCCGAACACCCCATTTCTTCCAAACGCCATGAGCATGGCCACACCGACCACAGCCGGCGGAATCACGATCGGAACATCAACCAAGACCCCGACGATTTTGGCCACCTGTCCTCGTTCACGAGACAACCACCACGCCAGAGGTGTCCCCATCAAGACCACCACCAAAAGGCTGAGTAGCGTGGTCTTGAGACTGATACCCAACGCAGTCAAAAACACAGGATGTTGAATGCTCGAAAACAAGGCGCTTGGGGAGGAAGAGAGCCCTAGCGAGACGAGAGGGAGGCTCAAGAGCACCACGAAAAGAGTGCCCACCCCACACCAAATCCACTTCGGATACTGACTCATCTGGCTCTGCTCAATCCTATGACCAAATGAGCTTTACCACCAACCCCGGACCATTGTCTTGAAGGACCAACTCCGCATCATGAAGTTCAGCTACTGCACGCACCAAACTCAAACCCAAGCCGGAACCAGGTGTCGTGCGGCTCTCGTCTCGTCGAAAGAACGGCTTGAGTACCTGTTCACGATCTGCCTCTGGAATTCCAGGCCCCCGGTCAGAGACACTGAGTTCAACGCGTGCACCGACATCCTTAAGTCGAAGCTCCACCGGAGACGCCCCGTGTCTGAGCGCGTTCTCCAAGAGATTCGCGACAGATTGTGCCACCAAAGTCCGATCTCCTCGAAGCTGCTTCGAGCTCTCCACAGACCACGTAAACTCAAAACCGCTTTCATCAAAACTCGGCTCGTAAACCTCGGCCAACTTGACGAGTTCTGCCGACAAATCAAAATCTTGGAACGACGACTTACGAGCGCCAGACTCAATCTCTGCAATGCGCAAGATCGCGTTAAAGACCGCCAGAGACTCGTCCAAATGACGGATTGCCGTCTCCACCCTTTCACGGTCCATCGAGTCCTGCTCCGCTAACTCCTCGAGTTCGTGCCGAAGCCGAGTCAACGGAGTCCTCAAATCATGAGCTAGATTGCTGCCCACCCGTCGGGTGTTCTCCACAAGGCGCTCAATGCGCTCCAGCATCTGGTTCATGATCGAAGCCAACGCGTCGAGATCGGCATCTTGCTCATCCCTCTCGAGACGTTCCTTGAACTCACCGCCGCCAACCTTTTCGGCAGTTTCGCGAAACGCCTCGAGCCTGCTTCGCGAGCGCCTCAGAAGCAAATAGCCGCCCAAAAGACCAAGGAGGACCGTGAGTCCTAATACAACGCCAAATCTTTGCTGAGTGGCCACACTCAAGCTCTCGATCTCTCCCAGGTCAGCCCCGACCGCAAGCACGTATCCGTCTTGAAGGTCTTCCGACCAAACCAGAATTGAGCCACCGTCTTTGCCGTAAACATGCGTCCAACCTCGCTCTTCAAGCGGGAGCAACTCGTCGAAAATCACCCTTCCTTCTGGCCCCTGAACGGAGTACCTAAGTCGGTTTGCCACAGAAACGTCCAGCCGCTCGCGAATATCGTGCCTGAGCTCGACTAGACCTTCGTCCTCGTAGTCCCCTACAAGCTGTTTAACTTCCGCCTCAACGCGCTCGCGAAGAGCATTCTCCATGGCGTCCTTAATCGTCTGGTAGGTCAACACACCAAGACCGGCTACCGACCCGACAAAGACCAACAAATAAGTGAGCGCAAAACGAGCGGCATCGCTTCGAAACACACTAGAGGTTCGTGTCCACCACATAGCCTGCGCCCCTTACTGTGCGTATATATCCCGGCTCATCGGGCGGATCGATTTTGGACCTCAAACGACTGATATGGGTCTCAACCACGCTGGTCTTTGGGTCGAAATGAAAGTCCCAAACGAGTTCAAGGAGCATGGTCTTTGTCACGACCTGATCCGCGCGCTCTAGGAGCACTTCAAGGAGCTTGAATTCTGTAGGCTGAAGCGCCACCACCTCACCAGAACGCGTCACAATCCGTTTGAGCCGATCTAGCCTGAGGTCCCGTGCGCTGAGCACGGTAGCCTCCGGAACGCCGGGCCCTCGCCTAGCGAGCGCATTGACCCTCGCACTCAGCTCGATGAACGCAAAAGGCTTGGTAAGATAGTCATCTGCTCCACCTTCAAAGCCGGTTACTCGATCCTCCAACGAGCCGAGCGCGCTCAGGAAGATCACAGGCGTTTGATTTCCCTGAGAACGCAACGTCTTGACCATATTGAGCCCATCGAGCCTTGGCAACATTCGGTCGACCACCATCACGTCGTATTCTCCGCCACAGGCGAGCATCATCCCGTCCAGACCATCGCGAGCGAGGTCCACGTTATGCCCTTCACGCTCGAAGCCCTCCACAATAAAGTCGGCGGTGGGCTTGTCGTCTTCCACTACAAGAATCTTCATTTAGTCATCATCCTTGTCGATTCTCGAGCTAATCACTTTGCCACTTTCACCGTCGAGCACGATATCCCAGACCTCGTTCTTGGACGTGACAACTGAGACCTCGCATGTTGTATCCCAACGGTCGTCGTCGCATTCTGCTTCAAATGCCTTCCCGCCCTTGTGGGCTTGAGCCGTCTCGACAAGCTTTGCGAGGCCAACCTTGCGTGCCTTTGGAATATCATCGTCGTCATCGTCGCTCTTCACTTCAAGCACTTTGAGCTCTTTCACGCTCACCCAAACTTCCTTGACGCGCCCCTGGACCTCCAGCTCAATCTCGTATGCCATCTCGAATCGGTCATCATCGATGTCGACTTGAAATGCGCGGCCCGACACATGGTCTTCCGCGAGCTTGATGGCCTCCACCATGCTAACCTTGGCACTCTGACCCTGTCGCGCGTCGTCATCATACCCGTCCGCGAAGGCGGCCACCGAGAACAATAGGGCACCAGAAGCCAACGCAACACCAATCAAATCTTGAGCTTTCATATCTTCCTCTCTACAAATCACGAGCCCCAATTTGGCTCGGTTTGCAAGATAGAGGATGCAAGCTTACCTGACTTTGTCCCCAAGATTACACTTTTGTAAGACAAACGGAGCGGCGCTCTCAGCCTTTACGCGCTTTGATGACTTCATTCCAACGAATAGACATCATAAGCAGCTTGTATGGAGAGCCGTTCAACTTCGTTCCACCACTCATCACTAACCGATCAGTGCCATCCGTCGATATCAGAGCTTCCATATAGCCTTCGAGCGGAACGGGTTCACATTCCCACGAGGCTCCGTGGTCATCCCCATACACGATATAGAAATCTTTCGTTTCAGGGTCCGCCCATAGTCCACAGGGATAAAAAGTGTCGAAGAAATCAAACCCGAATAGGTTCGAGTAGAAACTCGGAGCATCCACTTTTCGTTTTCCAAGCTTGACCTTTCTTCCAACCACATCCTTCGGATTGGCCCCTAAGTGCCAGTCCGAAAAGAAGATAGTTTCGACATCTGGAATACACACCAATCCAAGGTTGAAATTGTTATCTGGAGCTTTGACATCACGCCAAAACTCACTCGAGAACTCACCTGTTTGAGTCCAATCTAGGCCTTCCATTGGAGGCACATCCATTCGGTAAGTCCAAAACCACTGAAGTCCATTCAGCTCTGCAAAGAGATTGCGTGCGGCCTCAGGCACTTCGAACCCAACTCGCTTCTCGATTCTCGCGATAACCGCGTCTGAGACAGGGTCCCCCATCTTAAACACGTGGTCCACATAGTAGTCTGGGCGTTGAGAAACAAAATGTTCAATACGCTCACGGTATCCCTTTAAGGGGGGCCCAATCACGTCTCTAGCTTCGTCTTCGGTTATTACCGGAACTCCTAGAGTCTTCGCTTTTTCAGCCTTCTTGCCTTCAGGTTTAGTCGTGAAAAATGCCACCGTTTTCTTGTTGGGCGACGGCGCGATCGTCCACTGCGTTCTCGCCTTCACCAGCAAAGGCAACAAACCTCCTGGGAAGCCCTTCAGGGTTCCCTCAATTGCAACAGTTTCTCCAAAATTTAACCGCATTATTCTCCCTTTTTCTCGTTGGTCCTCACCGTTCATAAGGTAGGCGCGCCCAAGGCTTCAAGGGAAAACTGACGTCTGAAACTCGTTCGTTCTCTCACAATTCGCGGTAATCCTTGACGGCGAAAGTGTCGCACTGACGCGGGTCACCAGAGTCAAAACCTCGTTTAAACCAGTAGATACGCTGTTTGCTCGACCCGTGTGAAAACTTGGATTCGTCCGTGTGACCAAGCGCGTCGTCACCGATAGAATGCGCGGCGTTGGTCGCCTCACTGAGATCTTCATCAGTGATTTTCAAGTCCTTTTGCGCACTATGGCCCCAGACACCGGCGAGGCAATCGGCCTGAAGTTCAACGCGCACAGAGACCTGATTCTTGGTCTCGCCTTTCACCTGAAGCCGACTCGATCCGATGAGGTTTTGCACGTGATGGCCAACCTCGTGCGCGATCACGTAAGCCTGCGCAAAATCGCCCGGCGCCTTGAGACGTTGTGCGAGCGTGTCGTAAAAACTTGGATCTATGTAGAGCTTCTTGTCGGCTGGACAATAGAATGGTCCGACGGCCGACGTTGCGCTCCCGCATCCACCAGTATTTACGCCGCCAGAAAACACAACCAGCGTGGGCATTTGATACGAACCAGGCTTTGAGCCGTAATCAGGTAGGTCACCAACCTGGAACTTCTTGACCCAAGTATCCTCGGTAGAGGCAAGAATGGCTCGTGAGAAATCACAGGCTGCAGCGTTCTTTTCCGAAGCATCACAGACCTGACCAGCACCAGAAGTACTCGTCGTGGTGCCGCCAACAAGCGACTGCTTAACGCTATCGGGTGCAAGAAAATACACGCCGCCAAGCGCCACGCCGGCTACGAGTACACCTTTGAACCCAAATTTCCGAAACGCAAACCCCAAGAGCTGCACTCCCATGCCTGAGCCGCCGCCTCGCCCGCTTCCAGAACCACGGTCTTCAAAATTATCTGACCGCCTTTTTCCACCAATATCCATGCAGACCTCCCTGCCAAAACATCGCCCAAGTCGCGACTCTGCGGAGACGGTATCCCCCCACACAAAGATTGTCACGCTGCGCGGAAACCCATCGCAGAAGTCGACATCAAAACCCCTGCACCAATAACGGAGTTGATGTTGAAGGCAAAAACGACCAAATGGCGAGTCCTCCGCCGTATTCTATTCGCCCTGATTGGGCTTGCGATCGTCGTCGTTGGCCTCGGAATCCTTGCGGCCTGGGTTCCTATGGGCACTGCGCCGAGCGGCGAATTCAAAGCGCGAGTAACAGCTTCCTCAAACTACGAAGATGGCGGCTTCGTGAACAAACAGCCCATGTGGAACGACTACACGGGCTGGATAACTTCCCTCGGCGACGTCAGCGATCATCTGGAACCCGAGTCCCCAATTCCCGTCTTCGATCGCACGGCGGAAGTCCTAAGTCAGCCGCCCCAAAGTTTGCGTGTCACCTGGCTTGGCCACTCGACGATGCTCTTTGAAATGGACGGCATAAGAGTCCTCACAGATCCAATCTGGGGTGAAAGCCCCTTTCCCATCACGTGGCTCGGCCCGCAGCGTTGGTACGCCCCACCCATTTCGCTGGAGGAGCTGGGAAGCGTAGATGCCGTTCTTATCTCTCACGACCACTATGACCACCTCGACCACCCGACCATCGTTGCGATGGCCTCTTGGGACACCAAATTCATCACGCCACTCGGTGTGGGAGCTCATCTCGCGTATTGGGGCGTGCCCACCGAGAAAATCGTAGAACTCGACTGGTGGGAAGAGACCAAGGTTGGAAGTCTGCGGGTCGTCGCGACACCCTCGCGGCACGCTTCGGGCCGACACGTTCTCGACCAAAATCGCACGTTGTGGGCGAGCTATGCCATCATTGGTCAGAAACATCGTCTCATGTTTTCGGGTGACACGGGCTACTTCGACGACATGAAGACCATTGGGGACAAGTACGGGCCATTCGACCTCGTCATGATCGAGGTTGGAGCCTATCATAAAACCTGGCCGGACTGGCATATCGGCCCCGAACAAGCCATCGAGGCCCACCGAATCATGCGCGGAAAACTCTTCCTGCCGATTCACTGGGGCCTCTTCAACCTCGCCCTCCATGGGTGGACGGAGCCTGCTGAACGAACGCTAGCCGCCGCGCAAAAGGCAGCCGTACCCGTTGTCATGCCAATCCCGGGTGAGCCCTTCGAACTCTCGAATACCCCAAAACTCAGAAAATGGTGGCCAGAGGTACCGTGGCAGTCGGCGGACGAACATCCCATCGTCTCAACGAAGGATGGAACTCCGGAAAACCGCTACAAGTGGGAACACTAGATTTCCTTGCCTATTTGATGTTTGGGATTCTCCGGATCTAACAATTCTTTGTTGAGAGCTTCACGCCGCTCGCTATAGCGATCCACCAAAAAGTCCTTCATATCGCGAGTTAAAATCGTGAACTTGTAGAGCTCTTCCATGACGTCGACCACGCGGTCTCGGTAGGCGGAGTCCTTCATGCGTCCATCCTCATGAAACTCTTGATAAGCCTTCGGCACCGAGGATTGGTTGGGAATCGTCAGCATTCGCATCCAGCGCCCGAGCACTCGCAGTGTGTTCACCACATTAAAAGACTGCGACCCGCCACTGACCTGCATCACCGCCAGAGTCCTTCCCTGCGTAGGCCTCACGGCGCCAATTGAAAGCGGAATCCAATCGATTTGATTCTTGAATACGCCGGTGATGGTTCCGTGCATCTCCGGACACGACCAAACTTGCCCTTCGGACCACTGCGAAAGCTCCCGCAATTCCTGGACTTTCGGGTGGTCCTCAAGGCCAGGCCCTTTCACTGGAAGGCCTTCCGGGTTGAAAAAGCGCACATCACACCCAAGCCCTTCTAAGATTCGCCCCGCTTCCTCAGCGAGCAGGCGGCTATAGGCGCGCTCCCGCAACGAACCGTAGAGCACTAAAATCTTTGGAGGATCCGCGCGCAGTTGAATCTCTGGGAAAGTCGGCTTTTTCAAGATCGGCGCCATTGTGTCTTCACTCATTTCGAATCCTCATCTCGTGTACTCACCAACTCTCGAAGGCGGGACGCAATCTCGTCGCGCGCCACTCGGAAATGCTCCAAACGCTCCTCGTCGCTCAATTCTTCATGCTTTCTGTCCGGATCACTCAGAGGCCAGTGAAGCCGTGGGGCGCTCGATAAGAACACCGGGCAAACCTCTTCGGCACAGAGTGTAATCACAAGGTCCACACCTTCAGGGTCAATGCTCCGGACGGATTTTGAGCGCTGTTTTGTGATATCAATCCCCAGCTCCGCCATAGCTTTGATCGCATAGGGATTGACCCTCGAGGGTGCTGAGCCCGCCGACTGGACCTCGACTTCTGGCCCAAAAATATGCCGAGCAAGTCCTTCGGCCATCTGAGAGCGCGCCGAATTCGCCACGCAGAGAAAAAGTACTGACCTAAATTCTTCCATCATTTCACCTCTTCCTAAGCTGTTTTTGGGAACCAACCCTGAGTGCGATTCGCCAGAGCCACTAGAGACAACATCACGGGAACTTCGATAAGAACTCCGACTACGGTCGCCAAAGCGGCTCCGGATGAAAGACCGAAGAGACTAATCGCTACCGCCACCGCAAGTTCAAAGAAGTTCGACGTGCCGATCATTGCCGCCGGCGCAGCCACTTCGAAGGGGAGTTTGAGTACCCTCGCCATACCGTATGCCACCGCGAAAATCCCGTAACTTTGGATGGTCAATGGAATCGCGATCAATAGCACTCGGCCTGGCTGAGCGATGATCGTTTCGGCCTGAAACCCAAAGAGCAACACCACCGTCAGAAGTAGGCCGAGGATCGAAGTTGGCTTGAGACGCTCCGCCAACTTTTCGATGGCATTTGGCCCCTTGGACTTGAGCGCCCTGTGCGTCAACATTCCTGCACCAAGCGGCACTACCACAAAGACCAACACGGACGTCACGAGCGTCTCCCAAGGCACGCTGAGGTCGGTCACCCCAAGAAGTAAAGCCGTAATAGGGGCAAAGGCGAAGACGAGAATCAGATCGTTCACCGAGACTTGAACCAAGGTGTAATTCGCATCCCCATTGGTCAAATTGCTCCACACAAAAACCATCGCCGTACACGGCGCAACACCCAAGAGAATCATGCCCGCGATATATTGTTGCGCGTCCTCCACAGGAACGAGTCCCGCAAACACATGTTCAAAGAAGAGAATCCCAAGAGCGGCCATCGAAAAGGGTTTGATCAGCCAGTTAACCACTAAGGTTAGTGCGAGCCCCTTAGGACGTTTGCCAACGTCTTTGAGGCACGAAGGCTCAACCTTGAGCATCATCGGGTAGACCATCAACCAAATCAGCACTGCCACAATAAGATTCACTCGAGCCCACTCAAGGCTCGCGACCATCTCAAATGCTGCCGGAAAGAGCATGCCAAGCCCTACTCCGGCGGCTATCGCTAAGGCCACCCACAACGACAAGAATTTCTCAAAAATACCCATAACCATTAAACCCTACGTCAATCGCCGATAAGCGATTGATTGCACAAAAAATGAGGAACTCTAGAGTTGTTCAACAAGGGCCTTAAACAAGGCGACGACTCCAGGCTCCACGCAATAGCAGACCCGGGGGCCGTCCACGTCTCCACGAATCAGACCGGCTTGTTTCATCTGTTTCAAATGTTGAGATATCGTAGATTGAGCCAGTGGAATCTCATCCACAATATCCCCAACGATGCAGCCTTCTCTTCTTACCAGGAGCCGCAAAATTGCCACACGTGCTGGATGAGCAAGTGCTTTGGAGAGTTCCGCTAGTTTCGCGTTCGCTTCCAACTCATCGACGGGGACCGAAGGTGTCGGCTCTGCCGGAGGACAACAGGACGTCTCGATTTTCTTAGCCATGATTCAACCCACAAAATCGTCAATCGTAGCTATACGATTTAATTTCACAGTGTCAAGCCAAAGCGGTATCGCTTAAGTTCAATCCATGAAGGTGTGGAGACAAGACAAGACGATTTGGATCGCTGGCGCAATTATGGATAACCAACCCCATAAACATCACGCCATTCAGGTGATTTGGGCAGATCCCTCAACGGACGCAATTCTAGAAACAAGTACGGAAGAGTTCGTTGGAAATTGCCTGCTGGTGGAAAGCTGGGTCGAGCACCGACTTGAGTTAGAGTCGGGCCTCATTTGCCTTATCAACGCCGAGTCGGATATCGCGAACGCCTTGCGAAGCCGTTATCCCACCAAGAGCGCGCGGAAAATCGAAGGCCACCTATCAACCGACTTTTCCTTAATGGGCCGCGAAAGCCCAATTGATGAGCGAATCATCAACATCCTCTCCTGGCTGGACCAAAAAGAAGAAGAAAGAGATTGGAGTGAGGTTGAAATCGAGCAAGCCCTCGAGCGCGTACACCTCTCAAAGAGTCGCTTTCTACATCTTTTTTCTGAGGAGATAGGCACGCCTTGGAGAAGCTATATCTTGTGGCGTAGAGCGATCTTCGCAATGGAACTCGTACTTTCAGGACTATCGCTCACTGATGCCTCCCACGCATCAGGATATTCGGATTCAGCCCACTTTTCTCGACAGTTTAAAGACCTCTTCGGCTACCCACCGTCACTCTTCTCCAAAGTGGTCGAGCCAATTCGAGAATAGCCAGTTTATTCAAGTCGCCCAGCCAAGGTTTAGATAGATCTCCAAGGGTTCAGTCCCTGAAACCTAAAGGAGTCGACATGAACCACCTAGACCCAACCCCAATCGTAGACTTCGAGACCGAGTCGATTCAGCACCTAATCGAAGAACGAGGCTGGCGCGCATTGAGCACCTTCGAGCGAATCGGAGCCGCGTACAGCTTCGTAAAAGATGAAATCGAGTTCGGCTACAACGCCTCAGACAGCCTCGCCGCCAGCGATGTCCTCAACGATGGATACGGACAGTGCAACACCAAGGGAAACCTCTTGATGGCGCTCTTGCGCGGACTCGATATCAAGGCACGATTTCATGGTTTCACCATCGACAAGTCTCTGCAAAAAGGCGCGATTCCGACATGGCTCTACGCGCTTGCACCCCAACGCATTTTGCACTCTTGGGTGGAGGTCTACTTTGAAGACTCATGGGTTCCACTCGAAGGATTCATCCTTGACCCCGCCTATCTAAAGGCTCTCCAGGCGCGTTTTCCAAACCAAAAAGCGTTCTGTGGTTTTGCGGCCGGGACCCCAAATCTTCAAGAGCCGGACGTCGAGTGGCGAGGCCAGCCCACGTATATTCAGCGTGAAGGGATTGTGGACGACTTCGGTGTCTTTGATAGTCCGGACGACTTCTACGCTCAAAAGGGAACCAATCTGAGTGGCGTAAAGAAACTCGCGTTCCAATATGTGTTTCGGCACGCAATGAATGCAACGGTTAAAAGGATACGGATAGCCTCAGGGAGCCACAAAACCATGCTTCTCCAAGATTCTGGAGCCGTCAGTTGAGAGCACGAAACGAAGAAAGTGATCTGCGAGTTGGTAGGAGGGCTGGACGTCCGCAATCGGATAGTCGGCCATTACGTTGAGTTCAGGTGGTATCTCAACCGCCCGAACACGTGACCTTCCCAACACATCTGTCTTGTAAACAAAGGCAGCATCAGCTTCGCCGAGCTCGACCTTAGAGCGAACCAGCCGAACATTGGATTCCTCCGAGACCACATTGTAGCGCGCGCCGCTTCGCCGCATGACCTCGCGCGCATAGCGACCAACTGGCACGTTCTCAGCACCAATCACGATTCTGCTTACGTTCTTAACGTCTTCGAAAGTTTGAATCGTGGAGTCATTTGGGACGATTACAACAAGTGCGTTTCGAGCAAAAACGGTGGGTTCGCCCACCTTGCCCGCCTCACGGAGTGCGCCCATATGTTCGACGTTCGCCGACGCAAAAACGGACGCCCTAGCCCCGTTCTCGATCTGCAGCCTCAGGGCCTGACTACCCGCAAACACGAGCTTAACGTCAACCTCTGGGTGGGTGGACTCAAAATCAACTTCAAGGGCCTCAAAAGACTCCCTGAGCGAGGACGCCGCAAACACGACGAGTTCTTGGCGGGAGTTGGACTTCTCGCACCCCGAGAGGAAAAAGACGCAGACCCACAAAAGAAACGGCCACTTGATCACGTCAACTCTTGATACCGATGGTCAAAAGAAATGCACTGTCCTCATGTGCCTTCACACCATGGGCAACGCCTCGCTGCAAGGCTAGAAGTCCACCACTTTCCAAAATCGCCTCGGAGTCCGATAAAGTCACCGAAATCTTTCCGCGCTGAACGAAGATAGTGACTGCTCCCTTTGCATCGTGCTCGTCAATTTGATTTTCGGCTTTCATCACAATCATGGCCACATTGAGGTCTGGCGTCTTGACCAGAGTACGGGCCGCCCTACCCGTCCGCAAGTACGCCGCATCCTCTTGAATCTGGAGATCCAAGGAAGGGGTATCAAAACTAGCACTCGGTGAATTCAGTTCTTTTGCACTCATAATTTCCTCCTAGAACAGTAGAGTCCCTCATTAGAGCGCCCTTTGTAGCCCGACGATTCAAAAGTCTCGTTCCAACCCAAAACTGACAAATGTAGACAAGACAAACTATTTTGCCCGAGCGTTTGACAAGTGCAATTCGGTCCGGTACGGTCCCAACATCTCTCAATTGGTGAGGGATTTAAGAAAGAAACGGTGACGCCTTGGGCAGTATCGCTCAAGGTTTTTTCGTTTCTACAAAAAATGGCATCCAACAGGGATGCACAAGGAAAGGTTTTATGTCGAACAAATTGTTTGTAGGTGGTCTTAGCTGGGGAACCGAATCTGATTCTCTTAAATCAGCATTCGAAGAGTACGGTACCGTGACTGACGCTGTTGTCATCACCGACCGTGACACCGGGCGAAGCCGCGGCTTTGGATTCGTTACTTTCGATAGTAACGAAGATGCCAAAGCAGCCATTTCAGCCATGGATCAAAGTGATCTTGATGGCCGTACACTTAACGTGAACATGGCTCGCGACCGCCGTTAAGGCGCCTACACACTTAATCATATCAACCCCGCCTGGTGCGGGGTTTTCTTTTTTCTTGCGAACCGAACTACCGGCGCCGAAGCAGCTGGCCTCTTGAGGTATCGCCGACGAACTTGCCGTCGCGCACGGCGACTTGGCCGCGCACAGTAACCACACTCGGCTTACCGTCAATTTCGAAACCTTCGAAACCACTGTAATCATTGTTGACCTGATGGGTTTCTGCCGAGATTTTCCCGCGATAGTTCGGGTCGTAGACCACGAGGTCAGCGTCGCTACCAACCGCGATACAACCTTTCTTCGGAAAGAGATCAAAAAGCTTCGCAGCTTTGGTGCTCGCGGAGTCCACGAATCGATGAATGTCTAGATTTCCGCGCGAAACCCCATACGTATAGAGGAGATTGACGCGGTCCTCGATCCCAGGAATCCCGTTAGGAATCTTGGTGAAATCGCCCTTACCCATGTCTTTTTGTTCGAGGTCAAACGGGCAGTGATCGGTGCCGATTGTGTCAATGGCGCCGCTGTTCAACGCGTTCCAAAGATAGGGCTGGTTGGACTTCTCACGAAGAGGCGGTGACATCACCCATTTTGCGCCTTCGAAATTGTCGCGCTCAGCATAAGTCTTGTCGAAGATCAGATGCGGAATCACGGTCTCCACCGTGATATCTACGCCCCGATCACGCGCAGCCACGGCGGCTTCCAGCGCGGCACGGCAACTGAGATGCACGACGTACCCTCGGGCTCCGGTCATCTCCAAGAAGGACGCAAAATGGCTAGTTCCTTCAGCCTCAACGCGCTCCGGTCGGCTCGGCTCGTGCCATTCTGGGCCAGTCTTTCCTTCGCTCAAGAGCTGCTGCTGAAGTTGGAAAACGAGCTCGGCATTCTCGCAGTGGGCAGTGACGATAACGTCGAGTTCCTTCGCGAGCTTGAGGGTCTTGTAGAGCTCTTCGTCGTACACCCCAAAGAAGTCTTTGTACGCGAGGAAGACCTTGAACGAGGTCATGCCGTCTTTGACGATTTCTCGAAGTTGAGCTTCGGTCTTTTCATCGAACTTCGACACCGCCATGTGGAAGGTGTAATCGCAGGCGCTCTTGCCTTCGGCCTTGTTCTTCCAGAGCTCATAGCCTTCGAGAGCGTCATCTTCTCTTGAGGGGCAGCACATCTCGATATAGGTCGTGGTGCCCCCGACCAGCGCAGCAATACTCGCCGTTGTGTGAGTATCCTTCGCGAAGGTCCCCATGAACGGAAGATGGATATGAACGTGCGGGTCGATAAAGCCAGGAAATACGAACTTCCCGGTGGCATCGATGACTTCGGCACCAGCCGGTGGGTCGATGTCTTTTTCAATTCTGGTGATGGTCTCGCCTTCGCACCAAATATCTGCCACGTATCGTGAACTTGCGGTCACGATTTCTCCACCTTTGATCAACAATCCCATGAGATCTCCTTGTACTGAATTGAGGCCCCGGTTTTAGCAGGTCGTCGTCATGAGTGTAAAGGAGGGCTCTGTCCTCCTTGGATGAATGGTGCAGACTTCAAAGAGTACCCGCATTTGCCTAATCTTCTATTTTTCGGGACACTCTTACCTTCAGAAGTACAAATGAAGACGTTCCAACGCCCATCTGACGAGGACAGAGCCCTCGTCGACTTGAAACATGAAAACACCAAACTACATCCTCGTATTCGCCCTTGTCGCCAGCGCCTGCTCCGACGACGCCACCTCGACTCCCTGGCAGTTTCAAGAAGAACCACCTCTTGAAGAAGAGCCCATCGTTGAACCCGAGACACCAGACTACAACGCCCAATGGGCGGGCATCTGGCGAGTGGATCAGCCCACACATGCGCTCTACGAGGCCACCTGGTACGAGTTCCGATCGGATGGCACGCTCTTGGAACTGCAAACCGAGTACCTGGGAGGTGACGGTTTGATGGAGATTGGGTTTGTTTCGCGTTGCAACCGCTATACGGATGCGTCCAACAGCAGCCCTACGTGCTTGGAGTGGTCACCCACCTGTACATTCGGTGATTCATGGCGAGCAGCCGATGAACACACACTTTTAATCAGCGGCGAATGCTCGGACAGCCAAGACCGAACCATCGAGCTCACATTCGACTCCAACACGAAACAACCCACTGAAATCATGGTGGAAAACGAAGAATGGGCTCATAATGGTTTCCAGTGGCAATGGACTCAATGTGATGACCTCGAAAATTGCCGTCTCTTCTAGTGCCCGCGTTTGACTTTTGGCCCTCAAACATCTACCCATTGCCGCCACCAATAGCGAAGAGCGGCCATGATCAATTCATCACTAAGAACAACGATTTTGGGCTTTTCGCTCGCTCTTACCGTAGCGTGCGGCGAATCCGATTCCGCCAAACCTGAGGCGGCACTGCCCAACTTGATCAATGGCAAGGCTGATACATCCTCAGTGGCTAACCGTGGCGTACTCGAATTCGGTTCTGAAACCGCGATTGGCAATAGAATTCCTGAGCCGCTTAAGTTCGATGCTTACGAGGTCGAAATGGCCGAAGGCGGCATCGCGACGCTCGAAGTCTCTCAAAAAGGAACAAGCCGGGGCTTCGACTCCCTTTTGTTCCTCTACGGCCCAAAAGACGCTCAGGGCGGATTTGGTGAACTCATCGCGCGTGATGATGATAGCGGCTGGGGTCCTCTTTCTCGAATCAAGGACTTCAAAGTCCCTCAGACCGGCACCTATATGTTGGTGGTCGGGACCTATGAAGGAAGCGGCTTCTACCGCGTCCAAGCCACGTGCGAGAGCGGGGACTGCGTGCCCGCGCCGTCACCGACGGTTCAAGAGTGTGTCTTCGGAGGTAGCTATTACGATCTCGTCACCAAAGGCACCCCAGCCACAAGCATTGTTCAAAAGACCGCCGTCACAGGCCCATCAGAACTCAGCGAAACACAGGCAGACCAACTCGTAGACTCCTTAGTCTACGCAGGGTTTGATGACGTCGACTCCGTGGACAAGGCATTTCAGACGGTGGACGCGGGCGAGGTCAACGTCGTTCAAGTTTGGGACGCATCGAGCCGTCGCGCCTTTGAAGTTTTTGAGTACGCACTCGGAGACACATCGGTTGGCGCCATTTACGCCGCCGGTACTCTGAACAAAGTCGCCGTGATCTCAGACCTCGACATCTACGATTGCAAGGCGTTTGTGGGCGTCGAAAGACAAGATTGTTGGACGGACGGTGACTGCCTTGGCGACCTCAAATGTGTGGGTGTTGTGAGCCAGGTCGGAAGTTGTATCGACACAGGCCTCCGACCCGAGGGTGACCAACTCGACTGCAATTCATCTCTGGATTGCCCATGGACCAACGGTCTCGTATGCGCCGGTGAGAACTTCGGCGGTGGAATTTGCAATCCAGCCTGGATGCGTCGGCATTTCTCCCAGGTATCGGAGCAATCAATCTCCGGTGAAGTCACCAACATTGAATTGCTAAGCTACGGGTTGGCATCAGTCCACACCGACGTGAGCCTCGACCTTTTCATCATCCATCCCGACTACTCCCAACTCCGCGTGACCCTCGTCAACCCAACCGGAACGGAGTCTGTCATTCATGATCAGGATGCAGACGCCCGAGAAATCTATTTGAGGCGAGAGGCCATCATGGGCTTTCCGAGCGATGAAGACGCAAACGGCACGTGGACGCTTCGTATCGAAAACCTCAACCCAGAGCTCAGCGGTACAGTGGTTGATTTCGGTCTCGAGATCACAAGCCGCTGGGATTGAGCAACGCCACTTCCTTGGCCTAAACTCCCGTTCAGATTCGATACTTTGGGGACGCGAAACACAGGGTTTCTATTTCTGCGGATTGAGTTTCGCGCTACACTGGGTGTGCGCGTGACCCAAGCTCCGAAGGTATAAAGATGTTCCGATTACTCATTTTAGTGGCCCTCTTCTCTCTTGGTTCGGGATGCAGCGGATGCGATGACGACTCCGGCGGCATTCCCAATTCCGACGCCGGCAATAACACCCAAGACATGGCCGATGATGCCAACAATCTAGGCGACGGTGGCCAGTCAGATATGGGAGAGCCCGATGGGGGCCCTTCCGATATGGGTGAGCCGGATGCCAATACCTGCTCCACCGTTGAGTGTAACGGCGTGTGCTGCGGCGAAGGCCAGGAGTGTTTCCAAGACCTCTGCCTCGACCCCTGTGCGGGTACACGGTGCGGAGCGGGATTTGAGCTTTGTTGCGCTGAAGCCGATATCTGTCTTGGACAAGCATGTCTGACGCCTGGAGCCGATTGTACGGTGACCGAAGAATGTGCCGTTGAAGAAATCTGCGAGCCCACGGTGGGCAAGTGCGTCCCGCGTGATGCGGTCGAAGTCTGCGAATTCATTCCCCCAATCGGCCCCTTTGAACCTGAGGTGGGATGCTTTTGGCCAAACCCGGCACCAACCGTCAATCCCGACAGCGTTCACGTTGTTGTGGCGCCAATTGTCGGGAACCTCACCGACGACAACGGCGACGGCCTGACCAACACAGATGACGTGCCCGAAATCGTGTTTCTGACACGGACCTCCGGATGCTGCGACAAACGGGGCACACTGAGAATTGTAGACGGACGGTGCGGCGCAAACGGCGAAATGACCACCATTGCGTCCCTCGACTCAGTGGTGATGACCAACGACGCCGCGCCAGCACTCGGAGACTTGGATGGCGACGGAGTCCCGGAGATTGTGGCGGTCAAAGGCCAGAACCTTCAAACGAACCAAAAGGTCACACCTCAAGGCCTTGTCGCTTGGAAACGCGTGACACCAGACGGGGCAACTTGGGAGCCTATGTGGGAAAACGACGAGTACCCGACTTTCGGAGTCCACACTCGCGGCGGCCCTACTGTCGGCATTGCAGATCTTGACGGAGACGGAAACCCAGAGGTCTTCGTCGGAAACGTGGTTCTCAACGGGCAGGATGGAAACCTCAAATGGGACGGCGTTGCCAACTCACAAACTCCTGTTGGAATCGGCAACAACGCGTTCCTCGGACCCTCATCGATTGCGGCAGACGTAGACCTTGACGGCATGCAAGAAGTCATGGCCGGCAATACCCTCTATAGCCACGATGGCACTGTGCGTTGGACTTATGAGTACACGACCAGCAACTCCACGTGCCAGGGCGGCCTTCCCTGTGACGGCTACACGGCGGTCGCGGAGTTCGACGGCGATCCGGAAGGCGAAATCGTCATCATTCGCCTCGGCGAGGTCTTCGTACTCAACCACGACGGCACTCTCTTCTGGCAACAACAAATCGTCAAAGACGACTGCACACGTAACGAAAGCGGCCCGCCAACCATTGCAGATTTTGATGGTGATGGTCGCCCGGAAATCGGCACGGCTGCTGCCGACTTCTACACCGTGCTCGACCTCGACTGCGATACCGACACCTGGGAAGACGACGGCTGTTTTGCCCGAGGCGTACTCTGGGCAACTCCAAACCAAGACTGCTCAAGCCGTGTGACGGCATCTTCGGTCTTCGACTTCGAAGGCGACGGAAAGGCTGAGATGGTCTACGCCGACGAACAAAATTTCCGAATCTTTGACGGTACGACTGGCGCGATCCTCTTTGACGACCCGAGCCATAGCAGCAACACGCGAATCGAAATGCCGATTGTTGCGGACGTAGACAACGACGGTAACTCCGAAATCGTGGTGCCTTCCGCCACCGCACAATCCATCAAGGTCTTCAAAGACCCGTCCGACAACTGGGTTCGAACACGGCGCATCTGGAACCAGCATGCCTATGCCGTGACCAATATCAACGAAGACGGCACTGTGCCGGCTCAGCCCGATATCAACTGGCTGAACGGCCGCCTGAACAACTTCCGCCAAAACATTCAACCCGGAGGCATCTTTGACGCGCCAAACCTTCTGATTGAAAGCGTAGACGTGCGCGGCCTTGGTTGTGGTGAAGATTCGGAGGTCATCATCCGAGTCACCGTCTCAAATGCTGGGGCACTCGGCGTTGCGCCTGGCAACACGCTCATCCGAATCTACGGGTCAAGCGGCGGCGACACCATCGTCATTGACGACACAACCCTCACCACGCGGCTGCTTCCTGGCCAACGCGAAGTGGTGGAAGTCACGTATGCTGTTCCCGCCGATTGGGTCACAAATGGTTTCGAAATCGGCGCCATCATAGACCCGGACGCAACCATCAACGAATGCAATGAGGACGATAACCAGGGAAGCTTTGACGGGGCCAATGTAGTCTTCAGCGCGCCAGAGCTCGAGGTCACGACCCTGACCGCAACTGGCACCACGTGTGGGTTGACTTTGCAGATGCCAATTGCCTTCACAGTCCGAAACTCTGGAACCGACACCGTTCCCGCCAATGTGCCGCTCGTGGTCACCGGAACCTTCCAAGGCACGACTGTTGAAATCGCTCGGGTAACAACTTCAGCGGAGCTACTCGTCGGCGAGGAAGAAGACTTCAACCTGGTTTGGACGGTGGACCCGGGTGCTCCGGCTCAAGACGTGACCATCACCGTCACCGTAGACCCTGACAAAGAAGTCTACGATTGCGACGAACAAGAAGCACTCTCCGTGGTCGAGAACTGCCGAATCTCAGGCTAGCCCCAACGTCAGAGTAGCAGCTGATATTGCAGTCTTGCGAATCGGTCCAAGGGCGCTGCATCACCGCGGTCAATCACACCTCCGTCTAGTGTGAATTTTGACCGATTTCCTTTGTGGAAAATCTGCAGTGCGCCCGCAAATTCATTCACAGTCGAATCGAGGTCTATATCAGCCTGAGAGTGACTGTAACGAAACGCAAAAAAGGCGAGCTCGTTGATGGCCAAGAAGCTAAGTTGGCCGGTAAATCCGAGACCATTATAGGCCTCAAACGCCCCCTCCTCTGCTGAACTGACCCCACGATAAAATCCCTGAGTATGGAGCCCGAGGCGCCAATACCAAACGTGCAAGTCCGCGGTCGCAGACCATACGTTGGCTGGCGCCATCACATCTTCCGCAGCTGCTGCCCCCGGAGGTGTCCAATCTCGCCATGCGTTATCCCAAGCAAAATAGCCACCTGCCCCCACCATCAACACGAACTTTTCGACCACAAAAGGAACGACCTCTACCTCATGATAGGCCCCAAAGGGCGCATAGGCCACGCGGCCAGTCACGAGATTTCCCCGCCCAGGTTCAACCTCGGTGTTGCTCCCTGCGCCATTGAAGATGCCAGCTTCAACGTCCAGCAGCTTTTCGAGTTCCCAGTCAAACTGAACGCCGATATCTCGGCCGTCCGCAATCTGGAACTCGCGATTCGCAACGGAGCGTTCCGTAAACTGATGGTAGTCGCTCGAGCCGTCGCGTTCCCAGTTGAACGGAGGCGCAAACTGACCCGCTTCTAAGGAAAAGTTGGAATGCGGCGCCCATTCGATGATGCCGTCTTTGAGTTCTGGTGGCCCAGCAAACTCAGGTACAAACTTGGCCGAGAAGACCTCAAAAGCCTTGAAACCAAGAATAGGGCGAAGCCTTCTGAGCGCGAATTGCCCCGTGGCTTGACCGCCCTCCGGTGCGCTCAGTTCGTATCGTACTTGTGCATCAAGTCCGATACTAAACGAGGCAGTCTTATCCTCGGTAGCTACTTCAACAGATTCAATCTCCGGGTCATCCGCCCACGCATTCGGCGCGATCAGAAGTCCACCCATGACGATTAAAGATTTTGCAATGTATCGTGTTACAATCATGTGACGGATTTACACCACACGATCACAAAACGCAGCTTACTTTTTAGTAATCCACTGCTGCATCCAAGGCTTTGAGCGGTAGCGATCCCAGCTATCACACATGACGGTGATGACCGGCCCCTTGAGCCCGCCCCGGGCGGCAACCCTCAATGCGGCGGCCAGATTAGCGCCAGCTGAGCCTCCCACATAAAGTCCCTCTTCCTGAGCGAGACGCATGACCATTGAGAAACTCTCTTCGTCGGAGATAGACTCCGCAGAATCGATCACCGAACGGTCCAGATTTTTTGGGACCTTGCTCGCCCCGATGCCTTCGACTTCGTACTTGCCATCGGGCCCGAGCTCGCCAGTCCTCACCCAATGCGCAAGCCCAGACCCGATAGGGTCTGCCAGCACAATCTGAGTTTCGGGGCTCACGCGTTTGAGATAGCGCCCAACCCCTGTAATGGTGCCTCCCGTTCCCGCCCCGGAGACAAAGGCGCCGATCGGACCTTCGACTTGCTCCACGAGCTCCACAGCCGTCCCAAATTCGTGAGCGGCAATATTGGCGGGGTTTTCGAACTGGTCCGTTAGAAACCAGCCGTTCTCATTGGCAAGACGCCTGGCCACATTCTGAAAGTTTTCTGGACTTGCGGGAGGCGCGTTGGGCGCGATGATGACCTCGGCTCCCATCGCTCGCAAAGCCAGCTGCTTATCCACAGACATCTTCTCCGGCATCACACACACGAGCTTGTAGCCTCGTGACGCCGCAACCAACGCCAGCCCAACGCCGGTGTTGCCGGCCGTTGCCTCGATCAACGTCATGCCCGGCTTGAGCACTCCGCGTTGCTCGGCATCGTTCACAATCGACACAGCAATTCGATCTTTGATCGAGCCTCCGGGATTAAGATGTTCGCATTTGACGAGCACATCATGTGGCAGGCCGTGCCCGATCCTCTGAAGCTTCACTAAATGTGTGGACCCGATATGTTCCAATATGGACTTCATTAGCACTCCAGAAGATAGACGTGGTGGCAGGTGCAGCTACTAGCCGTCTGTGGGCTCCGGCCCGCAATAGCCAAACGACTCCCCGAAGAGGAACGGCTGGCAGGTATGGCCTTGCTCCGTGCACTCTTCGTTGGAGTTGCAAAGCGCCCGGCAAACGTCATTGGGGTCACAATATCCTTCGGCAAAACCGCCGTTGACGTTGCAAACCATCTGATATCCGGTGGACGGGCAATCTTCACCGATACCCACTCCTGGCGCGATACGTATCGCATCCAAGATGCAAAGGTCCTTGCCATCGTTCGCGCCTGAATCAAAAACACAGGTGCCTGTGGTGCAACCTGCTCTGCCGGCCCAATCACACGTCTCAAAACATTCAGCTGAGGCAGCCACAGGGTCGAAGGTACAGACCTCCGACTCCTGGCAGCCCACCACGGGCAACTCGACGGGCTCTGGGCAGTCTGGGGCGCCAGGTAAGCAATCGCCCCCTGTCGCGCAATCTGGGTCGTAGGCTCCACATCCGCAATTGCATTGGGCACCATCACCGTAAGTTTCAGCCGGGCATGTCCACTCCTCTGGTGGGAAGACGCCCGAAACCTCAAAGTCAGCAAACTCCACGCAGCCCCCACCTTCAACGGGCGTGCTTTCCCGCGTCAAAGGGTTCACCGTGACCTCGATGAGCTTGAGTCCACTTAAGCTGAAATCGGCACGCCGTGAGTACGGATCGGATGTAGATTCCAGGATTCCGGACTCGGTGAAGTAGGCACGCTCAGCTGTGTCCGTGCGCACAAACACGCAATGAGCGCATGTGCCAAAATTGTTGTCGCCTCCCTGACTCAAATCAAAGGTTCCGACATCCGCCCCAGGCATGTAGCGCTCAAATAAGACCGAGACTTGCCGCACCGCTCCCTCAACTTCGGGCGAAATCTCGGCAGAGTATTCCACAGAGACATCATCGGCTAGCGTGAGCTCCCATTGGCCGTTGATGGTGGCCTGAATACAATCGCCGCCTCCGGAATCAACGTCAGGTGTTCCTGAGTCGTCTGCAGAGTCTTCTGCCATATCGGCCGTCCCCAAATCATTCGGATTGTTGGCCGGATTATTGACTGGACTCTCAGCCTCGTCATCACTGCAACCAAAGTGAATTCCCAACGAAGCAATCCCTGCTAAGATTAGTGCTCGAAACATATCGTTTTTCTCCCTTCAAAATGAGCCGAACGCATAGGTGGAAGGCCAAGCAAAGTCAACGATTCGTATTGACAAGCCCCATATTCTGCGGCATCCAACACGCATAATCCGGCTTAGCTCAGTGGTAGAGCAATCGGCTGTTAACCGATTGGTCGCAAGTTCGAATCTTGCAGCCGGAGCTTCATAAGGCCCAGGCTAGTCAGCCTGGGCCTTTCTCTTAACAAGACCCTCGTCGGCATCGCTGGCGGGGGTCTTGTCATTTGTGCCCTTGTTTCCGCTGGTTTGCCGACTCCTCGGGCATGCGACGACACTCCGAGGTCTGTGAGCGCCAGAGCCACGCCGAGCCGATGAGACGCCTCTTCGGGGTCGAAACGGGCTCTCGAAGGGCCCGCAGACACCTGGAGACGCGTCCGGGCGCTTGACACCAAAGAGCACCCGGTTATTAGCGGCGAGTGGGACATCCGCCTGCGCTTTTCGGTGCGCGCGGGCGCGTCTCCGTCAGCCGACTCGCCGCAAGCTCCCGGACCGCGAATAGCATCCACCCCGTCGGGTGCCAAAGCACGATCGAGGCGTTCTCGGCCGTCATCGGCGGCTCCACGGCATCCTCCGGCCTTCAATTCAGCGCCGAGCAACCCGCTCGCCGACCCCAGCAAGGGCATCAAGAACGTCGAGATCGGCGCCAACTCTGGTCGTTCCCCCGATTACAGCCACACCTCGGCCCTCCCGCCGTGATCGACGTGAAGTTCCTCAACCACCCTCGGGGTCGCCGTCAGGCTGCGTCGCGGGCCGGAGATCTCGCTCGCGAGCTCGGCGTGGTCGGCGTAGGTCACGACGGCAGGGCCGGTGAGCTCCATCGTTCGCTTGCCCTCGAACGCCGCCGACAGAGCCGCCGCCTCGGCGCGGGCGAGCGATGTGTAGACGACGTGCTTGACACCCGCCTTCGCGAGGACCTCGATCGCGCCCTTGTGCTGCTCGCCACGCTTGCCGGGCTCCAGCGAGTCGGTGCTGATGAGGAGGACCCGGTCCACACCGGCGATCGCGTCGCTAAGGGTCTGGGGCTCGTCGAAGTCCACCTTTCGCACGATGGCGCCGCGCCGAGGAGCCCTCGCACCCTCGCCGCGAGCGCCGGCTCGCCAGGACGACAGGCTCCTCCCAGTGGGCCGAGACCACCAGCAGGGCGCGCGCCGTTGGATAGCGCTGCGGGATCGTGCGCAGGAACCCCGCCATGCGATCCCAGGTGTCACGCGACCCGAGCGTCCATTCCATGAAGAAGCACGGGCCGCCGCCGTGCGGGACGTAGAGGGTAGGGAGTCGCTTCATCGAGGCCTGGGACTTATTGGGCATGCTTGGCTCCCGAAACAGTCGCATCGCTGCGGCACCGACCACACCCGCCGAAAGAGTGGCGAGAGCCCGGCGTCGCGTGAGCAAGCGCGCCGGACTCGACGGAACTTCGTCCGCCTGCGATTCCCTGGTTCGCTTGTGTGTGTTGGTTCCCAAGGGTGACCTAGGATATCATAGGAAGTAGATCGCCCCCGCCGCAAGGAGGCACATCCATGTCTGCTAGGCACAGGAAGATGACCCACGAGGACTGCCCGGTTCGGGAGGTGCTGAGCCGCGTCGGTGACAAGTGGAGCGTCCACATCGTCGCGGTCCTTCGCGAAGGGTCGATGCGATTCAGCGACCTGCGCCGCTCCATCGACGGGATTTCGCAGCGGATGCTGACGCGCACGCTGCGCGGCCTCGAGCGGGACGGGCTCGTCACGCGCACGGTGACGCCAACCACACCGCCGCGCGTGGACTATGCGCTCACGCCGCTGGGCCGTACCCTGCTCGAGCCCATCATGGCGCTGGCCGAATGGGCCGAGACAAACCGCCCCGCCATCCACACAGCACGTCGACGTTACAACGACGCCACGTGAGCTGAGCGATCTGCGGTCCACGACGGCTGGGACAACGAGCTCAGACGGGGCTACCGTCGATGAGCTGCCACTCCGAGCGTCAACGTTCGACCGTCAGAACCGGTACCCCAACTCCGCCAGCGCGGCCAGATCGGCCTGCGCGTATGCGGCCATGAAGGCTCCCATCATCTGACTGAATGGAAGATCGACGTACATCCCGTGGAATCGGATGACCTCGGCGTGGGCGGCTCCAGCGAGCGTCGTCTTCGGAAAGAGCGCGTCGTCTTCACCGTTGAAGTCGACGCGACGGTAGCGCTTTCGTTCGACGACGTCTGGGGACAAGCTGGCGTCCGCCAGGAGCCACCTCCCGTTGAGGTGGATGGCGTTGAGGCCGTGGTGGAACATCGTGTCGGTACCCATCGCCTGGACGATGCGCGTGGGGAGCGTGTAGTCCTTGAGGTCGCAGAGCACGAGCGCCGACGGTATCCGCGCAGCTCGCAGCAGCGCGCAAAGTAAGACGGCCTTCTGCACGCAGAACCCCTTTTCGTCCGCCAGGACACGGCTCGCGCGATACTCGTCGTTCGTAAGCTTCGCTCGGAACTCGTACTGGATCTCGTCGCGGACGTGCTCGAAGAGGCGGATGGCTTTCTGGATGGGCGGACCTTCCCCCTGCACACGCTGGGCGAGCGCTTCCACGGAAGCGCTGTCGCTGTCGATGAATTCGGTCGGTTCCAGGCATTGCGCTGGGTCGAGAAGGCGCTCGAGAGGGGGGCTTTCGTTCATGACGTGCCCTCGTCGAGCTCGGAGAAGATCCGGGACGCCTCCGACGTCAGCACACCGAACTTCTTGGGGTCGAGCGTAATGAAGAGCGCCTCGCCCTCCGCAAAGACGGTGTCGCCGTCGCCCTGCCTGAGCCGGCCGGCGACTCGTACCTTGCGACCGTCCACGGCGCTCACCCAGGCCTCCACGACGCAGCGCGCCCCGAGGGGAAGCATGGTCTTGAATCGAGCGGTGAGCTCAGCCGCCACGACCGGATGGCCCTGCATCCACGCGGCGCCGCCCATCGCATCGTCCAGAACCGCCGCCATGCTGCCGCCGTGGGCGTGCCCGGGCGGACCCTGCGTCCCTGGGCCGAAGATGACCTTGGCTCGCAAGCTTCGGTCCGGGTCGTGTCGGAAGAATCGAAGTGAGAGCCGACGGCCCGAGCTGTCGCCGGAGACGAAGCTGTCCTCCAGGATCATGTGCGGCAGGCGCAATGCCGACCACCCAGGCTGGGGAGTCTCTAGCCACTTCACATCATCATCACTCAACATCTTCGCCACCTTGGTTTCGTGTTATATGGGGCCGTAGCGCGCCCAATCGTTCATAGGTTTCGACGCTGGGATGAGGGCGCGAGCGTTCGGACAGGGCCCCCAGGCCGATCAGCGCAGAGAAAGCGTCGGCGATCTCCTCTGGGGTGCGTGGGCCCCCAGCCTGGTACCAGAAGGCGACCGAGTTTGCGGCTCCGAACACGAACTTGCGCACGAGCGAAAGATCGAGCCCCTCGACCAGTTGTCCACTCGCCGCCGCGGCGTAGATGAGCCCCTCCCAGATCGACTCGTAGCGACGTCGTTCCTGCGCGAGAGCGGCCCGGCTCTGCGGCGACAACCGCTGCCAGTCGAAGAGCAGAACGAACACGGCGTCGTCCCCGTCCAGCAGTGTTCGCAGGTGGACCCTCATCGCCAGCCGCAGCCGCTCGACTGGATCGCTCGACACCTCGATCGCGTCGAACACGCGGACGCTGATGTCCGCGACCGCACGCTGCATGAGTGCAACGACGAGCGCTTCCTTGGTCGGATAGCGGTAGGTGACGCTGCCCGGAAGCACACCGGCGGCGTCTGCGATGGCCCGTATCGAGGCGCCGACAACCCCATGTTCGCGGAAGAGCTTAGCAGCTGCCATCAGCACGTGCGTGTCGGTGTCGCTGGCGATTGTCTTGGTCATGCGTATAAACTCTACGTCAACAAGTCTCCATGCTTTTGGCTGACTTGCGGTGTTGTTTGTACAAGTGTACAAGGCGAGGTCGCGTTTCGCAAGCGCAAAACAGCCATTCACGAGATCAACGCTGCCCTCACGGTATCCGAGCCGGAACACCCAGAGGTCGAGCTCGTCGTCGTGCGGGTCGAGGTGGTAGAGGTCGCCCTCCGGCGACTGCTGCCAGACCTCGCGGTGACCTCCATCGTCGATGATTTCCTGGTCGGTGATTTCCTGGAAGATGCCGCCCCCGACAGGCTCCCCGAGGGTCATCGGGTGGAGATGCACCTCCGCGCCATGCGCTCCTTGTCGTTCTGCATCGCCGGTCAGGTCGTCGGGCGAGCAGGTGCGCACCGAACACTGCTACAAGTTCGACGGGGCTCGCGTGGCCGGGCTGGCCCGAACCGCGGGCAGCGGTTCGACCAGTTCCTGTTCGAGGCGTGAGCGGCGGCGATGTTCGACAAATCAACGAGGGAGAGACCATGACCACCATGCGCGCGATCGTGCTGGACGCGCCCGGCCCGCCAGACACGTTCAGACACGTTGAGGCTGCGCTGTGGAGCTCGGGTGCTCTCAGCCTGCCAAGGAAACTGTGGAGCTTGAAACCCGCACCGCGTGTATTCCAGCCCAGTGTCACGGCCGTGCAAGACGAAACCTGGACATGCAGTGTGTCGAAGCCCCTGAAGCCCCCGAAGTGGTCATGAAAGGCGGCTTTAACTCTTGGTATGACTCCGTCTTCAACGGCTTGAGCATCGAATACGATCGATACCCAATTCGAGACTGCTATACTCCAAATCCTTGGCGATGCTTTCTACACCTCGCGCGAGTTTAACGGAGAGCTCATCTTTCCGACGAACGAATACGTGATCGAGTTTTGGGCGGAGTTTTGGTTTGGTCTAGTGCCCGAGGTATCCACCATTACAGCGTGGATGAGTGACACCTACAAGAACTCTGCCGGTGATTCAGTTGATGCGTTCCGGTGCGTGGCCTTCAAACGGGATATCGATAGCGAAACTCCCTACCAGTTCGGAGAGGATGTTCGATTTGGCATGTTCTACGGGGGCAAGATCTCGACCGACTGCGAACCCGCAGGACTTCTACTACGATTCGGCAACCAGCACCTACGACCTCATCGCGTACTATGCGCAACGCGAGTTTGCTGAGCCGCGCGAACTTCAGTTCGTTGAACCGTCCGTTGGGCGCCAAGCCTACATCTTGCCCGGAGAGATTAAGCCTCGGGGCGCACTAACCATTCGCACAAATTCTCGTCTCAATGCGAGCCTACCGGTGGACATCAGTTGGGATACCGCGAATCTCACGGACGAGAACCCTTTCAATCCATTCGTCGAGGGAGTAAACGTCGGGGGCGCATGGAACCAGGGGCTGAGCTCGACTTCAAACTACGGACCAAAAAACCTCAAGGCATCGATCTACACATTCCCCCTTGGCCGCACCGATAACACATCGAGATTCTACGCTTACAAGATTGGCGAGATCCCTCTCAAGGACCCGAATCCGGAGGGAACAACCCAGTCGGCAAACCTGCCGATTACAGAAAACGTCAAGCGTTACTTCACTTGGCCGAGTTCAGAAAACTACATCGAAGGCGACTCAAGGCTCTTCCAAGAATGATAACGACACCGAGATCAACTGCATGGGCGGTGCTCAAGACAACTGCGTGGAAGCCGTGAACTCAGGCAACCGCACAGATGGCGAAAGTGCTCGTTCCACATACAGCATAGACAGCCGCCTCGGCCGCAACCCCGGTACCGAAGCCAATAGCAGCATGACCGCCGAAATGGTGGGCTTCCAGCTTATCGACCCCATGGACCCCGAGTCTTCTTCGGTCAATTACCCGCTTGCAAACCCTTCCTCCGCCCCCGTGACCATCACTTTGGCGCCCGATTGGGATGGCATCAAGGCCGCTCTGGAGCGCGCGTCCACCGGGAGTGCGACTCAATGGGAGACGGGCCGCTACGGCGGTCAAATGGGGTTGGGCGTGGGCTGGGGATACAAGTGGCGCTTCCAGATTGGGCCGGCACCCGTGCTCGTGACCTTTACCTTCTCCGTAGGAGCGTCCGTAAAGGTCAATGCAGAGTTCCAATTTGCACCTGGAGCTGGTGAGGAACGCCACAGCGCTCGTAGCTCTAGCCATGGTCGCGTGTGGTGATGACTCGGATGGCTCCAATGCCCCCGTCACTCCTCCAGAACAAGTCGAGCGGCCGATCCCGACCGTAGGTGCGCCCGACACCGATGAGTGGGAAGAA